>JANRJI010000134.1:0-140660 GCA_033764055.1 Hyphomicrobiaceae bacterium
TCCGGTCCGGTCCGCGGCAGCGCAGCCGCATGGCCTCTCACGGCGAACCTCCACCGGGCGCAAGCAGGCGCCGCGCGATCTCGAGCGCCTCCGCCTCCGACTGCGCCGCCTGCTCGTCGGCAGCCGACTGGGCCGCCTCGCTCGAGGCGGCATCGCTGCCGGCCACGTTGCTCTCGATCAGCGACAGCAGGCGCGCTGCGTCCTCGGCCGGCACCCCCTCGATGCGCGCCTTGCCCCTAGCGGGCGCAGGCCCAGGCAGGCTGGCGATGTCGCGCGCATCGAGCCGCCGGTACTGCGTCTCGCGGGCGGGGCCCAGACCCATGCCTCTCGCCAGCGTGTCGATGCGATCCGGCCGGCCGAGATAGGCGCGCTCGGCCTTGAGCACGGCGATGTCGCTCGCCGCCTTCTCGATCGCCCGCTCGAGACCGTGCACCTCGCCCTCGACCCGGCGCGTATCGAATTTCATCGCGTAGAGCGCGACAGCAGCCGCGATGGTCATGGCGCCCGCGCCAAGCGTCAGCAGTCGGCTCATCGTCCGGCCCTCGCGACCTTCAGGACCAGTCCGGCGTCTCCGGCAGCCCCAGCTCGTCCGGCCTCTCGGCGGGCCAGGCTGGCGCAGAACGGCGCTCGGCGGCCCTGAGCTTCGCCGAGCGGGCCCGCGGGTTCGCCGCAAGCTCCGCGTCGGAAGGGGTAACCGGCCGATGGTTAATCAATTGGAAACTCGCGCCTCTTTCTTGATCCACAGCAGGCGGGCCGTGGCGCGAGCCCTGCCCTAGGCGCCCCGTCCGCCGCGCCAGAAAGCGCTTCACGATGCGGTCCTCGAGCGAATGGAACGTGACGACGACGAGGCGCCCGCCCGGAGCGAGCACCCGCTCCGCTGCTGACAACCCTCGGACGAGCTCGCCGAGCTCGTCGTTGACCGCGATGCGTAGCGCCTGGAAGGTTCGCGTCGCCGGGTGGCGGTCATCGCCGGGCTTACGGCCGATTGCCCGCTCCACGATCTCTGCGAGCTGCCGGGTGGTCTCGATCGGTGCCTTCTCACGGGCCTTGACGATGGTCCGCGCGATGCGGCGCGACTGCCGCTCCTCGCCGAGCCGGTAGATCAGGTCCGCCAGCGCCGCTTCCGCCATCCCGTTGACGAGATCGGCAGCGCTGGCTCCTCGTCGCTCCATGCGCATGTCGAGCGGCCCTTCGGCCATGAACGAGAACCCGCGCCCCGCCTCGTCGAGTTGCATCGACGAGACTCCGATGTCGAGCACGATGCCGTCGACAGGCGCAAAGTTCTGCGCTTCGGCCAGCTCCGCCAGATCGCCGAAGCGACACTCCGCCAGCAGAAGTCGTCCAGACGCCTGGGCCTCGATGGCGCGCCCTGCGGCGATGGCAGTCGGATCGCGGTCTAGCGCGAGCACCATCACGTCGTGGGTAGCGTCCAGCACCGCCCGCGTATAGCCGCCGGCGCCGAACGTGCCGTCGATGACGCGCATGCCAGGCTTCACGGCCAGCGCCGCGAGCACCTCGTCGAGAAGAACGGGAATGTGACCAGGGCCCGCGCTCGGACCGCTATCCCCCGGTGCGGTCCTCCGCCCCGGCCTCATTCCCGTCCTTCCCCGCCGTCGCCGGTCCCCCCCGGCGATCGGCTCCCCGCTGCGAAAATGCGTCGGTGCTCGCGCACCTTGTCACGTGCCCGCGCGCGCCGTTCGGCAAAGCGCTCGGGTGCCCAGAGCTGGAACTTGTCGCCCAACCCGACAAAAGCGATTTCGGCGACACCGTCGGCGATGCCGAGCTGGGCGCGCAACTCCCGGGGCAGCACGATGCGTCCGTCCGCGTCGATGGCGAGAAACTGCGCTTCACCATACAGCGCGACAGCCAGCTCGTCCCGCTCGTCCGAATAGTCCGGCAGACCACCGAGCAGACCATCGATCTTCTGCGCCAGTCTCTCGCCGCCAGCATCGAGGGCAGGAGCGTCGAGCGAGGGGTAGCAATAGAGGCCGGCGCCGGGCGCACCGGTGTAGCGATCGCGCTCGAGGACCGCGCGGAACGGGGCCGGGATGGAAACGCGGCTCTTCGCATCGATCCTGTTCGTGAATGTCGAGACAAAGCGGTCCATCCCTTCGGCGAAAGCCCCGGTTCAACGCGGCTGCGGCCCGACGCCGAAGCCCACTCCTCGACACCAGTCCCGGGAGCGGCATCTCGCTGCGCCGCCCCAGCTTCCTTCGCGACCGGCACCCCGGGGCCGACCGCCTCTGCATGCTTGCCAACCTTGCCCCGGCGGGAGACGGGCGGTCGCGCAGCGGCCGTCCCTCAACAGCCCCCGGCGCCGCAGCCCGCTTCCCTGCCCGGTGCGGACGGGCATTGATGGGATCTCATGGGTTTTGATGGATGTCAATGGAGTCTTAACCGTTTGCATTGGCCGCACCCGCCGTCCCATGGAGCGGAAAAGAAATCCAACGAGCTCGAAGCTTGCCGCTCAAAAATTCATATTTATGTTTATATTCAAATAGTTAAAAAGATTTCTCTCAGCCGAAACCCAAGGCAGGAGGGTGGCGGTCAGGCTGTGGCAGCTACGGCACATTGACTGTGGCTGTCTGGCCAATGGCGACATGGCTCGAACGGCGCCTCCGCCCAGGCGATCGACACCAGCACCTCATTTCGATTGCGGACTGAGCTGCGAGCTGCGAGCACTCGCCGCGGCGAGCAGTAGCCCAGGGCATGGCGACCATGATCACGGCGGCGTCGGACTGGCGGTCGGCCCAATGGCTCCGAGCCGGAATCATCCATGCCCTCGGATGCTATGCCCTGCTGATGTACGGCGTTGCCTACTACGCTGTGACGACTGCAGCGCCGCGCATGGCCGCCGATTTTGGCATTGCCACGCCCACCGTCTTCGGCTTGTTGACCGTCTCGCTGCTGTTGACCGCCATCCTGGCGCCCCGCCTGGGCCGCTGGACCGACCGGGCAGGCGCTGCGACCGTGCTCCTGACCGGCGCCGTCCTACGGGCTGCTGCGTTGATTGTCATGGCACTGACGTCCGAGCTTTGGCTGTTCGCGCTGGCGTTCCTGGTCGTCCAATGCCTCGGCCAGTTGACGGAGTACGACGCAACCTTTGCTGCCGCTGTCGACATCGCCGGCGACAAGGCCCGCGTCGCCATGAGCCAGATCACGCTCTGGGGCGGCCTCGCGTCGACCGTGTTCTGGCCGACCACGGCTTGGCTGCTGGATGCCATCGGCTGGCGCACGATGCTGCTCGTGTTTGCAGCGACATGGCTCGTCGCTTGCCTGCCGATCGCCGCGCTCGCTCGCGCCCTGTCCAGGGCGTCACTGCCATCCGGTGCGGGCGAGGCCGACGGCACCTCCACGGATCGCTTCGCGCCGCAGCACACCGGGACACGGTCGCCTCCCTTCGGCCTGATTGCGGCGGCCTTTGCCTTCGGCGGCGTCGCTTATTGCCTGCCGTTTCTGATGCTGCCGACGCTGGAGGGCCTCGGCCTCGGCGCCGCGGCGGTGACCGTCGGCATGCTCTTCGGACCCTCGCAAACCGCGGGCCGCTTCTTCGAGATGGTGGCGGGCGGCAAGGTCCGCGCGACGACGGTCGCCGTATTCGCCTCGGCGGTCGTTGCGCTGGCGCTCGCCGTTCTGCTGATCGGCAATGTGTGGGCCGGCCTGGTGTTCGCCGTGTTGTTCGGCGCCGGTGGCGGCGTCGGCTACGTGGTCCGCGGTAGCGTCGTGCTCGAGCTCTACGGCACCGGCGCCTATGCCACCTGGCTCGGCCGCCTCGGCACGGTCCGCCTGCTCGTCTCCGCGATCGCGCCGTTCGTCCTGTCGCTGGTCCTGGAGACGTGGGGCGCCCGCGCTGTCGTGATGTTGTGCGGCACGGCCGCGCTCGTCTCGCTCGCCTGCTTCGCTGTCCTGTCACACCGGCTGCGGCCCGACGCACCGCCGTCCGGCTGACCGGAGAGCGGGATCTGCCCGCCCCGCGGGGCAGGCACGGCAGCGCGTCACCCCGCCGCCGGCCCTGCCTTGGCGAGCGTTCCGCCCTCGCGCGCCAGCCTCTCGATCAGCGGCGCGAGCTTCCAGCGCGGACCGTGCTTCGCCTCGTACGCCTTCACTTTGGCCGCCGTTTCGGCGAGGCCGATCGCGGTCTCTATCTGCCACATGGGACCGCCGCGCCAGGCCGGGAAGCCGTAGCCGGTGAGATAGATCGTGTCGATGTCGGAGGCCCTGAGCGCAATGCCCTCGTCGAGAAGCTGGGCTCCTTCGTTTGCAAGGCGCAACAGGCAACGCTCGACGATCTCCTCAGGCGGCAGCGTGCGCTGATTGATCCTCTGGGCGCGGGCCTCCTCGGCAAACATCGCCACGATCTCCGGGTCGGGAGTGCGCGTGCGGCCCTCGTATTTGTAGTAGCCGGCGCCGGTCTTCTGGCCGTGCCGGCCCATCTCCGCGATGCGGTCCGTGACGCGATACAGCCGCAGGCGCTCCTCCGAAAATGTGTGCTCGCGGCGGATGAGGTAGCCGACGTCGATGCCGGCGAGGTCCATCATGGCGTTCGGCCCCATGGCGAGGCCCCACCCCTCCAGCGCCCCGTCGATCTCGGCCGGGGAGGCGCCCTCGAGCATCATGGCCTGCACCTCCTCGAGGTAGGCCTCGACCATGCGGTTGCCGATGAAGCCGAAGCAGACGCCAGCCACCACGCCCACCTTGTTGATGCGCTTGGCGACGGCCATGGCAGTCGCCAGCGTTTCCTTCGCCGTCTTTGCGCCCCGCACGACCTCCAGCAACCGCATGATGTTGGCCGGCGAGAAAAAGTGCGTGCCGAGCACGTCCTGCGGCCGCTTCGTCACCGCGGCGATCTTGTCGACGTCGAGCGTAGAGGTGTTCGACGCCAGCACGGCCCCGGGCTTGGCGATGGCATCGAGCTTGCGGAACACCTCTTGCTTGACGGCAAGCTTCTCGAACCCGGCCTCGATGATGAAATCCGCCCGGCCGAGATCGCCGAGGTCGAGCGTGCCTTTCAACCCGCCGAGAATTTTCTCGGCATTCGCCTGCGACAGGCGCCCACGCTTGACATTCCCCTCGATGGTGTCCCGGATGCGCGCCAGCCCGCGATCGAGCGCCGGCTGTGTCGTCTCGACGATGGTGACGGGCAGTCCGGACTGCAGAAGCGCGAGGCCGATGCCGACACCCATGGTGCCCGCACCGACGATGCCGACGGTTTCGACGGGGCGAGGTTGGACCTCCCGGCCGATATCGGGAATTTCGGCCGCCTTGCGCTCGGCGAAAAACGCGTACTGCAGAGCCTTGGCGTAGGGGCTGGCGGCGAGCTCGGCGAACAGGGCCTTCTCGCGCGCGACGCCCGTCCTGTAGTCCGAGCCGACGGCCGCCTCGACCGCCGCGATGCAATGTCGTGCCGCCATCGGACCGGAGGGATGCTTGCCGAGCCCCGCCCGCTTCTTGTCGAACAGGCCCGCCGGAATGGACGCGGGGTCGAGCCGGCTCGCCGATGCCGGGCGGGGCCCCCTGCCGGACGCCACCAACTCGCGCGCAAACGCGACCGCTCCGGCGACGACATCGCCCTCGACGACCTTGTCGGCGAGGCCGTTCCTGGCCGCGGTTGCCGCGTTCATGAAGCTACCTGTGACGATCGCGTCGAGCGCCGCCTCGACCCCGATGACGCGTGGCAGCCGCTGCGTGCCGCCGGCCCCCGGCAGGATGCCGATCTTGACCTCCGGCAAGCCGAGCTGGCCGACCGAGCTCGCGATCACGCGGTAATGGCAGCCGAGCACCACCTCGAGCCCGCCGCCGAGCGCCAGGCCATTTACGGCAGCCACCACCGGCTTCGGCGAGGCCTCCATCTCGTCGATCACCTCGGGCAGGCCGGGCTCCTTGAGGCCGCTCGCGAACTCGGCGATGTCAGCCCCGGCCGAGAAGGCACGACCCGCGCCGGTCACCACGATGGCCTTGACGGCCGGGCTCGAGATGGCGGCGCGGATGGCTTCGGCAAGCCCAACGCGCACTCCGTGCGCCAGTGCATTCACCGGCGGATTGGAGAGCCGCAGCACCGCCACATCGCCCTGGGTCTCGACATCGACCTTCGCCATCGCCCGTTTCCTCGCTCTCGGGGCCGCCGCCCTTGGCGCCACCGGCCCCCGCCGCTACCCTTCGCGCAATCATATCCGGGAGGAGACGACAATGCTCAAGGGCTTGATGATGGACCGGCCGCTGCTGGTCTCGAGCATCATCGACTACGCTGCCGAGGTGCACGCCACGACGCCGATCGTGACCGCGGCCGTGGAGGGCGGCATCCACCGCCAGTCCTATTCGCAGACGCGCCAGCGCGTCGCACGCCTCGCCAATGTCCTTTTGAAGCTCGGCGTCAAGCCCGGCGACCGTGTCGCCACGCTGGCCTGGAACACCTACCGCCACTTCGAGCTCTACTTCGCCATCGCCGGCATCGGCGCTGTCTGCCACACGATCAATCCGCGACTTTTCCCCGAGCAGATGACCTACATCGTGAACCATGCCCAGGACACGATGCTGTTCCTCGACACGACCTTCGTGCCGCTTGTCGCAAAGCTCAAGCCCAGCTTCACGCCGATTCAGACCTACGTGGCGCTGACCGACCGCGCCCACATGCCGGCCGGTGATCCGATTCCCGGTATGCTCTGCTACGAGGAGTTGCTCGCCCTGGGTGAGCCCGAGATCGCCTGGCGCGAGCTCGACGAAAACTCCGCCTGCGCACTCTGCTACACGTCGGGCACCACGGGCGATCCCAAGGGGGCGCTCTACTCGCACCGCTCGACGCTGCTGCATTCGTTCTATGTCATCGCGGCTGCGCAGGGCTCGTTCCTGCCGACGCGTCCGATCCTGCCGGTCGTGCCCCTGTTCCATGCCAATGCCTGGGGTCTGCCCTTCATCGTCGCGCTGACCGGAGCACCCTTCGTCATGCCGGGCGCGCGCCTCGACGGCTCGAGCCTATTCGACCTCATGGACGAGACAGCTGTGTGGGGCGGCTGGGGCGTTCCGACGGTTTGGCTCGGACTGCTGGAGGAAATGAAGAAGCGCGGCCGGAAGCCGGGAAATCTGTCCCGGATCCTGACCGGCGGCTCGGCGATCGCAAGGGCCACCATGGAGCAGTATGAGCGCGACTACGCAGTGGACATCATCCACGGCTGGGGCATGACCGAGATGAGCCCCGTCGGAACCGTCACCCAGATGACACCGGAGGAGCGCGCCTTGCCGTTCGACGAGCAGATGGACATCAAGAGCCGCCAGGGACGGCGCATGTTCGGTGTCGAGATGAAGATCGTCGATGAGAATGGCAACCGCCTTCCTCACGACGGCAAGGCCTCGGGCGAGCTCTTCGTGCGCGGTGCAGCCGTCGTGAGCGGCTACTACGAGAACCCCAAGGCGACCGCCGCCGCCATCGACAAGGAGGGCTGGTTCGGCACCGGCGATGTCGCCACCATCACGCCGGACGGCTGGCTCGTTCTCGTCGACAGAACGAAGGACCTGGTCAAGTCGGGCGGCGAGTGGATCAGCTCGATCGACGTCGAGAACGTGGCCATCGGCTGCCCGGGGGTCGCCAACGCCGCCGTGATCGCCGTGCCGCACCCGAAGTGGTACGAGCGTCCGCTGCTGGTGGTCGTCAAGGCGCCGGGCGCCGAGCCGACGAAGGAGCAAGTGCTCGCCCACGTCGGAACGAAGCTTGCCAAGTGGCAGGTGCCCGACGAGGTGGTTTTCGTCGACGCCCTGCCGCTGACCGCGACCGGCAAGGTCTCGAAGAAGGACCTGCGCGCCAGGTTCGCCGACTTCAAGCTCGACGGATGACGATGCGCCGGCGGCGCTCGTGGGTCGGACTGTGCACAAACGGACACCCCGGGCGCCTGCTCAATGCAGCTCCTCGATGATCCGCCCGGCCGTCGTGACGACAGCCTGCAGGGTGTGACCGTCGGAGACGTCGCCTTCGATCCGATCCGGGCTCGCGACGAGATCGATATCGCCACGGTCGGTCGCGAGCAGCACCCAGTAGTACGGCGCCCGCGTCACCGGATTGACGAGGCGCACCGATCGGCGCACCTCACCCGTCACCAGCCACAACGTGCCGGGCTTCGGCCGATAGATCAGGGGCGCATCCGGAAGCATGCCGGGCTCGGCCTGCGCCATGGCCCCCTTGCCGATCAAACGGTGCGAGGGTGTCGCAGCGAGATAGGCGTCCTCGCGTGCGAAGGCCCAGACCCACTGCGCCAGGGCCGTGACCCGAACGCGCGCCTCCGCACCGGTCGCATGCCGCGTCTCGGCATAGCCGACCAGCTCGAACGTGAAGGCGATCGGTTTATCGCTCGACCGCTGCGAGCCGAGCATCGCGACGCAGGTCCCGTCGAGCGGATTGTCCTTGGACACCCTCAGCACCCGCGCGAGCCGCATGCGCATCACGCTCGCCCCCGCGTGCACGACAGTCATCCCCATCAGATCGCCGATTGGATCGAACCCGCTTGGTGTACCGGCGCTGCCGCCGGTCCGAGAGAATGGCCTATCGCGGCTCGGGTAATGCAGCCAGATCTCGGCACCGGCCGGGGACCGCCAGATCCGATACTCTCCCTCGGCGCAGGCAATGCGACGCTTGGCGTTGAGCGCCGCCGTGCCGATGAACTCGGCTGTGCGCCGATCCATCTCGCAAGGAAAGCCGATCGCGTGGAGACGCGTGCACACGGACGCTACCTAGCTCCCCGACTGGCCGGATCGTAAGGTCGACTGCAACCTCGCGCTGCGGCAGGAGCTTGGCAGGCCCGCATTGCCTGGAAAAGAGGCAATGCGGTCACAGTGATGCATCAGCCACCCGTCAAGGCTTCTCGAGGCCGAGCGAGATCTTGAAGCGTCGTCCGATGGCCGCCCCGTCCTTCTCCGGGAGCCGCCAGGGATCCTCGCTCAAGGCGATCTTGGCCACAGCCAGGATCGGTCCCGGCGCCTTGAACAGGAGGTCGGCGAGCTCCGACGACTGGCTCGCCTCGGTGACGAGCATGGTCTCGCGAATGCCGAAGCCCCTCGCCACGGCGCACAGGTCCACCCGGCTGCCGGTCAGCCCCCGTTGCCGCCCCGTCTCCGAGAAGGTCTCGTTGTCGAGCACGAGGATCGCGAGGTTGGCCGGAGCCTGGTCGGCGACGACACCCAGCGAGCCGATGCCCATCATCATCTCGCCGTCGCCGGTCAAGGCCAACACGCGACGGCCGGGCTGCGCCATGGCGAGACCCAGCGCTGTCGGCACTGCGAGGCCCATGCCACCCCATGAATAGAGATTGTCGGGCCGGTCGCCAGCCGCGAACAGATCCCAAGTCGGGCTGCCGAGCCCGGTGACCACGAGTCCGCTGCCGCGATGCTTCATCAGCTCGGCGACGAAGGGCCGCCGCTGCAGCTTGTTCGATGTGGGGGCGCTTTTCGCCGGTGCCTTGCTCATCATCCCCTCACTTCTGTCCGAACCCCTTTGCACCGATCACGCGCTGGCTGACCAGCACGGCGGCGGAAATGCTGCTGTTGAAGGCCATGTCGGCGGCCGCAGCGAACGTCTCGGCGATCTCGTCCGGCTTCTCGACCGGGAAGCAGCGCACGCCGACCGCCTCGAGCGCTGGCCGGACGGCCGACCCCATCTGGATCTGCCACGGATTGAACTCGCCCCACTGGCCGCGCATCGTAACCAACATCAGGCACGGCGCGCGGTAGGCCGCCGGGAAACCGAGCGCGTTGATGCAGTTGCCGACCCCCGACGACTGCATCGCGACCATGGCCCTGACCCCGCCTGCCCACTGGCCGACGACAACTCCCATGCCCTCCTCCTCGGTCGACAGCGTGACGAGACGCATCTCGCGGTCTGCCTCGACCTTCTTGAGGAGCTGTGTGAGTCCGCCGTCGGGGATCGTGCACACGGTCTTGATGTCGCGTGCCTTCATCTCGCGGAAGACGTCGTCGGACCAATGGGCCGGCGTCGCCGCTGCTTTCGCTGCCATGTGGGTGCTTCCGGTGGCGGGATGACTGTCGGGATTACCGGTTGGGGCTTGTGGCGCAGGCATCCACCGAGGTCAAGCCCAGCCGCAGCGCAGCGTGGTTCCGCGCGGGGTGCGGCACCGGGCACCCGTGCCGCGCCGCCTGTCGCCCGCGGGCCTTACGGGTGCCCAGCGACAAGTCTGTTGCGCCGCGACGATGGGATGACACCTGCGCTGGTGGGGCCTATTGCAATTTGTGCAAACCATTGCTCTTTGGCACCTGTGACCGCAGGCACGAGAGCGAATGCCATCACAAGCCCGCCGCGAGGCCGGGTGCCGCTTCGAGGAGGAACCGACTGCCGGCCATGGGCAAGATTGCCAAGCATCAACGGCGCGCCATGCGCCGGATCGTGCGCGGCTGGCGGCAGGGAATTGCCGATGGGGCGCCGGAATGGGTTCGCAATTCGCTGGGCCCGGCGGTCAATTATGCGGACATGCTGCTGGTTGACCACGGCCTGTTCCGGCTTTTCTATCTGAACCTGCATCGGCTCGGGCCGAAAGCGTGGCGCTCGGCGCAGCCGGCACCCCATCAGATCCGCCATATCGCCCGCCTGGGCGTCAGGACCATCGTCAACCTCCGCGGTCCCCGCTACTGCGGCAGCTACTGGCTGGAGAGTCTGGCGTGCCGCCGTCAAGGGGTGCGGCTCGTCGATTACCAGGTTCGGTCGCGCGCCGCGCCCTCGAAGGAGGAGCTTCTCGGCGCCCGCGACCTCATTCGCAGTCTCGATGGGCCGGTGCTTTTCCACTGCAAGTCCGGTGCCGACCGGGCCGGCCTGATGAGCACGCTCTACCTCATCGTCGCCGAAGGCAGGCCGGTCACCGAGGCCCGCTCCCAGCTTTCGCTCAAGTACGGTCACATCCGGCAGGCCGACACCGGAATTCTCGATCACTTCTTCGAGTGCTATCTGGCAGACAATGCTGTCCGGCCGATCGAGTTCTTCGATTGGGTGCAGGACGTCTACGATCCCGACGCGGTCAAGCAATCGTTCGCCGCCAAGGGCTGGGCCAACGTGATCACCAACAAGCTGTTGCGCCGCGAGTAGGCCGCTCGGTCAGACGACAGCCACCGTACCCGCCTCGGGATCGACCGCGAGCCGTCGCCCCGTCTGCACCACGGCGGTGATGTCGACCGGGAACCGGTCGATCAGCGGCAGCTTCGCGAACGCCGCCCCCTGCGCCATGATCGGATTGGCGAAATTGAGGATCAGCGCCTTCGGCGCGAGCCCCCGCTCGACCATCTCGCGCAGCATCCAGGCCGTCGCGACACCGCCTTTTGCGATGTTGAGCACCAGAATTTTGCCGACGTAGCTCTCCCCGACCAGCTTGTGCGTCGGCCGCGAGAAGATGCCCTTCGTCAGATCGAGATCGTAGCGCGCCGAGAAGTTGTCGGCCGCCACCAGCGCCTCGCCCTCGACCCTCGCACCAGGGCCGGGATGGCCACGCCAGATGCGCCCCGTGCCAGCTTCCATGCTCATGCCGACCTCCCGAGGCCCGTGATCCGCCCCGCCACCGCACTCTCGACACAAGCCTCCATCGAGGCCAGCACCGGCTCGTAGCCGTAGCCGCCGAGGATGTTGACGATCTTCGCGGAGTTGGACATGAGACGGGTCCAGCCGTTGGCCTGGCCGATCTCGCGGGCATACATCTG
Organism: Hyphomicrobiaceae bacterium; assembly: GCA_033764055.1. Taxonomy (GTDB): domain Bacteria; phylum Pseudomonadota; class Alphaproteobacteria; order Rhizobiales; family Hyphomicrobiaceae. The sequence continues at coordinate 11,680 of JANRJI010000134.1, forward strand.
ATAGAAGCAGACGCCTGAGAGCACGACCGCGCCGGACGCCTCGATCGTCGCCGTGAGCCCCATCCGATCAGCCGCCGCCTTGATGTCCGGCGACGTCGCGGCGAGCATGGCAACCTTCGGCGAGAGGCGCTTGCCGTCGAGCAGGCCGGCCAGCTCGCGCATCTCGAACAGCGAGAGCTGCGGCGCCGCGAACACCACGACGTCGAGCTTGTCGTCCTTCGGGCGGTAGGAGGCCATCAAGGCTGCCACGTCCGCGTCACCGATCCGGCGGGCTGCCGGCACCGGCCCGTCGAACGCCGATTGGAGATCGGGTGCCTCGGGCGTCACGCCGGGCATGTGGAACAGCGGCGTCGAGCCGAAGCTCGCCAGCGCCGCGCCGAATTGCTTGATCTCGTCCGATGTCACGGGCGGCGCGAGCCCGGAGAGCACCGGCACCTCCCAATAGCTCGTCATGGCGCGGCCGACGATGGCGCCGAGAGCGCCCCACTCGGCGAGATCGTGCGGCCGTGCCGTCACCTCGAAGTGCGTCGTTCCGCGGCGGCGCTCGTCGAGATGAAAGCCGTAGCGCGGCGTCCGGCCGGTCAGCGCCGCAGCCAATGCCGATGGCCCGCCCTCGAAATTCGTCCGTGCGCCGAGCACGCTGTTGGCATAGATCGAGGAGCCCGTGTCTCCGAAGGCGATGTGCTCGCCCTTCACCGGCGGGATCACCGACTGATAGTTGATGCAGGTGTTGGTCATCATCACGCCGAGCGCCTCGAACGCGGCCGTCGCGCGCCGCTCGAGATCGGCCATGGCCTCGGTCTGGCCGAGCCGCTTGTAGGCCGCGAAATCGACGCCGCGCGGGTCGGTGACGGTCGGCACACGGACGCGCCGCTGCGCCTTCGGGAGGGCAGCCAGCTGCTCGAGAAATGCCAAACCCGACGGACCCAGCGCCTCCGGGTCGGCCATGATGTGCACCTGGGAAATGGCCACCGTGTCTTTTGCGTCGAAGAAGCGGCCGACGCTGACGATCTGCTCCATCGCATACTGCCGCGCGGGGCCTTCCGCCCCCGCCAGCATCGCCTGCTCGTGATCGGTGAGGTTCATGGGTTCACCCCGATAAGGTGCGGGCGCCCCCTCTCCCCATTGCAGGAGCGGAGCAATGGGGAGAGGGGACGAGATCAACCACTGATCCTCGAGAAGTCGGCCACGTTCAGCGTGGCGGCGCGGATTTCAGAGAGCAGCTTCAGGCGATTCTCGCGAAGCTTCGGATCGGGCGCGTTGACCGTCACCTTCTCGAAGAAGGCATCGACCGGCGCACGAAGGTCGGCCAGCGCGTTCATGGCGCCGGTGAAATTCTCGACGTTGAGCGCAGCCACGGTGTCCTGCTTGGCCTGCTCGATGGCGGCGGCGAGCGCCGTCTCGGCGTCCTCGACGAGCAGCTTGATGTCGTAGTCGCCGGCATAGCTGCGCTTGTCCTTCTTCTCCTCGATCGAGAGGATGTTGGCGGCACGCTTGACGCCGGCGAGCAGGTTAGCGCCGTCGTCAGTCTTGAGGAAATCATCCAGCGCCTCGACCCGACGCACGATCAGCGCGAGGTCGTCCTGCCCGCCGAGCGCGAACACCGCATCGATCAGGTCGTGCCGCGCACCCTTCTCGCGGAGGTGGACCTTCAGGCGGTCGGCGAAGAAGGAGAGGAGGTCGAATTTGGCAAGAATACGTTTCTGGCTATCTTCTTCGCTCTCGCCAGGAAGCGTATCTGGAGCCGGCCAATAATTCTGTTTCTTGAGCTCTGCTTGAGCTGCTCCAATAATGCGCACCAGCGGCACCCGCAAATCATTCTCCAGCACGATCCGGATCACACCCAACGCCGCACGCCGGAGCTGATACGGATCGCCGCTCCCCGTCGGCTTCTCGCCGATGGCCCAGAACCCGACCAGCGTGTCGAGCTTGTCGGCCAGCGCCACCGCAATCGAGACTGGCGCCGTCGGCACCGTGTCGCTCTGCCCCCGCGGCTTGTAGTGCTCCTCGATCGCCGCGGCGATCTTCGGGTTCATGTGCTCGGCTTCGGCGTAGTAGCGGCCCATCAGGCCCTGCAGCTCGGGAAACTCGCCGACCATGCCGGAGACGAGATCGGCCTTGCACAGCTGCGCCGCGCGCCCGGCGAGATCGGGCTCGGCGTCGACCGCCCCCGCGATCTGGCGAGCAAGCTCGGTGATCCGCTCCATGCGGTCCCACTGGGTGCCGAGCTTTTCGTGGAACGTGATGCCCTTCAGCTCGAAGTGCATCGGCTCGAGCTTGCGCTTCAGGTCCTGCTCCCAGAAGAAGCGGGCGTCCGAGAGCCGGGCGCGGATGACCTTCTCGTTGCCCTTGATGATCTCGTGGCCGCCGTCGGCGGCGACGAGGTTCGCGACCATCAGAAAGCGGTTGGCGAGCTTGCCGGTTGCGGGATCACGGAGCGAGAAGCACTTCTGGTGCGCGCGCATGGACGTCGTCAGGCACTCGCCCGGGACGGCGAGGAAGGCGTCGTCGAAGGTGCCCATGTGCACGGTCGGCCATTCGGTGAGGCCGGCATTCTCGGCGAGCAGCGCCTCTTCCTCGACCAGCTCGAGCCCGGCCTTCCGGGCCAGCGCCTCGGCCTGCTCGCGGATCATCTCCGCGCGCTCCGACGCGGGCAGCAGCACCTTCGCGGCGGCGAGCCTGGTGCCGTAGTCCTCGAAATTCCTCACCTCGAACGGCACGTTGCCGTGGAAGCGGTGGCCGCGCGTGACGTTGCCGCTGTGCACCCCGCCCACCTCGACCGGAACGACCTTGCCGGCATAGAGGCAGACGATCGAATGCAGCGGCCGGACCCAGTGGAAGGTGCCCGAGCCCCAGCGCTGCGACTTCGGCCAGGGGAACTTCTCGAGCGTCTCCTTCAGCACGTCGGCGATGATGATCGGCGCTGGCTGACCTGGCCGCTCGATGTGCGCGACGTAGTAGCTGCCCTTCTTGCCGTCCTCGACGACCTTCGCCTCGCCGATGGAGCCCAGCCCCGTGCTCTTCAGGAAGCCCTGGATCGCCGCTTCCGGCGCGCCGACACGGGGCCCCTTGCGCTCGTCGGAGACCGCCGGCGACATCGCCGGCACGGCCTCCACGGCGAGCGTCAGCCGCCTCGGGGTCGCGAACGACAGCGCGGTGCCGTAGCGGAGGCCGCGCTTGCCGAGGCCCTCGAGGACGAGCCGCTTGAGGTCGTCCGCGGCGCGCGCCTGCATGCGGGCCGGAATCTCCTCGGAGAAGAGCTCGATCAGCAGTTCAGAGGACGTGAGCATCGGGAGCGGCCATTCCGAATTGTTCATGCGGTGCCGGCCATGGGGCCGAAGCGTAAGACTGCAACCCTTGCCGCCAATCGAGGCCTCTGGCAAGCGGCGGGGCAGGCCGCGACGGCCTCAACCGCCTCGCGCCCGCAAGGTAGCGGTTGCTTGCGGATGGGCGCGTCCGCTCAGGCCTGCTTCGAGGGCACCTGGCGTCATAGGAGAGCTACAGCCCTGTGCACGCCACAGTCACGGGCTCACAACGGCAGCTCCTCGAAATGTGCGGTCTGATGCACGAGCCGGCCGAGCCACGGATGGTCCAGGGTCAACTCGAACGTGAATCGCCCGCCGCCCTCGTCACGGTGTGTAATGGTGGCGCTGCCGGGCTCGAGCCAGCGCGGCAACGACACACAGAGGCCCCCGATCTCGACGGCGTAGCCCGCGCTCCGGAACACGAGCGCGGCGGGCTCGACATGCACGGTGAGCCGCATCAACAGGCCGGCGCCGATGGCCTCCTCGAGCCCGGTCGGTCCGGCGAAGCGCTTCACGGAGCAGATGGTCTGGGGCAGACCGCTCCGCGTGTAGAGGCGAGCGTAGAGCTGGCCGCCGAGATCGGGGCGCTCGGTCACCATGACCGTGGCGGGGCCGGTCGCACCGTGCTCGTCCGGGAGGGCGCTGCCGAAAATGGCTGCGAGACGGGCGAGGAGGCGGCCGGTCGTCGTCACGGAGGTCTCGACGACCTCGCCGTGGAACAGGCGCGACTCGCCGGGCGCGAGGTTCCGCGAGAACCGCTCGCGGATGACGGCGGGAAGCCGGTACCAGGCCTCGGGACCGAGAAGATCGCGAAAGCGCGTCTCCGGTCTCGCATGAGACGCCACGGCCAGGCCCCCGACTGCAGCGGCGCAGGAGCGCCGATCTTCGAGTTTCGCTTCGTCAGTTATTTCCGTCATGACAGAAACATCCTTCCAAAAAAAACGCCTCGCTGGATGGCATGGGGGAGTGGATCACGTCCTGTCCTTGACCACAGCTTCGCTCTCGATTTTGTCAGGCCTCGCGGGCAGGAAGCGCAGGATAGCGCTTCCGAGCCGCAGCACCAGGGCAAGCTTCGACCGCGGCACCTGGCGCATGTCGCGTGCCCACCTGTCGAGGCTCTCGGTGAGCTCGAGCATGGCGACGATGCGCCCGCGCGTCGTTGGGTCGATGAAGCGGTCGGCCTCGGCCTCGGCCCTCGCCGTCCTCAGCATGGCAACGGTGGGATCGAGCTCGCGCGCCTTCCGGCCCTCGGCAATGCGTGTGATCATTTCCCAAAGGTCGCTCTCGGCCTCAAAGAAGTCGCGGCGGTCGCCCAGCACCGGCACGCGGCGTACGAGCCCCCAGCCGATGAGCTCCTTGAGCGAGTTGGACACGTTGGACCGCGCCAGCGTCAGCGTCTCGGCGACGTCTTCGGCGGTGAGCGGCCGTCCGGACAGATAGAGCAGGGCGTGGATCTGCCCGATGGACCGGTTGACACCCCAGACCGTACCCATCTCCCCCCAATGCAGCACGAAGCGCTCCACGGCGGCGGGCATCGAAGGCTTCTTCTGGGTTGTTTCTGTCATGACAGAAATATATGGCATCGAAGCGTGCTTGTCGAGGACTGGTCCTGGGCGGGCGGCCCAATGGCCATCTCCGCCGCCGCAGACCCGTCGGCCGACGCCCGATCTGCAGAAAAGTGTCCGTGAAATCAGGCGGAGGGCCTCTCAGCACTTTTTAATGCTGACGCCGTAGCCTCGTTGCCTCGTGTGGTGAGCGCGTCGAGGCCGTCATGAGTTGGAGCACTCCCGTCGAAATCGCCGAGGCGATCGCCGGATACCTCGCGGCCGTGGTCTCGAGAGCCTTCATCGCGCCAACCGGTGCCTTCGCAGCCACCTCGCTCCTGACTGCCTTCCTGATCGCTACGGCATTTCTGCTGCTGCGGCGCCGCTCTGGCCGAGCCGTGCGGCCTGCAGTCCTCCTGCGCGCCCTGCTGCCGCGCCGCTGGTGGCGCACTGCATCCGCCCGCGCCGACATCGGCCTCGCCGCCTTCAACATCTTCCTTTTCGGCCTTCTGCTCGGCTGGGCGGTGCTGTCGGGCCAGGCGATCTCGCGCGGCCTCGGCGCCGGTCTTTCGACCATGCTCGGCGCCCCGGAGCCGGTCCCCCTGCCCGAGTGGCTGGCCATGACCGTCGTCACGATCGCGCTGTTCCTCGCCTATGAGCTCGGCTACTGGATCGACCACTACCTAGCGCACCGCATTCCGTTCCTGTGGGAATTCCACAAGGTGCACCACGCGGCCGAGACCCTGTCACCGCTGACCAACGCTCGCGTGCATCCGGTGGATACGATCGTCTTCTACAACATCACCGCCATCGTCATGGGACTCGTCGGCGGTCTGACGTACTGGCTGCTCGGCCGAAAGGTGCCAGAGATCACGCTGCTCGGCATCAACGCGATCGCGTTCCTGTTCGGATACCTCACCAACCACCTGCAGCATTCGCACATGTGGATCCCGTTCACCGGCTGGCTGGGCCGTCTGCTGGTGTCGCCGGCCCATCACCAGATCCACCATTCGACCAACCCGATCCACTTCGACAAGAACCTCGGCAGCTCGCTCGCCGTGTTCGACTGGGTGTTCGGCACGCTGCACATCCCGTCGCGGGACCGCGAGCGCCTGACCTTCGGCATCGAGCCGCAGGCGGTTTCCCCGCACACAGTGCAGGGTGCCATGGTGCAGCCGTTCCGCAATGCGCTCGCGACGGTGCTTCCGGCAGACCGGACGCCCACCAGCAGGGGCACCGCGCTGCCGACTTCCGGTTGACGAAGCCGGATCGCGTTGATTAGCGCCCCGGCTTCTGAGTGATCGGCGGCTTGACGTCGGCCGGGATCGGACACTGGTAGGGCTTGCCACCCGTTCGCTTTGCATGATCGGCCTTGGCGGCCGCGATCAACGCCGGGTTGCGCAGGGCCTCCATGGCCGTACCCGCCATCACCTTGGCCGCGTGCACCATGCCCTTGTGGGCAGCCGGTACGACACCTTGCGCCGTGATCTGCCAGGAATGACCGGGCGTGCCGATGGCATGCGTCGCGACGCGGGCCTGCACCGTCGGCACCTTCCAGGAGACATCGCCCACGTCCGTCGAGCCGATCATCGGCTCGCCCCGGAGGTCGATCGGCAGCACGTAGTCGCAGAGCGGCTCGGGCCTCGGCTCCACGCCGACCTTGCGGTAGGCCGAGGCGATGTCGTCCGGCCCGAGCGTCGCCTGGATCTTGGCCGCGAACTCGTGGTCGGTCTTGTCGAAGCCCGGCCCGCCGAGGCGGTCGAAAACGCGCTGCATCGCATCGGAAAGCGGCGTATTGTAGAGGAGGTTCGAGACAGCGCTGACAACCTGCATCTCGACCTTGGTCTCGGTCATCATCGCGGCACCTTCGGCCACCGCCTTGACGCGCGGCACCAGCGCATTGAGCGCGGTGAGGTCGCGCGCACGGATCGCATAGCGCACCTTCGCCTTGGCCTGCACCACGTTCGGCGCGACACCGCCCGTATCGAGAATGGCGTGGTGAATGCGGCTGTCCTGCGGGATGTGCTCGCGCAGGTACTGCACGCCGACGCTCATCAGCTCGACCGCGTCGAGAGCGCTGCGGCCGAGATGCGGCGAGGCCGAGGCATGCGATGCACGCCCGTGGAACGTGAAGTCGATGCGCATGTTGGCGAGCGAGAGCGCATCGTCCACCCGGTTGAAGGACGCCGGATGCCACGAGATGGCGACATCCACGTCGTCGAAGGCGCCGTCGCGCACCATGAAGCCCTTGGCGGCGCCACCTTCCTCGGCCGGACAACCGTAGTAGCGCACCCGCCCCTTGATGCCGGCCTCGGCGAGCAGGTCCTTGACGGCGGTGGCTGCCAGAAGCGCCGCCGAGCCGAGCATGTTGTGGCCGCAGCCATGCCCATGGCCGCCCGTCTCGAGCGGCTTCGGCTCGGCGATGCCGCCGACCTGGGAGAGGCCCGGTAGCGCGTCGTACTCGCCGAGAATGGCGATCACCGGGCCGCCCTCGCCCGCCTCGCCCATCACCGCCGTCGGAATGCCTGCGACATTCTCCGTGATGCGGAAACCCTCGGCTTTCAGCATCGCGAGGTGCTCAGCGACGGAGCGGTGCTCGGTGTAGGCGATCTCCGGCATTGCCCACACCCGGTCCGAGAGCCCCTGGAACGGCTCCCGCTTGGCCTCGACGTAGGACCAGATCGGATCGGTGTTGGTGGTGGGGGTGGTGGACATGGGGTTAAGCCTCGTTGGCTGGCGGTCGCGTGCCTCGCGCCTCGCGATCTACGACTGGATCGGCACTTTACAGATCGATAAGAAGGAAGGAAGCGATCGCATCGGTCCCGAATCTCGAAATTTCGCCGCCGCTGAGCCTGATCAACCGCTCGATCTCCCGTGTGCCGGCGTTCCAGACACGAAGCCGGATCACTTTCGGAGGATGGCCAAGAAGAAAGCTCATGCGCTGGAAATCGCTGTCCTTCGACATGATCACGTAACCATGAAGCTGCGCGTAGTCCCGGATCAGCCTGTCATCCTGCGCGATACCGCCGAAATCAAAGACATGAGCTGTGCCCGGAAATATGTCCTGCAGCGAGCCTGCGAGGCGCGGCGACAGGTTTGCGTCGAGTAGAAGCTGCAGTGTTGGCTCCCCATATTTCGGCTATGGCGAGCATATGGACGTGCCGCCGCTGTCAACTCTGAGCGGTAGAATTATTCGCGAGCTGCGATCATAAGGCGCCGCTCTCGCTCGGCAGCGAAAGCCAAGCAAGCGCGGATGTCCTCTCTCGTCAGATATGGAAAGTCGCGCAGAATTTCGTCCTCGCTCATACCACCGGCGAGATACTCGAGCACATCGGTAACAGTCACGCGCAGACCGCGGATGCACGGTTGCCCGCCCCGCTTGCCCGGCTCGATCGTGATGATCTTCGTGTAGTCCATTCGATGCTCCAAGTGGGGCAATCACCCCATCATCCCCGCGACGTCGAGCTCGAGCCCCGGCGGCTCGAGTCGCAGCGTGCCGGACGAGAGGGCCTCGGGCTCCGGCACGAGCCCCTCGCCACGGCGGCGATAGTGCAGCACCTCCCGCGTCTCCGGGTCGATCACGAGATAATGCTCGATCGACGCGACCCGGCCATAGCCCTCGGCCTTGATCTTCAGGTCTTTGCTGCGCGTCGATGGTGACAGCACCTCCACGACCACTATCGGCTGCGGCGCGTGCCGGTCCGTCTCGGCAATCAGACCTTTCGGGAAAACGACCGCCTCGGGCTGGTAGCTCTCCTTCGGCCCGATCCGGACGCCGAGACCATCGATGCCGACCTCGTAGGCCAGACCGGAGCGACGAATGGCATCGCGGATTGCCAGCGTGATCGAAAGCTTCGACTGTGCATGCCGCCAGGTCTCGTGCTCCTGCATCTCGGGCACCCCGTCGAAAAGCTCCCACTTCGGCTCGTCGTAGGGGAGTGCGGCGACGCGCGCATCCATCCAGTCGAGGAACTGCTCGACGGTCATCCGGTATGTCAGCAGGGGCGCGTTCATGGTTGCCTTATAGCACCCGCTACCGGTGCGGGCCATTCACGCCGGTCACAGTCCGGGAAGTCGCGTCGTGGGGGGTGGTCGTGACGTCGATCTACCGGGCGGCGACGCGCCGCTTCCAGCCGCACGTCACGCGACCCAGTTGGCTGATGCGCGGCAACCTGCTTAGGTGACTGCCGAGCCAAGACCAGCCGGCAGCTCTCTTGGAAGCCAAGAGCATCCCGCAAGCCGGCTCGCACGAACCCGAGGCAAGTCTCCATGTCCGACACGAAACCCACCATCGCCGTCATCGGCGGCACCGGCGACCTCGGCACGGGGCTCGCTCGCCGCTGGGCCAAGGCGGGCTACGCGCTGGTGATCGGCTCGCGCACCGCCGACAAGGCGGAGTCCGCGGCCACCGCGCTGGCCGACTATGCTACTGGCGCGAAGCCGCGCGGCATGGCCAACCGCGAGGCTGCGGCCGCCGGCGAGGTGATCGTCCTCACCGTCCCGTTCGCGACCGCGCCGGCCGTCCTCGACGACATCAAGCCGGTGATTCAGGGCAAGCTCCTCGTCGACACTACCGTGCCGCTGATGCCGCCGCGTGTCGCCCGCGTGCAGCTCCCTCCCGAGGGCTGCGCCGCCGTCGCCGCCAGCCAGCGCCTCGGCGAGGGCGTGCGCGTCGTCTCCGCGTTCCACAATGTCGCCGCGCACAAGCTCGAGCAGATCGACCTGGCGCTCGACTGCGACGTGCTGGTGTTCGGCGACAAGGCCGAGGACCGCGAGGTCGCGATCAAGCTCGCGGAGGCGCTCGGCGTGCGCGGGCTCCATGCCGGCCCCCTCGCCAACTCGGCCGCTGCCGAGGCGCTGACGTCGGTGATCATCGGCATCAACCGCACGTATAAGGTCGACGGGGCCTCGATCCGGATCACGGGCTTCGGCCCCAAGACGTGAGTCACTGACCATGCAGCCCGCCCCGCAGCCGGCTCTGAGCGTCTGGCCTCTCCGAGGCCTGCCACGGGTCAAGCCAGGCGACGATCTCGGACGCCTTCTGATCGACGCGATCTGCAGCGAGGGGCTGGTTCCGGCGGCGGGCGATATCCTGGTCGTGGCGCAGAAGATCGTGTCGAAGGCCGAGGGCCGGACTGTCGACGTGGCGGCTGTCACGCCATCGGCGCGGGCCCAGGAGCTGGCGGAGGTCACGGGCAAGGACCCGCGGCTGGTGGAGCTGGTGCTTCGCGAATCGACGGAGGTGCTGAGGGCGAAGAGGAACGTCATGATCGTCGCCCATCGACTGGGTCTCGTCATGGCCAATGCCGGCATCGACCAGTCGAACGTCGAGTCGAGCGGATTGACCGAGCCCGCGCTGCTGCTCCCGATCGATCCGGACGCGAGCGCGCTCCGCCTCAAGACGCGCCTCGAGGAGCACTACGGCGTTCCGCTCGGCGTCGTCGTCTCGGACAGCTTCGGCCGGGCCTGGAGGCTCGGCACCACCGGCGTCGCGATCGGGGCTGCCGGCATCCCGTCGCTGATCGACCAGCGCGGCGAGACCGACATGAACGGCCGCGTCCTGATGGTCACCGAGACGGCCTTCGCCGACAGCATCGCAGCGGCCGCCGTGCTGGTCATGGGCGAGGCCGCGGAGGGAACGCCAGCCGCTCTGGTCCGTACACCGGTTCGCAATGCACCGGAGCGGCCGGCCCGCAACCTCGTACGGCCCGGCCAGGAGGACATGTTCCGGTGAGCTCGGGAGGATGCACGGGAGACACAGGCGCCACGAACGAGCGCTGGGTCGCTCTCTGCGGCGGCATCGGCGGCGCCAAGCTGGCGCTCGGCCTTGCCCGCGTTCTCCCGCCCGAGGCGCTGACCATCGTCGTCAACACGGGCGACGATTTCCGCCACCTCGGGCTCCACGTCTCGCCCGACATCGACACGGTGCTCTACACGCTCGCAGGAATGTCCAATCGCGAGCTCGGCTGGGGTCTCGAGGGGGAGACCTGGAGCTTCATGGATGGCCTCGCCCGCCTCGGCGGCCCGACCTGGTTTCGCCTCGGCGACAAGGATCTCGCCACACACGCCGTGCGCACCACGATGCTCTCCGAAGGGCGCACGCTTTCGGACGTGACCGACCACCTGCGCCTTCACCTCGGCATCGGCCCGACTGTGGTGCCGATGAGCGATCAGCCCGTCGCGACCGTGATCGAGACCGACGAGGGCATGCTCGCCTTCCAGACCTATTTCGTCGGCCGCAAGGCCGAGCCGCGGATCAGGGCCATCCACTTCGATGGCGCCGCGGCCGCAGACCCGGCTCCTGCCGCGCGAGCCGCGCTCGACCATCCCGATCTCGCCGGAATCATCGTCTGTCCGTCGAACCCGTGGCTCAGCATCGATCCGATTCTCGCGGTACCGGGATGGCGCGCGTGCATGACGCACCGCCGGGTACCCTGCGTGGCCGTGACGCCGCTGGTCGGCGGACTGGCGATCAAGGGACCGACGGCGAAGATCATGGCCGAGCTCGGCCTGCCGTTGGACGTCGCCGCAATTGTGGCCCATTATGCCGGGCTGATCGATGGCCTCGTGCTCGATACGGTCGATGCGGACCGGGCGGGCGCGTTGCCGATTGCTACCCACGTCACCAATACCATCATGCGGACGCTCGAGGATCGCATGGCGCTCGGCCGGGAAGCACTCGGCTTCTGCCGGCGCCTTCGCCAGCGTACGCCGGAGACCGACGCATGACTGAGCCGCGCCGCCCCCGCCGGATCATGCCACGCACGTTCGCGGTCGTGCCGATGAAGGACCTCGACGCTGCCAAGCAGCGTCTGGGCGCCGAGCTGCCGCCGTCGCGGCGGCGTGCCCTTGTGCTCGCCATGCTCGAGGACGTTCTGGCGACCCTCGTAAGGGTACCAACGATCGAGCGGACGCTGGTCGTCACGCGCGACGCTGACGTGGCGGCAGCCGCCGCACGGCTCGGAGCGCACGTGGTCGGAGAGCCGGTCGCCGCCGACATGAACGCCTCGATCGCCTTCGGCCTCGCCGCGGCGGCTCACGAGGGCGCCGAGCGCGCGCTGATCGTTCCCGGCGACGTGCCGCTGGCGACGCCGACCGAGATCGAGGCTGTTCTTCGAGCCGCGGGGGACGCCATGGGCGCCATCGCCCCCGACGAGGCCCGTGAAGGCACCAACGCCCTTCTCCTGCCACTGCCCGCGCCGTTTGCACCGGCCTTCGGCAAGGCGAGCTTCGCCCGCCATCGCGAGCTCGCCGCGTCGGCCGGGCTGCCGTTGGTCGTCGTCGAGCGCGACGGCCTCGCTCACGACATCGACCTGCCGTCGGACCTCGTCCGTCTCGATGGCTTGCCGCGCTATGCCGCCCTGGGCCTCGGCCCCCTCGCCATCCTCGATCGGGAGGCCGCCCACGCCCTGACCTCCGCCGACCTCGCGTCCTTGCTGGCGCGGGCCGAGGCCTCGACGCTGGCCGGGTTCGGCCGCACCGTCACCTACTCGCGCAAAGTCTTCATCCCACTCACCCAGCTCTGCCGCGACGTCTGCCACTATTGCACGTTCGCGCACACGCCGAGGCACGGGACACCCGCCTACCTGTCGGCCGACGAGGTTCTCGCCATCGCGCGTGCCGGTGCCGCGGCAGGCTGCAAGGAGGCGCTGTTCACGCTCGGCGACAAGCCGGAGCTTCGCTACAGGGCGGCGCGCGAGGCGCTCGCGGCGCTCGGCTTCGCGACGACGCTCGACTATCTGGAGTCCATGGCCGGCCTGGTGCTGAAGGAGACGGGCCTGCTGCCGCATATCAATGCCGGCATCATGGACGAGGCCTCGGCACGCCGCTTCAAGGCTGTTTCAGCCTCGCAGGGGCTGATGCTGGAAACCGTGTCGGATCGCCTCTCGGAACGGGGTGGACCGCATTTCGGCTCTCCCGACAAACGTCCGGCCGTGCGGCTGGAGGCGATCGAGGCGGCCGGGCGGGCCGGGGCTCCGTTCACCACGGGCCTTCTGATCGGCATCGGCGAGACGCGCGCCGAGACCATCGACGCGCTGCTCGCGATCCGCGGGCTCCAGGACCGCTACGGCCATATCCAGGAGGTGATCGTCCAGAACTTCCGGGCAAAGGCTGGAACGCGCATGGCCACTGCTCCCGAGCCTTCGCTTGACGAGCATCTCTGGGCTATCGCTGCCGCCCGCCTCGTGCTCGGCCCCCGCATGAGCATCCAGGCGCCACCCAACCTCCACGACATGAGCGCGCTCGCAGCCCTCGTTCAGGCAGGCGTCAACGACTGGGGCGGCGTGTCGCCCGTCACCCCCGACCACGTCAATCCCGAGGCGCCATGGCCACACCTCGCCCGACTCGCCGAGGCGACGGAGGCCGCCGGCCGCACGCTGGCCGAACGGACGGCCATCGCACCGTTGCACGCCCGGGAGCCGAAACGCTGGCTCGCCCCAGAGCTGATCGCCCCGGTCCTCCGCCGGCTCGACGGAGAGGGCCTCGCTCGAGAGGACGACTGGGCGCCGGGCGATGCCTCGCGCACGCCCCCGCAATCGGACCTCGACCGCATTGCCGCACGAGCACCTGCACGATCCAGTCCGATTGCCCGTGCACTTGACCGGGCGCTCGCCGGCCAGCGGCTCGGAGAGGCGGAGATCGCTGCGCTGTTTGCGGCACGCGGTGACGACTTCACGGCCGTCTGCAATGCCGCCGACACGATGCGCAAGGCGCGTTGCGGCGATAGCGTCAGCTATGTCGTGGTGCGCAACATCAACTACACGAACATCTGCACCTACGGCTGCAAGTTCTGTGCATTCTCGAAGGGCCGCCTCTCGGCCAACACGCGCGACAAGCCCTACGACCTCGACCTCGAGGAGGTAGCCGAGCGCACCCGCCAAGCCTGGGCGCGCGGCGCCACGGAGGTCTGCCTGCAGGGCGGCATCGCGCCGAAATACACGGGCCACACCTACCTCGCCATCGCCGAGGCGGTGAAGATCGGTGCACCGGACATTCACGTGCACGCCTTCTCGCCGCTCGAGGTATGGCACGGCGCCGGCACGCTGCAGATGGACTTGCGCGACTACCTCGCCCGCCTCAAGGACCAGGGCCTGTCGAGCCTGCCGGGCACGGCCGCTGAGATCCTCGACGACGAGGTGCGGCGCACGCTCTGCCCGGACAAGATCGGCACCGATCAGTGGCTGGCGGTGATGGAGGCAGCGCACGCTGTGGGCCTGAAGAGCACGGCGACCATCATGTTCGGCCACATCGACGGCTACGAGCATTGGGCACGCCATCTTATCCGCGTTCGTGACCTACAGGAGCGCACCGGTGGCTTCACCGAGCTCGTGCCGCTCTCCTTCGTGCACATGGAGAGCCCGATCTATCTGAGAGGGCAGGCCCGCAAGGGACCGACGTTCCGCGAGTCGGTGTTGATGCATGCCATCGGTCGCCTGGTGCTCGACCGGGTCATCCCGAACATCCAGGCCTCTTGGGTGAAGCTTGGTCCGGAAGGCGCGGCGGCCTGCCTGTCGGCAGGCGCGAACGACGTCGGCGGCACCCTCATGAACGAGAGCATCACCAGGGCGGCAGGCGCCGCGCACGGCCAGGAGATGCTGCCCATGGATATCGAGACGATGATCCGTGCCGCCGGCCGGACCCCCCGGCAGCGCACGACGTTCTATGGCGATCCGCCGCCCGAGCGCGTCGCGACATCGCTCGCCGACCGCGGAACCCCGGAGACGATGATCGCCGCGGAATAGGGGGCCGGCCCGGTGGACCGCAGAGCGGCCCCCATCACCGGGACATGCGCAGCTCGACACGCCGGTCGGCCTGCCAGACCTCCTCGCGTCTGGCGCGAATCCGGTCGATAGCGGCAGAGGGCTCGCTCTTGCCTTTCGGCTGCAAGGCGAGCCGGCCCTGGTAGCCGCTCACTCTCAGATAGCGCTCGATGGTCTCGAGGCGTCGGCGCGACAGATCGAGATTGTAGTCCTCGGTGCCGCGGCTGTCGGCATGGCCAGAGAGCGTGATGCCGTCGGGCTGCTTCAGGCGGAGGTACTCGGCGAGCAGCGACGCCGCCTTTTCTCCTTCGCCAGTCATGGTGTCGGCGTTGCTCTCGAAGGTGATCGGGACCGGCAGTGCCAGCGCCGCCTCGCCGGAGACGACCGCCCCCCGAGGCTCGCTCCTCGCCTTCGCCACGACTGCCTCGAACCTCTTCATGTCCGCGTCCGCGGCGGCCCGCCTTTCCTCCCGGGTCACCGGCCGGGTCTTGGCCGAGGCCTCCGCGCCGGGCGTAGAGGCTCCCGCCCTGGTGGTCGCTCCGGCCAGCGACGTGGTCGTACCCGCCGCCACGAGGAGCCTCCCGGCGGCACTACGAAGGGCGGCCCCGCCATTCGCCGGACGCGCCGTGACGGTCAGCTCCAAGGGACCTGCCTGGATCGCGTCGACCACGACGGCCGACCATTGACCGTCAGCCGAGGCGACCGCGGTCGCGACCTCTCGCCCGTTGGCGAAGATGGTCACGTGGCTGTCCGCAGGAGCCCGTCCGGCCAGCACGGACACCCCACCGGCCTCCAGGCGGGCTACCTCGATCGCAAGAGCATCGGATGCCGATGGAGCCGGTCCATTCCGGACAGTCTCGGGATTGGGCTCAGATATCCTCGCAGAGCGCGCCGTCTCGCCGATCGGTCCCTTGACCGCCTTTGGACCCTCGGCGACCACAGCAGCCGGTTTGGCGCCATCGCTGCCGGCCGCCGCGAGCCATTTGATCGCGGCAGCCAGATCGAGACCGGCCAGCGCCGACGCTGCAGCGCCGATCGCGAGAAGCAATCCGATGGCAATCACGCTCTGCACAGTCCGTCGCATGACGCTACCCCGCGGCGGGACCGAAAATTGAACCAGTGACAATTCTACTGCCTCGACACGGGCACCGCAAGCCGCATCGTCGTAAGGCACAGATCAACTCGTTCTACCGCGGGGGAAATCTGCCTTGAGCGCCTGCCTCCCGCGGCCTGTTAGTCAAATGCTCATTCTCTTGCCTGCCTGCGTGCATTTGAGCTCGGTTTGAAGGATCATGGGCAGCAAGCCCGGTGCCGCCACGCTAGCGAGACCACCCGAGCCGCTCTCCCGATGGGACGCCAAGGCGCGTGAGCAACAGCCAATATCAACGCCCTGCCCGGATCGGTCGCCTCGTATCGACCGTGGCGCTGCTCGCGCTGCTCTTCGCCTCGGGCCCGCCCGCCCGCGCGGATGCCGTGACCGACTGCAACGAGGCCGAGGACGCGTCGACGCGCATCCGGGGTTGCGACATCATCATCGCGGAGGGAGCGGCGCCGGCAGTGCTCGCCGTGGCCCACATGAACCGTGCCATCGGCTACGCGGCCAAGGGCGCATTCGCCAAAGCAATCGCCGATCTCGACGCCGCCATCGAGATCGATCCCGACTTGCTCGCCGCTCACTACAACCGGGGCAACGTCAATCTGGAGCTCGGCCAAGCCGCCGAGGCCATCTTGGACTTCAGCACCGTCATCGAGCAATTGCCCGACTTTCCTCTGGCCTGGCTCAATCGCGGGCTGGCGCGCGAGCACTCCGGCGATCGCGAGGGCGCCGCCGTGGACTATGCCAAGGCACTCGCCCTCGACCGCACGCTGGCGGCTGCGCGGCGCGGTCTGGCACGGGTGCGCCCGACACGGAAATGAGCGCCGCCAGCCTGCATGGGGGTCTCAGAGCGGCGTTCCCTTTGCAGGAGGACCATCCTTGCCCGGGGGCGGAGCGGGCCCCTCGAGATCCCTCAGCTTGTCGCGGAACTTCTTGAACATTCGCTCGAGGTAGCTGAGCGCCTTGTCGACATCCTGCTCGCTCGGCAACTCGAGCTTGCGGCCCGCCCCAGGACCGTTCATGCCCAGCATATCGTCGAGCCGCTTGATCTCCGCCTTGAGCTCCTTGTTCTCGGCAGCGAGGCGGGCCACCTCGGCCTGGAGGTCGCGGTCGTCCTTGACCGGCTTGCACTCGAACGAGCCGCCTGCACGCTGGCACAGCGACATGTCGCCGGTGACGGTATCGAGCCGCAGGAACCCGCCGTCGGTTGGCTGCATGGTGTAGCGACCCGGGCGCTCGATTTCTCCGGGGGGAGCCGCGACCGACGCACTCACCGCACTGATCAGCACCACGGCTGTCGCTAGTGGCAGGCTTCGCATTCAACCCTCCAGGCAATGTGCCGCGTCGCCGACAGGCGTCCTGCGACGCTGCCGATCTACAGGATGATTGTGGCATTCCGGGCACAATTCAACGCATCAACCGTAAGGTTTCGGCGCATGTGTCGGAACGATAATGGATTTAACCCATCCTTTACATAAAGGCGCGAGGGTTCTCGTGACGGCTTTTTCGTTATGAGTCAGAGCCTTTGAAACTCCAATCGCTGATCTGTGAGAGCATCGGGCAACAAATGGCAGTCGCGGACCTGAAAACCGCGCAAGACCAGAGCCCAACAGCAGCCAACGGATCATTGCCCGACGAGGATCGAGATGGCTGAGACGGACCGCAAGACGGCAGAACAGAGCCCAACCGGGACTTCTCCCCGCCGCACGGAGGACCTGAGCGCAATCCTACAGCGCATCGCCGAACACATTGCCGAGGTCGAGCGACAGCACGGGTCGGCACAGCCTGATGACGCCTCGGGCGCCGTCCCGTCGACAGTAGCGCCCGCAAGCCTGTCCGCGCCCGCCGCGACGACCACTCCGAACGACGCTCCGAAGCCGGCCCTTCCTCCAGCCGAGCAAGCGAACGCGGCTGAGAGCCCGGCCCCTGCGGCGGCGCCGCCGGCCCCCGCACTGGTGGCGGCAACGCGACCGGAGCCGATTGCGGCTCCGCCTGCGGCCGATGCCTCACGCCGATCGCCTGCGGCCGCGCCGCCACCAGCGGCGACGAACCGCGAGAAGGCCCAAGAGGAACCGCGATCGTCAGACGCAGCCGCACCTGCGAAAGCGGCTCCGAGCACCGGCGCTCCGGCGTCGAAGCCGGAAACGCCTGCGGCTGCCGCGACGCCGGCCGCCCCGGACCAGGTTGCCGTTCACCCGGCGCGGGCCGTCCCCGAGCTCCCCGCCGACCGCGAAGCACCAGATACCGAGCCACCAACGGCTGGTGCACGCCCCGCGGCACCGCGGCAGATGATCCCCGGCACCGAGCCGCCGGCACTGCGCTCCGCTCTGCGCAAGGAGCCGAAACCGGGCTCGCCAGCGGTCCGGGCCGAAACGCCTGTCGAGAAGCCGCTCGCCACTACGGTCGCGGCGGCACAGCCGGTGCCAGCGGCTGCAGCGCCGGTGCGCAAAGAGTCTTCCGCCGCCGCCGAGGCCAGGCATCCCGTTGCCGCCGAGGCCGGGGCCGACCCCTGGGATTCCCAGGCGGCCGAGGCGCTCACCCAGGTCTACGAGACCAGCGATGTGACGGTGCCGCCGTTGCGCAGCATGCTCGGTGTGATGAGCGGAATGGGTGCCCCCCCCGTCGCCGCGCGTCCCGCGGCATCAGCGCCGCCAGCTTCCAACGTAACCCATGCGGTCGCGGATGAGCTCGCCGGCCTCGCACGCCGGGTCGAGGCCGCCTTGGAGCGATTGGCGCCATCGAGCGCCGTAGAAGGCCTCGCCACACGCTTCGGGGCGCTCGAAAGCCGCATCGCCGGTGCCCTCGACGGACTCGCTCGCCGTGCCGACAAGGACGACCGGGGCGTCATCGCCGGACATCTGGAGCAGCTCAGCCGTCAGGTTGCCCGAACCGAGCAGAGCCTCTCGCGAATCGATACCATCGAGCAGCGGCTCGACGTCCTGGCCGAAAAGCTGACCGACGAGCAGATCATCGCATTGTTCGGTAGCCTCGTGCCCACGGCCGAGGACCTCGCCCAGTTTGCCGAGGAGGCTGCCACGCGGTCGGCCGACCGGGCTCTCGAGGCCTTCATACGCCACCAGGCAGACGCGCCGGCTGGTGCAGCCGCGACCGCCGGCCCACCGACCAGCGGCGCCGACCTGCGCGCCATGAACGCGATGCTCGCAACTTTTATGGACGACCGTCGTCGCAGCGACGCCGGAACCATCGAGGCGCTGGAGACGCTCCAGCTCGCCATGCAGCATTTGCTGGACCGTATCGACCAGATGGACGCCGGTTCTGAGCCTTCCCCGACGGCATCCAGGCCCGGCACGGCTGCAGCTCCAACCGCTTTGCTGCACCACGCCGCCGAGCCCGCGGCGCCGCCCGCCCCGACACGTCCCGTGCGCTCGCCAACCGTTGCCAGGGATCGGCCAGCGTCCACTCTTGCACCCGACGAGGGGGTCGACCGCCTCGGCCTCGGCCCTGCAGCCGTGCCGCAGGATCTCGACGTCGTGCCCGATGCTCCCGCATGGTCGGACCGGCGAACGGCTCCCGCCGATCTCGCTCCGGAGCAGCCCGGCACCGGCGGCAGCGTGCCCGAGCAAAAGTCCGCCACGCGCGCCCGGGTCCGTGAGGCTGGCGCCGGGACCGATGCCGAGCCGGGAGCAGCCGCACCCGTCGAAAGTCCCAAAGGCAACGATCGCAAGGCCCTCATCGAGCTGGCCCGCAAGGCTGCCGAGCGGGCAAAGTCCGAGCAGGCTCCAAAGGCGCCCGAAGAGGCGAAGTCGCGCCCGCTGCTCCAGATGCCGTCGTTCGGCCGAGGCAAGGCCGAAGGCGACAAGCAACAGATCCGGCCAGCCGTCGTCGCCGTTGCGGCAGCCGCGTTGCTGGTCCTCGCCGGCTACTGGTATGTGACCGGTCCCGGCAAATCGATACGCAAGCATCTGCCTTGGGCGGCCACCGAGCAGACCACGTCCACGCCGCCCCGCCGGGCGGAGAGCCGTGCCAAGCCGCCGAGCGGAAATGCCCCCGACATCGAGACCGAGGCCCGGACGGCCGCACCGGCTGCCGCGGCTCCAGCTGCTCCAAGCGAGCCGGCTGCCAAGCGCCCGAGGGCACCCGACAGGACCTCGCTCGAGCCGTCTCCGGAGGAGGACAGCCCGCGCCTCGACACAGCCTACCTCCAGGGCGGCCCGGTCGAGCAGACTGCCGCCGGCATCGCGGTAGCCGGCGCTGAACACCGCCCGACCGCCGATGCCGTGATACGGGCCCGCGAGAGGGCACGACTGGCAGGCCTGTCGCAACGCGCCGGCGACTATGCCTCGGCCAACCTTGCGTCGACGGGCACCGTCGCTCCTGCCGTCACCGGCGAGGTCCCGGCGACGGGCGAGACTTCCGACCCGGCTCCTCACCGACCGGCCGAATCGTCCGTCGTGACCGGCTCGCTGTCGACCGGCAGTGCTCCAGCCGGCCCGGTCGGCTCCTCTGGTCACCAGACGCTCGAGCTGCCGCCGGCTCCGATCGGTCCGCTGTCGCTGCGCATCGCAGCCGCCAAGGGCGATCCGGCCGCACAGCTCGAGATCGCCGCCCGCTTCGCCGAGGGCAAGGGCGTTCCGCAGAGCTTCGCCGACGCCGCCGATTGGTACGGCCGCGCTGCCGCACAGGACATCCCGATCGCCCAGTATCGGCTGGCGGCCCTCTACGAGCGCGGGCTCGGCGTCGCCGCCGATCCGGCCCGTGCCCGCGATCTGTACGAGCGCTCCGCCGAGGCCGGCAACGTCAAGGCCATGCACAATCTCGCCGTGCTGAAGGCCGGTGGTGCAGGCGGCACTCCAGACTACGCCGGCGCAGCCCGTCTCTTCAGCGCGGCTGCCGAGCGCGGCCTGGCCGACAGCCAGTACAATCTCGCAATCCTGACCGAGAGCGGTCATGGCGTCGGCAAGGACCTGATCGCGGCCCTCAAGTGGTACATGCTCGCGGCCAAGGCCGGCGATCGTGATGCCGGCCGCCGCCGCGACCAGTTGATCACGCGGCTGCCGCCCGACGCCCTGCAGGCCGCCAACAGGGCGGTGACCGAATGGCGCCCGATCGCGGCCGACCCCCGGGCGAACGACGTGAAGGTGGCGGGCGATGCCTGGAGGCACCGGGCCGAGCCGACCAAGCGCTGAGAGACCGGCGGCTGAGAGACCGGCGAAGGAATGGGGCGGTGCCGTAAGGGTGACCGCCTGTCCCCTCTGGCGAGCCCGGTGCGCCGGCCTACACGTCGCTCTCGCGCGCCGCGCCGCCGGCCTCGTGAACTCGTGCCAACGCCTCCGAGACGCGCACGCTGTCGAGCTCGTCCTTGTGGATCACGTCGGCGGCCCCGGCCTTCAACAGCGTCGTACGCCGCTGGCGGTCGACAGCCCCGCTGACGACGACGATCGGCCCCTGGTAGCCGCACTTGCGCAGAAACGGAATTGTCTGCGTCGCGTTGTCGTTGGGCTTCAGATAGTCGTCGAGAAACACGACCTCCGGCGCGCGCTCTATGACGGCGTCGAGTGCGCTGCCGAGGGTCCTGGCCCGGCGCACCTGAATATCGTAGCCGAACATGATGTGCAGCGTCGCGCGCAGTCGGTCCGCGTCGAAATTCTCGTCCTCTACGATCAGAATGTCGCTCAGTGTCGGCCCGCCCATGCGCGACTTCGTGAGGTCGGCCTTTCTGGCGAGGAAATTGCCCCCGGTCGATTTCTTCATCCGTTCACTCCTGTTGGCATCCCGGCCGCTTGCGCCCGACTGGAGCCGTCGTCACGGCTCGATCTCGGCCGGCCACCGCACGACGAAGGTGGTCCCGCGCTCCTTTGCCGGATCCGACTTGACAGCGATGCCGCCTCCAAAGCGCTCGATCGTCTTCTTCACGAGCGCGAGGCCGATCCCGGCCCCCGCCGTGCCGTTGGTCTCGGCAATCTGCTTGAAGGGCTCGAAGATGGCCTCGTGCCAGGCCGGATCTATTCCCGGTCCATCGTCGGCAACCGTGATTTCAAGCTCACGCCCAGCACCCGCCACACAGCGGACGACGATATGCCCCCCGGCCTCGCGGTCGTGATGCTTGACGGCATTGTCGACGATGTTGCGCAGGACGATGTCGAACGGCTGCGCCAACGTCGCGATTGTCGGCCACACCCCTTCGACACTTATCTCGTGCCTCCCCCCCTCGCGCGAGGCGGCGACGATCTCGTCCACCAGGGTCCGGGTGTCGACCAGCGAAACGGCGTCGGCCTTGCGCTCGAGCCTCGCGTAATCCAGCAGGCCGGTCAGCATCGCGCTCATGCGTCGCGTGTGAGCGAGCGCCTGCGTCAGGTGCTCGCTCGCGGTGACCGCGGCGCTCGACACGAGCGCCGCCTGCGCGTCACTGACGGCATATCGCACCCCTCGCAGCGGCGCCCTGAGATCGTGTGAGATGACCTGGGCGAACTCCTCCAGGTCCTGATTGGCGGCCGCCAGCTCCCTGTTGGTGCGCCGGATGATCTCCGCCTGCGCCGCGACCTCGGCCTCGGCCATTCGCCGCAGACGGCTTTCCGCGAGAAACTCTCCTTGTCGGGCATCCTCGTCGGGCGAGGTCCGCGAGATGAGCAGCAGGTAGTGCTGCTCCGGCGGCATCCAGAAGACGTTGAGATCGAGCCGATCGTCGTCCCCACTCGGGCTTCCCATGCGGACGCCGGGAACGGCGACGACGCCGTTCTGCGTATTGCGCAACGCTTTGATCTCGTCCTCGAGACCGAGCAACGCCACGACGCTTCGTGCGATCGGCAGGCCGGGCACGATGCCCGTCGCCAGCGGGCCGAAGCAAGCCTTCGTGCGCAGCTCGTCGTCGAGCCATGCCATGCTGCAGACGCCACGCATCGCAAGGAACCGGACCGCGGCTGCAAGCTGGTCCGGCGCCGGCTCGCCCTCAGCACTCGCGACGAACGATGGCATCTGCAGTCTCGCGGAAGGCGACGTTGACGTTCTCGGCAGTCATCGCACTGGTCCACACCTTCGGTTGGCGGGACCGGCGGATGGGCTCGGGCAGCAGCTTGTCGTCGGGTGGGGTGAGATCGACCTTGTTCAGGACCAGGCTGAAATGGCGGCTCGGCATGGCGTCGGTGAAAGCCTCGGCAAGGGCAGCCATGTGCTCGAGCGTCGTCGGTCGGGTGACGTCGCCGACGATCAGGGCGCCGGAGGCTCCCTTGGCGTAGACGTGCGAAAAGATGCTGTGGCCGTAGCTGCCGTCCGTATCCCAGATGACGAGCTCGATTGCCCGGTCCTTGGCCGGTCCCAGGCCTTTGAGCTCGTAACGGTAGAGATCGACGCCCATGGTAGCCTGATAGTCCGTCGGCAGCTCGTCGAGCACGAAACGCCGGACCAGCGACGTCTTGCCGACACCGATCTCGCCGAGCAGGAGAATTTTCCGTGTGATCAAGGCGCGCCTCCACGCTCGCCCTGGAAGCCGAGCTCGAGCTCGACCCGGCGATTGGGGCTCCCCGGTCCCGTCCCGGGCGCGAGAGTGACACTGCCGGGGCGACCGACGGCAACGAGCAGCTCCCGCGGCGCGCCTTGCGCGACGAGGTCGGCCGCGACCTTATCCGCGCGGGCCTGCGCCAATGCGAGGTTCCGTGCCGAGGTGCCCGTCTCGTCCGTATACCCGACCACCCGTACGAGGCTGCCAGCCCCCTTGATCAGCGGCACCAGGGAGGCGATGAGCGCCCCGGTGCCGGCGGCGTCGCGATAGTCCGTGTCGTTGACGAAGAACACCGCGTTGGCGCGAGTCAGCGCTGCCAGCTGCTCGCGCGGTGTCGGCGGCACCGGGGCCAGCGCCGCAAGTCGGCTCTCCAACTCGGCGAGACGCTCCTTCAGGCGCCGTTCCAACGCCGTCACACGCAGCTCGGCGCGCTGGTCCACCTCCTCCGCGCGACGCGCGATGCGCTCCCCGACATCGTCGAGGCGCCGTGCCAGCGGCGCCATCCGTCGACGCTGCTCGAGCTGCCCGACGATCCCCGTGATGCGGTCGGCCAGGAGACCGAGACTCTCGATCGCATTGGTCGCATCGCGAGGAGCCGGCGAACCGATGACGGCCTCGGCACCCGCCAGGCGCGCCAGCTGATCGGCCGACCGTTGCAGCGCGTCGATGCTCTGTGCGAGGCCGGCTGGGGCATGGCGGACGGCGCTCTCGGCCTGGAGGGCAGTCAATTGCTGGGCGGCACCCCTGGCGGCATCCTCTGCGACCACCAGCGCTGCCCTGTCGTCGGCCTCGGCGAGCCGATCGCGGGCCGCCAGGAGCCCGGTCGCCAGGGCCGAGAGCTTCGGAAGCACCCTCTCCACCGACCGCTCGAGGGCAGCGGCGCCGACCCGTGCGTCGACATCGGTGGTCGGGATGACGCTGACGGCCGCCACCAGCTCCACGGTGGGCGCCATCTGCTTGAGGCCGGCAAGCACCAGACGCCGGCTGGTCTCGTCCGGCACGAGCCCGGTCACCCAGAGCCGCCCGCCGCCGCGCTCCGCGTGCACCTTCACCGGATAGCCCGCCAGCGCGGGAACGCCCGCTACCACGCTGTCGGCCCGCTCCTGCAGACGGCTCGTCAGCCACGAAACATGGACCTGCCAACCGACCAGAAGGGCGAGCGGTAAGCCGACGACTGCCGCAAGTGCCCAGAGCGCTTTGTGCCCATGCCCTTTCGACATCGCCCGGGTGCGCTCCGTGGCGCTCTCCTCGAGCCGCCGTGCGAGATCGCCGAGCAGCTCCTGGTAAGCGGTGTCCCGGTGAGCTACTGCCGCTTCGCCTGTGAGGCTCCTTGCCTCCTGCTCGATGCTCTGATGGCGACCGAGGACGCGGATCAGCTCTCCGTCGAACAGCTGATCCACACCGGCCGGAGCCGAGCCTTTGCACTTGGCCGCCAGAAGATGGGTCGGCGCGCCGCGAATGTAGAGCCGATGCTCGTCGAGATCGAGCGTCCTCAGGGTCTCCTTGCCGGCTTCGAACGCCTCCTCGGCGAAAGCCGTGATGGCCGTGAGGAATCCACTGACGAGGGCATCCCGATTACCGCTCGCTGCTCCCGATCCAGGCTCCGTCGCGGTGTCGCCTTCACCGCGTCGTTCCCAGTGCTGGATCAGCTCGCCCGAGCCGCGGCGGATGAGAAACAGCTCCTCCACCTGCAGCTGCTGCGTCTCGGCGAGCGCCAGCTCCGCCATGGGACGGCCGGTGGACAGGCTCCGCAGCCAGAGCGCCAGGCGGTTCTGGCTGAGGCCGGCTTCCAGCCGCCGGTTGATCTCCTGCATCATGTCGCGGACGGCGCTCGCCACGTAGCGACGCACCAGCTCGCCCATGCGCGGGTACATCAGGCCTGTGATCTGGTCCTGCATGTCCGGAGACTTCATCTCCGTCCGCAGCGTTCGCAGAACCATGGGCGACATCGCATCGGCCAACTCGCGATGACGTGCTGCCTCTGCATCACGGAGCGCGCCGTCGAGCACCTCCGCGACGCTCTGCTGGAATCGCGCGTCGCTGCCGACCCGCTCCTGCAGCTCCGCGATCCGCGCCGACAGGGTGTCGATCTCATGGCTCTCCTGGGCGAAAAGGAGCTCCTTGAGCCGCGCGACGGTCTCTTGAGACTTGGTGGGCTGCGTCATCCTGTGGCTCGGCTCCGACGTTCCGGCCAGGTCGCGGGATCGTCCCCGCGACGGGTGCGGCCGGCCTGCTGGATGCTACGACCGGCTGATTTGGCCGATCCTCTCGCCGAGCTCCACGACGTGTCGGGCAAGATCGTCGAACGACTGGCGGCGCTCGTTGGCCACATCGCCCGACATCTGGTCGAGTCGAGCCTGGATGGCATCGAGCTTGCGATGGAGCCCCTGCTCCAGCTCTCTCACACGAGCCTCGATCAGCGCCAACCGCGCATCGCTGTCCCGCTTGAACTCGCCGAACAGCAACTCGCGGATCTGTTGCATCTTGTCCTCGAACGGCTCGTGCGCGCCACTGCCGTTGCGGAATTCACCGAAGGGTGAGGTGCTCATGCGCGGAGCGTCCTGACGTGTACAGAATGGATTAGGGGCGCGATCCGATGCCGTCTCGCTGACTCCAGTGTAGCCGGTCCAGAGGAATATTAGTATTTCCGGATCGTTTAAGGCTCTTCAACGCCAGAGGAGAAGTGTTTCCCACCAGGGGAGGCGTAGCAGCTGCTCGCCGTCATGATCAACCGCCCGTAGCAACTGTCGCCACCTCCCCTTTGCACCTGGATTTGCGTTCAGAAATCCCAAGGCGAGCCAGAAGTTAGCGCAATTGAATGCAAACGGCGGGCCAGTCGGTGTCCGACGGTCACTGGCCGACCAGCCGCTCGGCAGAAGGATCACGACCCTGGGCCACCTGCCCCAGGGCCGGGAAAACGCGACCAGCTCGTGTCCCGGTTCGCAATTGCCGCCTACTTTGCGGCAACCTCTCCAGGCAATGGCGAGCCATAAGGGACACCAAATAAATCAATAGTTTAGTGTGGCGCGTGTCTCGCAATTGCCGACGCCGAGCGTGCCGCGATTTCTGGACGGCAATTGCGAGGCGCCACACGAGCGGCTAGCTCGCCGGAATGGGCGCGAGACGACGGACACAGAGGACTCGTCCGCCCCAAATGCCGCCCCCGAGGCCGCCGCGGGCCCCGGTCGTCCAGTGCTGAGCACCCGACTAGACGGCCCCCGACTTCCTCAACGCCGCGATCTCGTCCGCCGACTTGCCGAGCACGCTCTTCAGCACCTCGTCCGTATGCTGGCCCAGCAGCGGCGGCGGCGTATTGTACTCGATCGGCGTCTCGGAGAAGCGCATGGGGCTGCGCACCAGCGCGACCTTGCCGGCCGTAGGATGCGGGATCTCAACCTTGATGCCGCGCGCGACGACGTGCGGATCCTCGAACACCTCTTTCAGGTTGTTGATCGGACCGCATGGCACGCCCGCCGCTTCGAGCGCCGGTACCCACTCGGCGGTCGTCCGCTTCCTCATCAACTCGTCGAGGATCGGATCGAGCGCGTCGCGGTTGGCGACCCGGGCCGCATTCGTGGCGAATCGCGCATCGGTCTTGAGCGCAGGCTGGCCGAGCAGATCGCACAGCTTGTTGAACAGGTTGTCGTTGCCGCAGGCGATGATCACGGCGCCGTCCCTGGTCGGCACCGACTGGTAGGGTACGATGTTGGGATGCGTGTTGCCGAGCCGGACCGGCGGCTCGCCGGTGACGAGATAGTTCGCGCCCTGATTCGCCAGGAAACCGATCTGCGTGTCGAGCAGCGCCATGTCGATGTGCTGGCCCTTGCCGGTCCGCTCGCGATTGGCGATGGCGGCACAGACGGCGATGGTCGAGTACATGCCGGTCATGATGTCGACCACCGGCACGCCCGCCCGCTGAGGGCCGCCACCCGGCTTGTTGTCGCGCTCGCCGGTGACGCTCATGAACCCGCCCATGCCCTGGATCATGAAGTCGTAGCCGGGCTTCGGGGCGTAGGGGCCGGTCTGGCCGAAGCCGGTGATCGAGCAATAGATGATGCCGGGGTTGATCGCCTTCAGATCCTCGTAGCCGAGGCCCTTGCTGGCAAGATCGCCGACCTTGAAGTTCTCGAGGAACACGTCAGCGCTCCTGGCGAGGTCCTTCACCAGCGCCGCACCGGCCTCGCTCGCGATGTCGATGGTGATCGATTTCTTGCCGCGGTTGGCACAGAGATAATAGCCGGCCTCCGTGGTCTCCTTGCCGTTCTCGTCCTTGGCCCAGGGCGGACCGAAGGCACGGCTATCGTCGCCCTTCTTGGGCCGCTCCACCTTGATTACCTCGGCTCCGAGATCGGCGAGGTTCTGCGCGCACCACGGTCCCGCGAGCACACGGGTGAGGTCGAGCACGCGGATGTGCGTTAGCGGTCCGGCCATGGCGGGGTTTCCTCTTGGGAGCGCGACAGCGTCTGTCAATGTCGAGAAGCGGTCATATAAGCCCCGCCCCGCCCGTGCAAGCAAGGGGAGCGTCCGGGCATGCCCCCTCCGACTGCGCAACCGGCCGCACCGAAAGTCGGCGAAGCTCCATGGGACGGTGCCTCTTGGATCGCCCAGAGCCTCAGAGAGCGAGACGATGTCGGTGATCGTCTGATG
Source organism: Hyphomicrobiaceae bacterium (assembly GCA_033764055.1). Classification (GTDB taxonomy): domain Bacteria; phylum Pseudomonadota; class Alphaproteobacteria; order Rhizobiales; family Hyphomicrobiaceae. The sequence continues at coordinate 39,489 of JANRJI010000134.1, forward strand.
AGGGTAATCGGTCGGGACGCCGACAGCGGCTCGATGCACATCGCGGCCTGATCGAAGCCGGCGCAAGACAATCGATCGCCGGCGTTTCGCATCGCCCGTCGATGTGGTATGTTTTCGCAGGTGCAAAAGAGAGGCGTGGTCGCTCGATGCTGAACAAGCCTGAATCTTCCTCCGACAAGAAGGAGCCGGTGGTCGTCAAGAAGTACGCCAATCGGCGACTCTACAACACCGAGACGAGCACCTATGTGACGCTCGACGACCTGGCCGCGATGGTCCGTGCAGAGCGCGATTTCGTCGTCTATGATGCGAAGTCCGGCGAGGATCTGACGCACTCCGTGCTCACTCAGATCATCGTCGAGCAGGAGAGCCGGGCGGGCACCCAGACGCTGTTGCCGGTGCCGTTCCTCCGCCAGCTCATACGCTTTTACGGCGACACGATGGAGCGTCTCGTGCCGAGCTATCTGCAAGTCAGCCTGGAAACGCTGGCCAAGGAGCAGGATCGCTTTAGGAAGCAGTTCACCAGCGCGTTCACGCCGCACGGCGCATTCGAGGCCTACCAGGAGCAGGCGCGGAAAAACCTCGCCATGTTCGAGCAGGCCATGAGCATCTTCACGCCCTTCAATCCCGGGGGCAAGCCAGGAGCAGGCGGAGATCCGGCGGCGAAGGGGCAGCCCTCTCCGGCAGCTGGTGGGGCACCTGCGGCGCCAGCCGACCAGAGCCCGTCCCCGAAGAAGCCGGCACAGCAGCCCGAGCAGCGCCGCCCTGCAAATGAGCTGGACGAGCTGAAGTCACAGCTCGCCGCTATGCAGGCCAAGCTCGAGAAGCTGTCCAACGGCTCGGGGAGTTAGTGGCGCAGGCCGGAAGCCGGCGCGCAAAGTATCGGTCGGTTCGCCGTGAGAGGAATTGAACGGCTAGCCGTTCCATGCCGAAGGCACGGAGACGGTTCGCGTGCGCCCTGGGACTGAAGGCGCCGGACGGACCAGCTCGCACCCCGGCTGTCGATGCGAACGGATCGCGCCAGCACACACATTTCAACTGCGATTCAAGGGCGCCTTGCACCTTACTGCTTGAATTCGCCACAATCGCGCTACAAGTCATTCATGCAGCAGGAGATTTCTTGCCTGCTGTCACCGCCGGCCACCGCCGGCAGAAGAGGTGCTCACATGAACGCGGTCAAGGTCATTGCCATCTGGGGCCTCGTGGCGATTGCAGCTTCCGTGAGTGCTGGCATCATTGCGGCCGCCAAGAACCGGGACCATTCGTGGTGGGCGGCCTGGAGCTTTGTCGTACCGCCCATGCTGCTCGTCCTGCTGGCGTTGCCGCGCAACGCCGGACCGAAACCGCGTCGTCCGTCGCTCGATGAGGAGGACAAGGATCGGGAATGGGCATGACGCTGTCGGCTCCCATTGCAGCCGGCCTTGCATGTCACGCGTGGTCGGCGCTGCGAATGAACGCCGGCCGGTGACGTGGCGGAATGGCTTCGGCCAGCAAGACTATTCGAAGACGGGCTTGAGCTCGTTGGTGTCTTCCGGGCGCCGCACGCGGCCATCGAGATGTGCACCCTGCTCGACAGTCAACTGGCGATGGTGAACATCCCCGGCCACCCTCGCACTCTCCCGCAACATCACGGTCATGGCCTTCACGGTGCCCGATACGGCTCCCCGGACCTCGACGCTGTCACCGGATACGACGCCGGTCACGCGCCCCTTCTCGCCGATGATGACCTCGTTGCCGACCACATCGCCTTCGACGAAGCCGTCGACCTGGAGGGTGCCCTTGGTGATGATGCGGAGGCCCTGGCCGACGATCGTCAGATCGTTGCCGATGATCGAGTAGCTGCGCTCTGTCCCGCCGGCATCCGCCGTCCGGGAGGTGACCGGCCGATCGCCGATGGGTGGCGGAGCGTTGCGCAACGCGTCGACCTCCGTAGAAGCAGAGAATCGCGGTGATTCCTGCTGTTTGTCCAGGCGTGCGATATCGGCGATGGTCCTAGATCCGGTAGCCGGCTGACGCGTAAACATGGGCGTGGCCCCCTCTCAGAAGCGTTGCCCTCCCCGACGCCCAGCAGGTCACGGGCTCATGGTGAAAATATGTCGAAGGGCAGCACGGCGTCAGGCAGCGGATGTGGCAGCAGGAGATGATTGAAGGCTGACCGGTCGCAATCGCTTTCCAGTCTGTGCCCGCTCGGCTGCGGGAAGCACGTCGAGGCTCGGCCAGAGACCCGTCACGAGTGTCCGGGCGTAGCCGTTTGCATATCCCAGGCGTCGCATTGCGGCAGCCGCACCGTGGTGATCGTAGGTCAGGCGGTGCGTCGACAGGCTGACCCTTCCTCCAATCTGCCTCACCAAGCCGTACCACACGTCCGTGGTGCCATCGTTGGCCGGCATGCCGATCACGCCCGCATTGAACCAGACTTGACAGCCGGAGCGTGCAATGAAGGGAACACCGCAGTGGCCGGCGATGACGACGTCGGCATCGGCCTCGGCTCCAGCCAACGCGCATTCCTCGGCGATCGTTCGCTTGTCCGAGGCGAAAACCCAGCGGCTCACCACGGCGACCCCCCCGTGGACGACGCGGAACGATTGCCCGCCGAAGCGGAACCTCAAGGTCGACGGAAGGCTCCCCATCCATTCACGGCTTTCGGCTGAAATGCGGCTGGCTGCGAACGGGTACCAGCCCTTGGCCAGCAGATCGCAAGCGCTGCCCTCCTCGAAATTGCAGGCGCAATCAGGTGCTCCCGCCGACAGTTGCTGCTCGCAATTGCCCTGTATGACACGGCAGCCCCATCGCGCAATCGCGGCGGCGGTCTCCTCGGGCTCGGCACAATACGCCACGATATCGCCGGTGCAGATCACTCGGTCCGCCGGGATCGCCAGCCGCACCGCCTCGGCCATCAGGGCCTGCGTGGCCCGCAGGTTCGAGTATGGGCCGCCGAAAATCAGTAGCGGCGCCTCTCCGATGAACTCGATCATTGCCGGTCGGCTCCCACAGAAGGATCGCTTTCGGATAGCCGGCGGGTGCGTCGGGCTCAATGCGCATCTCGGTCAACTCGTCGTGTCCCACAGCGGGCCGACGAACGACCTCCGGGCGCTCACATGATCAGCCGTTGCCGACCCTTCGCACCCCCCTGGCCGACTCCTCGGCCTGGACCCGATCGCCCGCCTTTTCGCGTTCGCCGATGACGACTCCCGGAGCGTGGCCCAGCTGCCACATCTTCTGGACGATCCCGATCAACCGTTCCTCGCGCCTGCGCACGTCGGCCGGGCGCCATTCTGCGAGTCCTAGAATGTCGCGCGTGATCAGCGGCTGAGGCTCGGGCCCGGCGAAGAAGATGTCGAGCTTGCTCGCCAGGTCCAGATTCCTGGCCTTCTCGTTTCTGTCGCGCGAGACGAGGATCAGATTGCCGAGCGACTGCGTGTACCGCTCGCGCTCATCGGCCATCACGAACCATTCCCGCCACACGCTGTTGCGGGCCGGCTTCTGCGGCAGGATGTGCTCGACCGTCAGTTGCGATACGTCCAGTTCTTGTGGCGTGCCCGCCATCTCGTCGTTGATGCGAAGAAGCAGGAGCTTGCAGGCGAACTGGCTGCGAGCGTGGATATTCCGCAGATTGTAGAGCAGCAGGCGCTGTTCGTCGCGCGAGATGTCGAGCGCGCTACCGCCGCGCTCCACCGCACCGCGCCGAATGTCATCGAGAACGGCTTGGTAGCGCTTCGTTCTTTTCTCGGCGCCGAGGCCCAGCAGGCGCATGGCGTAGGCCAGGCGGTCGAGGCGGGCGACGAACGGCGCCAGCCGATCGGTTGCGCCGCCGATCAGATGCCACCACAGGATCAGCGGCGGCATCCAGTCGGCACTGCCAAGCCAGCCGAGATAGACGAGCCGGCGGGCGATGCCGGCCTCGTCTCCGTCGATCTTGTCATTGGGCGGCTGGGTGCGGCTGACCGTCCTGATGCGCTCCATGATGGCACCGTACGGCAGCAGCACGTGGTCGAGAAAGGCAGCGGAGCTTCCGCTCCGCCGGATGAGCGCGCGGATATCCTCGATGATGCGATGGCGCGATCGACCCTCGATCGTACGAATGTGACTGAGCAGCTCCTCGATCGAGCCGTCGAGGCTTCTCTCGAGGCGAACCCATTGATCGCGATAACGAGTCCGCCGGTCGGCAGGGATGTTGTCGAGAATCTGGGCCTTGAGGATATCGCCGCGGGAGAGTGGCCTGCCGCGGTCGTTGAGCACCGCGAAGATGCGATGGGCGCGGTCGATTGTCCGCGTCGTGATAACCGCGCAATGGCAATGATCGAGCAGGAAGGCAACCAGCCTGGCGAGCCGTGCGGGGTCCTCGTCGGCGAGCATGCCTACCAGGTATTCGCGCACCTCCAGCATCCGGCGCTCGCTGTCGCTCAGCTCGTCGTCGGCGGGCATCAGGGAGGAGGCGCCGGGCTTGAGCACATGCGCTTCCAGAAACTGCTGGTCCGCGCCAGTCAGATCGAGTCGCCAGCGGCTCGTTCCGTCACCGAGTGGGACGCTGATTGCCCGGGCCGCGCGGCCGGCGTCGGGCGGGAAGCCAAGGCTCGTCAGGTCCCGCAATACGGCAAGCAGAATGGTGAGCGTTATGATCCTCTGCAGACCGTCGACAATGTCGTGGGCCACAGCGCTGGCCTCGGATGCGTCATCCTCGGCGGCATCGGTCTCCATCAGGACGATGGCGCCCAGGAAATAGGCGTCCGCCGGATCCGCGCAACTGCTGCTCGCTTCGTCGTTGGCCTGCAGGATATCGTCGAGGAGTTGCCCTGCCTCGGTCGGAGTCCACGCATAGCCCCGCTGATAGTCCGGGATGCGCAAGTTGTGAGCGTCGCCGAGGAGCTCTGCGAGCGTCAGGCAACGCGACGAAAAGGGGGCTTGCATCACGGGCTCGCTCGGCGCTTGGACGTGTGGGACTGGTTGCCCGGAGCCCACCGTCAGGCGCCCATGCAACAGGCGTCCCCGATACCATGCCGCTCGCAGGGAGCACAACCGAGCCACCCCCCGAGTTTCCCTGGCCTTTTCTCCGGCCCGCGTGCGGCAATCGCTCGGTGTGCCGCTTCGCGTGGCTTTTCGCGGCAAGCCTCGCGAAGCAGCGACGCGAGGAGTCATTGTCCGGTGCCTGCGCCCCCTCAGATGCCAAGATTGGGCTGGCGAGTGCATGGCCCCTCCGTCGCGCTAATGGCGCACCAGAACGATGCGTGCCATCCAGTCGATGTCGCGGCGTCGAATGGCACGGGGCTCCGGCCCGCCACCGAGGCGTCCGAGCTGCAGAACCGTCGGAGAGGCGCTGATCAGCAGCCGGGGGACGGCGTTACGGCCGGCGGGCTTGACCACGACGCGGTCACCGGGTCGGGACGACGCCGCCTCGGAGATGACCAGCGTATGGCCCTGGCTATACACCGGCTCGAGGCTGCCATCGGCGACAGCCAGGGCAAAGCGCCGGCGGCCGGGGCGCACGCCTTCTCCAGACGCGGATGCAATTTGGTCTGCCAACGGCTCCCATCCGGCCACCGCGGCGTCCCTGATCTCGCCGACGACCGGAACCCCATCCACGGGGCCTTCGGCCGTCTCGTCGAACGGGACTTCCACCATGTCGGCCAGTTGGATGGCCGCGAACTCGTCGAGGGAGGTTCTCGTGGCCTCCAGCACCTTGGCGATGCTCTCGGTGCTGGGCCAGCGGGGTCGGCCCTCGGTGGTGAATCGCTTCGATCGGTTGAACGTCGTTGCATCCAATCCGGCGAGCCGAGCGAGTGATGAAGGCGTCAGGGCATGGCGACGGGCCAGCGTGTCGATCGCGGTCCAGATCCACTCGTGGGTGAGGATCGGCTCGTTGTCCCGCATCGGATCTGCTCTCCCACCTTTGACCGACGGCCGTATCGATCGCGAGGATGTCGTCGCGAGGTCTGGCGCTGGCGTTCCACGATGTGCAGCCTTTGTGCCAACGACGAGAGCGGGGGCCGGGGCGTCCAGAGCCAGACGCGGGCAGAGGCTCGACGTTGGCAAATGCTGCGGTGCTTCCGGAGCAGGTTCTGTGCTAAGCGACGGCGCAGGGACGCGATCGATCGGGTGGAGACACCCGGGTGAAAAGGCGCGGCGCATGCAACGCAAGGTCTACAAAGTCTTCACGGCGGCGGATTTGGCGGAGGCACAGGCTCGCGGACGCTTCCTCGGCTCCGCCGACGATCGGCAAGACGGCTACATTCATTTCTCGAGTCGAGAGCAGCTTGCCGGCACCCTCGCACGCCATTTTGCTGGGCAGCGCGACCTCGTTCTGGCAGCGTTCGATGAGGCCAGTCTCGGCCCAGCCCTTCGTTGGGAGCCGGCCCGCGACGGGTCGCTGTTTCCTCACCTTTATTCCGATCTCGACCCGTCCCTCGCTCGATCAATCGATCGCCTGGTGCTCGGCGACGACGGTCGACACATCCTGCCTGAGGGCCTCGCCTGATGCTCAACTCGCTGTTCGACCTCGCCCGTCCGGCATTGCTGGCGCTCGATCCCGAGCGCGCGCATGACATGAGCATCGAAGCCTTGGAGCGCGGGCTGCATCCGCGAGATGCCGGGCCCGACGATCCCCGTCTCGCCGTGCGTCTGGCGGGCCTCGCGTTCTCAAATCCAGTTGGCATTGCGGCCGGGTTCGACAAGGACGCGCGTGTGCCCGACGCCGTGCTCGGGATGGGATGTGGTTTCGCCGAGATCGGCACCGTGACGCCACTGCCGCAGCCGGGCAATCCCAAGCCGCGTGTGTTCCGGCTGATCAGGGACCGGGCAGTCATCAACCGACTGGGGTTCAACAACCAGGGTCATGAGGCCGCGCTCCGCCGGTTGCAGGCCCGCCGGGCCGAGCGGCGCGACGGCATCGTCGGCGTCAACATCGGCGCCAACAAGGACACTGCCGACCGCTCGGCAGACTATGTCTCCGGCCTCGAAGCGTTCTACGGTGTGGCGAGCTATTTCACGGTCAACATCTCGTCGCCAAATACGCCGGGCCTGAGGGATCTGCAGGCTCCTGCCGCGCTCGACGAGCTGCTCGGGCGGGTCATGGCCGCGCGTAGCGCACAAATGGCGGCGGGCCAGCCATCGCGGCCGATTTTCGTCAAAATCGCGCCCGACATCGCGGAGGCGGATATCGAGCCTATCGCGGCGCGCCTGCTCGCTCATCGCGTGGATGCCGTAGCCGTCTCCAATACGACGCTGGCACGCCCGGGCCTTTCGGATGCCCAAGGCGGCAAAGAGGTGGGCGGCCTCTCCGGCCGGCCGCTGTTTCACCGCTCGACGGTGATGCTCGCCCGCGTGTGGCGGGCGACCGAAGGCAAGGTGCCCTTGATCGGGATCGGCGGAATCGACTCGCCCGCGGCCGCACTCGCCAAGATCGAGGCCGGCGCGACCCTGATCCAGCTCTACACTGGCCTGATCTACGAAGGCGCTGGCTTGATCGGTCGCATCAAGCGGCATCTGGCCGATTTCGCGCGCACCGAGGGTCTCGGCACGATCAGGGAGGCAGCCGGGCGGCGCGCGTCCGAATGGGCCGCCAAGCCCATCGAAGGCTAGACCGTACGGTGCATCCTGACGGCTGGCCGGAAAGGCGAGGCCAGGACACTCCCGCCGATCACTTGGCGATCCGGGCCACGAGACGACGCACCGGAACCGGCATCGCCTCAACCACAGCCTTGAGATGACGGCGGACGGCGAGGTAGCAACGAGCATAGAGTGAGCCGACGCTCGAGATGGCGAGGGCGTGGTCGCTCACCAGCACGACGCCATCGGCGAAGTCCATCTTGTAGTCGTGGCGCGGCGCCAGGAGGTCCAAGGTTTTTCGGCCCTCCCGGATGCTTTCGCGGATCAGGTGCTCGAGCAGGATGGCCCCGGCGCCGCAACGCTCGAAGCGCGGATCGAACACGGCGACGTGCAGCATGCTGACCTCGTGGTTCTCGATCAGCACCTTGAGGGCGGCGGGCTCGCCATCGACGCTCAGCGACCTCACCACAGCGCCCGACGGCCGGACGCTGTCGCCGGCAGCCTCGGCAAAGAAGGTCTCGAACCGCGCGTCGGCGAGGGCCGGCGAGATGGCGCCTTTGGAGTCGAGCGTGGACCGCTTCAGGGAGACGGCCCGTCGTGCCAGCTCCCGGGCTTCATCGCTCGCGGCGTGATGCTCCAGGCGAACCTCGCCCGTGTCGGACAGGCGGCGGGCCTGCCGCTTGCGGTTCTTGCGCGCCCTCGGTTGCCGGCGCTCCTCCCAGCCCTCGAAGCTCGTCTCGCCCGAAAGATCGAGATAGGGTGCTTCCTCAACGGCGGTTACCACCGTTCCAAGATGTGCCAGCAGCGGCGCCGCGGTGGCGTCGGCGCGAACCTTCCGCAGGTTTGCGACGTCGGCACGCGTGGTGCCGACGGCGAATTGCCATACGGCGAGCAGCGTCTCGACATCGGCAGCCTCGGGAGCGGCGAGGATGTCGCCGTACTGTGTCACCGGCTCACCGAGCCACACCAGCTCGCGCACGCCAGCGCTGCGCTGGACGGCGAACGGTGCAACGACAACGAGCCTGCCGGCGATGCGGCCGGTGACGATCGCCATGCTGGGACCGTTCCGCGACCCGTCGAGGTAGGTCCGGCACCAATGCCAGCACCAGCCGAAAGACTGGAAGGCTTGCGCCGGCCGCGCCGCTGTCGCCGAGAGGCCGTTCCACTCGGCTTCGAGACCGTCGAGAGCTGCGAGGTCCGAGACGAGTTGCAGGCTCAAATTCGTGTTGCGCGTGCTGCAACCGGGCTGCGCGGTCCGCCGAGCGGTCAGAGGCAGATATGCGGCGGGCAGTTGCTCGCGGAGGAGGAGCTGGGTCATCTCGAGGCGGGTCCTCTGGGGTGTGCGCGGTTGCCCGCCTCGTTCAGCAAGTGCCGTGCCATTGTCTGCCTATCTCTGGCTCAATGCGAGGTGGGCCCACCTTTCTCGTTCCTGGACGAAATGCTGGGTGGTGCGTGCTCCCCAGCAGGCCATCGTCCCGTTACCGCACATGCCCGGCGGCATCGAGCCGAGATGTCGAGGCCGCCGGTTGCAGCCAGCGCGCGTGCAACGCTCACCCGGGAATGAGCCCGCCGTCGACGTTGAGCGTCTGACCAGTGATGTTGCGCGCCGCCGGCGAGGCGAGGAACACCACCGCCTCGGCGATGTCCTCCGGTCGATTGGCGCGCTTCAGCGGCACGCTCGACACCATGCGCTCCTCGATCTCCTGGATCGGCTTGCCTTCCTTCTCGGCCATAGTCCGCATCAAATCCGCGACCATCGCCGTCATGACGATGCCAGGGCAGACGGCGTTGACGTTGATGTTGTGTTGACCGAGCTGCTGCGCGGCCGTGAACGTCATGCTGATGACCGCGCCCTTGGATGCGGCGTAAACGGCATTGGAGGTGCCGATGAAGCCCTTGCCGGCCACCGAGGCGATATTGATGATCACCCCCTGCCGCCGGGGGATCATCTCCTTGGCGACGCGCTGCAGGCAAAAGAAGACGCCCTTGGCATTGACCCGGTGGATGCGATCCCAGTCGGCTTCCTCGAGATCCATGATGTAGGCGCGCCGCGTCACGCCCGCGTTGTTGACCAGGATGTCGATTGCGCCGAAGGCGGCCACCGCCTCCGATACCATCCGGTCGATCTCGGCGACATTGCCGAGATCGGCTGCGACGCCGATGCTCTTGCGGCCCATGCTGGCAACGGCAGCCGCCGTTTCGCCGGCTGTGGCACTGTTGATGTCGGCACAAACGACGTGTGCCCCGTCCCTCGCCATGGCGAGGGCGGTAGCCCGTCCAATGCCTTGGCCGGCGCCCGTTACCAGGGCGATCTTGTCCTTGAGTTGCATGTCTGGCGCTCTCTCCCGTGTCGGAAGCGACAAGCATGGGGGAGCGCCAGGGCACTCGCAAGCGACAGTGCCAAGCCTGACAGTAGCGAGCCCGCGCGGCAGGCCGGCTTCAGAATTGCTTGGCAGGCACCCTGAGCACGAGCCCGTCGAGCTCGCTGGTCACCTTGATCTGGCACGACAGGCGGCTTTCATCGCGCACGTCGAATGCGAAGTCGAGCATGTCGGCTTCCATCTCCGATGGCTTGCCGACTTTCGCCATCCAGGCGGGGTCGACGTAGACGTGGCAGGTTGCGCACGCGCAGGCCCCGCCGCATTCGGCCTCGATGCCGGCCACGAGATTCTTCTTCGCAGCCTCCATGACGGTCAACCCGGGCTCTGCATTCACCACCTGCGACTTGCCGTCCTGCTGGATGAAAGTGATCTTCGTCATGGCGGAATTGACCTTTCAGGCGCGCGGGCTGTGGCCCCGATGGGGACGGAGCATTCTGCGCGCGGCGACCGGAAGCGCGGCGCGGCAAGCGCATTTAGCCGCTGGCAAAGGCCATTTCAAGCTGTGTCACATTGCCCACCGCTCAGGCTTTTCCAAGGGCCTCGATGTGGCCGATGGCGGTCGCCAGCGCGGCCTCGATGGCAGCGACTGCCAGGGACCGCCGCTCGGCCCCGGCGGCGAGCGTGAGAGCCTCCGCCTCCTCCGCTCTGGCCGCGACGGCAAAGGCTCCGACGGCTCGTCCCGCGCCCTTTATGGTGTGGGCCGCATCGCGCCACGCCCTGTCCGTCTCGGCCGTCCGCAGTTGACGCAAGTAGTCGGGCGCCTGGCCGGCGAACAATTGCAGCACCTCGATTTCCAGCGCCCGGTTGCCGAACGTATAGCGCGCGAGATGCGCGTGGTCGATCGGGTCGGAAGTGCCAGATGCACTGTGGCGGCCCGGGTTGGCTGCGTCTGGTCGGGACACGGCTTGCATGGATGAGGATCCTGCATTTTCAGATGGATGCGTGATCGATCCCAGGTTTGCACGTCGGCGATAAAGTCACGTGAATCGATCCCGCCGGAACGATGGAAGCCCCTTAATGCGACGTTAACCATGATCCCTCCATCTGACCCGATCTTCCTTTCGCCACAAACAGGCAACTATGTGTGCGTTGGGGAAGGCGAGATGGGACGGGTTGAGAGAGGCTGGGGACATCCAGCCCGGGGCTGCTTCGCGCACACGGCCACACCGTCTAGGATCGCTGCAAGTTCGCGGGGACGGCGCACAAGCGCTGGTATGGGTGGGCACGGCGATGCCGCAGGAGAATTCGAGACGCACCGTTGGCGTGGAAGTCGTCTCCGACGTATCGCCCGGCGTCCCTCCGATGCCCTTGCCGCCACCACCGCGCGATGCAGCGACGCCAGCGCCGGCAATTGCGCCTCCGCCTTTGCCCGATGCCCGCGCTGCCTCGCGAACGCCACCTCCACCCCCGGTATCGCCCCCTCAGCGCGACGATCACTCGAATGCGGGTGACGACCGGAACTCGTCCGGGCTGGATCGGCCGGCCGGCGAAACCTCCGCACCACAGGAATCGACATCGGGCGAAGGGGCGCCGAGCGATCCGGGCGAGATCATGGGCCGCCGGACGGCCAAGCGGCGGCCGGCAGGTCCGCCCCGGGCCCACGCTGCGGCCAACGACGACCTTCCGTCGATCGGCGGCTTGATCTTCGCGCTGCATCAGAAGCCGTCGCAGCGGCCGATGCAGATCGCCGCCATCGCCAGCGGTGTGTGGGGTTTCATCGGCCTTCTGCTCGGCTGGGCGATGCTGGCTCCAGAGTTGCAGCGAGCCCCGACGTTCCTCGAAATGCTGTCCCGGCCGACGGCGATCACCCTGGCGGCCACGATCGTTCTGCCCATCGCGCTGTTCTGGTTCATCGCCCTGCTCGTGTGGCGCGCGCAGGAGCTGAAGCTCATGTCGTCCGCGATGACCGAGGTAGCCATACGCCTCGCCGAGCCGGACCGCATGGCCGAGCAGCAGATCGCTTCCGTCGGGCAGGCCGTGCGTCGGCAAGTCAACCATATGAACGAGGCCGTGTCTCGCGCCCTCGGTCGCGCCGGCGAGCTCGAGGCGCTCGTTCACAACGAGGTCGCGAGCCTCGAGCGGTCCTACACACAGAACGAGAATCGCATCCGCGGATTGCTCGAGGAGCTGGCCGGCGAGCGCAATGCCCTCCTGAACACCAGCGAGCGCGTCAGCCATTCCCTGCGTGAGCTGGGGACCGATATCCCGACCCTGATCGACAAGCTCGGCGACCAGCAGGTGAAGCTCGCCAGGTTCATCGAGCAGGCTGGACAGAACCTCGTCGGTCTCGAGCAGTCCCTGACCGTCGGCGCCACTCATCTCGCCAGCTCTGTCGGTGCGCGCACGCATGAGCTGAAAGCAGTGTTGAGCGATCAGACGGCCGACTTGAGGGGCTTGCTCGACCAGCGGACCAACGAGATCGCCGCCGCCCTTACGGGTGGCGCGACGCGTCTGGAAACGGCGCTCAACGGGCAGGCGACCGCCATCGAGCAGTCGTTGACCGGGCACACGCAGGCGATCGAGGCCGTCTTCGACGGATTTGCTGGCGGTCTCGACGGTGCACTCGGCGAGCGCACCGAGCAGCTGCGCCATGTGCTGGAGGGCACGACGGAAGGCCTCGACGCGGCCCTGGGACAGCGTACCGAGCAGCTGCGGCGGGTGATGGAAGGCTCGGCGGTGGACCTCGATGCCGCCCTCGGCAAGCGAACGGCCGACATGCAGAAGGCCCTCGAGACAGCCACCGTGAAGCTCGAGAAGAGCATCGGCGGCCGCGCCGACGGCCTGCAGGCGGTGCTCGAGGAGTATACGCGCGCCCTCGATGCGACATTGGAGGCTCGCCAGCAGGGTCTCGATCAGCAACTCGTGGCTCGCACCAAGGCCCTCGACGACGCCTTTTCCGAGCGCCTCAAGCTGTTTGACGAGACGATCCTGCGCTCGACGATCGCCATCGACAGCTCCGTCGCCGACAAAGCCCGTGCCCTCTCGACCGCGCTCGAAACCCACGCCCAGGAGATTGCACAGGTGCTGGGCCGGCAGGCTGGCCAGCTCGACGAGCAGCTGATGCACGGCGTGCACGCCGTGCGCCGCGCCAGCGAGAATGTCACCAAGCAGTCTGTCAAGGCCATCGAGGGTCTGGCCGGCCAAGCCGATCTCCTGCGCAACGTCTCCGAGAATCTCGTCAATCAGATCTCGAGCGTGACCAGTCGCTTCGATGCGCAAGGCCAGACAATCATGCGCGCGGCCAGCGCGCTCGAGACGGCCAATCAGCGCATCGATCAGAACCTCCAGCTGCGACAGGCTGAGCTTGCCCGCACCCTCGAGCACCTGTCCTCGAAGGCCGAGGACATCGACAAGGTCATGCGAGCCTACCCGGCGAGCCTCGAGGGCACGGTCAGCGATTTCGAGAGCCGCGCCCGCCTCGCCAGCGAGGAGATCACACGTGGCGCTGCCGAGCGCTCGCGCGTGGCTTCCAGCGAGATGGAGCGGTTGAAGAGCACAGCCGAAACCGAGACCGACCGCGCCGTCTCGCAGCTGCGCACAAAGTTCGAGGACGTTTCACGCGAGGTCAGCGCCGAGCTCGGCACCCTCCAGACGAGCTTCTCGGCCAGCTACGACTCGATGCGCCAGCGCGCCAAGAGCACCCTCGCCGACATCGAGGCGGAGCAGTCGCGTCTCAAGGCAGAGCTCGAGCGCCTCCCGGAGGCGACGCGCGCCTCGGCAGAGAGTGTCCGTCAGTCCCTGCAGGAGCAGTTGCGCGCACTCGAGCATCTGTCGCAGCTGTCGACCCGGGAGGCGATCCGGTCCGACATCTCGCGTCCGGCCGGCACCGCGGCCAGCACGTCGCCCGCAAGCCTGCCCTCACGCGGCATTTCGACGGTGTCGCAAAGTCTCGCGGGAGAGCTTGCAGCGCGCACCCGGACGCCACAGGCCGCCCTCGCACCGCCCGGTGATGCCGCACGCGACGGCTGGAAGCTCGGCGAGCTGCTTGCGCGCGCCTCGCAGGAGGATGGCCACGCCGGTGAGCTCGACATCGCACTCTATGCCCGTACGCTGGACCAGACGACCGCATCCGCCATCTGGTCGCGCTTCCGCGCCGGTCAGCGTGGCGTTATGGTTCGCAGCATCTATGGTCCCGACGGTCGCGCGACGTTCGACGATGCGCAGCGGCGCCATGCGGCGGACCCCGCCTTCCGGCAGGCGGTCGAGCGGTACCTCGTCGATTTTCAGCGCGCCATGCGCGATGCCGAGCAGCGCGACCCGAGCGGACGCGCGGCACAGAGCCTCGTGGTGTCCGATCACGGCCGGGCCTATCTCTTCCTCGGCCACGCCAGCGGCCAGCTCGCTTGAGTCCGCGTCGGGGAACGGAGTGATGTCGGCAGCGTCGCGCGTCGGGACGGGAAAGCTTGTATGCACGTCACGCTCACCGATGTCGCCGTCGAGCACTGGCCCATCGCCGGCACATTCACCATCTCCCGCGGCAGCCGTACTGAGGCGACCGTCGTCGTAGCTCACGTTTCCGGTCAGGGGTTCACGGGGCGAGGCGAGGCCGTTCCCTACGGACGCTACGGAGAGACCGTGGATGGCGTCGTCTCTGCCATTCGGGCCGCATCGACCGGGGCTGCGCCACTGACCCGCGAGCGCATTCTGCGGGACATGCCCGCCGGTGCCGCCCGCAATGCTCTCGACTGCGCGCTCGTCGACCACGAGGCGAAGCTGCGCGACGTGACCGCCGCCGAGGTGCTGGGCATCGAGATGCCGGCCGGACCATTGCCGACCTGCTTTACGCTGTCTCTGGATGTGCCGGCCGCGATGGCTGCGGCAGCCATGCAGGCTGTCGACAAGCCGCTGCTGAAACTGAAGCTCGGTGGCGGCCCCGTCGACGCGGACCGCATGGTTGCCGTCCGCCGGGCACGGCCCGACGCCCGGCTGGTCGCGGATGCCAACGAGTCCTGGTCACCGGGCGACGTGGCAATGCTGCTGACCGCTGCCGTCGACGCCGGTATCGAGCTCGTCGAGCAGCCGCTGCCGGCTGGAGCCGACGAGGCGCTCTCCACGATCGACCGTCAGGTGCTGATCTGTGCCGACGAAAGCGCGCACACATCCGCTGATATTCCCCGGCTGGCCCACCTGTACGACGCCGTCAACATCAAGCTGGACAAGGCCGGGGGCCTGACGGCGGCGCTCGCAATGGCCGAAGCGGCCCGCGGTGCGGGCTTGCGCACCATGGTCGGCTGCATGGTGTCGACGTCGCTGGCCATGGCACCGGCGTGGCTGCTCGCCCCCTATGCCTCCTGGCTGGATCTCGATGGACCTCTGCTGCTGGCGCGCGACCGCACCCCGGCGATCACCTATTGCGATGGCCTGATGCAGGCACCTCCATCGGCCCTGTGGGGCTGACGTGAGGCTGGAGCGCGCTCGATCCAACCCGCATTCGGCCTCTCATCGCCCAACCCCGCTCGACGAGCCCGGCACAGCAGGAAGCGACGTCTGGTGAACCACGAGAAACTACTGCTGGAGTGCTCGACGCCATCCCCACCGGGTTGGTTCGAGCTGGTTGTGGGCCTGCCGAAAGAAGCGCGCCTGCTCGATCCTCGGATCATCGTCGAGCACGGCAGCACCGATCATGACGTTGTCGAGCACATTCTCCCGCCACTGGCTGCACGAAGTGCTCGTCACGTGTTTCGCGCCGATCGCCCCATACAACGCATTTGCCTCGGCTACGAGATCGAGGATCATCTCGAGCCGCCGACGCTTCAATGCCGCTTGCGGCGGCTCAGTCTGGCGGCGCGTGCGACCGAGGCGGTTCGCCGTTCTCCCCGCGAGGCTTTGGCGGTCGCCGGCTGGAGACTGGTCGGCAAGCGTGTGCGGGCCCGCAATCGTCTGACGCGCATTCTCGGCAATCTTCCGCAGACTTCCTACAGCGCCTGGCTCGCCGAGCGCGAGCCCGAGTGGGCTCGGGAGATCGAGACGATTGCGCGCCGCATCAGGGCGGATCGCGCATCTGGACCGCGTTTCACCATTGCGGTCGACGTCGCCGGCAGGTCGCGCATTTCTGCGTGCACCTTGGCGTCCCTCTCGCGGCAGGGATGCCCCGACGTCGAGCTACTCGTGCTCGTGAGCTCGCCCGAGGCGGTGGAGCGACCTCGTCAATTGCCCACCGGATGGGTCTGGCGCTTCGTGGACATCGCAAAGCAGCCGTCGCGGCCGCAACGTCTGCAGGCAGCCCTTGCAGCCGCCTCGGCTCCATGGCTTCTCTCGATCAACGACGGCGACATGCTGGCCGACGGCGCCATCGTCCGGCTCGTTGCGGCCGCGATGGAGGCTCCGGGCGCGGTGGCTCTCTACGGCGACCACGACATGTTGAGCGACCAAGGCCGCCGCCGAAAGCCGGCTTTCAAGCCCGAGTGGAACGAGCCCTACTTTCTTGCGCATGACTATATCGGACGCTCCGTGGCCTTTGCCACTCACACCGCGCGGCCCGCAGGGGGCTTTCGCGCCGAGTATCCTGGTGAGGAGACAGGCGATCTTCTGCTCCGCCTCGTGCGCGGCAGCAGAGCCGGAGGCCCGGCACCAGTCGCCAGCGTGCAGCGGATCGTCCTTCACGCTGCCTCTACCTCCGCTGACGCAGACCGTCGTTCGCGGTCCGCATCGACGAGAGCCCGCATGGTCCTCGATCATTTGCAGGCCCTCGGTCGATCCGCCCGAGCCAACCCCGACCGGCTCGGGCACGTTCGCGTGACCTGGCCGGTTCCCGATCCAGCGCCGCGCGTCAGCCTGATCGTCCCCACCCGCGACCGCATCGATCTCCTGCGGCCGTGCATCGAGGGGCTCCGCCACGAAACGGACTACCCGGCCCTGGAGATTCTTATCGCCGACAATGGCAGCGAGCGCACCGAGACGAAGGCTTATTTTGCGAGCCTTACGGTGGACGCTCGCGTGCGGATCGTGCCGGTACCGGGCCCGTTCAATTTCTCGGCCATCAACAATCGTGCGGTCGAGGCTGCCGAAGGCGACATCATCGGCTTCATCAACAACGACATCGAGGTGCTCGAGCCGGGCTGGTTGAGGGAGATGGTCGGCTACGCCGTCCAGGAGAATTGCGGAGCCGTGGGCGCCAAGCTCCTCTACCAGACCGGAACCGTGCAGCATGCTGGCGTCGTGATGGGCCTCGGCGGGCTCGCCGGCCATGTCCACCGGTTCTATCCAGCCGATCATCCGGGCTATGCCTGCCGCCTCCAGGTGCCCCAGCATTTCTCCGCCGTGACCGCCGCCTGCCTGCTGGTCGAACGCAGGAAGTTTGTCACCGTTGGAGGTTTCGACGAGATCGCCTTCCCGGTCGCCTTCAACGACGTGGATCTATGTCTGAAGCTTGGCCGGTGCGGCTGGAGCAACGTCTGGACGCCCTACGCCGTCCTGCGCCACAAGGAGAGCGCATCCCGGGTCCATGACATGAGCTCCGAGCGCCGCGCAGCCTGGGATATCGAGTGTGCGCACCTGCGTGAAAGATGGGGCGCATTCATCCGGCGGGACCCTTGCTACAACGAGAACCTCACGCGCGAGCGTGAGGACTTCACGCTGTGAGCCTGCGCGCCCGGACCAAGTCTGTCGAGATCGGACGGATGGCGTCGCTTTCGGCAAGGAGATAAGAGCGTCGTGGCGCTGCGAGAGGCGATCCGCCAATTTCTGGGCCGACAGGTGACCCTCGGCTCGCGCGATATCCCAACCGCCGATATCTATTTCCGCTATGCGGTGGGAGACCTCATCGGCGCAGACGGACCGATCCGTCAACTCGGCCCATATACGTACGCGGCCGGCGACGCGCTGGTCATCATTCGATACGCGACACCCGACGAGATCGCAGATGTGAGGCGCCGCAAGCCCCGCATCGTCTACTACGTGATCGACGACATCATTCCTTTGGCTCGGGAAGCCCGCGATCTGCCGCGCGCATACGCACGCAAGCTGTCCAGTTTCTCGAGTGATGTGCTGCCGGGCATCTTGGCGTTGCGACCGGTCGTGCTCGCGCCGTCGGCTGCTACCCTGGCCATGTTCCCGGCGCTGGAAGGTCATCTGATAGCGCCTTGCCTGCCTCACCGCATCGACCCCGACCGTCCGAGGATCGAGCGGCGCGGCGAGATCTCCATCTGTTTTCTAGGGACGCGCAGTCACCAGGAATGCCTGCCACTGCTCGAAGCCATTGCGCGGCGGCTTCCCGACCAACTTCCGGGATCGAGATTGACGCTCTACTGGGGTCGGAACCTGCCGCAGGGGATGACGAGGTTGCGGGCGATCGACAATCGCGAGCCTTTGCCCTGGCCGCGTTTTCGCGATCACCTGCCGGCGCAGCGCTTCGATATCGCCCTCGCCCCGATCCACGACAGCGTCTTCAATCAGGGGCGGTCGTTCAACAAGGTGCTCGACCACGCCATCGTCGGTGCCGCAGGCATATACAGCCCACGCGTCCCGTTCACCGGTGTCATAACGGATGGCGTCGACGGTCTCTTCGCCGAGGACTCCCCGGAGGCATGGCTTTCGGCCATCGAGCGGCTCGCCGCAGATGCTGATCTGCGGGCTGCCGTGGCCCGGGCGGGGATCGATCTCGCCAATTCCATTGCCGAGCCTCTCGCGCTACGCCGCGACTGGCTCGAGCGCCTCGGGCTGCCGGCCGACGCTGCCGTCATGGCGGGTCGCTGACCGGGTGGGGATCGCGTTGGCGCTACGCCTTCCTACGATGCGACGGCATCGGTCAGTCGCATGATCTCGTGATGCGCCTCGATACCTTCCTCGAGGTCGTCATAGATCTCGATGGCCCCGCCGTGCACGACGGCAGCCATGTCGCAATAGCCACGCAGCGTTCCGACGCTATGCGAGACCATGACGATACGTGCCTCTTTCAGGCGCTGCTTGAAGGCGAGGCGACATTTCTCCTTGAACCGGTCATCACCGACCTCGGTAATCTCGTCGACGAGGTAGCAATCGAACCGCACTGCCATGCTGATGGCAAACGCGAGCCGGGCCCGCATGCCAGACGAATAGGTTCCGACGGGCATCTCGAATGATGGCCCGAGCTCGGAGAATTCCCGGACGAACTCCAGCACCGCGTCGGTGTCCTGTCCGTAGATGCGCGAGACGAACCGAGTGTTGTCGACACCTGTCGTCGATGCGTTGAAGCCGCCCGTGAAGCCCAGCGGCCATGAGACGTCGACCTCGCGGATGACGGTTCCCCGGTCGATGGGCTCGGTGCCCGCAATAATTCTCAAAAGCGTCGATTTACCAGCCCCGTTCTGCCCGAGGATGGCGATATTCCTCCTCGGTAGATCGACGGTCACCGCCTCGAGGATCGGCTTGCGCTGGCGCCCCGCCCAATAGACCTTCGTCACGTCGATCAGCCGGATCATGGCACCCTCTGCTTCGGCAGGAAGCGTTCGGCCGCGAGGCCGATGACGGTCGTCCCCAGCCCCCACCCGATCAGATAGCCCATGTCGATATGGTCGGGCCGATAGCCCTCATAGTAGCCGTAGCGGATGCACTCCATGCCATGCAGGATCGGATTCCAGCTCAGGAAGTCCGAAACCACGCTAGGGAACATGTTCGGCGTGAAGAAGATGCCCGACATCATGAAGATCGGCCGGTGGATCAGCGCCTCGATCTGCGACCATGAGGCCGAGTACTGACTGATGACCGCATTGATCACGCCGAGACCGAATCCGAGCAGTGCGAGCGACAGAATGCCTGCCGCGAGGACATCGACCCGGGCGGGCAATGGGATGTCCTCGATGATCTTCAGCAGCGACAGCATGATCATCATTGTCAGGACGCCGGTTGCAAGCTCGAGAAGGGCGCGCGCGATCAGCGTGTCCACCGGCTTCACGATCGGGAACGAAAGTAGCGCGGCGTTGGCGACGAAGGCGTTGCCGACCTGCGTCGTGATGCGGCGGAAGACGTTGTAGCCGATCATGCTGAGCGCGAAGAACAGGAGCAGGCTCGGACCCGCGATCGGGGGCCGGCCCATCAGACTGAAAACGACCGCGAACACCGCGACTCCACCGGCCGGCTCGAGGATGGCCCACAAGTAGCCGATCTGCGAGCTGCCGAAGCGCACGCGCGTCTCGCGCAGGAGCAGCGCTCCCACGACCTGGGCCATCGTCCGAGCCCCCGTGAGCATCGGCGAGGTCATGCGTTTGAGCCCCCCGCTTCGCGCATGAAGGACACTGTCTCCGACTCACTAAGCAACCAAGCAGGCGACCACAGCACGTCTGAGAACGGGGTGTCCGGTAGAGCGTAGCGCATCTGACGTTTGGCACCCAGTTGCTCAGAGACGTGCCGCAAACGGGAGGCAAATGTCGGAACCGGAATTCCAGTGCCTGCCGCAGTCTCCGGGATCACCTGTGTCGACGCGAAACAGCTTTATCGCATGACGGGGATCGAGAACTCCGCCCCCTCCTTCACGCCGCTCGGCCAGCGCGAGGTCACCGTCTTGGTGCGTGTGTAGAACCGTACCGAATCTGGGCCGTGCTGATTGAGGTCGCCGAACGCGGACCTCTTCCATCCCCCGAACGTGTAATAGGCCAGCGGCACCGGAATCGGCACATTGACCCCCACCATGCCGATGTTCACCTTCGCCACGAAGTCGCGGGCCGTGTCTCCGTCTCGCGTGAAGATCGCGACGCCGTTCCCGTACTCGTGATTCATGGCGAGAGCGAGCCCCTCGCCGTAGTCCCTCGCGCGAACCACCGAGAGGACGGGGCCGAAGATCTCCTCCTTGTAAATGCGCATCTCCGGGCGCACCTCGTCGAAGAGGCAGCCGCCCATGTAGAAGCCTTGCTCGTAGCCCTGCATCTTGAAGTTGCGTCCATCGACCTTGAGCCTGGCTCCTTCCTGGACACCGGTCTCTACGTAGCCCTTCACCTTTTCGAGGTGTGCCTTGGTCACCAGCGGCCCCATGTCGGCGTCCAGGCTGGTGGATGGGCCGATCTTCAATGCCTCAATCCTGGGGATCAGCTTCGCTACCAGCGCGTCGGCCGTCTTCTCGCCGACAGGCACGGCCACCGAGACGGCCATGCAGCGCTCTCCGGCCGAGCCGTAGCCCGCGCCGATCAGCGCGTCCGCAGCCTGATCGATATCGGCGTCCGGCATCACGATCATGTGGTTCTTGGCGCCGCCGAAGCACGCCACCCGCTTGCCACTCGCCGCACCCCGTGCATAGACGTAGGCGGCGATCGGAGTCGAGCCCACGAAGCCCACGGCCTGGATGTCCTCGTCGTCCAGGATGGCGTCGACAGCCTCCTTGTCGCCGTTGACGACGTTCAGGATGCCGGCCGGCAACCCGGCCTCGATCATCAGCTCGGCAAGCATGAGCGGCACGCTCGGATCGCGCTCCGACGGCTTCAGGATAAAGGCATTGCCACAGGCGATCGCTGGCGCGAACTTCCACATTGGAATCATGGCCGGGACGTTGAAGGGCGTGATGCCTGCTACGACTCCCAGTGGCTGGCGCATCGAGTAGACGTCGATGCCGGGCCCCGCTCCTTCCGTGTACTCGCCCTTCAGCAGGTGTGGGATTCCGGTCGCGAACTCCGCCACCTCGAGCCCGCGCTGAATGTCGCCTTTGGCGTCGGCGATGACCTTGCCATGCTCGCGAGCAAGCTTGTCGGCAAGCTTGTCCATGTCGCGGTTGAGTAGCTCGACGAACTTGGCCATCACGCGGGCCCGCCGCTGCGGGTTCATCGCGGCCCAGGCCGGCTGTGCGGCCTTGGCGTTCTCGACGGCCCGACGCAGCTCACCCTTCGAAGCCAGCGGCACCCGGGCCGCGACCTCTCCCGTCATCGGCCAGAAGACATCGGCGAACTTGCCTGATGTGCCCTGGACCCGCTTGCCGCCGATGAAGTGGGAAAGCTCCTCAGCCATGATGTGCCCTCGTCCGATGGATGCCACCTATGGCATCATCCTAGGCGAGTGGCGACACTCATTCCAGGTGGTCCTTGAACGGCTGCATGGCGTATCCGCGGACCGTCTGAGGGCGCGGCTTGGATGAGGGTCAGACCTGGCCTGCCATCAAGCAAGGGCCGGTCCTCAGGCCATCCGAAGCGGTGCGCAGGCTTCGGACAGCCGGAGGGACCGGACCTATCGGCGGAAGGTCGACGACCATTCAGGCTGACATCTCGAAGCCTTCGTAGCCCTTCTCGGCGACCTCGTTGCACTTTTTCACGTAGTTCTGCACGCCGCCGACGTAGGGCATGAAGATGCGCGGCTTGCCGGGAATATTGGCGCCCATGTACCAGCTGTTGGCCATCGGATAGAGCGTCGAGTTGGCAACCTCGTTGTTGTGCTGGACCCAGGCCATCTCCGCCATCCGCGAGGCCTCGATGCGGCGCATCTGGCGGCCCCTCGCGTAGGTGATGGCATCGCCGATGAAATCGACGTGCTGCTGGCACGAGAAGATCATCTGGCTCTTCACACCCGGGCTCTGCGGTCCCGTGATCATGAACATGTTCGGGAAGCCGGCGACCATGACGCCGAGATAGGTCTGCGGCCCGTCCTTCCACTTCTCGCTGATCGAGGTCCCGTTCTTGCCCTTGATGTCGATCTCTTTCATCGCGCCCGTCATCGCGTCGAAGCCGGTCGCGAACACGATCGCGTCAAGCTCATACGCTTTGCCGTCGGCGGTCTTGATCCCGAACGGTGTGATCTCCTCGATCGGGTTCTTGCGGATGTTGACCAGCTTGACGTGCGGCAGGTTGTAGGTCTGGTAGTAGTTCGTATCGAGGATCAAGCGCTTGGTGCCGATCGGGTGATCGTTCGGGCAGAGTGCCTCTGCGGTCTCCTTGTCCTGGACGATCGAGCGGATCTTGTTGCGTACGAACTCGGAGGCCGTGTCATTGGCGGCCTTGTTGGTGAGCAGGTCCGTGTACGCGTAGAGGAAGCTGATCGAGCCGCCCTCCTGCCACTTGCGCTCGTAGGTGGCGTTGCGCTCCTCCTCGGAGACCTCCAGCGCGGACTTTGTCGGCGGCGGATAGCCGGCGATGGCGAATGGCGTGTCGACCGCCCCGGCCCGGCGCTGCGGATACTCGGCCTTGTGCTTGGCCTCCTTGACAGGGTCCATCGGCCCGTTCTGCGCCGGCAGCGAGAAGTTGGCCGTGCGCTGGAAGACGAAGAGCTGCCGTGCCTGCTTGGCGATGTGTGGAATCGACTGGACGCCGGAAGAGCCGGTGCCGATGACCCCGACGCGGAGGCCGGTGAAATCCACGCCCTCATGCGGCCACAGACCGGTGTGGTACCACTTGCCCTGGAAGCTATCGATGCCCTTGATGTCGGGCTTCCTCGGAGTCGAGAGATTGCCGGTCGCCATGATGCAATAGGGCGCGGTGATCGTCTCGCCCTTGTCGGTCGTCACCGTCCACCGGCTCGACCTCTCGTCGAACGTGGCCGCAGTGATGGTCGTGTTGAACTGCACATCCTTGCGCAAGTCGAACCGATCGGCGACGTGCTGCACATATTTCAGGATTTCGCCCTGGTTGCCGTAGCGCTCCGGCCACTTCCACTCCTGATCGAGCTCTGGCGAGAACGAGAACGAGTACTCGAGGCTTTCCACGTCGCAGCGGCAGCCGGGGTAGCGGTTCCAGTACCAGGTGCCCCCGACGTCGTGGCCCTTCTCGTAGGCCCGCACCTTGAAACCGAGGCCGCGCAGCTTGTGAATGGCATAGAGCCCGCCGACGCCCGCGCCGATGATGATGACGTCGAGGCCGTCGGGGCCGGTGGAGGGAGTGGGCATCGAAGTGTCCTCGTTACGTTCGGGAGATTTGTCCGGACATTAAGCCATGGTGCCTGCACACGCGCAACCGCGGGATGCGGTCGCAGCATTGAAATGCACGCTGACGCCGCTTCGCCGATGATCGTCCAAGCTTTCCCGCCTTCCCCGCCCCGGCAGGCTGGTCGCACGTCCGATCACACGAGACTGATCAGCTCCGCATCCGTATGAGCGGTCAACCCCCGAGTCACCAGCGAGGACCAGGCCTCCTCCGCGTCGTCGACGATGTCGAACAGAGCGAGATCCTCAGGCTCGATCGTGCCGAGCTCGATGAGCGCATCGAAATTGATGACCTTCGTCCAGAACGCCCTCCCGAATAGCACGACCGGCATTTTCGGCGCCTTGTGGGTCTGCTGCAGCGTCAGGATCTCGAACAGCTCGTCCATCGTTCCGAAACCGCCCGGGAAGACCGCCAGTGCATTCGCCCGCATGGCGAGGTGCATCTTGCGCATCGCGAAATAATGAAAGCGAAACGTCAGGGCCGGCGTCGAGTAGGCGTTCGGCACCTGCTCCGCCGGAAGCTTGATGTTGAAGCCGATGCTCGGCGCTCCTGCCTCGGCGGCGCCCCGATTGGCCGCCTCCATGATGCCGGGTCCGCCGCCTGTAGCGATCACGTTGTCGCGTGGCCTGTCGTCGATGGCCTTGGCGCCCCCGCGCTCCGAGACGAGCCGCCCGAAGCGGCGAGCCTCCTCGTACCAGGGGGCCAGCGCCGCCCGTGCCTTGGCCTTGCGCAGCGCCTCGGCATTCGTCGCATCCCGCAGCAGTTGCTCGGCCTGCTCCGGCGATGGAATCCGGGCACTTCCGAAGACCACGACCGTCGACCGGATGCCCCAATCGCGCAACAGCAGCTCCGGCTTGCCATATTCCATGGCGAAACGGAGGCTGCGCGTCTCGTCCCGAAGCAGGAATTCCGTGTCCTCGACCGCCAGCAGGTAGCTGCGGGAGCTCGTCTGGGCGGAATTCTGGGACATGGCACCTCCTTGGGGATGATCGGCCAGCGACTTCTCGACTTTCGTGTGTCTGGTCTGCCCGCGCTACGCAAGCCTTGCCGGTGACGCCCCACTGCCGCGCCAATCAGTTGGACCCCAGTGCGCCCTGAAGGCTCTGCGGGCGTCGCGGCGTCGGGCCTCGCCGAGCACGGATTGTCGTGCTCGCAGCGCAGGCACGTGCGCAGGAGATCAAGCTGCTCGTCGCCCCGCTCCTCGATCTCCACGACGTCCCCAGCGGCCAGCACCGCCACCCCAGGATCAGAGCAGAATCTCCGGCAGGCGCTAGAGGCCCCCCATGCCTGTCGCGGATCCTCCACCGTCGAGACCCACCGACTCTGGGCTTGGAACTCCCGCATGATCGAAAGTGACGTCGTTTCGAGCGATCACCCGGATGGGGGGGCACTGGGCGATTGCGGCAGATCAAAGTTCGCTCTATCGGTAGAAATAGCTTCGGCGGCGATATGGACCGCGGCGTGCCCCTCGCGGGCCTTTCGTTTGCCGGCGGCCGTCCTGCGCCCTCCCGCTTCGCGCTCGCTCAGAGGAGACAAATCCCGATGAATCCCGAAACCACGATCGTCATCGCGAGTGCAGCCCGTACGCCAGTCGGCTCATTCAACGGCAGTCTGGCGTCGCTGCCGGCCCACGAGCTCGGCAAGGTCGCGATCCAGGCCGCGCTCGAGCGCGCCAACGTGGAGGCCGGCGACGTGAACGAGGTGATCATGGGGCAGATCCTCACCGCGGCCGCCGGCCAGAACCCGGCACGACAGGCATCCATTGCCGCTGGCATCCCGGTCGACGCACCTGCCTGGGGCATGAACCAGCTCTGTGGCTCCGGACTGCGTGCCGTGGCGCTGGGAGCTCAGCAGGTCCTCGACGGTGCCAAGATCGTCGTCGCGGGTGGCCAGGAGAGCATGAGCCAGGCGCCCCATGCCATGCATCTGCGCGAGGCGACCAAGATGGGCGACACCGCGATGATCGACACGATGATCAAGGACGGCCTGTGGGACGCCTTCAACGGCTATCACATGGGCGCCACCGCCGAGAACGTCGCCCGCCAGTGGCAGATCACGCGCGAGGAGCAGGACAAGTTCGCCGTCGCCTCCCAGAACAAGGCCGAGGTTGCCAAGAAGTCCGGCCGCTTCAAGGACGAGATCGCCCCGGTCGTCATCAAGACCCGCAAGGGCGAGACGGTGGTGGCGGACGACGAGTACATCAAGGATGGCGTCACGCTCGATGGCATCGCCAAGCTGCGGCCAGCGTTCGACCCGAAGGGCGGCTCAGTGACGGCGGCAAACGCATCCGGCATCAACGACGGGGCAGCCGCCGTCGTGCTCATGACGGCCGCCGAGGCCGAGCGCCGGGGGATCAAGCCGCTCGCCCGTATCGTGTCGTGGGCCAATGCCGGCGTCGATCCCTCGATCATGGGCACAGGCCCCATCCCTGCGTCCAAGAAGGCGCTGGAAAAAGCCGGCTGGACCGTCAACGATCTCGACCTGATCGAGGCGAACGAGGCGTTCGCGGCCCAGGCCTGCGCCGTCAACAAGGGGCTTGGCTGGGACACCGGGAAGGTGAACGTCAATGGCGGCGCGATTGCCATCGGTCATCCGATCGGCGCGTCCGGCGCCCGTGTGCTCACCACTCTGCTCTACGAGATGCAGCGCCGCGACGCCAAGAAGGGCCTCGCCACGCTCTGCATCGGCGGCGGCATGGGCATCGCCATGTGCGTCCAGCGCGACTGACATCGATCGGGTGCCTCCTGGCCGGACGCTGCGATCGCGGCGTCCGGCGCCCAGGGGAGGCGCGCAGCCCCCTACCATTCACCATGTTCTGAGAATTTTCGCCTACTCTGCTCGTGCGAGAGCAGCGGACCGATGCCGTCTGCCCATAGCGTGTCCGCTGCAGTCAGCCTCAACCACGCAGTACGCCTGTCCCGGAGGGAGGAGCCAAATGGCCCGCGTCGCAGTCGTTACCGGAGGAACCCGCGGCATCGGTGAGGCGATCTCCATCGCCCTGAAGCGGAAGGGTTATCGCGTGGCTGCGACCTATGCCGGCAACGACGAGGCAGCGCAGCGCTTTTCGGCGGCTAACGGCATTCCCGTCTACAAGTTCGATGTCGGTGACTACGATGCCTGCGAGGCTGCCGTGGCCCGCATCGCCCACGATCTCGGACCGATCGACGTGCTGGTGAACAATGCGGGCATCACGCGCGACGCGCCGCTGCACCGGATGACGCGGAATTACTGGTCGGATGTGATCCGCACCAATCTCGACAGCGCCTTCAACATGACGCGGCTCGTGATCGAGAGCATGCGCAACCGCAGCTTCGGCCGCATCGTCAATATTTCCTCGATCAATGGCCGCAAGGGCCAATTCGGCCAGACGAACTACGCAGCCGCCAAAGCCGGCCTGTTGGGCTTCACCAAGGCAGTCGCCCTCGAAGGCGCGGCAAAGAACATCACGTGCAATGTGATTGCGCCCGGCTACATCAACACCGAGATGGTGGCCGCGGTGCCGAAGGACGTGCTCGAGTCGAAAATCCTGCCATTCATTCCAGTGGGCCGGCTCGGCACGACCGAGGAGATCGCCCGCTGCGTGACGTTCCTGGCGGCAGACGACGCCGGGTTCATCACGGGCGCCTGCCTCGACGCGAACGGCGGCCAGTATATCGCCAGCTGAAACCGGGCCGGGACACCCGTCCGGCGCAGCGCAACCGCTCGACCTTCGCATCCGGTGCGAAGGTCAATCGACCAACGCAGGAGTGGCTGAGCAGATTGCGGGGCAGCAACTCCCGCCCAAGTGGCGCTCCGGCACTCCCATCGCAGGGTCATCGGGCATCGGTTGTCGCACGTGGACCTCGTTGGCACCGAGACGGGCTCCCGCCTTGCGAACACGGGCGAGGTTGAGCGTCGCGACGCTGGTAGCGGCCGGAATGATCCTCAATCGGGTGCAGGTCCCATCGGTCTCGCGCCGCACCAGCACATACGTGGCGTCGGTCAGAGGCGGACAGCCGATCAGACTGTAAACGGTGAACGGCACGCGTCGCCCCGATGACGTCATCCATTCGGCGATGCCGAGCGGGGCGAGCAGCCTATTGGACGTAACGGTGGCACGGTTGGCGGAGGCCGCGCGCTTTCGACGGTGTCTGCCAGCGTGACATTCGGTGCTTAAACCCATGCTGGCTACCCTCGACCGCAGAAGCGGCGTGTTACGGCGGCGCAACGGGTCGCCGTCCGGTTGAAAGGCCTTGCACCTCCCCTGGCTATGTCGCTGTGAGCCCACACTCGAGCCGACGAAACCCTGGCGCAACGACCAGCATGACCCAAACGCCAAACACATTCAAAGCGTTTCAAGGCAAAATAGGAGCGACCCGCGGCAATTGCTCGTTCAATGGTAAACGCGCGCTCTCCGGGCGAAACGGGTGCGCCATCGGGCGAAGGCAACGACCCCGTCTCCAGCGGCCATGCTGCGCCGGGTCACGAACGGGCTCGCCGGGCCGCAGCCACCTCTTCAGCCGCATCGCGAGTAACCGCAATCACGGCACAGCCAGCATCCCGCCTGCAGCACCATGGCGCCAGAGCTGCATCTCGGACACCGGCGCGCCCTCGCCTCCGGCCACCTGGGGACACCGTCGCCGGACATCGGCTGGACCGGCTCGCTGGTGGGAGCCGCCGAGGGCAGGGGCTCCTGCAGGAACCCGATCGCGACGAGGTGGTGCTCGATGACACCGCCAATGGCCGCGAGCAGGCTGGGCACATAGCGCCCCTCCATCCACTGGCCGCCTTGGGGGTCGAACACGGCTTTGAGCTCCTCGACAACGAACGAGACATCACCACCCCGCCGGAACACGGCGCTGATCATGCGTGTGAGGGCTACTGTCCATGCGTAATGCTCGAGATTCTTCGTGTTGATGAAGATCTCGAACGGTCGCCGGCGCCCGTCGCGCTCGATGTCGTTGATGGTGATGTAGATGGCATGGTCGCTCGATGCCCACTTGAGCTTATAGGTGAAGCCGGCAAGCACCGGATCCCGTTCGAGCGGCCGGGACATGTAGACAATGCCCGGGCGCTCCGATGGGGCCCCGACCTTGCCGCCGGCAGGCGGGGCTCCCATGACCATCGCTCCCGAGGCTGCCGCCGGGAGAGGCCCGGCCGGGGCGCCGGCTCGGTCGGCCACAGGAGTGGGTGAACCGGTTCCGGCGCCCGACCGCTCGCTCTCGATCGATGAGGGTGGTAGCGGGCTGACACCGGCATGCGTCGCGCCGCTCGCGGTTTGCGACGGCATGCTACCGGTGACAGCCGCGGAGATGGCAGCCGTTGCAGCAGATGCTCCGGCAAGCACAGAGCCGGTCACCGGGTTCGGACGGAACGTCGTGCATCCCTTGAGGCCCAGCTGGTAGGCAAGCGAATAGATGTCCTTGAACGCCTCGAAGGGCATGGTCTCGGGACAATTGATCGTCTTGGAGATCGAGCTGTCGACGTGGGCCTGCACGGCCGCTTGCATCTCGAGGTGCTCGAGCGGGGAAAGCTCGTTGGCAGTGATGAAACTCGTCGGCAACGCCGCGTCCTGACCGGCCCCCGACCGGAAGAGCCGATAGGCGTAGTCCTCGACCAGTTCCTCACGGAAGGTGTCGCCGGTCTCGCGGATCCGGCGGCGGTAGTGGATATCGAAGATCGGCTCGATGCCGCTCGAGACATTGCCAGCCAGCAGGGAGATCGTTCCGGTAGGGGCGACGGAGGTCAGGCAGCCGTTCCGTATGCCGTGGCGGCCGATCGCGGCGCGGACATCGGCATCCAACCGCGCGACGTTGGGCGAGCCGAGGAACGGACCCGACTCGTAAAGGGGAAACGGCCCCTTCTCAGACGCAAGCTCGGCGCTGGCGAGGTAGGCATGACGCTCGATGACGGCCATCCAGCGTCCGGCAAGCCGTGCCGCGTCCGGTGTGCCGTAGCGCACACCGAGCATGGCCAGCGCATCGGCGAGCCCGGTGAGGCCGAGCCCGAGACGGCGCTTGGCCAACGCCTCGCGCCGTTGCGCCGGCAACGGATACGCCGAGATGTCGATGATGTCGTCCAGGAAGCGGACGGCCAAGGCGGCGCACTGGGCAAGCCGTGCCTCGTCCATGGTGGCGTGCGGCGTGAACGGCTGCACCACGAGTCGCGCCAGATTGATCGATCCGAGCAGGCAAGCTCCATACGGAGGCAGCGGTTGCTCGCCGCACGGATTGGTCGCCTGTATCGACTCGCAATACGCGAGGTTGTTTCGCGCATTGATGCGGTCGATGAAGATGACGCCGGGCTCTGCCGAGTCGTAGGTGGCGCGCGTGATGCGCTCCCAGAGCCCGCGCGCCGGCACTGTCCGCACCACCTTGCCGCCGAACTGCAGCTCCCAGGGCGCGTCGGCCCGGACGGCCGCCATGAAAGCGTCGGTGACCAGAACGGAGAGATTGAAATTCCTGAGGCGGCGGGCATCGCGCTTGGCATCGACGAACGCCTCGATGTCCGGGTGATCGCACCGGAGCGTCCCCATCATGGCTCCGCGTCGCTGCCCGGCCGACATGATGGTACGGCACATCGCGTCCCATACGTCCATGAAGCTGACTGGACCGGAGGCCCCGGCCCCGACGCTGCGGACCAGCGCACCAGACGGCCGCAACGTGGAAAAGTCGTGGCCGATGCCACCCCCGCGCTGCATGGTCAGCGCTGCCTCCTTGACGTTGTCGAAGATCGAGGTGAGGTCGTCCTCGATCCGCCCCATGACGAAGCAATTGTGCAGCGTGACCTCGCGGCCACTCCCGGCGCCTGCAATGATCCGGCCGGCTGGCAGGAACGCGAGATCGGACATTGCTGCAAAAAAGAGCGTCTGCCACCGCGTACGCGCGCCGGGCGCTTCCATGGCGGCAGCTGCCCGCGCCACGCGCTCCCAGGTATCGTCGATCGTCTGATCGACCGGAGTGCCGTCAGCGGTCTTCAGCCGGTATTTGGCATCCCAGATCTGCTCCGAGATGGACGGCAACGCCAGTTTCGACGACGTGCAGGACTGAAGCATAGCCGATGCCGGACCCTAGAGCCTCGATCTCTCGAAAAATAGGAGACAGCCCCCATCAAGTCAACAAATGTTCTCGTAAAGTTCTATTTTTGGCCGTTACGGTCCGAACGGACCCGCGCCACCGCGGGGCTCATCCGACGACAATGGTCGTCAGCTGCCGCGCTCGCGGCGGTGCGTTCTCCTCCTGAGCAGCCTCGACGATCAAACGCCGGGACGCGTCCTCGATCGCCGCCTCGATCCGTCTGCGCGCCTCGGGTCGCGGCAAGCCTGGTGGAACAGGCGCGAGGATCTCGACGACGATCGTTCCACGATGCAACGATGTGCTGTTGCGGGGCCAATAGAGCCCTGAATTGAGCGCCAGCGGCACCGCCGGCAAGGCCAGCGCCTCATAGAGTGCCACGTAGCCGGGCTTGTAGTCGGGAGGCGCGCCGGGCTCCCGTCGAGTACCCTCTGCAAAGATCAGGATCTCCCGTCCAGAGGAAGCCTTTGCTTTGGCCTCGGCGATCATCGATTTGAGGGCCGCTGCTGCCCGATCGCGCTTGACGAGGATGTGCTCGAACTTCACGCAGAACCAGCCATAGAGGGGGATGCGCGCCAGCTCGGCCTTCAGGACGATCGCCGGATCCC
Organism: Hyphomicrobiaceae bacterium; assembly: GCA_033764055.1. GTDB lineage: Bacteria > Pseudomonadota > Alphaproteobacteria > Rhizobiales > Hyphomicrobiaceae. The sequence goes on from JANRJI010000134.1 coordinate 70,877, forward strand.
TGAACAGCGGAATGAGCGCAAATGTATCCCACGCCGACTGATGCTTGGCGACGATGAGGCACGGTCCCTTGGGAATATGCTCCCGGCCCCGCACCTCCATGCGGATCCCGCAGATGACCTGCAACAGCCACAGTGAGATTCGTGCGTGCAGCTTAAGGGCCTGCATCGCCCACCTGCGCGGCCCGAGCAGTAGCCAGATGCCCAGCAGCATCATGAGGCCAGTCACAAGGTAGAATGCGCCATGGAAGGCGAAAGCTCTGGGCCCCGGGCGCGTGACATCCGTCATTTCACCGCTCCGATCGTGCGTCGCGACTCCCCATTCGGCGGGTCGCCGGGCAGCGGCGCCGACGGGGCCCCCTCGCCCAGCAGCTGCGACATGTGGTATCGGGCTGAGGCTCCCAATAGCTTGACATACTCGCCAGCCAGCAGCCGCGCCGTCGGCCAATGACGCCACCAGTTCTCGATCCTGACATGGCGGCTCGATGCGGCAGGAAAGCCGGAAAGACGTACGCCGGGCATTGCGCGCCGGAACTCGGTCAGGCTCCGCGCCATATGATAGCCGGACGTGACCACGATCAGGCTCGAGAAGCCCCGAGCCACGGCCCACTGGCGTGCCTCCTCGGCGTTGCCGCTGGTGTTGAGTGCTTCTCGTCCCATGTCGACACAGCACTTCACCAGGGACTCGCTGCCGCGCAGATACCGCTTCAACTCGGTCGGAACGCGGGTCGCGGGATGAACGCCCGAGATCAGCAGCCTGCGCCCGTAGCCCGCCTCCATCAGCAGCATGCCGGTCGAAATGCGCTCCTCGTCGCCGGTGAGCACGATGATGCCGTCGGCGCGGTCGACGTGCTGCCTGTCGATATGACGCACGTGCTCGGCGAAGCCGACGAAGCCCATCAGGCCGGCGCAGCCGACGATGCCCAAGGCCAGGAGGGTTTTGCCGAGGCGCAGCATGCTTGCCCGCCGAGCTCGTGAGCACTGGCGCACCGAGACAGCTCGGAAGCCTCGAACGCGCGAACGGGAGGTCGAGAATACTGCATTGCAGCGGCGTCTTGGCAAGCAGTTCGATGTGTGTGCCCGGCACCTGCACACGGGCACGATGGTTCCGGGCGGAGCGCTCGAGCCGGTCGTCCGAGCCTAAGCCTCGTCGAGCCGTGCGGGATCCGGGGCGCCCTACGCGGGGACCAAGCGTGCGGTTCAGGGCCGTCTTGCTGCCCTCGTCGCGTCCACCTTCTCGAAGGTCAGGAGAGTGAACAGACCGAGCGGCCTCAGCGTCGCCCGGTCGGTCTCACGCAGATCGTCGCAGACGAAGATGCGCTCGAGATCGAACACAGGATGCCATCCAAGGCGGGTCGCGAAGGGCGCCATTCGGCGCTCGACCCAGCCGCGCATGCCCTCGTCCTGGCTGAAATGATTGAGCAGCATGACCCGGCCGCCCGGCCGGCACACGCGCGCCATCTCGCGCATCACGGCGACCGGGTCCGGCACGACGGTCATGACGTACATGGCCACGACCGTATCGAACGATGCCTCGGGGAAATCGAGCGCTGCGGCATCCATCTCATGCAGCCCGCCGACATGCTCGAGTCCGTCGGATGCGACCCGCGCACGCGCACGCTCAAGCATGTCCGGCGAAAGATCGATGCCCACGACCTCCATATCCCGGTCGTACATGTTGAGCGAAAGCCCGGTGCCGACGCCGATCTCGAGCACGCGCCCAACGCGTAAATTGATCCGCTCGACGGCCTGACGACGGCCCTCGGTCGTGAACAGACCGAATGTGTTGTCATAGACCGGGGCCCAACGGCGGTATGCATCGAGCACGCCCGACTCGTCCAGCCGGCCGCCATCGCGCCGCGCAAGAGCTGACGAGCGTCCCAGAATGCTCGGCAGCCGCCTGCTGCTCTGACGCGTCGACATATCCATGGATCCGTTGCTCCTTCGTCTCGCACGATCTGCAGCCGTGACGAGGACTGCGACCGGTTTTTCACACCCACGGCCGGGCTGCGCCCAAGCCACCCCCTTCAGGCATTTCCAACGAGCGACGGCGTTGTTACACGCGCGTCATCTTGCTGTGAAACACTGCTGCCAGCAGTGGCGGCTATCCAGCCTCCCCCGAGCAGCTGCGCTCCGGCGGCACCGTGGGCATAAAGCACACATGCCTGCCCGCGCGCTATACCGTGCTCGCCTTCGCTGAGAATAACCTCCATGCGCCCGTCCCGTCGCGCCAGTATGGCGGGCTGCGGAGCACGTGTCGAACGGACTCGTGCATGGACCTCTGCGCCGCTGTGCGCAAACATGTCGATCGCCCCCGGGTCCAACCAGTTCACATCGCGGAGTATCAGCAGCCGCGTCAACAGGGCCGCTCTCGGGCCGACGATGACGCGACGCGTGCCGGCATTCAGTGACACGACGTAGAGCGGCTCACCATCTGCAATACCGAGGCCCCGCCGCTGTCCAACCGTGAAATGCAGGATCCCGGGGTGCCGCCCGAGCACGCGGCCGTCTATATGCTGGATTTCACCGGGCTCCGCAGCGCCCGGCCGGAGCCTTTCGATGACGTCGGTATAGCGTCCGCTCGGCACGAAGCAGATATCCTGGCTATCGGGCTTGGCAGCGACTGGCAGCCTCATGGCCTGGGCCAGCTTCCGGACAGCCGGCTTTGCGAGACCGCCGAGCGGAAATCGGAGGAACTCGAGATCAGAGGCCCGCGTCGCGAAGAGAAAATAGCTCTGATCGCGGTCGGCATCAGTCGCTCGGAACAGGGCAGGTCCCGTGGCGGTCCTGCGCCAGGCAACATAATGTCCGGTGACGAGCGCAGCCGCACCGAGCTGCCGTGCCGTCGCCGCCAGATCGCCGAACTTGATGGCCTGGTTGCAGGCGACGCAGGGGATCGGGGTCTCGCCGCCGAGATAACTATCGGCGAACGGGTCGATGACCGCCGAGCGGAAGCGGGCCTCATAATCGAGCACGTAGTGAGGAGCGCCGATGGCATCGGCCACGCGCCGGGCGTCATGAATGTCACGCCCTGCGCAGCACGAACCTTTGCGGCCGGCTGCCACGCCGTGATCGTAGAGTTGCAGCGTCACGCCGACGACGTCATAGCCCTGCTGCTTCAGCAGCGCCGCGGCGACGGAGCTGTCCACCCCGCCCGACATGGCAACGACGATCCGACTGCCGCGCTCCACTCCGTCGAGCGACGCCACGGCAGACGATAGATCAACGCCAGCGATTTGGCCGATATTCATGCTGCTTCACCGGGGCACGTCCTCGCCATGACCAATACGCGCGACAGCGCGCCTCGGACTCCTGCAATTTACTATCATCGGCTACTTAGAGGCGAGCCCCGCAAGTCCGCAAGTGCGCTGATCAGCCCTCGATTCCCCGGTTGCCCCCAGAGTAGGGCGGACGCCCCAACTCCGGGCCGCTGTCGCAAGCGAGGCACCTTGCTTCACGTCATTTGACATGGCCATGCCTGCGGCCTGTCTGCCGGCCCCTGGAGGGTGCCTCCAGCGACTGAAAGAGCGACTGGAGGGCCGATAGGCCAGTGTCATGCGATCCGATCCCGGCGGATCGGGGCACAGTCCTTGGCGTTGCGGGATCTAGAGGCAGGGAGCAGGATCCGCATCACGCCGGTATTCGGAGAGACTGGCCACATGCGGCGGCGGCCGAATGTAGGCGGAGCCCTATCCTGCTCACAGTTGTGTCCGCGGACCGCCGCGCCAGGCGGGCAGGCGATCGGCCGGAGACAGCGTATCGGCGGCAGGCAACGGTCCATCGGACGGCACAGCCAGTCGCGGTGAGCTGCCCGTCAATCGTTCATTGACCAGATCGGCTGCCATTCTCGCCCCGACGGCCAGCTTCACCTTGAATGCGGCGAAGTGGACTTCGGCCTCCTGGCAGAGCGAACCATTACGGTCGCAGAACGTGGCGGCGTGGTGCAGCGCCTGCGATGCCGTCTGGTAGAGGCGGGCCTGCTCGCGCGGGTCGCTGGGCAGGATCGCCACGAGAAGGGCCAGCCAGAAGGCGGAACGGATCAGAAACATGGCAGTGCTCACGGCTGAGGTTGACCGCTCGAACAACCGGCACTCTACCGGGAAACCGAAAAGCACGGCCGAAGGGGGCCACTGCAATTCTCGTAAAATCTGCCGAAAAGGAGTAAGGAAGTCGCAAATATTCCAACAAAATAGCACGTTAACGCCCTGGGGGTACCGCGTGCTGGCGTCGGCAATCTCCCGTTAACGAAGTTGGTCGATACCAAGCGTCAAGACTCGGCGTGCTGGGGCCGGAGGCCTCGTTCATGCCTTGCCTCGTACCTCGGAGGGTATCGATGCCGCTCTCGCCGTTCCGCGCGCGTCTCGCGGTCGCCGGCTATCTGGCGATCGTCGGCGGGGTGGCGGCCAACCTGATGACATCCCGGACGTCGGAGACTGGTAGCGAGCGTGCTCGCTCGACCTTGGATCACGCCGGCATCGCCATGGACGGCGAGCGATTGCGTCGCCTCGCGCACGACGCCGCAGGCGAACGGGAGCCTGCCGGCCGCGCTTCGCAGCCGGCGCCCGCCATGAAGCGATCGGCTCCGGCAACCGCGCCCGTCCCGATGGAGCCGGCCCGGCGTCGCAGCACCTCGCAACGGGTCGGCAGCTTCGCTCCATCGTCGGGTGCCCTCGTCTCGCTGGCTGTACCGGGAGTGGATCCAGCGGAGGCGCGTCGCGCGACGGTGCGCGCGGTGCAGTCCGAGCTCGCGCGGCGCGGCTACGAGCCCGGCACGGCGGACGGCGCGACAGGCCTCGTCACCCGGGCAGCCGTCCTAGCCTACGAGCATGATCAGGGTCTCCCCTTGACCGCGGACCCGTCCCCGGAGGTGCTGGCACATCTGCGGCACGGCACCTCGGCGCCCGGAGTCGCCGTAGGCCTGGACGGCGAGGAGACACCGCCGTCCGGCCATGCCGAGACGGTCATCCGCTCCGTGCAGCAGTCGTTGCGGAGCCTCGGCTATCTGACCGGTCACGCAGACGGCCAGCTGGGCGACGATACGGTACGGGCCATCAGAGAGTTCGAGATGGATGCAGGCCTCGTGCCCAGCGGCCGCATCTCCGCGCCTCTCGTGATGCGACTGGCGCGGCAGCTCAACAGCCGCCAGACCGGCTGAGCCGACCGCTCTCTCGATTGCGTCCATTCATGGCTTGCCGCGCATGACGGATGCGCTACCTCTCTTCATGATGACCGGAAGGAGAGACCATGCTGATCGGCGTCCCGAGGGAGATCAAGGTCCACGAGTATCGCGTCGGCATGACACCCGGCGCCGTACGGGAAGCCACGCAGCATGGACACAAGGTGCTCGTCGAGAGGAGCGCCGCGACCCGCCAGGGCATCAGCGATGCCGATTATGAACGCGCCGGTGCGGCCATTGCCGAGTCGCGCGACGAGATCTTCGCGACGGCCGATCTGATCGTGAAGGTCAAGGAGCCTCAACCGGAGGAGTGCCGCCTCCTGCACCCCGGCCAGACCCTTTTCGCCTATCTGCACCTCGCCCCCGACCCTGCTCTGGCCGAGGCGCTGGTTGCCGCCGGCGTCACGGCCATCGCCTATGAGACGGTGACGGGCTCACGTGGCGGCCTGCCGCTGCTCGCCCCGATGAGCGAGGTCGCCGGCCGAATGGCCGTCCAGGCGGGAGCTCACTGCCTCGAGATGGAACAGGGCGGGCGCGGAGTTCTGCTCGGTGGTGTCGCCGGCGTGCCCGCCGCCCGCGTCACCATCCTCGGCGGCGGCGTATCGGGCATCAACGCCGCCCGCATGGCCATCGGGCTCGAGGCACGGGTCACGGTCATCGACATCGACGTTGGCCGGCTCTACGCCATCGACCAGCAGTTCGGCGCCGCCGTCGACACGGCCTTCTCGACCCGCGCGGCCATCGAGGATCACGTGATCGCCTCGGATCTGGTCATCGGCGCCGTGCTCGTGCCCGGCGCGGCGGCTCCGAAGCTGCTGTCGCGCGAGCTCGTCCGCGCCATGCCGAAAGGGTCGGTTATCGTCGACATCGCCATCGACCAGGGCGGGTGCGCCGAGACGTCGAGGCCGACGACCCACGCCGATCCGACGTTCGTGGAGGAAGGCGTCGTTCACTATTGCGTCACGAACATGCCCGGCGCCGTCGCGCGCACTTCGACGTTCGCCCTCAACAACGCCACTCTGCCCTTCGTCCTGGCCATCGCCGACAAGGGGGCTCACCGGGCGCTTGCCGATGACCCTCACCTGCGCGCGGGCCTCAATGTCCATGCTGGCAGGGTCACCCACCGCGCCGTCGCGAACGCGATCGGCCTTCCGTTCACAGAGGCAGAGATGGCGCTCACGGCTTAGCCAGGGAGGATGGCGTCGTTCCGAGCTCGGCCGCGCCTACGAAAGGCGCAAGATGCCCTTGGCGTTCTCACTGAGAATGCGGCGCCGGACATCCTTGTCGAGCATCAGCAGGCTCTCGCCCGGCATGTCGTTGTCCCAGTGCGGGTAATCGGTCGAGAAGACGAGATGCTCGGGTCCGAGCATGTCGATCAACTGTCTGAGGTGTGCAGGATCGGCGGGCTCGTCGAGCGGCTGAGTCGAGAACCTGACGCGCTCGCGGACATACTCGGCCGGCGGGCGGCGCACCCACGGCACGTCGTAGCGCAGGCTTTCCCACGTCCGGTTGATCCGCCACAGCAGCGGCACCGCCCAGGCGAAACCGTACTCGACGAACAGGAACTTCAGCGACGGGAATTTTTCCCACACCCCCGAGAAGCAGAGACTCGTCAGGTTGGCCTCGCCAATCTGGGACAGCGCCGTGTAGCGCTCTGGATAGTTCTCGGGAAACCCGCCCGCCTGATTGGGAGCGCCATAGAAAACGCTGTCGGTTCCGGTCACGTGCAGCAGAATCGGCAGCCCGTGGGCGACGGCCTCCTCGTAGATCGGCTCCCAGTAGCGGTTGCCGATCAGGATGTTGATCAGCGGCATGTAGACCGCGGCCACCTCGGTCCGCTTGCCGACGCGACGGATCTCGGCGGCTGCGGCACGCGGGTCCTGTGCCGAGACGTTCATGGCGAGGCGCAGCCGCCTCTCCTCCTTGAGCGGCCACACGTCGAGAAAGTAGTCGTTGAACGCCGAGACGATCACCGCGCTCTCGTCGGGCCCAGACGTGACCGTGCCGTACTGGCCGGCCTGCAGCGACGTCAGCAATGCGATCGAGATGTTGTGGTTGTCGAGCAGATCGCGGCGAAGGTACTCAGGATCCGAGCCCGGCGGCTTGCCGTCCGGCGTTCGCGCATCCTGCCTCGCTGCCGAGCCCGACGGATGCTCGAAGCGGAACCCCAGCGGCGCCGCCACCGCGAGATGGCCGCTCTTCAGCTTGAAGCGCTCGACCCACGCCCGCGGCATGAGGGGAAACAGCGTCGCGAGGCCGCCCGGCAGCGCCGGATGCACGTCGCAGTCGATCACCTGCAGGCCCGCGTCGCGCTGACGGGTAACCCGCGAGGCCGGCGTCTCGATGTTCATGGGAGCGTCCCTCCTGCGGACCGCTGCGGACCGAGATCGACCAGCACCTCGCCATCGGCGACGCGGGCCGGGTAGACACGAAGCCGCATCTCGCTGTTGCTGTAGGGGCGCTTGCCCGTCCGGATGTCGAACTCGAAGCCGTGCCAGGGGCAGCGCACGATCTCGCCCTCGTGGCCCCACGTCAGCGTGCCCGGCGGCCCCGGTAGCATGGTCCCAGAGAGTTTCGTCCTGCACACCTCGGCGCCCTTGTGCGGGCACCAGTTCCTGACCGCGTTGACCGTGCCGTCGGCGCGCCTGACAACGCCGATCTCGCGCGTTCCGGCCTTGACGATCCGGATCGTGTCCAGCGGAAAGTCCTCCGCCCGGCCGATGCTGACCTCTCGCGGTGCGCTCATGGCCATCTGCTCCGTCTCGCTCGCTGGGCAAGCCTTGTCCGGACAATGCATCCGTGGAACATACCTGGCAACAGCCAACCCTTGATGTGGAGCGTCACTTGCAGAAGGACATCCCAGCCGCAGCCGAAACCCGCTTGAAGCCGTTCGCCGGCGTCAAGGTGATCGACATCTCGAACTTCCTGGCCGCTCCCATGAGCGCCATGTTCCTCGCCGACTTCGGCGCTGACGTGGTCAAGGTGGAGCGACCCGGCACCGGCGACGAGGTGCGCTATTGGGGGCGCAACAAGAACGGGGTCGGGCTCTATTACAAGATCCTCGGGCGCGGCAAGAAGTCGGTGACTGCCGACCTGCGCACGCCGTTTGGCGTCGAGGTGGTGAAGCGGCTCGTCAGGGATGCAGACATCCTCGTCGAGAACTACCGCACCGGTACGCTCGAGAAGTGGGGCATCGGCCCCGACGTGCTGCACGCCATCAACCCCGGCCTGATCATCGTGCGGGTGACAGGCTTCGGCCAGACCGGGCCCTACAGGAACCGGCCCGGGTTCGGCACGCTCGCCGAGGCCTACTCCGGCTTCGTTCATATCAACGGCGAGCCCGACCGTCCGCCGCTGTTGCCGGGATTCGGTCTCGCAGATTCCACGACGGGTCTGATGGCGGCATTCCTCGCCTCGGCCGCGCTCCACGAGAAGCGCCGCTCGGGGAAGGGGCAGATCGTCGACCTCGCCATCTACGAGACGCTGTTCTCGCTGCTCGGCCCCCAGGCCATCGACTACGACCAGCTGGGCGAGATCCAGCAGCGCCAGGGCAGCCGGCTGCCGTTCACGGCGCCCCGCAACACCTACCAGACGAAGGATGGCAAGTGGGTGTCGATGGCCGGCTCGGCCCAATCGACGTTCGAGCGAATTTGCGCTGCCCTCGAGGTGCCGGCGCTCGTCGAGGACCCGCGCTTCGCCGACAACCGGGTGCGCCTGAAGTATGCCAAGGAGCTCGACGTCGAGCTGCAGAGCGCCATCGGCAAGCTCGACTTCGGCGACCTGATGCAGCGATTTCTCGCCATCGACGCACCGGTGGCCCCGGTCAACGACATCGCGCAGATCTTCGCCGACCCGCAGTTCCAGGCGCGCGAGAACATCGCGACCGTCGAGGACCAGGAGCTCGGCGGACCGGTGCGCATGCAGAACGTCGTCGGAAAATTCTCCGTCACACCCGGTGAGATCACCAGCGCCGGTCCGAGGCTCGGGGCTCACAACCGCGAGATCCTCGTCGACCGCCTCGGCTTCACGGAGTCGGAAGTGCGGGCCGCAGGTCTGAAATTGGACTGAAATTCGGGCCGCGGCGGCCATTGGATCTAAAAACTTCAAGACAGCCGGACATTCGTGCCCGCCCAGGGTTGGCACTGCGAAAATGTATAATCGACGGAGATTGACAAGCGGCCGGCGACACATAATCTTCCGGCTTGTCCTCCGAGCTGGTCGTTTGCGCATTTCTGGAGGGAACGTAAGGCCCCGGAGACGAAAATCCCCATGATGCCACCAAAGAAACAAGCCGGAAGCCATTCGCGCATATGGCTGTGGTCCATCGCCCTCTCCGTCGTCATCGCCGTAGCCGGACCTGCCGTCACATCGGCCGCCAACGACGTCGCGGATCGATTGGCTGCCTGCCAGGACGAAGCTGCAAAGGCGACGCGCCGCCTGGAGGACTGCTCGCGCGTTATCGACGACACGTCCGTCGATTCCGAGATCCGCGTCGAGGCGATGCTGGTGCGTGGAACGGTTCTGGAAAGTCTAGGCGAGAGCCAGGCAGCCGTGGCACAGTATACCGCAGCCATCGCGCTGGATGGCAGCAATGCCATCGCCTATTTCAACCGCGCGAATGTCCTCGATCAGATCGGTCAAACCGAGCGTGCGCTGGTGGACTATGACAAGGCCATCGCTCTCGATCCGCACGACCCAGATTTCTACGCCAACAGAGGCCAGGTCTTGTTGGAGACTGAACAAGTGGAACGCGCGATCGAGGATTTCAGCCGTGCTCTGTCCATCGGACCAAACGAGCTCGCCGTTCTGCTCGCCCGCGCTGCGGCGCTCGAGAAGCTCGCGAGAAAGGACGGGGCCATTGCCGATTATCGGAAGGTGCTGAGTCTGGAGCCGGGCAATTCCGATGCGAAGGATGGCCTTATTCGGCTGGGCGAGAAATAACGCTGCTCGTTGCTTCGAAGGCACTTGGATGGAAGGCCAGCCGGGCGATCCGGCTGGCCTCGAGATGGCTACTTCTTGTCGCGCGCGTCGGCGCACTTCTTGGCCTTTTTGCTCCAATATTTGAAGGTGCCGCACTTGCCGGCCTTGCTCTTCTTCACCTTCTTCTTTTTCTTCTTGCCTTTGACGTGATCGACGCTCTGCTCGGACTGTACCGCCGGCGACGAGCCGATATTCGGCCGTGCGCCGACAGGCGTAGCCACGCTCACGGCCAACGCGAACGCGCCGGCCAGGCCAGCGAATGCCAACTTTCTGAACATCGGTATCCCTTCCCCTGTCGTTACCACAGCAGGTCGCGTGCTGCTTGCCGCAACGATCGCGATGTCTGCCATGAGATACTTCAGCCGACCTCCAAGTTCTGGCAAGAATGTATTCCAAATGATTCAGATAGGTTGCAAATTGACCACACATCAATATTCAGTCGACGTTCTTTGTCATCGGAATTACAGGAGTATTGATCGAAATTTCCTATTAATAAGCGGGTGCGGGAATAGCCGCTTTCGGCCCCGTCATGCTCCCGTCAGCCGCGGCACAGCGGGAGCAAGTCTCTTGCGCTCGGACATCGCGATGCGCTTCGCTGTCGTCGACACGATTCTGCCGCACCAATCCACGAGGCCCGACCATGCCGCGCTTTCGCGTACTCACCACCAAGGCGACCACCGTCTCCACGGGGCTAGGAGGATACGGCTTTGAGATGGAGGCCTTGGAGCCGCTCGACGTCGAGATCGTCGAGTGCGAGCCGACGGAGACCGCCTTCGTCGCCCTCGCGCCGACCGCCGATGCCGTCTACGCCAAGGGCATGCGGTTTACCCCCGCCATGTTGAATGCACTGACGAAATGCAAGGTGATCTCGCTCGGGTCCGTGGGCGTGGAGACGGTCGATGTCGCCACGGCGACGGCCAAGGGCATTCCCGTCACCAACTGTCCCGACACCTTCATCGACGAGGTTGCCGACCATGCCATGATGCTCCTGCTCGCCGCCCACCGCCGGGCCATCGAGCAGGACCGCATGGTGCGCGAAGGACGCTGGACCGAAGGGCGTCCTCAGCTGCTCAAGATTCCTCGGCTCATGGGGCAGACCCTCGGCTTCATAGCCTTCGGCCGGGTCGCCCGCGCGACGGCCCGTCGCGCCAAGGCCTTTGGGCTCAACATCATCGCTCACGACCCGTTCCTCGACGAGCAGATGATCGCCGAGCACGGAGTGGAGCCGGTATCGCTCGACGATGTGCTGACGCGGTCCGACTTCATCTCGATGCACATGCCGGCGACACCCGAGGCGCAGGGCTTCCTCAAGGGGCAGCATTTCCGACGCATGAAGCCGACCTGCATCTTCGTCAATACGGGCCGTGGCCCGACGGTCGAGGAGGCGGGTCTGATCAAGGCGCTGCAGGAGGGATGGATCGCAGGCGCCGGGCTCGACGTCCTCGAGATTGAGCCGGTCAAACCGGACAACCCCCTCCTGAAGATGCAGAACGTGATCCTGTCGCCGCACAATGCCTCGGCGTCCGCCCGGTTCGACCCGGCCCGCAAGCGGCGTGTCGGCCAGGAGATCGCCAACGTGCTTTCGGGTCGCTGGCCGCTCTCGTGCGTCAACCCGACTGTGCTCCCGGCGTCGGGCCTCAAACGCTGGCAACCGATCTCCATGGAGCGCGGCCCAAACTCGTGAGGGCCACAACGCCGGACTGGGCTCAGACCCAGGCGAGCTCGACGAGGGCGAGCAGGGTCAGGGCTGCGGCGGCGGCGCCGAGCAGCGCCCGGCCGCGGCGGGTCGGGGCTGCCCGTCCAACGATCATGAGTGCGACAATGGCCATCGCCGCCGAGAGGTTCAGCGCGACGTGGCCGGCCATGCCAAGGCCATTCTTGGTCGCCAGCTGCCCTTCGAGAAAGGTCGCGACGGCAAGGCCGAGCAGGGTCGCGCCGAGGAGCCTCGGCCAGAACGTCTCGGCCACCGGCGCAAGTCCGAGCAGGCGAGCCAGCGTTCGCGGAAAGGCGACCAGCAGCACGCCGGCCGCGGCCTTGAGCACGACCTCGATCCACAGCAGCTCGAGCACCATGGCCGTTCCCTCAAGCAGGCAGCACGATCGGCTCCGGCTCGGGCTTGCCGAGGATCAGGTCCGAGGCCTTGTCGGCGATCATCATGGTTGCGGCATTGAGGTTTGCCGACAGCATGGTCGGCATGACTGAGGCGTCGATCACGCGCAGGCTTTCGAGCCCACGCACGCGGAGCTGGTCGTCGACCACCGCCAGGGGATCACCGGCCGGGCCCATCCGGCAGGTGCCATTCGGGTGGAATGTCGTGGTGCCGCGCGCCTTGGCAGCGCCCAGCAATTCGTCGTCGGATTGCACATCCTTGCCGGGGAAGTCCTCGTAGGCGTAGTAGGGCTCGAGCGGCTTCGAGGCGAGCAGGCGCCGTGCCAGCTTCATGGCGGCCAGCAGCACGCGACGATCGCTCTCCTCGGCGAGATAGTTGGGCTGGATTGCCGGCGGCTCGAAGGGGTCGGCGCTTTTGAGGCGCACGTAGCCTTTGCTGTCGGGCCGTTGCTGCCACGACGCCACGGTCATGCCCGGCTCGCGCTCGAGCTCGCCCTGCACCCCCTCCCGGTAGCTGGCTGGGGTGAACGTCATCTGGACGTCGGAGTTGGCGACGTCCGGATGAGAGCGCCAGAAGGCATAGACCAGCGTTGGTGACTGGGCGAGGACGCCTTTCCGGGTGAACACCCACTTGGCGACCTCGCTGGCGAGCTTCAAGCCGCGCACGCGCTCGTTGATGGTTTCGATGTTCTTGACGCGCGCGACGAAGCGCGGGGCGTAGTGGTCTTTCAGGCTCTCGCCGACGCCCGGGAGAGCATGGCGCACCTCGATGCCGCGCTCGCCCAGGAGGCTAGGGGCACCGATGCCGGATAGTTGCAGCAGCTGAGGCGAATTATAGGTGCCACCCGAGAGGATGACCTCGCGGGCGGCCCTCACCTCGGTCTCGGGACCACCTCGGCCGCCCTTTGCATACCGCACGCCCACCGCGCGCTTGCCCTCGAGCAGGATGCGCGTGGCGTGGGCACCGGTGACGATGCGCAGGTTGGGCCGTCCCTTGACCGGGTGCAGGAAGGCGGTTGCCGAGGACACCCGTCGCCCTTTGCTGATGGTGCGCTGGGAGTAGGAGACGCCTTCCTGGATCTGGCCGTTGTAGTCAGGATTGCGTGGGATGCCGGCCTGCACGGCGCCCTCGATGAAGGCTTCGCAGAGGGGATGGATCCAGTCGATGTCGGTCACGACGAGGCTGCCCTCGCGGCCGCGGAACGTGGCGTCGGCGCCGCTGCCCTCGCGCCGCTCCAGTCGCTTGAAATAAGGCAGCACGTCGGCATAGCCCCAGCCGCGGTTGCCCATCTGGGCCCAGCTGTCGAAGTCGAGGCGCTGCCCGCGATTGTAGACGTGACCGTTGATCGCGGAGGAGCCGCCCAGCGTCTTGCCACGGGGGGCATGAATGCGGCGCCCTCCGGTCCACTCCGAGGGCTCCATGCTGTAGAGCCAGTTCACTTGCGGGTGATAGAATGTCTTGATGAAGCCGGCTGGAATGTGGATCCACGGCAGCCAATCCGGAGGACCTGCCTCGAGAATGCAGACCGTGTTGCGCCCGTCCGCCGACAGCCGGTTTGCCAGGATGCAGCCTGCCGACCCAGCACCGATGACGACATAATCGAACGTCTCCACGGCCGCTTCCCCACTGATGCCCTTCTAGCTGGCTACAGGCGATGCCACAGCGATGCGGCGCGAGGCAAGGGGAAGGCGTCGGCAGGGTGGCGATCGCAACGCTGAGTGGGCCCCTCGTCAGTATGCATGCTCGACGATGTGAGCGCCGGCTAGGCGCACGAGAGCGGCATTGATGTTCTGGATGCGGCGCAGATAGCCCTCGATCTCGAGCTCGTTTCCGGCCGAGGACAACACCTTCTGGAGCCGATCGACGCAGGCAGTCCTCTCCTCCTGCAAACCCTGGAAGGCAAGGTCGATCACAGACCGGCAATCCAGGCTATCGGGCGGCATGGCGATCCTCCTGCGGGCCGTCAGCGAACATTCGTCGGCGCAACCGGAACGATCCGACGCGGTGAGCAAGCTGCGTGCCACACACACGTAGCGAGGATACTTTGCGATTCCGGGAAGGTCGGCACGTACAAATGCACAAAATTGCACCGACACCAGGGGACATCCCAACGGGGTTAAGATAGTCCTCCCGGCCGGTGATCCGGGTGCGGCAAAAGGGGACGGACGTGGCCGATATCGTCATCCAAGGTGGATCTGCGCTGATCGGGCAGGAGCTCGTCACGACCGACGTGTCCGTGGCGGTGAAGGACGGCCATGGCATCCTGGGCTTGGACCCGTCGGCCGACAGCCGCCTGGTGATCGACGCCCGGGGGCTGCTGGTCCTGCCGGGGCTCGTCGACGTGCACGGCGATGCGTTCGAGCGCCAGCTCATGCCGAGGCCGGGGGTCGGCATCGATCTCGATATCGCGCTGATCGAGACGGACCGTCAGCTGGTCGCGAATGGCATTACCACGGCCTGTCACGGCGTCACGCGATCATGGGAGCCGGGCCTCAGGGACGCGGCCAACGCGCGGGCGCTGCTTCAGGCCTTGGAGCGACTCCGGCCGCGACTGGCCGCGGATACGCGGTTTCACCTCAGGCACGAGACCTACAACCTCGATGGCGAGGCCGAGATCCTGGAGTGGCTTCGGGACGGGCGCATCGACGTCATCGCCTTCAACGACCACATGTCGGGGACCATAAAGGCTCGGCATCGGCCGGATAAGATGGCCAAGATGGTGGAGCGGTCGGGGCTCACGGCGACCGCGTTCGCAGCCCTGGTCGAGCGGATCGCGGCGCGGGCCGACGAGGTGCCAGCCTCGATCGCGCGCATCGCAGCCGCGGCCCAGGCCGCGGGCACCCCTGCGATGTCGCACGACGACATGAGCATCGATCAGCGGCAATGGTTCGCGCGGCTCGGCGTTGCGATAGCGGAGTTCCCGCTGACGGAGGCAGTGGCCGAGGCAGCCGTGGACGATGGCGCGTCGACGGTGTTCGGTGCGCCAAACGTGCTTCGGGGCGGTAGTCACACCGGCTGTCCGGATGCCGCCGAGATGGTCGAGCGCGGCTGGTGCCGGGTGTTGGCATCGGACTACTTCTATCCGGCGTTGCTGCAGGCCCCGTTCGTGCTGCGGGATCGGCGCGCAATGCGGCTTGCGGAGGTGTGGCCGCTGGTTTCGGCCAACGCGGCGGCAGCACTGGGCCTGATGGACCGCGGCACGATCGCGGACGGCAAGCGCGCGGATGTCGTGCTCGTTGCGGACGTGGCCGGGCAGCCAGCCCACGTGGTCGCGACCATCGCCAACGGGCGGCTGGTGCATCTGGCCGACGGGGAACGTGTCAAGGCGAGTGCAGCTCCGTGAGCCGGCGAGTTGCGAAAAAAGCCTCGGCAATGGCAGTCAAAAGATTCTACAGATCGGCTGTCGAAAGTGGCGGGAGCGCGACCGCCCCGCCCCTCCTCCGCGGATCATTTCGTTTGAGGCTCGCCCCCGGGGCGCACCGCCCGGGAGAAGGCCGGCGCCATCATCGGCCCTGGAACCTGGGCTTGCGCTTCTCCATGAAGGCGCGGCGGCCCTCGATGTAGTCCTCGCTGGCGAAGCAGGTGTCGACCATGCCGTTGACGGCGGCCATGTCGCGCTTCGACTCGTCGAAGGTAGCGGCGTTGATGGCCATCTTGGCGGCCTTCATGGTCAGCGGCGCGTTCTCGGCAATGCGGCTGGTGTAGTCCTTCACGTAGCTCTCGAGCTGATCGACGGGCACGACGCGATTGACGAGTCCCATCTGCAGCGCCTCGGCGGCGTTGAACTTGCGGGCGGTGAAGAAGATTTCCTTGGCGTAGGAGGGGCCGACCACATCGACCAGCCGCTTCATGCCGCCGTAGCGGTAGCCGAGGCCGAGGCGAGCCGCCGGAACGGCGAACACCGAGTCGTCGCTGGCGATGCGGATGTCCGTGTTGAGGGCCATGCCGAGGCCGCCGCCGATACAGATGCCGCGGATCATGGCGATGGTCGGCTTGGTGGCGGCCTGGATCACCGCCGCGGCATGATCGCCCGCGGCGTTGTAGATCTTCACGTCCTCGGCGCTCGACCGCTTCTTCTCGAACTCGGAGATATCGGCTCCCGATACGAACGCCTTGTCGCCGGCGCCCGCGAGCACGATTCCCCGCACCTCCGGATCGTTCTCGAATGCCTCGATGATCTTCGGAATCGCGACCCACATCTCGAACGAGACGGCGTTCCTCTTCTCGGGCTGGTTGAAGATCATCCAGCCGATGCCGCCATCTTTCTTGGCGATCATCTTAGTCGTGCCGGTGTCCATTGTGCCTCCTCGGGCGGTGCGATCAGAGCCGGTCGCTCGCGGCCATTTCCAGCCGACGCATTGACCGAGGTCAAGCGCCATGCGTCCATCGCAACAGTCCAGGGGCCAACGACAGTCCAGGGGGCCAACGACGCCGACTCGTCGGCCGGGTGCCACCGCCTCTCCCTGGAGCGAGCGCAGGTCAGACGTCGAAGAACACTGTCTCGTCGTCGCCCTGAAGGCGGATGTCGAGCCGGTAGCCGCCGGCCTCCTTCCGCGCAACGAGGGTGGCGCGGCGGTCCTCGGGCACAGACTGCAGCACCGGGTCCGTTGCGTTGGCCGCCACCTCATCCTCGAAGTAGAGCCGCGTATAAAGGTGGTTCTGGCCGCCGCGGGCAAACACGATGAGGGTCACGTGTGGGGCTTGGCCGTCACCGATGGCGCCTGGCTTCACCGTGTCGAAAGCATAGACCCCCTTGTCGTCGGCAGCACAACGCCCGAAGCCCGTGAAGGTAGCGTTCGACGAGCGGCCATCCGCCGGATGTGCATAGCGCCCCTGCGCATCGGCCTGCCACAACTCGACCAGCGCGTCGGCCAACGGCTGGCCCAGGCCGTCGACGACGGTTCCCGAGATGCGAATCCGATGGCCGGGCACGGTTTCATCGGCAACGCGGGTTCCGGCGAGGCTCTTGTAGTCGTATCCGGACTGCTCCGGCGTGAGCATGTAGTGGAAGAACGGACCGGCCGTCTGCGAGGGCGTTTGCTTGAGCGTCATGATGGCTGTCTCCGTCGGCGGTCAGGCGACCATGGGCGTCTCGACCCGCCCCCTGAGCACGATTTCGAAGCGATAGCCGAGGGCGAAGCCCGGCTCGGTCACCGCGAGGTCGAATGCCGCCACGAGTCGGGCGCGGGCCTCGGCCGGCACGCCCATATAGATCGGATCCTGGGCAAGCAATGGATCAGCCGGAAAGAACATCTGCGTGACGAGGCGCGTCGCGATCGACGGGCCGAACAGTGACAGATGGATGTGGGCGGGACGCCAGGCATTGTCGTGGTTCTGCCATGGATATGCGCCCGGCTTCAGGGTGTGGAACCTGAAGCCGCCATCGCCGTCGGTGACGCAGCGGCCGGCGCCGAGGAAGTTGGGGTCGAGTGGCGCATCGTGGCGGTCGTTGTGGTGGGCATAGCGGCCGGCGGCGTTGGCCTGCCAGACCTCGACGAGTGTGTTGGCGACCGGTCGGCCGTTTTCGTCGAGGACGCGCCCGGAAACCACGATCCGCTCGCCGATCGGCTCGCCGGTCTTGCGGGCATTGCGCGTGAGGTCGGCGTCGTCCGCCGCCAGTGACTCGTGCCCGTAGACCGGGCCAGTCAACTCGGTGAGCGACTGGCGGATCGGCACCAGTGGCTTCCTGGGTGCGCGGTAGACCGTGGACTTGTAGGCGGGATCGATCGACCGCGGGTGGCTTGCCCAATCACGAGGGCGGAATGGGTTGTCCTGCACGGATGCGCTCCAGTCGACAATCGGAACCGACAGTGTAGACCTCCCTGGGCGGAGCAGCCAGCAGTCTGGCTCCACACTGGTCCGGCTCGACACCGTGCCGCCGGGGCGCTATGGGGCATCGTCGCCGGAACATAGCTCTCGAGGGGCTTTGAATGACCCGCCTCGCTCGACCCCTCTCCGAGATCAAGCCTCGCTACGACGTCGTCGTCGTCGGCTCCGGCTATGGCGGCGGAGTCGCGGCTTCGCGGTTGGCACGTGCGGGCAGGAGCGTGTGCCTCATCGAGCGGGGCCGCGAGCGTCTCACCGGGGAGTTTCCCTCGCGTTTCCCCGAGATGCGTTCGGAGATGCAAGTGACGGGGCGCCGGACAGGTTTCGGCTCCCCCACGGCGCTGTTCGACGTTCGGCTCGGCGAGGACATGCACGTGCTCGTCGCCTGCGGCCTCGGTGGTGGCTCCCTGGTAAATGCGGGCGTCGCGCTTCGGCCAGATCCGCGGGTCTTTCTCGACGCGGCCTGGCCCGGTCAGATTACCCAGGACGGCTTTCTCGACGAAGGCTTTGCGCGAGCAGCCCGCTGGCTGAGGCCAGCCAACCATGCGGGAGCCCGGTCGCTGACCAAGTTCAGGGCGTTGGAGGCGGCCGGCTCCGCTTTGGGCAGGAGTGCCGTAAACCCGCCCGTCGTCGTGAGCTTCGAGCCCAACATCAACCCGGCAGGCATCGCTCAGCCGGCCTGCACACTCTGCGGCGACTGCTGTGCCGGCTGCAATGTCGGCGCGAAAAATACCGTTGCTCTGACCTACCTCCCCGATGCCGCGCGCCACGGGGCCGCGGTTTTCTGCGAGCTTCGCGTCTCTCACGTGCGCAAGGCCCCTGGCGGACGTTGGCGAGTCCATGCCGTGCGCCTGGACGCCGTGCCGAAGGGCGTGGCGCAAGAGATCACGCTCGAGGCGGACATGGTGGTGCTGGCGGCCGGCTCGCTGGGCTCGACCGAGATCCTGCTGCGTTCACGCGAGAACGGCCTTCCTCTGTCCGACCGCCTCGGACAGCGCTTCTCCGCCAACGGCGACATCATCGCCTTTGGCTATGGTGCCAAGGTTCCGGTCGATGCCATCGGTATCGGCCATCCGCCGAGGATCGGCCTGCAGGTGGGCGCTGCCGTCAGCGGTCAGATCGACATCGAGGATCCGGGCGATCTCGCCAATGAAATGCATATCCAGGAGGGCGTGATGCCCTCGGCCTTGGCGCCGATGTTGCCGGTCCTGTTCGTCCCGAACGGCCGGCTGCTGGGCGCTCTGCAAAGCCTGATCAACGGCGTCTACAAGGGACCACTCGCCAGCTTGCAGACGTTCTTTGCCGTCTCGCACGACAGTGCAGGCGGCAGCTTTCGGCTGGTGGAGGACAAGCTGACCCTCGCCTGGCCGGGCGCAGCGGACGAGCCGGTCTACAGGCGCCTCGACGCCGCGTTGTCGGCGCTGGTCGAGCGCTCCGGCGGCAGCTATGTCAAGAATCCATTGGCCGGAAGCGTCATGGGCAATCAGCCCGCCACTGCCCACCCGCTTGGCGGTTGCGGCATGGGGCGCGAGGCTGGTGATGGCGTGGTCGATCACAAGTGCCGGGTCTTCGCGGGGCGGGATGCGGGCACCGGCGTCCACGACGGCCTCTATGTGATCGATGGGGCGATCATTCCCCGCTCGCTCGGCGTCAATCCGCTGCTGACCATCACAGCGCTCGCCGAGCGCGCGCTCCTGCACATGGCGGCCGAACACAGGCTGACGTTCGACGATGCGCCGCGTTGGAGCGGCGTTCCGTCACCGCCCGAGCGACCGCTCGGGTGATGACACCGCCGCCCTTGGCGCGCCCGTTGAAGGCTACTCCAGCTTGATATTGCCGGCCTTGATCAGCTCGAGATTGGCCTTGATGTCGTCCTCCAGCGCCTTGCGGGTCTGGTCGGGCGTCATCGGATAGACGATCGCATTGACGGTCCAGAGCTTCTTCTTGAATTCGTCGCTCTTGGCGAGCTCGAGCATCTTCGCGTTCATTTTCTGGACGACGGCATCGGGAAGCCCTTTCGGTCCGAAGAAGCCGAACCAGATCGGGACATCGGCATCCTTGATGCCAGCCTCCGTCATGGTGGGAACGTTAGGGAAATCCTGATTTCGGGACTTGCCGTTTATCGCCAGGAGGATCAGCTTGCCGGCCTTGACGTGCGGCAACGTGATCGGCTCGTTCTGCATGTGCACGTTGCCGGGAAGGACGTCATTCAGGGCATCCGCGCCGCCGCGATATGGTACGTGCAGGATGTCGATCCCCGCCTTCACCTTGAGCGCCTCCAGGCGAAGATGGTTGGCGGTGCCGTTGCCCGACGAGGCGTATGAGAGCTTGCCCGGATTTTTCTTCGCGTAGTCGATCAGCTCCTTCATCGACTTGATGCCGAGCTTCGGGTGAATGACGAAGCCATTCAGCACCTCGCCGGTGTGCCCGACCGCAACGACGTCCTTCAGCGGATCGTAGGGCGTCTTTCGCAGGCTCGGTAGGATCGACAGCACTGCGTTCGGCGACATGATCAGCGTGTAGCCGTCGGGCGAAGATTTGACGAGCGCCTCCATGCCGATCATCCCGGACGCGCCGCCGCGGTTCTCGACCACGAACTGCTGCCCGAAGGCCTTGGACAACTCCTCGCACCAGGGCCGGGCTATGGCGTCGGTGGCCCCGCCTGCCGCATACGGCACGATGACCTTGACCGGCCTGTCGGGCCAGCTGGACGATTGCGCGAGTGACGGCTCAATCAGGCTGGCGAGAGCCAGACCTGCAGTTGCCGCCAGGAAATTTCTGCGCTTCATGTGCTTCCTCCCTGCATTTTTCATGTCTCCTGGCCGTTGTCCGGCCAGTCTGCTTAAAGCTGCTCAACCTTGATGTTCTTTTTCCGGATCACCTCTTTGGCTTTTGCGCTTTCGCTGAACAAAATCTGCCGCAAGGCCTCGGCCACGGCCTCGTCAAGTCGCAGATCGGCAGGCCGAGTCCATGCGGCTGCCGGCACGCGCCGGAGACGACGACAGGGCGGCTGAGACAGTCCGGCCCGCCACGATGCAACGTCGGGCGGGCCGGCAAACCAACGGCGAGGGGCCTGAGGTCCGTGGTGGTGATGTCGCCGAGCCCATCTTGCCGTCCTCCCAGACGCCAGCGCGACAGCGGACCTCCGCGCTACTCCAGCTTGATGTTTGCAGCCTTGATCAACTCGGCATTGCGCTTGGTGTCTGCTTCGAGATAGTCGCGCATCTCATCCGGCGTCTGAACCGGCACCTGCGAGTTGATGGCGCGCATCCTGGCCTTCATGTCGTCCGTCTTGGCGATCTCCACGAGCTTCGCGTTGAACGCCGTGGTGATTTCCTTGGGCGTGCCCGCCGGTGCCCAGATCGAGTACCAGATGGGCACATCGGCATCCTTGAGGCCGTGCTCGGTCAGCGTCGGCACATCGGGGAAATCCGGATTGCGCTCGCTGTGGTTGATGTTGAGCAGGATCAGCTTGCCGGCCTTCACGTGCGGGAGCACGTTGATCTCGTTCATCATGTGAACGTTGCCCGGCAGCAGATCATTCAGCGCATCGGCGCTGCCCCGGTAGGGCACGTGCAGAATGTCGATGCCCGCCTTGAACTTCAGCATCTCCAGGCGGAGTTGCGTCGCAGTGCCGAGACCCGCAGAGCCGTAGCTGAGCTTGCCCGGATTCTTCTTGGCGTACTCCACCATCTCCTTGAAGTTCTTCACGCCCACCGACGGATGGATGACGAAGCCGCAGACGAGGTCACCCGTCCTGCCGACGGGCTCGAAGCTCTTGATGGGGTCGTACGGCGTCTTCCGCAAGCTCGGCAACACCGTCATGGTGGCATTCGGCGTGAACAGGAAGGTGTAGCCGTCGGGCGCGGCCTTGGCGGCTGCCTCCGTGCCGATCATGCCGCCCGCGCCGCCGCGATGCTCAAGGACGAACTGCTGCCCGAACGCCTTCGACAAGACCTCCGACCAGGGGCGGGCCAGCAGGTCGGTAGCGCCGCCGGGCGCATAGGGCAGAATCAGCTTGACCGGCTTGTCGGGCCAACCGGCCGCACGTGTGCCGGCTGCGGGAACGGCGGTCGCTGCCACGGTGGCGCCGGCGAGGCCGAGGAATTTACGACGATGCATCTCGAGGACTACTCCGTTTGTGACGTTGGGCGTTCGGCGCGCGGACGCCCGCTTTCACCGTCGCCTACTCTTGGAACGCCTCCTCTCGCGCCTTTCGCATGTTCGGCAGCAGCACCAGGATCAGGACGACAGCCGAGACGATGAGAAATGCGAGGGAGAGCGGACGCTGCAGGAATACCATGGGGTCACCGCGCGACAAGAGCATCGCGCGCCGCATGTAGACCTCCATCAGCGGCCCGAGCAGGAAGCCGAGCAGCAGCGGCGCCGGCTCGCACCCGAGCTTGACGAACGCGTACCCGAGCACGCCGAAGAAGGCCATGAACAGAACCTCGCTCCAGAGGTTGTTCAAGCTGTAGACGCCGATGCAGCAGAAGAACAGGATCGCGATCGCCAGCAGCCTGTAGGGCACCAGCAGCATCTTCACCCAGATCCCGATCAGCGGCAGGTTGAGGACCACCAGCATCAGGTTGCCGAGCCACATCGAGACGATCATGCCCCAGAACAGCTCAGGCTTCTGATCCATGACTTGCGGTCCCGGCACGATGCCGTGGATCATCATGCCGCCGATCATCATAGCCATCACGGCATTGGAGGGAATGCCGAGCGTCAGCATCGGGATGAACGAGGTCTGTGCCGCAGCGTTGTTGGCGGCCTCGGGGCCGGCCACTCCTTCGATCATGCCCTTTCCGAATTTTTCCGGGGTCGCCGAGAGCTTCTTCTCGAGCGAGTAGGACGCAAACGACCCGAGCACGGCGCCACCGCCGGGGAGGATGCCTAGCAACCCGCCGATCAGGGTCCCGCGTACCACCGGCCACTGGCAGCGCAGGAAGTCCTCTTTCGTCGGCATCAGGCCTTCGATTTTCGACGACACGAGATCGCGTCGCTCTGGATCACCGAGATTCTTGATGATCTCCGCGATGCCGAACACGCCCATCGCGACGATGACGAAGCCGATGCCGTCGAACAGGTCGCCGATGCCGAACGTGAACCGCGTGTTGCCCGTATTGACGTCCGTGCCGATCAACCCCAGGAGCATGCCGAGGAAGATCATGCCCATGGCCTTGACGATCGAGCCCGACGCCATGACCACGGCGAGCACGAGGCCGAGCACCATGAGTGAGAAATAGTCGGCAGGCGCGAACTGCTGCGCGAGCTTGGTGAGCGGGGGGGCGGCCAGCACGATGGCGAAGGTGGCCACGGTGCCAGCGAAAAACGAGCCGAGGGCTGCTATGGCCAGGGCCGGGCCCGCACGGCCCTGCTTGGCCATCTCGTAGCCGTCCAGTGCCGTGACGACCGAGGAGGCCTCACCTGGAAGGTTGACCAGGATCGCCGTGGTCGATCCACCGTACTGCGCGCCGTAGTAGATGCCGGCGAGCATGATCAGGGCGCCCTCCGGCGTCAGGAAGTAGGTGATGGGTAGCAACAGCGCCATCGTCGCCACCGGGCCGACGCCCGGCAGCACGCCGATCGCCGTGCCGATCATGGCGCCCATAAGGCACCAGAAAAGGTTTTTCAGCGACAGGGCTACCGAGAAGCCGAGCGCAAGATTCGAGAAAACAGAGTCGAGATCCATGGCAGCGCAGTGCCTCCGGTCAACGCAAGATCACTGACAGCCAGTCGGGCATTCTCACCGGCCCGATCGGGATGGGCATGCCGAGCAGCCACACGAACACCCCAACGCCGACGGCGAGCATGATGACGAGGAACACGGCGAACTCCGGCCAGCGCGTTTCAGGCGTGCCGAGCGCACACAGCGTCAGCGCGGCCACCATGGCGATCACCAACCCGGCGCCGTCGACCAACAGCCCGAAGGCGATGATGGCTATTGTTACCAGAAACAGGGGACGCCATGCGAACCGCGATAGGGCCGTGTCACCCGCGAGGACGGCCTTGATGATGAGCAGCCCGCCACTGCCGACGAGGCACCAGGACAGGATGAGGGGTAGCACGCCCGTTCCCGGCCGCTGCGGGATGCCCATAGGCAGCCGGTCGTAGAACTGGATCGTCAGGATGGCGCCGACGCCGATCACGATGAAAAGCAGGCCGGTCGCGAAGTCCTGGCCTACGCGCGTTCGCATGCAGGCGTCTCCCCTTGGATTCTCATGTTGTTGTTCTGACGGACGTCAATGCTCGAATCCTATTTCGCCCGCGTCAAGGCCGGAGGGAGGATGGCGTGCTGCCACACCCGGTCCAGCCGGGCCGCCGACGGAGCCATGAGACGAGCGTTCGGCCCAGCAGACTGAGCGCCCCACCGGACGACAGCGTGCAATCGTCTGTCCTTCGCCGAGCGTTCCGATAGCGCAGAGGATTTCGTCGTATATTCAGGTGCATAGATATCCGATCACAAAAAAAATGATGAGGAATGCCGAGCTCTTTGCCTCGGCGGACGGCCGGATTGTCACAAAGGCTCGATGCCGTGCTCCCGGCGCGCAGAACCCGTTGAGATGTCGCCCGCCTCGCCATCGCTCCGGTTACATGGTGCATGGTTGATTTAACACAGCCGATACCACGGTCAGACCGAGGTTGGAGGACCGTCTCCCCGTGCAGGCCTTCGCTCGCAGTTGGAGGCTTCCCCGCTCGTGCCGCAATGCTAAGCTTTCGCAGCTCTGCAGACGCGCCTCCAGGAGTTCCGCGCATGAGGATCACTGCCATTCACGCCCACTACGTGCGTATCCCGTTCGACATGGGCGCGCCACGGCAGGAGTTCGCCGGGCTGCGGTTCCCGACCATGGATCATCTGCTGATCCAGGTGGAGACCGACGCCGGCATCACCGGTTGGGGCGAGGGCTTCGGCCATACCATCATACCCGCCACCGCCAAGGCGCTCGAGTGCTACGTCGCACCCTGGTTCATCGGCAAGGACCCGACGGACATCAATGCCCTGCACCGGGAGGCTGCGCAGTCGTTCCACATCTTCGGCCGCAACGGGCCCGTCGTTTACGCCCACTCCGGGATCGACATCGCGCTCTGGGACATAGCCGGCAAGCGGGGAGGCCTACCGGTCTCGGATCTGCTGGGCGGCGCCCGCCGCAAGGAGGTCCGCGCCTACTCCAGCCTGATGCGCTATGGCAATCCAGCGACCGTGAAGCGCATCTGCGCCGAGCGCGCCGCGGCCGGGTTCAAGCACATCAAGCTGCATGAGCACACCGTCGAGGCGGTGATGGCGGCCCGGGAGGGCGCAGGCCCGAGCGTCGCCATCATGAACGATGTCAACTGCCCGTGGACCGTTGCCCAGGCCCTCGAGATGGAGAAGGCGTACCGGCCGGCCAGCCTCTACTGGCTCGAGGAGCCGGTCTTCCCGCCCGAGGACCACAAGGGTCTAGCCCGTGTCCGCCGCGAAGGGGAGACGCGGATTGCGGCTGGCGAGAATGCGGCCGGCCTCCACGACTTCATCGACAGCTTCGAGAAGGGCGCAATCGACGTCGCCCAGCCGAGCGTGACGAAGATCGGTGGCATCACCGAGATGCGCAAGATCATCGCGGCGGCCGAGGCGCACTCGGTCGAGCTCATTCCACACTGCGCCTATTTCGGACCTGGCAACCTCGCCTCGATTCACATCGTCGCCTCGCTGTCGACCGATACGCTGCTCGAGAACATCTATGCAAATCTCGAGGCGAGCCCCTGGGGCGATGCCATGCTGGCGCGCGAGGGCAAAGTGCGCGTTCCGCAAGGCCCCGGTCTCGGCGTCGAGCCCGACATGACGCTGGTGGAGAAGTATCGCCAGGGACCAGTGATCAGCGTTCGATAGTCGCCCCTGCCCCAATCGGCACAGCCATCCGAGGAACCCGCCATGACACCATCCGCCGCCGAACGCGATGCGCTTTTCAAGACCTTCGGCCGAGCCTGGTTCAAGCGCGATGCAACGCTGCTCTATGAGGCCGTCACGCCCGACTTCGTCTGGCACGCCAACGACGGCGACGGCCGCACCCGCCGCATCACGGGCCGCGAGGCGGTTGGTTCAGCTCTGGCCGCCAGCGGTGGCAGCGGCGGCGTCGAGCGCCGCTTTGCCGACGTCGCCTATCACCACGCTACCGATGCCAGCTTCATGACCTTCCGTCTGATCGAAACCGACAAGGCGACGGGTGCCGTCCGCGAGGAGGTCGGCCTCGAGCGCTATACGTTCAAGGACGGGCGCATTGCCGTGAAAGACGTCTACCGCAAGCCGGCCGGCTGACCGGATCGCCGACATCGGACTTGAGGCGCAGGTCCGTCCATGTTTCGTCACCGGGCAATGCGATGACGCGGCCCGGAGGTGGTCGTTCCATGTGGATGAGACGCATTGCAGGTGCGTTGCTGGTTGCGATGCAGCTTGCTGGACCTGCTTCTGCCGAAGCGACCGGGCTGACACAACGGCTCGGTCTGGACCGCCGCGGCGACCGGTCGACCGAGGACGTGACCGCTTACATTGCGCGAGTACCGCCATCGATCCGCCCCATACCACTTGCGATCACTGATGGCGATGGAGTGCACTGGACGCTGGCCAATCGCACCGGTGAGCGATTTACGGTGGCGAGCGGCAAGGAGTTCGAGGCCGGCATCGCCGCGCTCGCCCCCGAGGCCGCCGGCAAGCGCGAGAGCGTCGCAGTCTACATCTCTGGGGAGATGTTGTTCCGGTCGGGTCGATCGGCTCTTTTCGGAGACACGGCGATCTTCGTCGTGGTCGATGGCCAAGCCTATCCGGTGCTCGGCCAGATACCCTCGACGAAATCGGTGCATCGGATCGGCATCCAGCCACGTTTGGAGCTACTTGCCGACGAGTGGAGCATCACGCGGGAGGTGATCTGGCAATTCTCCCGCCCCATCTCGCGGGAGGCGATCCGTACGCTCGCCCTGGAGCCCGGGGGGCCGACGGTGCTGCCGCGCCGGCCGGTCGTCGATGCGGCCACACGGCGGGCCGTGCCCGACGTGGTCGATCCCAATCATCTGGCTCGCGGGCTGGGAGCGCTGTCAGGTCAGATAGCGCTGGTCACCGGACGGGTGGAGGAAGGCTTTCTTTCCTACCGGGCGTTGTCGGGCACCGAGGCGCGTGTGGCGATCGTGGACCTCATCGATGCGGCCGAAAAATCCGACGTCGGCCTCGTGGTGCTGGGCTCCACATCGTCGCGGCAACCGGGTACCCGTAATTGGCTCTGGCAGCGGATCGAGGTCGCCACCATGGCGGCTGCCATCGAGCAGCAGAGCCTGGGCAGCTTCCTCGCAACCCTTGTCGGCTCGGAGCAACGCCTCGCCGTCCATCTCTTTCCTTCGGCCTCGGGCGACCGCACGAAGCTCGGTATCGCTCCCGTCGACAACGACGGCTCACCGAATGGGCTGGCCAGTATGGTCATCGGCGCCTGGTCGGGCATCGTCTCGGAGACGGCCGGCCGGGTCGGCATCACCGGGGTCATGGCATCTCTGGTCAGCGCCGAGCGCCAGCGCGAGCTCGACCGCCGCCTCGTCCCGGGTATCCCCTCACTGCTGCAACTCATTTGCGTCTCGATCGTTGTCGTGGCGGTTCTTGCCCTGCCGACACTTCTGCGGTGGTGGGTGCGCATCTGGCCGCCTGAGAATGCGGGGGAATATGAGAACCGTGCGGGCTACCTCCTCGCCAGCGGCACCCGCCTCTTGCTCTTCTCTGTCGTTTTCCTGCCGGTGGCGGGCTTGCCCGCCCTGATCGCGCGCCTCGGTGGATTGGCGATCGGGGCTCAGCGCCGGGTGCGTGCTGGGCCGGCTGCCATCGCGGCAGCACCGGAGGCGATCGGTAAAGACCCCACTGCGTCCTCACCGCGTTCCCTCTGACGTGCACTCGCGTTGCACGGGAATGCGCGGCGCCGCCGAAATGTCACGCAATTCCACTTCTTGATATAAAGCGCGCCAACCTCGACAGCCGGAGCCCGCCAATGACCGTGAAGCCGCGTCCCATCCGCAAGGCCGTGTTCCCCGTCGCCGGCCTGGGAACTCGATTTCTGCCTGCCACCAAGGCGGTTCCCAAGGAGATGCTGACCGTCGTCGATCGGCCGGTGATCCAGCACGTCGTCGATGAGGCGCGGGCAGCCGGCATCGAGCATTTCGTCTTCGTCACCGGCCGCAACAAGGCCGTCATCGAGGACCATTTCGACAGCTCGTTCGAGCTGGAGCGGACTCTGGCGGAGCGCGGCAAGAGAGGCGAGCTGGAACAGCTCGCGCGAGACCTGCCCGCGGCCGGCCAGACGAGCTTCACGCGCCAGCAGGCGCCTCTCGGCCTTGGGCATGCGGTATGGTGCGCCCGCGACATCGTCGGCAATGAGCCGTTCGCGCTCCTGTTGCCGGACATGCTGCATTTTGCAGCGAAGCCCTGCATGGCCGAGATGATCGACGCCTACAATGCCCATGGCGGCAACCACATCGCCGTCGCGCCCGTCCCGGAGGACCAGACCCATCAGTACGGCATCGTCGGAGTCGAGGATCGTACTGCCAAGGTGTCCCGCATCACCGGCATGGTCGAGAAGCCACCGAGAGGCCAGGCGCCGTCCAACCTTCACATCACGGGGCGCTATATTCTTCAGCCCGAGATTTTCGGCCTGCTGGCGAAGCAGGAGCGAGGTGCCGGCGGGGAGATCCAGCTCACGGACTCGATGATCACCCTGGCCGGCATGACTGGGCAGCCGTTCCATGCCGTCCGCTTCGACGGCAAGATCTATGATTGCGGCTCCAAGATCGGGTTCCTCGCAGCCAATATCGCCTACGCACTTGCGCGCGACGACCTGGCGCCGGCCCTCAAAGAGGAGATCGGAAAGCTGATCTAGGGGCGGACGGCCCCCCCGCTGTCGTGGAGTGCGCCGAGGCCGGCGGTAGCCGGCCTTGTCACCGCCGCTTGAGGACACCAGCCAGGCGGCGCGTGAGCGACGGCTTCTCCTCCGTCGTGGCGGGACCCCCGCGTTCGTTCCGTACGAGCCGGATCTCGCGCGTGTGGAAGCGCTCGATGCCCGGGCGGTGCCCAGCGTGGAGCACCATCGTATCGGGCAGCAGATCGCGCATGTACTCCATCAGCTTGAACTGGCTGAGCTCATCGAGCGACGCGGTCGGCTCGTCCATGATCAGGATGTCCGGAGGATTGACGAGAACACGCGCGAACGCGAGGCGCTGCTGCTCGCCGCCTGACAGGATCGTGCCCCACTGCTCGGTCTCGCCGAGACGCGGGACCAGATGCTCGAGACCGCACCGGACCAGCATCTCCTTGATGCGATGGTCGGGTATGTCCTCTTTCGGATGGGGGAATAGTATGGCCTCGCGAAGGGCGCCGAGGGGGAAATACGGGTGCTGCGGGATGAAGGCAATCTTTGCGTCCGCTGGCCTCAGGATCTCGCCGCTGCCCCACGGCCAGAGCCCTGCCATCGCACGGATCAGCGTGCTCTTGCCGGAGCCGGACTCTCCCTTCACCAGGACCTTGTCGCCCGGCCCCACCACGACGTCGGCGCTGTCGATCATCAACGTGCCGTCGTAGTGGGCGATATTGAGGTTGCGCAGGTAGACGCGCTTGTCGGGGCTGTCGCCAAGGTTGATCGTTGTGCCGCCGGAGCCGGCTTGCAGGCTCTCGTCGAGACGGCGGATCGCATCTGCGAGCACGGTCACGCGCTTGGCCGACGCGAACCAGTCGGCGAGCCGCAGGGCGTTGTCCGAAAGCCAGTTGAGGGCGACTTGGACCTGGATGAAGGCGGTCGAGGCCTGCATCAGCGAGCCGAGCGTCATCTCGCCGGCCAGATACTTTGGGGCGCCGAACAGCAGCGGAATGACGGGCGCAAGCACCAGGTTGGCCCCGTTCAACCACATCATGCGGCCTTGCCAGACGATCACGTTGAGCCAGCGCGTGACCAGATCGGCCAGCGTCTTGCCCAGATGCCGCCGCTCGTCCTCGTCGCCACCGAGCAACGCGATGTTTTCCGCATTGTCCTTCACGCGGGTCATCTCGTAGCGCAACTGCGCCTCGCCCGCCGCCTTGTCCTCCACCCGATCGACGAGGCGGCGGCCGAGAATGAACATGCCAAGCGTGTTGAGAGCCGCATAGATGATGGCGACGATGACCAGATAGCCGGGAATGGTGATCCCCGCGACCGAGATCGCGCCCCCGACAACCCACAGCACCCCGATGAACGAAACAGCGGCCAGCACCGCGTTGAGCACGCCGAGCGTGAAATCGACCAGCAGCTCGATGGCGAGCCGCGCGTCCTCCGTCATCCGCGCTTCGGGATTGTCAGCCTCCGTCTGCACGATCGTGAGCTGATAGAAATGGCGGTGCTCGATCCAGCGTCTGATCAGCTTCTCGACGAACCACTGTCGCCAGCCGATCTGGAGGCGCATTCGGGTGTGCAGCAGCCCGACCGAGATGCCGGCAGAGACCACCATCAGGACCACGATCAATCCGATGGCCAAATATACCTCTGACAGCTGCTTCTGCTCGAGCGCGTCGAAGAAGAGCTTGTTCCATCTGTTGACGGCCAGGGCGGCGGCCACATTGAGCAGCAGGAACGCGGCCACGCCGATCGTGAGCAGCCAAGCACGTCGGCGCGAAGCGCCGCTCCAGAACCCCTTCGCATCGGACCAGAAGCGCCCCGCCCAACCCGGACGGCTATGGACCTCGCGTGGCTGACTCAAGCCTCCCTCCCGTTACGCCAGGGGCTGAATGCAGCCAGTGTCCACTGCTCCGGGCAATCGGCAATGGCGATGGGAAGACGCAGTCACGGCGAGCAAGGTTCCGCGGTGAAACTCAACGCGGCGGCTGTGGCTCGCCGAAGTCCAGGCAATCGTCAAGCTCGCATCCTGGGGCCGGGTCGGCGGGGGTTGAGTCGCCTCTCTCAGGCAGAGGACATACGGTCTAGCGCGACCGGCATCAGAATCGCCGCTTGCAATCCTTGTGATCCTCGGGCTTAAATGCGATCCATAAATTTCTGGTGCCCCGCTGGGCAGCCTTCGAGACGGGACAATGACGCGCGCGCCGAGAAAAATTCCGGCCGACACTGAGACGGGCCCCTTGCCGGGTCTGTTGCCGCGTCTTCTCCGCACCACCCTCCTCCTTACCAGCCCCTGAGCCGGTGAAGGCCTCGGATCGCTCCGAGGCGGCGCTCAGGGGATCGACTTCAGGATGAGCTGATGGATCGGCGCCAGCTCGCAAGCGAGCCTGGCCGGACGGAGACCAAACCAATGAATGAGACGGGCAAGCACGACACCGCCGCCATGATTGCGGCCAATGTAGGCAAAGATCCCAAAGACCGCGTCCTGATCTTCGACACCACGCTGCGCGACGGCGAGCAATCGCCCGGTGCAGCCATGACGCTCGAGGACAAGCTGAAGGTCGCCGAGATCCTCGACGAGATGGGCGTCGACATCATCGAGGCGGGCTTCCCGATCTCCTCGAATGGCGATTTCGAGGCCGTCTGCGAGATCGCCAAGCTGGTCAAGAGCTCGGTCGTCTGCGGACTGTCGCGCTCGAGCTTCGCCGACATCGATCGCGCCGGCGAGGCCGTCAAATACGCGAAGCGCCCGCGCATTCACACGTTCATCTCGACCAGCCCGGTCCATCGCAAGTGGAAGCTGCAGATGGACGCCGAGCAGGTGATCGAGGCCGTGGGCAAGAGCGTCGAGCGCGCCCGCAACTACACGGACAACGTGGAGTGGAGCGCGGAGGACGCAACGCGTACGGAATGGGACGTGCTGTTCCGCTGCTGCGAGCTCGCCATCAGGAAGGGCGCCACCACGATCAACATTCCGGACACCGTTGGGTATTCTGTGCCGGAGGAGTACTACGCGCTGATCAAGCGGCTGCGCGAGGAGGTGCCGGGCGGTGACAAGGTCGTCTGGTCGACCCATTGCCACAACGACCTCGGCATGGCCGTGGCCAACTCGCTCGCCGGCGTGCGTGCCGGTGCGCGCCAAATCGAGTGCACAATCAATGGTCTCGGCGAGCGGGCGGGCAACGCGGCGCTCGAGGAGATCGTGATGGCGCTGAAGGTGCGCGCCGACATCCTGCCCTACTGGACGGAGGTCGACGCGACCAAGTTCACGCGTGCCTCCAAACTGGTCGCGGCGGTGTCGGCATTCCCGGTGCAGTACAACAAGGCCGTGGTCGGCCGTAACGCGTTCGCGCACGAGAGCGGCATCCACCAGGACGGCATGCTCAAGAACGTCGAGACTTACGAGATCATGAAGCCCGAGAGCGTCGGCCTCTCGAAGTCGACGCTGTCGCTCGGCAAGCTCTCGGGCCGAGCCGCCTTCCGCGACAAGCTCAAGCAACTCGGCTACGAGCTCGGCGACAACGCGTTCCAGGATGCATTCCGCCGGTTCAAGGATCTGGCCGACAAGAAGAAGCTGGTGTTCGACGAGGATATCGAGGCGCTCGTGGACCAGGAGGTCGCGACGCAATACGACCGCATCAAGGTCGTCGCGCTGACGGTCATGGCCGGCACGGGCGCGCCGCCCAAAGCATCGATCACCCTCGAGGTCGACGGCCATCAGTCGACGCAGGAGGCCAGCGGCGACGGTCCGGTGGATTCGATTTTCAAGGCCATCAAGGCGATCGTGCCGCACGAGGCCCGCCTGCCGCTTTATCAGGTGATGGCCGTCACCGAGGGCACCGACGCACAGGCCGAGGTGATGGTGCGGCTCGAGGAGAACGGCAAGGAGGTGACCGGGCGGGGGGCAGACACCGATACCATGGTCGCTTCCGCTCGAGCCTACGTCGCCGCCCTCAACAAGCTGATGATGAAGCGTCTCCGCGGCCCGAACGCGCAGGCGATGGCAAGCTGATCTCGCGATCGCTTCGCACCACGTCAGGTGAGGGGCGGCTCTGGGCCGCCCCTTTCCTTACTTCCGGCCCGGGACGGACGACGCCTGGACCGCGATGAGCCAAGCCGCACTGACATGACCGCTGTCGACATCGCCCTGCGCCTGATCGGTGCCTTCTACGTGCTCGGCGGCGTCATTCTCGCGCGGGCGATCCTCACGGCGCGTGTCCTCGATGCGGCCCTCGCTGCGCTGTCGCCTGAGAAGGTCAACCCCGCGGCTGAGGCTCGCGCGCTGTGGCATCTCGCCAATGCCGTGCTGATCCTCGCCGGTGGCGTAGCCCTCTTGCTGCTGCTCGACGTTGCCGTCTGGGCATTCGCGACGTCCCTGGCCGGCCAGGCGCTCTATTTCGCCTGGCTGGCCCCGCGCTATTTCGACCCCGCCGATCCGCCTGAGGCCCAAGGTCGTCGGGAGTCGGTCAATGCGTTCGTCATCTACGCCGCTGCGACCGCCTTCCTTGTCTGGGGCTGGTATCAGGGACGCCTCATCCCGTGGCGCGAGGAGCCGTGGCAGTTGCTGGCAGCCGCAGGCGCGGTCGTTGCGGTCGTCGCCGGATACGTCTTTCTCATATGGCGCGCACCGATCCCGCAGCCGGGTGGGCGAAGCGAGAACGAATCCGCCGCGCCACCGCCGGCACGGAACGGGCTCGCCGACGCGGGGCGCTGCCGCCGGGTGAAAGTCGCGACCGAGCACGGATGTTATCCTCTCTGGTGCATCGATCCCGACAACTCGGGCAACCTGATGCCTGACATGTTGCCCATTTCGGCAGATCTGGTGGGTGAGCTCGAGGATTGGGCGGCCGACTACACCCACTCACGCGATCCCGACGATTCCGATGCGCGCCCCTGGAAGGCCGACCGGTACAGGCAACATGGCGACGCCGGCCGGCGGCTGGCGGTCCGCCTCGCGACCGAGCTGCCTCATCTCGAGGTCTATGTACCGGACACCTACCCGACGGAGAGTGCTACCGATCTGCAGCGGGTCGGGCCCGCAGGCCGGGGTGCAGCCTAGGTCCCGGCGTCGAGGCGGCTGCCGGCGCACGTTCACCGAGGCAGCGTGCCGGCAGGACACGAGCCCCACGTTCGTGCTATCGCCGTCGATGCCGGCCGAGGCGCGGGCTCCGCGAGCGGCGGCGATAAAGCATTGCTGAGCGAAAGCTGTCCGTCCCGATGCGGGTCTTCTCCGACGACATCGCCATCGATCTCGGCACGGCCAACACGCTCGTGCACGTCGTCGGCCGCGGCATCATCATCGACGAGCCTTCGGTGGTGGCTGTCAGGAATACGGTCGGAGCGCGCGAGATCCTGGCCGTCGGCGAGCGTGCCATGGGCATGGTCGGGCGGACGCCGGAGGCCACGGAGATCGTCCGCCCGATGCGGGACGGTGTGATCGCCGATTTTGTCGCGACCCAGGAGATGCTTCGCCAGTTCATCAGGCGCGCGAAGTCGATGCTCGGCTTCCGTCGCCCGCGCATCCTGATCTGCGTGCCTGCGGGCGCCACGCCTGTCGAGCGGCGGGCGGTCTACGAGACGGCGGTCTCGGCAGGAGCGCGCAAGGTCTACCTGATCGAGGAGCCGGTGGCGGCGGCCATAGGAGCCGGGCTGTCGATCGACGACCCCGTGGCGACGATGGTCGTCGACATCGGCGGCGGGACTACGGACATTGCCGTCCTGTCGCTCGGCGACGTCATGCAGGCGCGGTCGCTGAAGTGCGCGGGAAATGCGATGGACGAGGCCATCGTGCGATTTGTCCGGCGCAAGCACCACCTCCTCATCGGTCCGGGCAATGCCGAGCGCATCAAGATCGAGGCAGGGACCGCGGCGCGCGACGAGCGTGCGCGTGCTGCCGAGATCCGCATTCGCGGCAGGGATCTGAGGCTCGGAAAGCCGAAGGCCGTGGTGCTGACCCCGGTCGACGTCGCCGAGGCCCTCGAGGGGCCGATCACCGAGATCGCCGAGTTCATCCAGCGCGCCGTCGAGGAGCTGCCCCTGGCGGTCAGGGCCGACGTCATCGAGCGGGGCATCTCGCTGTCTGGTGGCGGCTCGATGCTGGATCGGCTCGATCAGGAGCTCGGCCGCCGCGTCGGGCTGCACTTCGCAGTGCCCGAGCATCCGATGCGTTGCGTCATCACGGGTACCGCTCGCGTGCTCGAGACGCTCAATGCGCGGGCGCACCTCTTGATCAGCCCATGAGCGAGCCGGCCGCCGAGTGGGAGTGGGCCAACATCGGTCTGAGGCGCCCCTACAACTTGCCATCTCGCCCTGGTTGTGGCAGATAGTGGCGCTTCGTCCACAGCTCGCGTGACGCGTGCGCACGAATCGCATGGCGGATCGTGGCAGGCGTGCAGGACGCGTCGAGCGTACCCTCCTGCCGGGAGGCGTTCTCTTTCCAGAGAGGACCTGCGGCATCACTCTGACAAGGGTCAAGGCACCATGGCGCGTGTCACCGTCGAAGATTGCGTCGACAAGGTCTCCAACCGGTTCGAGCTCGTGCTGCTCGCCGCCCACCGCGCGCGCGCGATCGCCAACGGCTCGGCAGTCACCATCGAGCCCGAGAACGACAAGAATCCCGTGCTGGCCCTGCGCGAGATCGCCGAGCAGACCGTGGCGCCTGACGATGTCCGCGAGGCGCTGATCCATTCGATCCAGAAGAACGTCGAGGTGGACGAGCCGGAGGCCGGCGCGGCTCCCCTGCTCACCCAGGACCGCCGCCCGACACTCGGTCGCGACGACCAGTCCTCCGACATGATCGTCGATCAGATCACGATGACCGAGGAGCAGCTGCTGCGTGCCATGGAAAGCCTCACCCCCTCCGAGCCGTCGTCGAACGGCTCCGGCGGTGGCGGCAATGGCGGCCGCGGCCGCTAGCCGGCGGAGCATGCCCACACGACCGGGAGGCGGCTCGTTGCCTTGCGTTACCCGCAGGGCTGGAGCCTGACGCGCCATGATGCGGCAATACGAGCTGGTCGAGCGTGTCCTCAAGTACGATCCGACGGCGAACGAGGCGCTGATCAATCGCGCCTACATTTATGCCATGCGGCAGCACGGCACCCAGAAGCGCGCGTCGGGCGAGCTTTACTTCTCGCATCCGCTCGAGGTCGCGGGCATCCTCACCGAGATGAAGCTCGACGATGCGACCATCGCAACGGCACTGCTTCACGACGTGATCGAGGATACCGAGGCAACGCGGTCCGAGATCGACCACCTTTTCGGTCCGGAGATCGGGGCGCTCGTCGACGGCTTGACGAAGATCAAGCGGCTCGATCTCATCTCCAAGAAGGCCGAGCAGGCCGAGAACTTCCGCAAGCTGCTGGTCGCCATCTCCACCGACATCCGCGTGCTGCTGGTCAAGCTCGCGGACCGGCTCCACAACATGCGTACGCTCGAGCACAAGAAGCCCGAGAGCCGCGCACGCAACAGCGAGGAGACGCTCGAGATCTATGCACCGCTCGCTGGTCGCATGGGCATGCAGGCGGTGCGCGAGGAGCTCGAGGAGCTGGCGTTCCGCTGGCTGCATCCGGATGCCTACAAGGCGCTGATCGATCGTCTCGGTGCGCTCAGGGCCCGGAACCGGGGCCTCGTCGAGGAGATCTCGAGCGGGCTCGCGGCCAAGCTCGCCGAGGCTGGCGTCAAGGCCGAGGTGGTCGGCCGCGAGAAGAAGCCCTACTCGATCTGGCGCAAGATGCAGAACCGCCAGATCTCGCTCGAGCAGTTGTCCGACATCTACGGGTTTCGCGCCATCGTCGGCAACGTCGAGGACTGCTATCGCGCGCTCGGCATCGTGCACACCACTTGGCGCGCCGTGCCCGGTCGGTTCAAGGACTACATCTCGACGCCGAAGCAGAACGGCTATCAATCGATCCACACGACGGTGGTCGGACCACGGCATCAACGCGCGGAGCTCCAGGTCCGAACGTCCTCGATGCATCGCGTGGCAGAGCACGGCGTTGCGGCCCACGCGCTCTACAAGGATGCGGTCTCCGGCGCCGCCACGCCGGCCGCTATCGCCAAGGCGCACGAGTCGAGCCCGTATCAGTGGCTTCGCCATCTCGTCGATACGCTGCTGCAGGGCGACAATCCGGAGGAGTTCCTCGAGCACACGAAGCTCGAGCTGTTCCAGGATCAGGTGTTCTGCTTCACGCCGAAGGGCCGTCTGATCGCGTTGCCGCGGGGCGCGACACCCATCGATTTCGCCTATGCCGTTCATACCGACGTCGGCAACCGCTGTGTCGGCGCGCACATCAACGGCCGGCAGATGCCGCTGACCACTCAACTGCGAAACGGTGACGAGGTGCTGATCATCACCTCCGACGGCCAGTCGCCTCCGGCCGCGTGGGAGCGGGTCGCGGTCACCGGCAAGGCGCGGTCGGCGATCCGGCGGGCCGCGCGCGATGCGCTCCGCCGGCAGTATGCCGAGCTCGGCCGGCGCCTGATCAGCTCAGCGCTCGCCAAGCTCGGGCAGGACTACAGCGACGAGCGGATGCGCAAGGCCTTGCCCCGGCTGGCGGCCAGAACAGTCGAGGACGTCCAGGCAGGTGTCGGGCGTGGCGAGATCGCCATCGCCGATGTCGTCCGAGCCATCGCGCCGGAGGCTCTCGCGGAAAGCACGACGACGGCGGCGCGGTCACGGCAGGCAAGTCAACGGAACGGGGCCGACGATGGCTGGTTCAATGTCGGCAAGGCGATAGGGCTCAAGTTCCGGTGGCCCGGCAAGGAAACCACGGACAGCGATTCCAAGCCGGAGCCCCAGGTGCCCATCCGCGGGATCAGGAACGACATCCCGGTGAGCTTCGAGGAAGGTGGGGCCGTGCCGGGAGACCGGGTCGTCGGGGTCCTCATTCCTGGACAGGGAATCCGGATCTTCCAGATCCACTCCCCGAGGTTGAAAGACCACGAGCACGAGCGCTGGATCGACGTTACCTGGGACATCGACCCGGACCAGCCGGATCGCTTTCCCGCGCGTGTCGTCGTCACGGCTCTCAACGAGCCGGGCACGCTGGCGCAGATCGCACAGGTGATCGGTGACGCCGATGGCAACATCGACAATCTGCGCATGATGCATCGGGGCAGCGACTTCACGGAGATGTTGATCGAGGTCGAGGTCTGGGACCTGGCGCACCTGAACCGAATTCTCAACGGCCTCCGCGGCAAAGCGGTCGTCAGCAAGGCCGAGCGCTCGTTCGACTGAGCGAATCGGGCCGGCTTGTCGTATGTGTCGGGCGTGGGTGCGGGCGTAGACCGGGATCCAAGACGATGCTGTTCCGTCGCCGCGGGGCCACGAGCCTCGCCGAGCGCGTGAGAGTCGCGCTGTGGCCGCGCCGGTCGTGGCGCCGATCGCTGCGCTATGGCGTCCTGCGACTGAAGCGGCTCGGCTCGACGCCACATGCGCTGGCGCTCGGCATCGCGATCGGTGTGTTCATGGCGTTCCAGCCGATCCTGGGGTTCCAGATGCTGCTCGCCGGCCTCTTGGCATGGGCGCTCGGTGCGAGCGTCGGCGCGGCGCTGGCCGGCACATTCATCGGGACACCGGCCACGTGGCCGCTGATGTGGCTGGCATCGTACTGGCTCGGCGCCGCCCTTCTCGGTGAGACGGACGGCGTGACGACGGCAGAGCTGTGGGAGGTGCTGAAGGGCAACGGCGCGTCGGCCAGCACGGGCATGGACGACGGCATGATCACGGCCGATGGCCTGCTCCGCGAAATCCTGAGGCCCCTTGCCGTAGGAGCCGTGCCGCTTGGCCTACTGGCGGGAGCTGCGTTCTACGCTATGGTGATGAAGGCGGTGCAGCCGCGCTCCGGTCGTGGCTCGAGCCGCCGATAGCAGCGGCCAACCTGCGCTGCTCGTCCAACCGCCAGCCAAAGGTCGCTCCGTCCATGCCAGGTCGTCACCTGCGTCTCGGTGTCAACATCGATCACGTGGCCACCGTGCGGAATGCGCGGGGCGGGCCACACCCGGACCCGGTGCGGGCGGCGCATGCGGCGGTGGCGGCCGGCGCCGACGGCATCACGGCTCACCTTCGCGAGGATCGCCGGCATATCCGCGACGGTGACATTGCCCGCCTGAAGCAAGAGCTGACGCGCCCGTTGAACTTCGAGATGGCTGCGACAGAGGAGATGGTCGCCATTGCGCTCCGCCATTTGCCTCATGCCTGCTGCCTGGTGCCGGAGAAGCGAGAGGAGCGCACAACCGAGGGCGGCCTCGATGTCGTCGGCAGTTCAGGCCATCTGTCCCAGGTGATCCCCCGGCTGCGGTCTGCCGGTATCCGCGTCTCCCTGTTCATCGAGCCCGATCCGCGGGCCATCGAGGCGTCCGCCCGTCTCGGAGCCGATATCGTCGAGCTGCACACGGGAACCTATTGCGAGCGGGCCCTCGACAACGATGGCGCAGGCCTCGCCGCCGAGCTCGCCCGAATCACGCAGGCGGCCAGGCTCGCGGCTGCCGCCGGCCTGGAGGTGCATGCCGGACATGGACTGACCTACAACACCGTCGAGGCGATCGCCCGGCTGCCGGAGATCGTGGAGATGAACATCGGCCATTTTCTCATCGGCGAGGCCATCCTGATCGGGCTGGCGCCGGCAATTCGGCATATGCGTAGCCTGATGGACGGGGCTCGCAATGCCGGCGGAGCGGCCTGACCGGCGAGGCCAGCACGAGGCGCCATGATCATCGGCATCGGCAACGACATCATCGACATCCGGCGCATCGAGGCGACGCTGGAGCGCTACGGCGAAAGGTTCGTCGAGCGGATCTTCACCGACGTCGAGCGGCGCAAGTCGGATCGCAGGCGCAACCGCGCTGCCTCCTACGCCAAGCGCTTCGCAGCCAAGGAAGCCTGCTCCAAGGCACTCGGGACCGGCTTGCGGAACGGAGTGTTCTGGCGCGACATGGGGGTCGTCAACCTGCCGTCCGGGCGACCGACCATGGTGCTCACCGGAGGGGCGCTGGAACAGCTCGCCCGCTTGACGCCCCATGGGCACGAGGCGCGCATCGACCTCACGATCACCGACGACTTTCCGATGGCCCAGGCGATCGTGATCATATCGGCGGTGCCGCTCAAGCAAGACCAGCGGTGAGCCGGAGCCGTACCGGCGTCCTCGAGCGACTGTGCGGCGGGATCCTGCGCTGGCGTTCCCGCCAATTGCACATGCGGAGGAAACCTCCTAAACACCTCCCGTCGACTAAACCAGCCGTCGGGGGGCGGCTCCCCAGATCGGACGCTTGCATGAAGATCAAATCCGACGCCGACAAGGCCAAGGTTGCGAAGCAGGGAGGCTGGGGCGAGGTCGGAACGATCTTCCTGCATGCGCTGATCATCGCGTTTTTCGTTCGTGTGTTCTTCTACCAGCCGTTCAACATACCTTCTGGATCGATGCAGTCGACGCTGCTGATCGGCGACTACCTGTTCGTGTCGAAGCTGTCCTACGGCTACAGCCGCTACACT
Organism: Hyphomicrobiaceae bacterium; assembly: GCA_033764055.1. Taxonomy (GTDB): domain Bacteria; phylum Pseudomonadota; class Alphaproteobacteria; order Rhizobiales; family Hyphomicrobiaceae. Next base: position 111,322 of record JANRJI010000134.1, read on the forward strand.
TTCCCCTTTGGGCTCAATCTGTTTTCGGGCCGCATCTTCGCCAGTGAGCCGAAGCGCGGCGATGTGGTCGTGTTCAAGCTGCCGCGTGACAACTCGACCGACTACATCAAGCGTGTGATCGGGCTGCCGGGTGAGGAGATCGTCATCCGCGGCGGCGTGGTCTTCATCAATGGCAAGGAGGTGCCGCGCCGACCGGTCGCGCCTTTCGTGCAGGTCGACGAGGACGGCCGCAAGCGCAGCACGCCGCAATTCGAGGAAACGTTGCCGAACGGCGTGAAATTTCTCGTCGTCGACCAGAGGCCGGATGGCGACTATGACAATGTCGGCCCCTACAAGGTGCCACCCGGCCACTATTTCATGATGGGCGACAACCGGGACAACTCGACTGACAGCCGTGTTCCACCGCATCGCTATGGCGTCGGGTATGTTCCCTTCGAGAATCTGGTCGGACGGGCCGACATCATCTTTTTCTCGGCGGCCGTCGACGAGCCGGGCCGCTTCCAGCTGCTGACGCCTTGGACTTGGCCGTTCGATGTGCGGTGGAGCCGGATTTTCAGCGTCGTTCGCTAGCCGGACGGGAGAGGAAGCGCGATTGCCGCGGCGGCGCAACATCAAGGGCCTCGAGACGGTGCTCGGCTACACGTTCAAGAGCCGCACGGCTCTCGACCGGGCGCTGACACACGCATCGACGCGATCGGATCAGGCGAAAACCGAGGACAACGAGCGCCTCGAGTTCCTCGGTGACCGGGTTCTGGGTCTCGCCATCGCCGAGCTGCTGGTCGAGCGCGACCCGAAGGCGAGCGAGGGCGCGCTCGCCCGTCGCTTCAACCGGCTGGTGCGCAAGGAAGCCTGTGCGAGGGTCGGCCGGGCGCTCGGGCTCGGACCGCTGCTCGTGCTGTCCGTCGCGGAGGACGAAAGCGGGGGACGCGACAAGGACACGATCCTCGCCGACGCTACCGAGGCCATGCTGGCCGCGATCTTCCTCGAGGCGGGCTTTCCGACGGTGCGCGATGTCATCCGGCGAAACTGGGAGCCGTTGCTCGAGGGGTTGCCAGAGACCATCGCCGACGCCAAGTCGATGCTGCAGGAGTGGGCTCAGGGACGAGGACTTCCGTTGCCCGTCTACGTCGAAGTGTCGCGCGAAGGCCCCGATCACGCGCCGAAATTCACGACCGAGGTGCGAATTGACGGCCGCAAGCCTGCACGCGGCACCGGCGCCTCGAAGAGGGCCTCGGAGCAGGCTGCGGCCTCGGTGATGCTGTTGCGGGAGGGCGTGATCGGCGGAGGTGGTAGCCATGGCTGAGCCCAACACGAATGCTCTCGATGTGGCCGGCGGCGATGACGGGCCGATGGCGGACGTCTCTCAGCGGCGGTGCGGGTTCATCGCCCTGATCGGCGCTCCCAATGCCGGGAAGTCCACACTGCTCAATGCGCTGGTCGGCGCGAAGGTGTCGATCGTCTCGCGCAAGGTGCAGACAACTCGTGTTCCCTTGCGAGGCATCGCCATCGAGGGGGACAGCCAGCTCGTGTTCATCGACACGCCGGGAATCTTCCAGCCGCGGCGGCGACTCGACCGGGCCATGGTCGACGCGGCCACGGGCGTCGCCGGCGACGCCGACATCGTGGCGCTGCTTGTCGACGCTGCCAAAGGCGCGACCGATGAGGTCGATGCGATTCTCGGGCAGCTGCGCCCGATCGACGAAGGGCGCCGCATTTTGATTCTCAACAAGGTGGACCGTGTCGAGAAGCCGACGCTCCTCGGGCTCGCTCAGGAGATCCACAAGCGATTGCCGTTCAGTGCGACGTTCATGATCTCGGCGATCACTGGCAGCGGTGTGGATGCGCTGAAGCGCCATCTCGCGAAGAGTGTGCCGGAAGGACCGTGGCATTATCCCGAGGACGAGATCACTGACGCCACCGAGCGGTCGACGGCGGCCGAGGTGACCCGCGAGAAGATCTACGAGTATCTGCACGAGGAGCTGCCCTACCAGACGACGGTCGAGACGACGGGTTGGGAGGAGAAGAAGGACGGCTCGGTTCGGATCGAGCAAACCGTATTCGTCGCGCGCGAGGGGCAACGACGCATCGTCCTCGGCGAGGGCGGCCACGGCATCAAGAAGATCTCGATGGCGTCGCGGCACGAGCTGGCGCGAATGCTCGGCCGGCCGGTGCATCTCTTCCTGCACGTCAAGCTCGCCGAAGGCTGGGAGAATGATCCCGAGCGCTATCGCGAGATGGGCCTCGAGTTCCCCCGAAAAAAGTGATGACAATGGGGAGGCGGAGAACAGCCAGCCGGATCGTGCCGTGCGACAGCTGCGCGGGCTTCGCGCCTCAGGTGATGCTGCAGGCCGGCTCGGATGCGACCGTCTCATGCATGGACAGGTCGCGGATGGTCGGCGTCGTCCCCGACAGAGGATTGTCTGGATCCCAGGACACTTTCACCTGCTGGAATCGCGACGAGAGCGCGTCGTAGATGAGCAAGCGTCCGGCCATCGTGTCGCCGATGCCGAGGATCTCCTTCAGGACCTCGGTCGCCTGCAGAGTGCCGACCACGCCGACGATCGAGCCCAGCACGCCGACCTCGGCGCAGTTGGCGACCGTGCCCGGAGGCGGCGCATCGGGAAAGAGGCAGCGGTAGGTCGGCCACGGCGTGCCGTCAGGTCTCTTCTCGTGCGGCTTCAACGTGGTTACGTAGCCATCGAACGGCCCGACTGCCGCGAACACCAATGGTCGCCTCGCGAGATAGCAGGCATCCGACACGAGGTACCGTGTCGCAAAATTGTCCGACCCGTCGGCGACGATGTCGTAGCGGCCGATCAGATCGAGCGCGTTGCCGGCGTCGATACGAGTCTCGTGCATCTCCACGGTGACGTGCGGGTTGATCCGGCCGACGGCGTCGCGGGCGCTCTCCACCTTCGGCTGACCGACGTGATCGGTATCGTGGGCGATCTGGCGCTGCAGGTTCGACAACGAGACCCGGTCGTCGTCGACGATGCCGATCGTGCCGACGCCGGCCGCGGCCAGATACAGCGCCAGCGGGCTGCCGAGCCCCCCGGCGCCGATCAACAGCACGCGCGCCGCCTTCAGCCGCTGCTGGCCCTGGCCGCCGACCTCGCGCAGAACGAGATGGCGCCGGTAGCGCTCGATCTCTGTGGGTGTGAGCGTGGGTGTCGTCATGACGACCACCTTAGCTCAAGAGGCGCCACCCCGTGAATGCGTGAGTTGTGGCAGCGGCCCGTGGGCCGCTGACCGATGCCTGCGACTCTCACGCGCGCAGTTTGTCCGCCTGATCTCTTGCGCCGGACCCGCTCGTCACTTGTCCAGCCACACCTGGTCGAACCGCCAGCTGTTGTAGATCGAGTTCTCGGGCTGGACGTGGCCCTTGAGGTGGGGGTGCCAGCAGGTCGCCTGATTCCCGTGGAAGATGATCGGCCGCACCACGTCCTCGACGAGGATCCGCTCGATCTTCCAGACGATCTCTTTCCGCTTCGCGGCGTCTGCCTCCTGCGACTGCTCGTCGAGTAGCTTGTCGACCTCTGGATTGCAGTACTTCGTGAAATTTGCAGGCGAGCCGCACTTGAAGCCCATCGTCAACACGCCATCCGGATCGTCCACGCCGGCGCCGGCGAGATTCAGCGCCACCGAGTATCCCTTGCCGAACAGGCGATTGTACCACTGCGAGGATTCGGCAATGTCCAGCGTCGCATCGAAGTGGATCTTGTTGAGCTGATCGACGAGAATCACCGCCGGATCACGGAAATTGTTGAAGTCACGCGTCGTGACTTTCACCTTCAGCCTGTTGTTGGGACCATAGCCGAGGCTTTCCATGATCTTGATGGCCTCGGCTCTCTGCTTCTCCGGGTCACCGTAGCCCAAGAGCTTCTTCAGCTCCGCTTCCGGCATGCCCCACTTGCCCTGTGGCGGTGCCTGCATGTTGACGGCGAGGAAGGCCTTTCCCTGGCCCAGAATGTCGATATAGGCCTGTCGGTCGATCGCGAGTGCCATCGCGCGCCTCAGCTCAGGCTTGTCGAAGGGCGGCAGGTCGCGGTTGACGAGCATATGCGTCGTCACGTTGGTCGGCTGCAGCTCGCAGTGCGCCTTGGGCGCCTTGCTGGCAACGTCGCCGAGCAGCGGCACGGTGATGTCCGCCGTCCGCGTCATGTCGAACTCACCCGTCGAGAACGCGAGCACCCGAGTCGAACGGTTCGTGACGATTCGCCACTCGATGGCGTCGAGGTAAGGCTTGCCCTGGTCCCAGTACTCCTTGTTGCGCTCGAGCTTGATCGACTGGTTGCTCTTGAACTCGACGAACCTGAACGGTCCGGTGCCAACCGGGGCCGTGCGCATGTCCTTGGCCTCGACATGGCAAGGATAGATGCCCGTGTAGCCTGAGGCCAGCATCGACAGGAGCGAGGCCTGTGGCCGCTTGAGGACGAATGTCGCCTCGTGGTCGCCGTTGACCGTCACCTCGGTGAGATTGTCGTACCAGACGTCGCGGGGATTGCGGCGATAGAACTTCTCGATCTTCCCGTTCAGTCGATGGAACGTGCATTGAACGTCCTTGGCCGTGAACGGCTTGCCGTCGTGCCACTTGACGCCTTCGCGCAGCTTGAAGGTCAGCTTCGTGCGCGTCGGGTCCCACTGCCAGCTCGCAGCCAGCTCCGGTATGACCGTGGATCCGTCGTGACTCTTCTTCGTAGGGTCGAAGCGCACGAGGTTCGAGTAGACAGCGGAAAACGGCTGGACGACCTCGATGGTCGTCTCCTCGTGCAGCGAGGCGCTCGGCGGGTTCGTGGTCAGGTACATCTTGAGCGTGCCGCCCTGCTTCTGGGCGAGCGCAGGTGTCACCGTCACGACCAGTGCAGAGACGGCGGCGATACGAAGGGCAACATTTCCGATAGGCAAGAAAACCTCCCGAGTTGTCGTGCCCGGTCTTTTGCCGGAGCTTCAGCTTGCAGGTCCGCACCGGCGGAGACGACCGATGCGCCGGAGCAGGTTTGCCGCGTGCTATTCCGCGGCCAGCCGCCCGGGACTGCTGGGAGCCCCGGGCGACAGGTCGATGCTAATCGAGGTGCACATGCCCGTCATCAGAGAGTTACGGACACGGACCGGACGCCGTCAGTTGGCTCGAACCGCGCTCCACGTGTCGTCGAGCGCCGCCGTCAATCGGCGGATCATCTCGGCGACCTCGGCCTCCGTGATGATCAGGGGCGGCGAGAACGCGATCCGATTGCCGACGAGGCGCAGGATCAGCCCGTGCTTCTTCGCGTTGGCTGCGAGCGTGTCCATCACGCCTGCGGAGGCCGGGTGCATCTCGCGCGTCCCCTTGTCCTTCACCACCTCGAGCGCCCCGATGAGGCCGACGCCACGGAACTCGCCGATCAGGGGGTGGCTTTCGAGGGCTTTCAGACCGGCGAGGAACGGCTTCTCGACCCGGCCGACATGGCCGATGAGGTCCATCTCCTCGTAGATTTTCAGCGTCTCGAGCGCGACCGCAGCCGTCACCGGATGGCCGGCGTAGGTATAGCCGTGAGCGAGATGGCCGACCTTGTCCGTCTCGATCATCAGCGCCTGGAAGACCCGCTCGTTGAGCAGCAAGGCCGAGATCGGCTGCAATCCGGCCGACAGCGCCTTCGCGCACGAGATCATGTCCGGCTTCAAGTCGAAGGTCTGGCTGCCCCACATCTTGCCGGTCCGCCCGAAGCCACAGATCACCTCGTCAGCGACGAACAGGATGTCGTATTTTTTGAGGACGGCCTGGATCTTCTCGAAGTATCCGGCCGGCGGCAGCACCGCGCCTCCGGCCCCCATTACCGGCTCCGCCCAGAACGCGGCGACCGTCTCCGGCCCCTCCTCCAGGATGAGCCTCTCGAGGGCTGACGCCATACGCGTCGAGAATTGCTCCTCGGTCTCCCCCGGCAGCTGGTTACGGTAGTAGTTCGGGAACTCGGTATGCCGGAACGCATCGAACGGCAGCCCCGACTCCTGGTGCATGTCGGGCTTGCCGGAAATGCTGGCCGAAGCGCAGGTGGAGCCGTGGTAGCCCATCTTGCGGCCGATGATCTTGCGCTTCCAGGGCTTGCCGTGCGCATGCCAGAAGTACCACACGAGCTTGACCGCCGTGTCGTTGGCTTCCGAGCCCGAGCACTGGAAGAACACCTTCGACATCGGCACCGGAGCCATCTCGAGCAGCTTGGCCGCCAGCTTGATCGCGCTCTCGTTCGAGGCGCTGCGATAGATGTGATAGTAGCCGACCTTGCACATCTCGTCGTAGGCGACCTTGGCCAGCCGCTCCACGCCAAAGCCGAGCGAGGCGCACCAGAGCCCCGCCGCCGCCTCGAGATACTCCCGGCCGTCGTCGTCGTAGACGAAGATGCCCTTGCCTCGCGAGATGATCGTCGGACCGCGCTCGAGGTGCTGGCGCAGGTTCGATTGCGGGTGGATCAGGCTTTGCACGTCGAGGGCGTGAAGACTGTTCGGGATGACGGTCATGGAGGAGGCGCTCCGGGGCAGGTTGACGCAGATGTGCCAGGGGAGCACCTGCCTCACGGCTCGTCAATTGATCTCCCGTCGGGCTGTGATCGGCTTTCGGCGTGCTGTGCGGGACCTCATGGCGCCCAGCGCACATCCCCTGCCCCCGACACGTCGAGGCCACCGAGCTCCGCAGCCCGCGCCGCGAAAGCCGATCCACGGATCATACCGAGAAGCCGTTGCAGCGGCGGACGATAGCTGTCGCGCTGCCGCATCAGCAGGTCGAAGCGCTCGACCGCCACCGGAACGAAATCCAGGCCGGCGGCCGTCGCAACGGCGCGGGTGGCCATGCCGCAGTCGGCATGGCCGGCCCTGATCGCCTGGGCGATGTCCGGCCCCGTCGGCGCTACGAGGCTCCCGACGAGATCGGTCGTCCGGAGATCGTGGCGCTTGAGGATGGCCATCAGCAGCAGTTGCGCACCCGCGCCTTCCGGCCGCATCGCGAGGCGCGCGCCTTTCGTATGCGCATCCGCCACGCCGTCGAGGCGAAGGGGATTGCCGTGCTGAACCACAAGTCCCTGGTCGCGCGTCGCAAATTTGATCAGCACAGCGTCGTAGAGGCCGGGCTCACTGGCGACAGCGGCGAGGTTGGCATCCTTGGCGGGATCGTCGAGATCGTGCAGGTGGATCGCCGCCGCGACCACCTCGCCGCCGAGAAACCGGCGGAACCCCGTTTCGCTGCCTTCCGGTAGCAGAGCCAAGCCGGCCCGCGACTCGGCGAGAGCCCACTGCAACAGGGGATCGTGGCTACCGCCCACGATGGGCGGCGGCACGGCCGGCACGACGCCCGGTGGCCGTGCCATGCCCGCCAGCAGCCAACGATCGAGCTCACCTCGCGGAAAGAGCCAGCGTCCAGTCACCTTCGTGCACGGCACGGCGCCGGTAGCCACCAACTCATAGAGCTTCCGCTCCTTCAAACGCAGATAGTCGGCGGCTTCCCCAGTCGTCAGCAGGTCCAGGCCTGCAAATTTTTGCATCTGCATGTTTCAATTCTATTGTTTGACTTTGGCGGAGCAAACAACCGATTTCGTGAGGCGTGGTCGGTGATGCCGCACCCTGTCTTCAGAAAGGACCCACCCGTGAGCGGCGCTGGCGCACTCGAGCTGATCGTTCGCGGCGATCCGGCGTTGCTCGCCATCGTGCGCCTATCGTTGCTCGTCACCGTGTCCGCAACTGCACTCGCCTCTTTGATCGGGTTGCCCGCGGGCGCCCTGCTGGCTCTTGCACGTTTCCCGGGCCGGACTGCACTCGTGGTCGCGATCAACGGGTTGATGGGATTGCCCCCGGTCGTGGTCGGCCTCGCGGTCTTCCTGCTGCTCTCGCGGTCCGGTCCCTTGGGCAGCCTCGGCCTGCTGTTCACGCCGACAGCGATGGTGCTCGCACAGGCGCTGCTCATCACGCCCATCATCGTGGCCCTGACCCGCCAGACCATCGAGGCCTTGTGGGAGGAATACAGCGAGGAGTTGTCGGCGATGGGGGTCAGCCGCGGGTCGGCGGTCGCGACGCTTCTCTGGGATCTGCGCTTCCCACTGGTGACCATTTTGCTGGCCGGTTTCGGCAGGGCAGCCGCGGAGGTCGGAGCCGTCATCATGGTCGGCGGCAACATCGATGGCTTCACGCGGGTCATGACCACGTCGATCGCGCTCGAGACATCAAAAGGAAACCTCGATCTCGCCATCGGGCTGGGGCTCGTGCTGATCGGGCTCGTCCTGGCTGTCAATGCGCTCGCGTGGGGCGTCCGCCAATGGGCCGGTGCCCATGCTGGGTAGGACGTCCGCTGGATCGCAAGCGAGCGAGCCCCCGCCTGCTGCCCTTCCTCGAGAGCAAGCGGCAAGCGGCTTGGCGGCCGCACCATCTCTGCCATGGCTGTTGCGGCTCGAGGACATCACGCTGCGAGCGGGCGGAAGCCTCGTCCTCGACGATGTCAGCCTCCCGCTCGCTCGCGGCGTCACGACCGTCCTGCTAGGCCCGAACGGCGCCGGCAAGACGACGCTGCTCAAGGTGGCAATGGGTCTCGTCGCGCCGACGTCCGGGCGGGTCGACGAAGCCACCGCATGCGGCGGCGCACCGCGCAAGGCATTCGTGTTCCAGCGGCCGGTCATGCTGCGCCGCTCAGCCGCCGCCAATGTCGCGTTCGCCCTGCGAGCGGCGTCGCGCCCCGCTGCTACGGGCGAGGTCGATGCCCTCCTGGCCCGCGTCGGCCTCGGCAGCCTCGGCAGCCGCCCTGCACGCCTCATGTCCGGCGGCGAGCAGCAGCGGCTGGCCCTGGCGCGGGCTCTGGCTCGCGCCCCCGGGATCATTTTCCTCGACGAGCCCACCGCGAGCCTCGATCCGGCGGCCACCAAGGCCGTCGAGGAGATCATCAAGAGCATGATCGCCGATGGCGTCACCGTCGTCATGTCCACCCACGACCTCGGCCAGGCGCGCCGCTTGGCCGACCGCACCGCCTTCATGGCCCGTGGCCGCCTGCTGGAGACGGGGCCTGCAGGCGCCTTCTTCTCGGCCCCCGCGACGCGCGAGGCGCGCAGCTTTCTCGCGGGTGACATCGTCCTATGAGCACGACCAAGGAGAGCATCATGAGATCCACGATAGCATCCGCAGTTCTGGCGCTGGCATTGATCGCCGGCGGGGCGGCTGCAACCTCGGCGCAAAAGAAACCAGAAGCGGCGGCACAGTCGATTGTCGTCGCCTCGACGACATCGACGCAGGACTCGGGCCTATTCGGGCACATCCTGCCGCTGTTCAAGGCCAAGACTGGCATCGACGTGAAAGTCGTCGCCCAGGGAACGGGCCAAGCGCTGGACACCGGCCGGCGCGGCGACGCCGACGTCGTCCTCGTCCATGCCAAGGCTCAGGAGGAGGCGTTCGTCGCCAACGGCTTCGGCGTCAAGCGCCAGGACGTCATGTACAATGACTTCGTGCTGATCGGCCCGGCTGCCGATCCGGCCAAGGCGAAGGGCGGCAACGACATCGTCGCTGCATTGAAAGCCGTCGCAACCACGAAGAGCCCATTCGTCTCGCGCGGCGACAAGTCGGGCACCCATAGTGCCGAGCTGCAGCTGTGGCAGGTGGCAGGACTCGAGCCTCAGAAGGCCAAGCCCATATGGTACCGCGAGATCGGTCAGGGCATGGGGGCCGCCCTCAACACCGCTGCCGCCATGGGTGCCTACGTGCTTGCCGACCGCGGCACGTGGATATCCTTCAAGGGCAAGGATAGCCTCGCGATCGCAGTCGAGGGCGACAAGCGACTGTTCAATCAGTATGGCGTTATCCTGGTCGATCCGGCAAAGCACCCTCACGTCCGGAAGGACGCCGGACAGGCGTTCATCGATTGGCTAGTCGGAGCGGAGGGCCAGGCGGCCATCCGCAGCTATAAGATCAACGGCCAGCAGTTGTTCTTCCCGAACGCCTCGCCTTCGGGCTGAGGCGGGCTTCGCCGAGCGGCCGGCTCATGCGAGCGAAACGAGGTCGATGGCGTCGTCCACCCCTGACACGCGACGCTGCGGTCGCCTCTCGATCGCCGCTCGCGGCATGAAGCCCTGCTCCTCGGCCAGCGCGAACGTGGCCATGGTGGTCAATGCGCAGGTGCCTTCCGCTTTGTTGTGCTTCTCGAGCTTGGCGGCGAGGTTCACGGCCTCGCCGATCACCGTGTACTCGAGCCGATCCAGGGCGCCTACCACCGCAAACACCACGCGACCCGCTGCCACTGCACCGTTGACGGCGAGGCGCTCGCCGTCGAGGCAGGCCAGCCCCTCGGCTTTCCAAGCCTCGGCCTCGGCCGTCGCGGCCTCGAGTGCCGCCAGCGCATCGGCCGCTGCGGTTCGCGAGGGCCGCACGGCGCCGAACGTGACCATGATGCCGTCGCCCATGAACTTGTCGACCACGCCACCATGCCGGCGCACCGCCGGAATGATTCTTGCGTGCAGGCTCGTGATCACCTCGACCACGCTCTGTGGGGACAGGCGCGCCGACAGCCTGGTGAAGCCACGGATGTCGAGCATGAGGATGGCCGCATCGCGCTCGTGGGCGAGACCCGCCATCGCCACGGCCTCCGCGTCGACGACGGCGTCCGAGACGCCCTGGCCGAGAAAGCGCCTCAGATCCGCGACGGCCGCCTCGCCGCGGACTGCCGTCAGCAAGAGCCGTCGGCATCGCACCACCGCGAGGGCCAGCACGCCGGTCACGAGCAGCAGCGTCACCACCTTGTCGATCTCGGCGCCGATCAGCACTCGGTTGTGGTTGAGATGCTCGGCGAAAGAGCGAGTGATGACGCCCGTGCCGCTCGTCGACAGCACCGCGGCCACCAGCCCGATCCAGCCCAGTGCCGCGGCGAGGCCGGCGGCCACGACAAAGCGCACGTCGAGACGCAGCACCCGCACCGCAATGAACACGAACAGATAGACGAAGGTCGGGACCTTCAGCGAGAACGGCGCCGTCTGGCCGTATTGCCCATGGAACGACCAGATCAGACCGACCAGCAGCCCGACATCGGCCACGATGGAAGCGAGCAGGACCGGGCCCGGGAGAGGGCCGCGATACGCCAGAAAAAGGCGTGCGACGGTGAAGGCGAAATACGCGGCCAATGCGACCGGCACCGGCTCGAGAAGCAATGACATAGGGGCATCGTCGGGCCGAGGCGCTACGGTAAACAGCGTTGCGAACAGACCGACCACGAGCAGTTGGACCCAGCCGATCAGCCGCTCGCTCTCCTGCTCCTGCGCATCGACGAGGCGCTGCACGCGTCCCGGCAACTGGGGACCAGCCGGCCTCATCGCCGCGCGTGCACGTTCGACGAGGTCGGTCACAAGTGTCATCGTGGAAACCTCGGCTGGGCAATCACCGGGCGGACGTCATTCAAGTTGCGCCGCGGCCGAACGTGCGGCACCGCCATAGGATATGCTCGAACGGTGCGCCGTCTGCCCCATATGACGTCCGCTCAAGGAGAAGTTACATGCCGCTCATGGTGCATCAGGCCGAACCGCATGTCGTGCTGGTCACGATCGACAACCAGGCCAAGCGCAATGCCATGCCGCGGGCGATGCTGTCCGAGCTCGCCGACCTGTGGGACCGGCTCGGCACCGATCCGTCTTGCCGCGCCATCGTCATCACGGGGGCCGGCGACAAGGGCTTCTGCGCCGGAGCCGATATCGGCGGCGACCTGACCGCCTCGCCGGAGATATCGGAGATGGTCAACCGCTCATTGCTCAAGACCAGCGTCTTTCCGAAGCCGATCATCGCGGCCGTCAACGGCGATTGTGCGGGCGGTGGCGTCGAGCTGCTCCTGGCGACCGACATTCGCGCTGCCGCGCCTCACGCACGGTTCGGCCTGCCCGAGGTCCGCTACGCGATCTATCCGTTCGGCGGCGCCACCATCAAGCTGGTGCAGCAGATCGGCTACGTGCACGCCATGGACCTGATCCTGACGGGCCGGCTGGTCGACGCGGCGACAGCCGCGCGTCTCGGCCTCGTCAACGAGGTCGTTCCTGCCGACGCGCTGCTCGACTGGGCCCTCGCCAAGGCCCGGCAAATCGCTGCCAACAGCCCGGCCGCGGTACAGGCGGTCAAGACGCAGATCAGCGCCGGCATCGTCGAGCATGCTGTGGCGCGTGAGGCGCGGGAGCAGGAGCTCGGCGACCGGGTCCGCGCCAGCCCGGACTTCGAGGAGGGCGTCGCGGCCTTCCTGCAGAAGCGAACGCCGCAATACCGATAGCCCGTAGGTCGACCGGGGGGCACGCCGCTTCGTCTGGTCTCGAGCCCCGAGCGATGGCAGAGTGACGATCGCAGAATCGCACTCTCGACAGCACCGAGGCGTTCCCTTGACCGACCGCGTGGCAGATATCGTGATCGTCGGCGGCGCCGCGGTCGGCAGCTCCATCGCCTATTTCCTCGGGCGCGACGGCTTCAAGGGACGCGTCGTCGTCGTCGAGAAGGACCCGAGCTACCAGTGGTGCGCCAGCGGCCGTGCCGTGGCTGGCATCCGGCAGCAGTTCTCGACGCCCGAGAACATCCGCCTGTCGCAGTTCGGCGTGGGTTTCTTTCGCGGCATCAAGTCGGAGCTCGGTCCCGAAGCCGATATCGCATTCCGCGAGCGGGGCTACATGGTGATGGCGACGCCTGAGGGCCGCGCCACGCTCGAGGCCAACGTCAGGCTCCAGCGCAACCTCGGCGCCGATACCGAGCTGCTCGACCCGGCCGAGGTGGCGCGGCGCTTTCCCTGGCTTTCGGTAGAGGGGCTCGGCGGTGCCGGCTGGGGCCGCAGTGGCGAGGGCTGGGTCGACCCCGCCTCGCTGATGCAGCTCTTCCGCAAGGCAGCGATGGCAAGGGGCGCGGACTACGTGCACGACGAGGTTGTCGGCATCGAGACCGGCGGCGGACGCATCGACGGTGTACGATTGGCCTCCGGGGCCCGCGTCTCGACCGGCACGGTGGTCTGCGCCGCCGGCTGGCACTCGGCCAATGTCGCAGCGATGGCCGGTCTCTCCATTCCGGTCAGGCCGCGTAAGCGCTTCGTTTTCGTCGTCGATTGTCCGACGCCGCTGCCGGGCGCGGGTCTGATGATCGACCCGTCGGGGCTGTATTTTCGCCCCGAGGGCCGATTCTTCCTGACGGGCATCGCGCCGCCGGAGGATCAAGACCCTGACGCCGAGGACTTCGACATCGACCACGACCTTTTCCAGTCGCGCATCTGGCCGGCGCTCGCCGCACGCGTGCCGGCCATGGAGACGCTCAAGGTGCAGAATGCCTGGTGCTGCCACTACGACGTCAACACCCTCGACCACAACGCCATCCTCGGCTGCCACCCGGACCTGCCGTCGTTCGTGATGGCCTGCGGCTTCTCGGGGCACGGCCTGCAGCATTCGCCGGGTGTGGGCCGCGCCATGGCAGAACTGGTGATGCACGGCGCCTACCGCACGATCGACGTCACGCGCCTCGGCTTCCAGCGCGTCGTGGCCGGCCGCCCGCTGCGCGAGGCGAATGTCTACTGAGGCTTTCCCATGGCCCGCATCCTCGCAATCTCATCCCAGGTGGCCCGCGGGGCGATAGGCCTTTCGGCCATCGTTCCGGCCCTGCAGGCCCTCGGCCACGAGGTGGTGGCGCTGCCGACGATCCTGCTCTCGAATCACCCGGGCCACACTCGCTTCGCAGGCGAGCGCGTCTCGACCGACCTGCTCGCCCGCATGCTGGATGCCCTGGAGGCCAATGGCTGGTTGGCGGAGATAGAGGCTGTCATCACGGGCTACCTGCCCAGTGCGGCCCATGTCGCTTTCGCGCGTGATGCCGTGCTGAAGCTCGAGCGGTCGCGGGCGGGGATGCTCTACGTGTGCGATCCGGTGCTCGGCGACGTGCCGAAGGGCATCTACATCGAGCAGGCTGCCGCCGAGGCCATCCGCGACACACTCGTGCCCGAGGCCAATGCCCTCACGCCCAACTGCTTCGAGCTGGGCTATCTGCTCGGCCACGACGTGCCGACCAGCGAGTTGGCACTTCGCGCGCTCGAGGACTTCGACAGGGCGGCGCTCGTCATCGCGAAGTCGTTGCCAGGCGCCGCGCCCGACGAGCTGCTCAATGTGGCAGCAGCCGGCGGTGTTCCGCTGGCACTGGCCCGCGTCGCGCGACGGGAGGGCGCGCAGCACGGCACCGGCGACCTGATGGCGGCCATCGTCCTGGCCGGTCTGATCGAAGGTCGTGAGCCCGTCGACGTCCTCGCCTTGGCCACCGCCGTCGTCGATCAGGTTCTCGCCGCCAGTGCTGGTCGTGACGAGCTCGACCTCGCCGGATTGCCACGACGACTGGCCGACGTGACGCCGTGGCCGCTGGAGACGACCGAAGGCGCTATGACCGGCACTGCCTGGAGCATAGATCCCGGGCTCGACCCGTGATGGAGCAGGAGCTGGCCTGGGTGGCGGGTATCGATGGCTGCCGCGGGGGCTGGCTCGTCGTGCTTCGCGATCTCTCTGGAGCCGCGCCGCCGCTCGTCCGCATCGTCGCCACATGCAAGGACGCGCTGTCGTTGCCGGAGGCGCCGCGCCTCCTCGCCATCGACATTCCGATCGGCTTGCCCGATCGATCGGGCATCGGTGGACGCGCTCCCGACGTCGCGGCCCGCGCGGTGCTCGGTCGGCGCCAGTCGTCGGTCTTCTCAGTGCCGTCGCGCGCTGCGGTCATGGCGCCGGACTATGCCAGCGCCTGCGCCGTGGCGCTCGCCACATCCGATCCGCCACGCAAGGTCTCGAAGCAGGCCTACCAGCTGTTCGCGCGCATGCGGGAGATCGACGCCCTCATGACGCCGGAGTTGCAGCAGCGCATCGTCGAATGTCACCCGGAAGCGGCGTTCTGGGCCATGAACGGGTCTCGCCCCCTCGAACTCCCGAAAAAGATCAGGTCGCGGCCGAACGAGCCGGGCCTCGCCCTGCGCCGCGCGCTGCTCGCCGCGGCCGGCTTTCCGGAATCCTTCCTCGCCGAGACCCGCTTTCGGCCGTCGGATGCGGGCGCCGATGATTTTCTCGACGCCTGTGCGTGTGCCTGGACGGCAGGTCGAGTGCTCGCCGGCGAGGCAATGTCGTTCCCCGCCACGCCGCCGCGCGATTCGCGCGGCTTGCGCCAGGAGATCCGCGCCTAGCGGCTTGATGTTGGCTGCATGCCGACGTCAGCCGGAACGGCGAAACCAATCTGCAATGGCCTCGGGCTTATTCTGCCGGCTCTTCATGCCGGGAGACCGCTGGATGACCGAGTTCATTGGCCAACTCTTTGCCTTCGCCATGCATCTCGCCGTTGCGCTGGTGCTGACGGCGCTTTTCCTGCTCGCCTACGTCCGCACCACGCCGCACCAGGAGCACGAGCTGATCCGCAAGGGGAACGCAGCGGCGGCCCTGGGTCTGATCGGCGCGGTCATCGGCTTTTGCATCGCGCTTTCGCGCGCCATCGTCGTGTCGCAGGGGCTCGGCGACACGCTGCTCTGGGGACTGATCGCGCTCGCGGTGCAGGCCACGGGGCACTGGGCGCTCTCGCACTATCTTCCGCGTCTCTATACCGCCATCGAGGAAGGCGATCTCGCAGCCGGCGTCATGAAGGCCGGAGTCGCCATCGCGCTCGGGCTGCTCAACGCGGCGAGCATGACGCCATGAGCACGCGTCGGCCGCGCTGGCGCTCGCGCGGGGTCGATCTGGTGCTGCTCGGAACAGCCGGCAGCCTTGCGACGCTGCTGACGGGCTGCAGCGGAAACAGCAGCAGCTACTCGAACGATTACCACCGCAACGTCTACGGCTCGGCGGCCGACTGTGCCGCCGACTACGGCGAGACCCTGTGCGTCCAGAAGGGCGAGCCGCAGCTCGGCTCACGCTATCTGGGTCCCGCCTTCCGCATGGTCGCTGGCCGCCCATCGGCTTGCCATTCAAGCGACCCTGGCCCGGGTCGCGCTCTCAATTCTCCACGCATCGATATCCAGCGCGGCGGCTTCGGCCCGAAGTGCTCACGCAGAACCTCGCGCCGGAGCTATGCCTCGGGCACTTAGCTGCTGAAGGCGCGAAACCCCTACGCCTCCTTCATGGCCTCGAGCATCGTCGTGCCGAGCGCAGCCGGCGAGTAGGAGATCTTGATGCCGGCCGCCTTCATCGCTTCGAACTTGTCCTCTGCCTTGCCCTTGCCACCCGAGATGATGGCGCCGGCATGCCCCATGCGGCGTCCCGGAGGGGCGGCGGCACCAGCGATGAAGCCCGCCATCGGCTTCGAGCGGCCGCGGGCCCGCTCGCGACGGATGAAGTCGCAGGCGTCCTCCTCGGCGGAGCCGCCGATCTCGCCGATCATGACGATGGCGTCGGTGTCCGGGTCCGCAAGGAACATGTCGAGGATGTCGATGAACTCGGTGCCCTTGACCGGATCGCCGCCGATGCCGACCGCCGTCGACTGGCCGAGGCCGACGTCCGACGTCTGTTTCACGGCCTCGTAGGTGAGCGTGCCCGAGCGCGACAGGATGCCGATGCGGCCCGGCTTGAAGATGTTGCCCGGCATGATGCCGATCTTGCAGGCACCGGTGGTGAGCACGCCCGGGCAGTTCGGCCCGATCAGCCGCGACCAGGAGCCGGTCAGCGCACGCTTCACCTTGATCATGTCCATCACCGGGATACCCTCGGTGATGCATACGATCAAAGGGATCTCGGCATCGATCGCCTCGAGGATGGCGTCGGCGGCAAAGGCTGGCGGCACGTAGATCGATGTCGCCGTGCAGCCCGTCTTGGCCTTGGCCTCGGCGACGCTGTCGAAGATCGGCACGCCCGCGAGCGCCGGATCGGCATGCTTGGAGCCGCCCTTGCCGGGCGTGACGCCGCCGACCACCTGCGTGCCGTACGCGAGCGCCGCCTTGGTGTGATAGGTGCCCTGGGCGCCCGTGATGCCCTGGCAGATGACCTTGGTGTCGTGATCGACGAGGATTGCCATGGCTCAGGCTGCCTTCTTGACTTCTGCGGTGATCTTCCTCGCGGCGTCCTCGAGGTTGTCGGCGGCGACGATCTTGAGGCCGGAGGCCGCCATGATCTCCTTGCCGAGCTCGACATTGGTGCCTTCGAGCCGCACGACCAGAGGCACCTTCACGCCGAGCTCGCGGGCGGCCGCGACGACGCCCTCCGCGATGATGTCGCAGCGCATGATGCCGCCGAAGATGTTGACCAGGATGCCGTTCACGTTCGGATCATTGAGGATGATCTTGAAGGCCTCGCGAACCTTCTCCTTCGACGCCGAGCCGCCGACGTCGAGGAAGTTCGCCGGCTCCAGCCCATAGAGCTTGATGATGTCCATGGTCGACATGGCGAGGCCGGCGCCGTTGACCAGGCAACCGATGGTGCCGTCGAGCTTGACGTAGGCGAGATCGTGCTTCGAGGCCTCGATCTCGGCGGGATCCTCCTCGGTGAGGTCGCGCAGCTCGACGATCTCCTTGTGCCGGAACAGCGCATTGGAATCGAAGTTCATCTTGCCGTCGAGGGCGACCAGCTTGCCGTCCTTCGTCACCACCAGCGGGTTGATCTCGAGGAGGCTCATGTCCTTCTCGGTGAACATCCGATAGAGGTTGCTGGCCATGCGCACCATCTGGCTCGCGGTGTCGCCGGTCAGGCCGAGCGCGAGCGCCAGCTTGCGGCCGTGGAAGCCCGAATAGCCGGACGCCGGATCGATCGAGAAGGTGTGGATCCTGTCCGGCGTGTCGTGCGCCACCTGCTCGATGTTCATGCCGCCCTCGGTCGAGGCGATGAAGGCGACCCGGCCGGTCGAGCGGTCGACCAGCATGGAGAGGTAGAGCTCGCGTGCGATCGCCGAGCCCTGCTCGATGTAGAGCCGGTTGACCTGCTTGCCTGCGGCACCCGTCTGCAGCGTGACGAGCGTCTTGCCCAGCATCTGGCCGGCGAACGTGCGGACCTCCTCGGCCGACTTGGCGAGCCTGACGCCGCCGCCGGTGCCGGCCTCCGCCTCCTTGAACTTGCCCTTGCCGCGCCCGCCCGCGTGAATCTGCGCCTTGACCACCCACACAGGGCCCGGCAGCTTCTTCGCCGCCTCGACTGCCTCCTCCACCGAGAAGGCCGGGAAGCCGTCGCCGGTGGCGATGCCGTACTGGCGATAGAGGTCCTTCGCCTGGTACTCGTGGATGTTCATGATCACCGCCGTCTGGTTGCCGAGCTTTGGCTAGTGGCCGGGCTGGCCCTTCTCGCGCGCTTGTGCGGCATCCGCTGACGGAGATCAAGTCGCCGCGGCGTAGAGGGCGGTTTGCGGGTGTGGTAGGGGTGCGGTTTTGGCACCAACCGCCTATCGGCCCCTCGCGCGGGCACGCTGGCCCGAGGTGACCCTAAGCAGAAGGTCGTAGCAGTACAGTCTCCATCCGCTTCCACCAGCTGTGGACATCACCAGAGCATCCAGCGGCGCCTGTCCGGGCTCATGCGTCCCGCAAGACAGGCGCCGCTGTGGTCATGCGCGCGGACGCCGACTTTTTGGCCGCCGCATCCATGCTCATCATGAACGGCCCTGGACGCTCAGGTGCTCGCCCGGCGAAACCGTGGTCGCGCCGGCTCTGGCATTTTCGTCTGCACTGCGGTTGCCCAACTCGCAACCGTGCATGAGCGTGCTCCCGACACGGAAGCCGATGTTGTTGTTCCGGTTGTCGGTGGTGTTCCTGTTGCGGTTGGCCGAGCGGAGGTTCTGTGGATTGTTGTTCCAGGAACCGCCGCGAAGGACACGGCGACAAGGGGCCGTCCAGGCTTCGGGCTCGCTGGATCGAACCAGCCTCCCCCGAAGATCGTTTGGCGCAGGCGCCAAGTCTGAGCGTGCTGGGCATGGGCGATCCAGGCGCGCACGCGCGGCTCCAGGTCGCCCATCCCGATCGTCCCGGCCCGCCACTGATCACGCAGGCCGCGCAAACGATTGCGGAAACGAGCGACATTGTCGTCGGGCAGGCTGCGACCGCCATCGGCGTGAAGTACGAAACCGAGGAACGTCGCGCTGTTTCGGGTGGAAGAAATGAAAGACTTGTCGGGATGAACTTTCAGGCGGCGGCCGTAGAGATAGCGCACGATCCTGCTCTGCCAATCCGAGAGCACCGCCGGGTCATCGTGGAAAAGCGCGAAGTCGTCGACATAGCGAACGTAAGGCGCCCGCAGCACCTCGGTCACGAAGTGATCGAGCGCGTCGAGATAGAGGTTCGCGAAGAACTGGCTCGTCAGGTTGCCGATCGGCAGACCGCGGCGGCGACCAAACGGCGTAAAAAGATCATCGCCGTCGAAGTACAGGTTGACTGGCTCCTGTGCGTTCGAGCCATCGACGATCAAGTCGAGCAAGAACAGCGTGCGTTCGCACTTCACGCGGCGCCGGAAAGCAGCCTTCAGCAGCGCGTGGTCGATTGATGGGAAATAGCGATAAACGTCACAGCGGAGCACGTGAGCGTGGCGGTCGCGATAACGCTCGTAGACACGAATGGCCAAGTGTGTGCCCTTACCCTTTCGGTTGGCGAAGGTGTTGTCGATGAAGCCGGCTTCGAAGATGGGCTCGACCACGGCGCAGAGCGCGTGGTGCACGACGCGATCGCGGAAAGGCGCAGCGGAGACGATGCGCTTTTTCGGATCGTTGACCTCGAAGGCGACGTAGTGTCCCGGCCTGTAGCTGCCGTCGAGTAGCTGCCGCTCCAGCGTCAGCAGCTCGGCTTCGAGGTTGGACAGGAACGACGCCGCACCGGGCTTCCTGCGCTTGCCGCGTGCGGCACGCCGGGCAGCCTCACGCAGGGCCGAGAAGCTGGCGATCCGGCCGAACAAATCATCGTGGCGCTTCGGCATGGCTCGCCTTCATCCAGCCGCCGATCTGCCGGCCGATCTCGTCGATGGAGCGCGCCGCGAATTCGTAGCGTCGATGATCCAGGTGCTTCAGCTCGACCGCCATGCGGATGAAATACCTGAGCTTGTCGAGCGCCATGTTCGCGCGCGCCAGATGATGGCGGCGCTCACGCGAGTAGTTGGCCTCGATCAGGCATTCCAGAACCTCCTGCCCGAGCGTCTGGATGCGGTCGCCGAGCAGCAGGCGCTGGCTGCGCGGAAATCGCTCCAACGCGGGCACGAGCCAAAGCAGGAAGCGGAAATGCTCCTCGAGAACGGGACTGACTTGTTTGGACGGCCTTTGCATGCAGGGGATCATAGCAATTCCGGTGGGGGCTGCGCCCCCACACCCCCCTTCCGTCCCCACAATCCACAGCGCCAGTGGCAAACGGCAAAAGGGCAAAACTACAGACTAAAACGTCCTCCCGACACGGAAGCCGATGCCGTTGCCCCGGTCGCCGGAGGAGCTCCCGCCGCGGTAGGCCGAGCGGAGGTACTGTGGAATGCTGCCCCAGGAACCGCCGCGAAGGACACGGCGACTTGGGTCACCTTCCATTCGTGGCGCCCCATCTTCCGGAATGCCATTCAGGCTGTCGTGCCAGACGTCCTCGCACCATTCCCAGACATTGCCGTGGACATTGAAAAGTCCCCAGGGATTGGCATCGAAGCTACCCGCGGGAGCGGTCGCCTGCCGGTACTCGCCCTTCGAGCCGCCACCTGCATATGTAAAGTTGCCGTCGTAGTTGGCTTGCTTCGGAGTGATCGCCGAGCCCCACCAGAATGGCGTCGTCGTGCCAGCGCGCGTCACGTACTCCCACTCGGCTTCAGACAGCAGTTTGTAAGGCGTGCCAGTCTGCTCCGACAACCACTGCACGTAAGCTTTGGCGTCGTCCCAGTTTACGCAGACGACGGGGTGGCTGTCGTCCTGAGCAAATCCAGGATTGCGCCAGGAATACTTCGGATCGTGCTTCCACTCGGTGCCGGTCCAACCAAATGCGCCGCCCTCGGTCTTGTAGCCGGTGTTGTTGAAGAATGCCGCGAACTGTCCACGGGTGACGGCATGGCGCCCAACCGCAAACGGTTTCCGGAATGTAATCTGCCGCTGCGGGCTTTCGCTGCCCTTCAACCATGGCTCACGCTCGGGCTCGCTCTCGGGCGAGCCCATGGTAAAGCTCCCCGTCGGCACGACCACCATTTCGGGCCCGTGCGCGTGGTCCTTGAACCACTCGGTCTTGCCGGCACCTGGCTTGAACCAGCCGTCCGAGACGCCGTGTGTGGTCAGCGCGTCGACCTTGATGCGGTCCTTGGGTGGCGCCGACGCAGGTGCCGGAACCACCAGTTGGGCCGGGGCGGGTCGCAGCTTGCGGATCAGCCGCGCCACGTCGTCGTCGAAGTTCTCGAACTTCACGAACTCCGCATGGCGATAAACCAGATCCTTCAGGTCGTCGGGCAACTTCGCCGGATCGGGCATCGGTGCGCCATCGAGCAGCACCGGCACAACGGGAATGTCGCGCGCCAAGGCCTCCGCAATCTCGATGCGCACGAAGTCGGCAGGGTTCATCAGCCTCGGCTGGCCGGAGCGCGGGTCGGTCACACTCGCCCAGGTCGGGCCGATCAGCGCCAGAAGCACATCACACTGGTCGACCCAGCCCCTGAGGATCTTTCGGAAATCGGCGCCGAGTGGGATCGAGTCGATATCCATGAACACGTGCTCACGCGGCACGACCTGCGTGAACGCTGCGTAGACCATGCGTGCCTGATACCGGCTGTCGTCGCGCCGGTAGCTGATGAAAACCTTGCCAACCATAATTCCGAAGCCTGGAGTCCCGTTCCGATGCCTTCGCGCTGATCCTAATCGAACCCTTCGTATACGGGAACAGGGCTGCGAGGGAAAACCATACCGATCGACACCATCGGCTTCGGTCCTCCCAGTGCCGATTAAGGCTGGCAAGGCAGCAAGTCCTCCCCTGCTGCCCCACCACGCCCGCCAGCGATGGCGTCAAAGTCACCCTTCGCCCAGAAGCCGCCCTTCGCCCCCCACCGCAGCAAAAAGGCGCCGGGCATCCGCCCGGCGCCTCGTTCATGACAGCACCGCTCCGTCCACTCACGCACCCAGGTGCGGCGCGATCTTGTTGCAGGCGTCGATCAGGCCCTTCACGCTCTCGACCGACTTCATGAACATCTGCCGCTCGGCCGCGTTGAGGTCGATCTCGACGATGCGCTCGACACCGTTGGCGCCGATCACCACCGGCACGCCGACGTAGAGGCCCTTCACGCCGTACTCGCCGTTGAGGTAGGCGGCGCAGGGCAGGATGCGGCGCTTGTCCTTGAGGTAGCTCTCGGCCATCTGGATCGCCGAGGAGGCCGGCGCGTAGAACGCCGAGCCGGTCTTCAACAGACCGACGATCTCGCCGCCGCCCTTGCGCGTGCGGTCGACGATCTGGTCGAGGCGGTCCTGGGTCAGCCAGCGCATCTTGACGAGGTCGGGCAGCGGCACGCCGCCGACCGACGAGTAGCGCACCAGCGGCACCATGTCGTCGCCGTGACCGCCGAGCACGAACGCTGCGACGTCCTCGACGGACACCTTCATCTCCTCGGCGAGGAACATGCGGAAGCGGCCCGTGTCGAGCACGCCGGCCATGCCGATGACCTTGCTCTTCGGCAGACCGCAGGCCTTCTGAAGCGCCCACACCATGGCGTCGAGCGGGTTGGTGATGCAGATGACGAAGGCGTCGGGGGCATACTTCTTGATGCCGGCGCCCACCTGCTCCATCACCTTGAGATTGATGCCGAGCAGATCGTCACGGCTCATGCCGGGCTTCCTCGGCACGCCGGCCGTCACGATGACGACGTCGGCACCCTCGATGTCGGCGTAGGCGTTGGTGCCCTTCATCGTCGAGTCGAAGCCCTCCACCGCGCCCGACTGCATGATGTCGAGCGATTTGCCCGCCGGCATCCCCTCGGCCACGTCGAACAGCACCACGTCGCCGAGCTCCTTCAGGCCCACGAGGTGGGCGAGCGTGCCGCCGATCATGCCGGCGCCGACGAGGGCGATCTTGGTGCGTGCCATGGGGGTTCTCTCCATCTGGGTGCGAGAGGGGCCGGATGGCAGGTGCCGGACCGGGCCGGCTCGAGGCCCCACTGTTCGGGCCACGGCTTAAACCTAATTCCCCCGGGCGGCAAGGCAGAGCCGCCCGGGGAAGGTATGCAGGGATGTTCCAGGGAAACGGCCGCAGCAACCCGTCGGGCTGATGTCAGCGGGGCTCCGTCCAGCTCTCGGAGAAGGCGAGGGCCGACGTCGAGAACGGCCTGCCTTCGCGTTGCATCGGCCATGGCTTGCCTGAGGCGAGCTCGCCGTCGCGCTCGAGGCGGCCGCCGAGCGCCGGGATCAAGACGGTATTGAGCCCGTACTTGCGCCCGTTGTGGCCCGGCTGGTGGTGGATCATCAGTGGCTCGCCGATGTCGTACCAGGTGAGCGTGATGTCCTCGTTTCCGGTGATGATGCGCTCGGTCCAGCAGGTGCGCGGATCGCCCTCCTTCTCGAACTCGGCGTCGTGCACCGGGATCGACCTGTCGGCGAGCTCGGCATTGAGCATGCCCTGCACGGTGTCCTGCAGCCATCGCGCCATGGCGATGTTGTCGGACCAAGCGAGCCACTTATCGTCCGTGAGCTCGCTCTTCATGAAGAGCACATGCCCCGGCCCCTTGGGCGAGAGGTAGATCCGCCAGAAGCTGGCGTTGGTCGTCAACGGCCCGCCGTCTGCTGCCGAAAGGCGCAGGAACGGGTTCTCGCCGGTCAGGATGGTGCGGTTGGGGTCTGCGATGGACATGGTTAGTCTCCTCTCTAGATGACGGCGATCGCCTCGACCTCGATCAGCCAGCCGGGTTGCGCCAGTGCCGTGACGCCGACCAGCGTCGAGGCCGGCGCCTTCTTGCCGAAGAATTCCTCGCGGATCGCCGCGAGCTCGGCCCGGTGGCGAACGTCGACGAGGTAGGTGTTCAACTTCACGATGTTGGCGATGTTGCCGCCAGCTGCCTCGACCTGGGCCTTGAGCGCGGCGAAGGTGGCTCGCGCCTGCGCCGCGAAATCGCCGGGATGCCCGACCTGGCCCGCATCGCCGTAGTCGACCTGCCCGGAGATCAGGAGGATAGCCTGGGCCCCCGTCACCTTGATCGCCTGGCTGTAGGCGGGTGGGTCGAATACCCCCGTCGCCACGATCCGCTCGATATTCAATGCCATTGACACCTCCTGCTGGACATTCCGATTCGACGACTTACGTCAAGCATTATCCACAGGCCCCGGAAACGGCGGAAGATCAGCCAGCGATAGAGGGGCGTGCGTGGTAGAAGACGGTGTTCCAAATGCAAGTTGCCTAGCGTCCAGTTAGCGTACATTTGCGTCGTGCGTCAGCCCCTCTGACGGTCCTCCCTTCCCCGGCTCCGATGACCCCGCGGTCGGACAGGAAGACTGGCCTCGTCCGAGGGGCACGCCTGCGGCCCAGATCCGCCCATGGCCGCAGCAAGCTCCGTCCGACACGGCTCACGCACGCCGGGACAGGAAATCCGTCACCGCCGCCATGTATGAGCGGTCGCCGACCGCCTTCATGTGGTCGCGGCCTGGTATCACAAATGCTTCGGCGCCGGGAATGAGCCTGGCAAGGTCCTCGGCCCGGCCGCCGATCACATCATCGCTGCCGACGGCAACGAGCACCGGGCAGGCAAGGCCGGCGAGCGCGGCCGCAGTCAGCGGGTCGCGGGACGATCGGATGCAGGCGGCGAGGGCCTTGAGGTCGCTGCGTGTCTGCTCGGCGAAGGCGCGGAATGTGCGGGCGGTGGCATTGGTCACGTCATCGATGCTCGGTGCCTCGAGGGCAGCGGCGATGGGGCCGGTTCCGGCCATGGGCCGCACCATGTTGCCTCCGAGACCGGCAAGAATGGCGCTGCGCACGCGCTCGGGATGGGCAAGAGCCAGAAAGGCCGTGATGCGTGCGCCCATCGAGTAGCCCATCACATCCGCGCGCGCGATCGCGAGATGGTCAAGCAGGCGGCGCGCGTCCTCGGCCATGCGGGGGCCGCCGTAAAGCGACGGATCGTGCAGCTTCTCCGACTCCCCGTGCCCCCGATTGTCGATGGCCACGACGCGACGGCCCTGCGCCACCAGATGCCGCACCCAGCCGGTGTCCACCCAATTGATGCGAGCGCTCGAGGCAAAGCCGTGGATGAGCAGGATCGGCTCGCCGCTGCCTTCGTCGAGATAGGCGATGTCGACGCCCTCGGAGCTGAAGTGTGGCATGGCCCGCCCTGTGTTGCTGCCCGCGACGGAGCACCGGCGTGGAGGCTCCGCACCGACGGGACGAGCCCAATGTGCCGGTCAATTGGCCGCTGTCAATTGCCGGCGGCGACAGCTATTGTCCAACCCGACAGCATACCGCGACTGGAGAGCATCGCATGGCCCAGAGCGTCGTCCCGCATTTCGCAAACGACCAGGGCGTCGACAGGATCAGAGTAGGGGTTCACGAGCTCAACTGTATGGGAGCCCGGCCGCCTTACGACCACCCGCACGTCTACCTCGACATGGGGACCGACCACGAGATCCTGTGCCCTTATTGCTCGACTCTCTACATCTACGATGGGTCACTGGCGCCGACCGAGTCGGAGCCGGCCGGGTGTTGCGTGACAGTACACGGAGACGCGGCGACGGCCTGAGCGCCGCCGGAAGCTTGCGGTCGAATGGACGCCATGGCGCTGAGGTCCAAGGGACCGGCCCTCATCGTGGGCGGAGGCATCGGAGGCCTCACGCTGGCATTGGCGCTGGCGCGTCGGGGCTGGCGCTCCTGCGTCCTCGAGCGCCGAAGCGCGTGGTCGGAGGCCGGCGCCGGCATTCAGCTGTCCCCCAATGCGCTGCAGGTGCTTCGGGCGCTCGACGTTGCCGAAACACTCGGGCCGCAAGCCGGGGTGCCCGAAAAGATCATGGTGCGCGACGCCGCGAGCGCTCGCCTGCTCCAGGAGTTGCCTCTCGGCTCGTGGATCGAGCAGCGGCACGGTGCGCCCTACTGGCAGGTGCACCGCCGGGATCTGCAAGCCGCACTCATAGCCCGCGTGGCGGAAGAGCCGATGGTCACGGTTCACCTCGGCTTCGAGGCGTCGAGCGTTCAAGACAACGGTCAACGCGTTCAGCTCGAGAGCACGCACGGCGACCGGCTCGAGGGTACGTTCGTGGTTGGTGCCGATGGCATCTTCTCGCGCGTGCGGCAACAATCGCTCGGGGCAGCCCGGCCCCGACTCTCGGGATGGACGGCAGCGAGGACCGTGCTATCGAGCGACGAGCTCGATGACGGTGTGATCGACCGTGGCGCCACGGGCGTGTGGCTGGCTCCGAAGGCTCACGTCGTGCACTATCCGGTTCGCGCCGGGCGGGAGATCGCGTTCGTCGTGGTCCAGACAGAAGCGTGGAGCGAGCCGGGATGGTCGGCGCCGGTCCCCGCGGGCAACATCGAAGCCGTGCTCGCCCGAGCGGCGCCGAAGCTGGCGAGGGCCATCCGCTCCGGTCATGGATGGCGCCGGTGGGCCCTGTTCGAGCTCGCACCACTGGAGCGCTGGTCACGGGGGCGAATCACTGTCCTCGGCGATGCTGCCCACCCGACGCTGCCGTTCCTCGCACAGGGTGGCGCCCTGGCGATCGAGGACGCCTGGACGATGGCGTTCTGTATCGGCCAGCTCGTCCCGAGCTGCAGCATTGCGGACGCGCTGGTGAACTACCAGATGCTGAGGGCGAGGCGAGCCCGGCAGGTGGTGGCCGCGGCGCGGCGCAACGGTTTCGTGTTTCATCTCGCCGGACCAGCCGCCTGGGCGCGGAACGCTACGATGCGAGCCATCGGCGGTGCGCGGGTGATGGCCGGCTACGACTGGGTGTACGGCTGGCGACCAGCCTGAGCGGATTCAGGCGCCTTTACCTTCGAAAAAGTCGCGCACGCGCGTGAAGAAGCCCGAGGAGGCGGGGCTCGTCTCCTTATGGCTTTCCTTCTCGAACTCCTGCAGCAGCTCGCGCTGGCGGCGCGTCAGACTTTTCGGCGTCTCGACCTCGACCTGAATATACATGTCGCCGCGCACGTTTGACCGCAACACCGGCATTCCCTTGCTCTTGATGCGGAACTGCTTGCCGGTCTCGGTGCCGGCTGGAATCGACACGGCGACGCGGCTGTTGTCGAGCAATGGCACGTCGATCGATCCGCCGAGCGCGGCGGTGGTCATGGCGATCGGCACCCGGCAGAAGACGTCGGCGCCGTCGCGTTGGAAGAACTCGTGCGGCTGGATCGAGAGGAAGATATAGAGGTCTCCGGTCGGCCCGCCGCGAACGCCGGCCTCTCCCTCGCCGGCCAGCCGGATGCGCGTGCCATCCTCGACGCCCGCGGGTATGGAGACCTGCAGCGTGCGTTCCTTGGTGACGCGACCGGCCCCCTGGCAGGCTACGCACGGGTCCTCGATGAACTCACCCCGGCCATGGCACGACGGGCAGACGCGCTCGATCGTGAAAAATCCCTGGCTGGCGCGTACTTTGCCTTGACCCTGGCAGGTCGGACACTGCGAGGGGCGAGTCCCGGGCTTGGCGCCAGTGCCGGAGCACGTCTCACAGCCGACCGTCGTTGGAACCTTGATGGTCGCCTGCTTGCCGGTGAAGGCTTCGGCGAGAGAGATCTCCATGTTGTAGCGGATGTCGGCCCCGCGCTCGCGGCCGCCACGGCCCCGCTGTCCCCCGGCCCCGCGACGCCCGCCCATGAACTCGCCGAAGAGATCGTCGAAAATGTCGGACATCGAGGAGGCGAAGTCCGGACCGAAGCCTCCGGCACCGCCCGGGCCCCGCCCACCCTCGAAGGCAGCGTGGCCGAACTGATCGTAGGCGGCCCGCTTCTGTGGGTCCTTCAGGGCCTCATACGCCTCGTTCAGCTCCTTGAACTTCCGCTCGGCCTCCTTGTCGCCGGGATTCCGGTCGGGATGATGCTCCTTGGCAAGCTTGCGGAAGGCGCTCTTGAGCTCCTGCTCGGAAGCGCCACGCGAAACGCCGAGGATCTCGTAATAGTCACGTTTGGCCATGTGCCGGACCTTCCTCAGGCATTGCACCGCAGTCGCCGGCTGTCGTTCCCTGGCGTCGGCGCCACGCAATCATTGCCCGCCCCTGCAATGGGAAGCCTGCCTCCTGTCGCCAGGAGGCAGGCTCGTCACTTCGGGAGAGGGCGAGGACCGTCATTCGGGGTGCCCCCGCACCGGTCAGGCAGACTTCTTCTTGTCGTCCTTCACTTCCTCGAAGTCAGCGTCGACGACATTCTCGCCAGACTTGCCGCCGCGCGCGGCTCCGGCCGACGATGCATCCCCGTCCTCGGCCATGTCGCCGCCGGTCTTGTTGGCGCTGTAGATCGCCTCGCCGAGCTTCATCGAAGCTTGCATGAGCGCGTTGCTCGCCTCCTTGATGCGCTCGGCATCATCGGTGGCGGCGGCCTCCTTCAGCCGGGCGAGCGCGCCCTCGATGGCCGTCTTGTCGGCGGCCGCCACCTTGTCGCCATGCTCCTTCAAGTCCTTCTCGACCTGGGCAGAGAAATGGTCGGCGTGGTTGCGTGCCTCGACGAGGTCGCGCTTCTTCTTGTCGTCCTCCTTGTGCGCCTCGGCCTCCTCGGTCATGCGCTTGATGTCGGCATCGGACAGGCCGCCGGACGCCTGGATGCGGATCGACTGCTCCTTGCCGGTCTTCTTGTCCTTGGCCGACACGTGGACGATGCCGTTGGCGTCGATGTCGAACGTCACCTCGATCTGAGGAACGCCGCGCGGGGCCGGCGGAATGCCGTCGAGGTCGAAGCGGCCGAGATGCTTGTTGTCGGCGGCCATCTCGCGCTCGCCCTGGTAGACGTTGATCGTTACCGCCCGCTGGCCGTCCTCGGCGGTCGAGAATACCTGGCTCTTCTTGGTCGGTATGGTGGTGTTGCGGTCGATGAGCCGGGTGAAGACACCGCCGAGCGTCTCGATGCCGAGCGACAGCGGCGTCACGTCGAGCAGCAGCACGTCCTTGACGTCGCCCTTGAGGACACCGCCCTGGATGGCCGCCCCGATGGCCACGACCTCGTCCGGGTTGACCCCCTTGTGGGGCTCTTTGCCGAACAGCTTCTTGACCTCGGCCTGCACGCGCGGCATGCGCGTCATGCCACCGACGAGCACGACCTCGTCGATCTCGGCAGCCTTGAGGCCGGCATCCTTCAGCGCCTGCTCGCAAGGCGGCAGGGTCTTCATGATGAGGTCCTCGACCAAGCTCTCGAGCTTGGCCCGGGTCAGCTTCATGGTCAGATGCAGCGGCGACTGCGTCTGCGGGCTCATGGAGATGAACGGCAGGTTGATCTCGGTCTGCTGAGCACTCGACAGCTCGATCTTGGCCTTTTCGGCGGCCTCCTTGAGGCGCTGCAGGGCAAGCTTGTCGTTCTTGAG
>JANRJI010000135.1:0-21661 GCA_033764055.1 Hyphomicrobiaceae bacterium
GCCACGGCGCCATAGATGAAGTTGTCGTTGCCGAGGCCACCGGTCAGGTAGTCGAGGCCGAGCCCGCCGGTGAGGCTGTCGTTGCCCGCGGCGCCATCGAGCCGGTTCGAGCCCGTGTTGCCGACGATGGCATTGGCAAGCCCGTTTCCGGTGCCGTTGATGTTGGCACTGCCGAGCAACAGCAGCTTCTCGACCTCATTGCCGAGCGTGTAGGTGGTCGACGACCTCACGGTGTCGATGCCGTTGCCAGCCACCTCGCCGACGACGTCGCCGACATTGTCGACGACATAGGTATCGTTTCCGGCATGACCGAACATGCGGTCAGCGCCGACGCGCCCGTCGAGCACGTTGTTGCCGGAGTTGCCTATCAGCGTGTTCGCCAACTCGTTGCCCGCACCGTTGAGATGGGCCGTGCTGTCGAGAATGAGCGTCTCGAGATTGGCCGCGAGCGACTTCGACACAGTCGCGCGGACAATATCGCTGCCCTGGTTGAGCGCTTCCGTGACGATGTCGCCGGCGTGGTCGATGTAGAACGTGTCGTTCCCGAGCCCGCCGATCATGGTGTCGGCCCCGGCGCCGCCGTTCAGGGTGTCGTTGCCGGCGTCGCCTGCAAGCGTGTCGTTGCCACCGACCCCGTCGAGAGAGTTGCCTATGGTGTTGCCGACAAGCGAATTCGCAGCGTCATTACCAATGCCGCCGACGACGCCGTCGAAGAGCGTCATGCTTTCGACGTTGGTGGGGAGCGTCAGAGCGCTGACGAGCGCAACGACGCCATCGATCTCGCTGCCAGCGTCCTCGATAACCACGTCCTCTGCAGAATCGAGAATGTAAATGTCGCTTCCTGCTCCGCCGCGCAGCGTGTCGATTCCGGCTTCGCCATAGACGAAATCGTCGCCAGCTCCACCGACGAGGGAATCATTGCCGGCACCGCCTAGAAGCGTGTCGTTGCCGCCTTCACCCGACAACGAATCGCCCAGCAGGCCGCCAACGAATGCATTGGCACGCGAATCACCCGTGAAGCTCTCTGGATCGACATTCGCAATGTCGACCCTGAGCCCCTGCTCGAACCACATGCCGCTGGTGTCTGTGGCTCGGACATATATCGTGTAGAATGGGCGTTGCTCGTAATCCAGCGATAGCCCATCGGCGACGCGGATTTCGTTGCCGACCAGGGTGAAACGTCCGCTGCTCCCGTCGGAAAGGGAGAATGTCACGGGGCTGCTTTCGGGATCGATGGCGGATACGGTGCCGACCACGGTCCCGTTAGCCGTTCCTTCAAGGATGGAAACCGCCGCCAGGGAAATGTTGGTCGGCGCCTCGTTGATGTCGAGAACGTTGACCGTGATTGACTTCGTGAAGATCGCGCCGTAGCGGTCGGTGACCTCGATGTCAATCGTATGATCTGTCGCCGCCTCGTAATCGAGCCTCTCCCCAGGGCGTAGAAACAGCTCATCACCGACGATGCGGAACTTGCCGGATGGATCGCTCGTGAGCCGGTAGATGAATGTTTCGTTGGCGTCGGGGTCGGTCGTGACGATCCGTGTCAGAGGTTGAAGGGTGTCGCTCGTTTCGGGCAGCAGCGTCGCAACCAGGTTTATGTCGGTCGGAGGCCGATTGAGGTAAATACCGAACAAATCCGGCAGCGTGAAAGTTCCGTTGCTGAAAGTCAGCAGCTCGATATCGCGCAACTGGTCGTGACCGTCATTCTGGATGCCTGGCCCTGGGGCACGGGTGTCGACGACGTGATAGTTGCCGAACATATCCAGCGAGAAGGAGTAGTCGGCGACGGCACCCGAGTAGACGACGGTATCGCCATGGCTTCCCGCATAAATGGTGTCGTCGCCTCCGCCGCCGATCAGGCGATCTGCGCCGTCGCCTCCGCGCAGAATGTCCGCGCCAGCCGAGCCGGTGATGGTGTCGTCGTGAGCAGTTCCCGTGACGTCGAGGTGCTCGATCTCGTAAAACAAGAGCGTCGGGCGCGATGCGCTACCGTCGTAGTACTCGCCGCGGTCAGAGTAGGCCAGATCCTGGCGAGACTCCATGGCAGTCGTCGAGCTTGAGTGGTCGATGACCAACCTGTCGGTGCCGGCGCCGCCGATGGCTAGCGCTTCGCTGAATGCGCTGCCGCCCGGCGTCAGAGAGAGCAGATCATCTCCCGCCTCGCCATAAAGCTCGTCCCGCCCGCCCCCACCGACGAGCGAGTCCTGGCCTTCGCCGCCTCGCAGAACGTCATTGCCGCCGGCGCCAGCGAGCGCGTCGTTACCGGAGCCGGAGCCGAGCGAAACCTCCTCGATGCTGATCAGGGTCGGTCCGCCGAAAAAGGGACTGGAAATGATCGTGCCGAGAGTGAAATTGACATCATCGACGCGAGCAGTCAGGTCGCCGATCCACCGGTCGGTGCCGAGGCCGCCGTCGACAATGCCGGCGCCAGTTGCGGTGTCCAGAACGTCGTTGCCGTTGCCGCCATCGACACTATCGTCGCCGGCACCCGCGAAGACCTGGTCGTCGCCGTCCCCTCCGGCAATCGTGTCGTCGCCGGTGCCGGCGAAAACGCGATCGTTGCCGTCGCCCGCATTCACTGAATTATTGCCGTCACCTGCGTCGATGAAGTCGGCGCCGAGCCATCCGGCAATGCTGTCATCGCCAGCTTGCCCGTTGAGAGTATCATCACCATCACCACCGTTGACGGTGTCATTGCCTTCATCGCCGTCGATCCGATCATTGTCCGCGCCGCCAAAGATCTCATCGTCCCCGCCGTTGCCTCGGATCGTATCGTTGCCAGCCCGCCCCTCGAGCAAATCCGCGTTGGCGAACCCGGTGAAGAAGTCGTTGCCGGCACTGCCGATCACCTCGAGCCGCTCGAAATTGCTGGAGAAAGCATGGACGGTGGTGAGCCCCTCGGCATAGGTCGTGGATTGACTGAGCACGCCTGTCGCGTGCTCGGCGTCGATGACCAGCACGTCGATCCCATCGCCACCGTCAATGGTGGCACCTGCGAGCGACGATCCGAACCGCACGACCACCCAATCGTCGCCAGCATTGCCGGACAACGAATCCTCGCCCGCGAGGGCGTAAAGAACGTCGTTGCCTGCCCCACCGTGCAAGCTGTCGTCAAATGCACCGCCGGTAAGCGTATCGTTGCCGGAGCCGGCCGTGAGGCCGACTGCCTCGATGCTCGTCAGGATTGTCCCGTTGACGACCGTCATCGGCAGCGGACTAAGCTCGAAGGCTATATTGGCCGTCACGGCGGACAGGTCGCCAGTCCACAAATCTCGTCCTTCGCCGCCATTGATGGTGTCGATTCCCGCGCCGCCGCGGAGCATGTCGTCGCCGCCATTGCCGATCAGGACATCGTTACCGACGCTGCCCGTCAGAATATCGGCGAAGCCACCGCCGGTAATCTCGAACCGCTCGATATCGAAGTAGTAGAGCCTGCTATCGAGACTGAAGACTCCGTTCCAGTAGTTGTCGTAGAAGCCGCTGGGTGGATTGTTCCCGCTTCGGACCGATCCGGTGACCGCCGATCCGTCGATGACGATCGTGTCTATCCCATTGCCTCCATAGACGGAGTCGGACGCGTTTGCCGAAAGTGTCACGACCAGCCGGTCGTCACCGTCCCCGCCTATGATCACATCGGTCCCGGTGCCACCCGCCAGCGTATCATCGCCAGCGCGACCGTCGAGCCTGTCGTCCAGAGCGCCCCCAGTCAGCTGATCATTGCCGCTGCCCGAGGTGAGATCGACTCGCTCAATACCAGAGACGAGGCTGCCGGCCACGCCGATTGTAGATGTTGCGTCAACCGCGAACGAGATGCCGGTGGCGACGGCGCTGAAATCCTGCCGCCACAAATCGATGCCACCACCGCCGTCGACGATGTCGGCGCCCCCCCGACTGTCGATAACGTCGTCACCACCTCCAGAATCGAGAATGTCGTTGAGCACGCCACCGACGATGCTATCGTCAAAAATTCCGCTATAAATCTCGTAATGCTCGAATGTGTTGAAATAAATGCCTTCCTTGAGCGTGGTGCTGCCGTCGGGGTTCTCCGTCTCGTGCCAATAGAAATCACCCGTGAACCAGAGAAATCCAGAATTATTGAAGCCTTTAACCAAGGCATACGGGGCGCCTGCGGCCTGGATGACGAGGGTGTCCTCGCCGTCGCCCCCGCTGCCGACGGAAGTGCCGGACGACGATGCGTCGATGCCAAAAATGACTTGATCCTCGCCAATTCCACCGAAGAGGAAGTCGGTCCCGCCCAGCCCAAAAATCAAATTGTTCGGCTCGAGGTCGTAGATCGGGTCTCCATTGCCGTCATAGCCGATAACTATCAGTCCCGTCGCGTCCGGACCAATGTTGTCCGAGCCGAGCGTCCCCAGATGGGTGCTCATGCGATCCCCTCCTCCAAAGCCCAGGCACCGTACGAGCAGAGCCGCATCAGGCATGGACACAATCCGTCGCGATCACTGCGATGCCCGCACGAGGTGCGACCGACGTTTCGGCCTCAGTCGCAAGATTATAGAATGGCATAAGGCCGACAGTCAGCCGCCTGCCACCCCCCGTGGCACTTGGGCGCTGCTCGTCGTCCCGAAGTCCGGACGCTACTGTTCCGGCTGACCTTGACCCCTCGCCACCCCTACCCGCCCGCCTTCCTTCGCGCCTCGATGGCGTCCCAGATCATGGCGGCGATGTCGTTGCCGCCGAAGGCTTTCACCTGGCGGATGCCGGTGGGGGAGGTGACGTTGATCTCGGTGAGGTAAGGACCGATCACGTCGATGCCGACGAAGATCAGGCCGCGTGCCTTGAGGTGCGGTCCGAGACGCGCGCAGATCTCCTTGTCGCGCTCGGTCAGCTCGGTCGGGCGCGGCGTGCCGCCGACGTGCATGTTGGAGCGCGTCTCGCCCTCGGCCGGCACGCGGTTGATGGCGCCCGCCACCTCGCCGTCGACGAGAATGATGCGCTTGTCGCCGGCGCGCACCTCGGGTCGGTACTGCTGCACCATGAACGGCTCGCGGAAGACGAGCTGGAAGAGCTCGACCAGCGAGTTGAGGTTCGAATCCTCCGGCTTGATGCGGAACACCGACGCGCCGCCGTTGCCGTAGAGCGGCTTGATGATGATGTCCTTGTGGCGCTCCTGGAACTCGCGCACGTCCTCGAGATTGCGGGTCACCATGGTCGGCGGCATCAGGTCCTGGAACTCGAGCACCCAGACCTTCTCCGGCGCGTTGCGCACGTGGGCCGGATCGTTGACGACGAGGGTGTGGGGGTGGATGCGCTCGAGCAGATGCGTCGTCGTGATGTAGCCCATGTCGAACGGCGGGTCCTGGCGCAGCAGCACCACGTCCCACTCGGCGAGGTCGATCCGGCGCGGGCTCGAGAGCTTGTAGTGATCGCCGGCCTTGTCCTCGACCGTCAGCGTGTGGCCGCGCGCCACGAGGTGGCGGCCGTCGAGTGCCAGATTGGGCGGCGTGTAGTAGAACAGCTCGTGCCCGCGCCGCTGCGCCTCGAGCAGCATGGCGAACGTCGAGTCGCCCTTGATGTCGATGGCGTGGATGGGGTCCATCTGGCAGGCGATCTTGAGGGGCATGGCGGCACTCGCGGCTCGGGTGTGGGCTCGGTCCGCATCGAACGCGGGAGAGCGGCGGAAAGTCAACCCGGTCATGATCGAGCGACAGACTTCGGCTAGTGTGTCGGCTCGGGGCCGTCCATTCGGCCCGCTCTGCCATCGTTGACGCGGACAATATCATGCGACGCCGCCTCGCCAGGCGCCTGTGGGCCAGCGACGGAGACCCCGGCCCGCTGGCCTGGACCTTGGCGACCGTCAGTCTCGTGCTGCCGGTCGTGGGCGTAATCCTGGTGCTCGCCGGCGGAGCCGGTGTGATGCGCGGCGAGGCGGACGGATGGCAGCTCCTGGGGGTGGGTGCCCTGGCCATCGTGCTCGATATCCTGATCGACTTCGTCTGGGCGCACCCGGGCGTCTCGGCGACCGATCAGCCCGATCTGAACCGGCGCAGCGCTCAACTCGCAGGGCGCATCCTCGTGGTGGCTGACCCGATTGTCGCCGGCCGGGGCAAGGTGCGTGTAGGCGACACGCTCTGGATCGCCGAAGGACCGGACCTGCCGGCCGGCGAGGCCGTCCGCGTCATAGCGGCGGATGCAACTCTGCTGCGGGTCGAGCCTGCCGGCGCCAGCGATCCGGCCGGCAGGAATGGCCTCCATTGCCGTGGTGGCGAGGGCTCATCGGGTGAGCCTGGCCCCCGAGGCTCCTCGGAGTGATCCGATCGATCGGCTGTCGGCGGCTTGAACCGGAGGCCGCGTGCCTTAAATTGATCTTAGTTCAGCAGCATGTTTCGATCGTGCTCTCCAGTTCGTGCTGAAAGGTTCTTCCGATGCTCCGCAGCCTCCTGTCCATGATCGCTCGCCGGTTGCTCGGGCCGGCTGATCGGGCCGCCGCCCAGGTTGTCGACGCCGACGCGCGCCTCGCGATGCCGCCAAGGCTCGTCTCCGGGGGCGACGCCGTCCCCAGGGCGGGGATCCAGGACGAGTGCCGACGTCCGCGCCTTGTCGTGCACCAGGGCGGTCGGTCGGGTCACAAGTCGTCGGCAGCCGGCCCGCTCGGCTGCCCGAGCCTCGTCAGCCCTCCGGCCTTTCCCCGCCGTCGTGCGTGATGTAGATCGTTAACGTCGCCGTTCTAAATGTGTGCGAGCAAGGATTTTTCCTGGACTTCACGGCGCTCATCGAGCGCCCGAGCTGCAAGGACCGGCCATGTTCAAGACGCTGATGACGGCCCGCCGCTTCGCGCCGCTGTTCTGGTGTCAGCTTTTGTCGGCCTTGAACGACAACTTCCTGAAGACCGCTCTGGGCCTGATCCTCCTCTACAAGATCGGCTCCGAGCAGGGAGCCGCGCTGGTCACTCTCGGAACGGCGATTTTCATGGCGCCGTTCTTTCTGCTGTCCGCACTCGGCGGCGAGCTGGCCGACAAGTTCGACAAGGGCATGATGGCGGAGCGGATCAAGCTCGCCGAGCTGCTCGTGGCCGTCGTTGCCGCGGTGGGCTTCGGCTGGAGCTCGGTGCCGATCATGTTCGTAGCGCTGGCGCTCTACGGCGTCATCGGTGCCCTGTTCGGACCCATCAAGTACGGAATTCTTCCCGATCACCTCTCGACCGAGGAGCTCACCGCGGGCAACGCGCTGGTCGAGGGCGGCACGTTCATCGCCATTCTGGCCGGCGCCGTCGCCGCGGGATGGGTGGTCGCCGAGTCCCAGGCCGGCTGGACCGTCTCCGTGGTCGCTGTCTCGCTCGCCCTGGCCTGCTGGGTCACCGCACGCTTCATACCGCAGACCGGCGCTGCCGCCCCTGGCATCGTCCTCACCCGCAACCCCCTCGCCTCGACCTTGCGGCTGCTCGCGGAGCTGCGGTCTGACCGTCGCCTCTGGATCGGCGGGCACATCGTCTCCTGGTTCTGGCTGGTGGGTGCTGTGGCGATGTCGCTGCTGCCGACGCTGATCAAGGACCGGCTGGGCGGTACCGAGGGTGTCGTCACCCTGGCGCTCGCGGCCTTCACCATCGGCATTGCCATCGGCTCCGCGACAGCCGCCCGGGCCAGCCATCACCGCCCGAACCTGGCGCTGGTGCCGATTGGTGCCTTCCTGATGGCCGTGTTCGCAGGCAAACTTGCCTTCCTCGTCTGGGCAGCTCCCGCGCCGGCAGCATCGATCGGTCCGGCAGAGCTCCTGTCGGGTCTCTCGGGCTGGCCTTTGATCATCGGATTGGCGGGCCTCGCATTCGCCGGCGGCCTCTTCATCGTGCCGTCGTTCGCCGCCGTACAGTCGTGGGCCGCCCCCGACCGGAGGGCGCGCTCGGTTGCCGCCGTGAACATTCTCAACGCCGCCTACATGACCGGGTCCGGTCTCGCGGTCGCACTCTTGCAAGCCCAGGGCGTCGGCCTCGACGTGCTGTTCCTGGGGCTGGCGCTCGGCAACCTTCTGGTCATGGGGCTCGTCCTCCATGCCTGGGGCCGCGAGGGCGTGCGCGATCTCGGCCGCTTCATCTTTCAGGTGTTTCTTCGGCTCGAGGTGAAGGGCCTGGAGAATCTGCCGAAACCAGGCGAGCGCACGATCATTGCGCCCAACCACGTGAGCCTGCTCGACGGTCCCATCATGCACACGGTGCTGCCCGGGCATGCGGCCTTCGCGATCGACACCGGCATGGCCGAGCAGCCGTGGGTGAAACCGTTCCTCAAGGTCATCAATTTCCACACTCTCGACCCGACCAAGCCGCTGGCGACAAGGGCCCTGGTGCATCTCGTCCAGGATGGCCGCACCATCGTGATCTTCCCGGAGGGCCGGCTCACCGTCACCGGTGGCCTGATGAAGGTCTACGACGGCACCGCGATGATCGCCGACAAGGCGGACGCGTGGATCGTTCCGGTCCGCATCGAAGGTCCGGAGCGGTCGGGCTTCAGCTATATGCGCCCGACCCAGATCCTGAAAACCTGGTTCCCCAAGACGACAGTGACCATCCTCCCGGCGCGCAAGCTCGACCTGGCGCCCGAGCTGAAAGGTAAGGCGCGCCGGCAGGCGGCTGGCGCCAAGCTTCAGGACATCATGGTGGATACCGCAGTCGAGACCGCGCGCATCGACCAGACGCTGTTTGCCGCGCTCGTCGCGGCAAAGCGCACGCGTGCGACCGGCAAGTCGCCGGCGGTGGAGGACCCGCTCGGCTCGAGGCTGTCCTACGGCAAGCTCATCCTGGGTGCTCAGGTGCTCGGTGAGAAGCTCGCCGAGCTCGGCTCTCGCGAGGGCGAGGCGGTCGGCGTTCTGCTGCCGAATACATCCGGCGTCGCTGTGACGTTCTTCGCGCTGCAGTCGATCGGCCGTGTCGCGGCCATGCTGAACTACACGGCTGGCCCTCAGAACGTGGTCTCCGCCTGCCGGGCGGCCGAGGTCCGCATGGTCCTCACCTCGCAGTCGTTCGTCGAGAAGGGCCGGCTTGAGCCGATCGTGCAGCGGCTGGTGGAGGCCGGCATCACGATTCATTACCTGGAGGACGTGCGAACGGGCATCGGCCTGGCTGACAAGCTTCGCGCCGTGCTGCGCGGCTCTCGTCCGTTGGCCCATCCTGACCCCAACACGCCCGCGGTGGTATTGTTCACCTCCGGCTCGGAAGGCACGCCGAAGGGCGTCGTGCTCTCGCACCGCAACCTGCTCGCCAACGCCGCCCAGTGCCTGACCCGCGTCGCGGCCGATGGCGAGGACAAGGTGTTCAACGTGCTGCCCGTGTTCCACTCGTTCGGGCTCACCGGGGGCATGATCATGCCTCTCGTCGGCGGCATCCCGGTCTACCTCTATCCTTCGCCGCTGCACTACCGGATCGTGCCGGAGCTGGTCTACCAGACCAACGCCACGATCCTGTTCGGCACCGACACCTTCCTCGCCGGCTATGCCCGCACCGCCCACCCCTACGACTTCCATAACGTTCGCCTGATCATGGCTGGCGCCGAAGCCGTGAAGGAGCGCACTCGGCAGGTTTACATGGAACGCTTCGGCGTACGCATTCTCGAGGGCTATGGCGTCACCGAGACGGCACCGGTCCTCGCCATGAACACGCCACTCGCCAACCGGCCCGGCACTGTCGGGCGCCTGTCGCCTTTGATGAAGGCGGAGCTCGTCTCCATGCCGGGTATCGAGGAAGGCGGCAAGCTACTGGTCTCGGGCCCGAACGTCATGCTGGGCTACTACCGCGCCGAGAAGCCGGGCGTGCTCGAGCCGCCGGCCGGCGGCTGGCACGACACCGGTGACATCGTCTCCATCGATGGCGACGGCTACATCCGGATCAAGGGGCGCGCCAAGCGCTTTGCCAAGGTGGGCGGCGAGATGGTGTCTTTGGCTGCTGTCGAGACGATGGCTGCAGAGCTGTGGCCGCAGGCGCTGTCCGTGGTCGTCTCAGTGCCCGACCCGCGCAAGGGCGAGCGACTGGTCATGGTGACCCAGCAGCCCGATGCCGACCGCGCAGGCTTCCTGAAGCATGCCCGTCTCCGGGGCGCCACGGAGCTATCCGTGCCGGCCGAGTTCATGGTCGTGCCGCGAATCCCGCTGCTCGGCTCCGGCAAGCCCGACTACCAGGCGACGACCGCGCTCGTGAAGGAGCGGTTGGTGGCGCGGGAGACGGCCGTGGTCGACGCGGCGGAGTGAGGGCGGGGGCCTTTCGCCTCAGCCTCTCTCTAGTATCGCGGTCAGATAGACGGCATAGAGGGCGACGAGCAGCCCGCCACGCCAGCGGCCGATCCGCCCCGAGCGGGGCGGAAAACAGAGCGCGAGCGCGCCGAGGCCGACGATGATGGCCGGGGCCGCGGAGGTGATCGGGACCTTGATGGGCGTGATCGTGGCGGCCACGCCGGTGATGAACAGTCCGTTGAAAACATTCGAACCGAGGACGGTCCCGAGGCCCACCTCGTCGTGACCCTTCAGGCGCGAGACGATGGCGGTCGCGAGAGACCATCGCTTGTCTTACCCAGAGAACGGCCCGTCAGGTCCCGCAGAACGTGCGGTGCACCTCCTCCTCGGGGCGCGGCGGAAGCGCGTAGCGCTCTTGGTCCGGCTGGTCGTCGAAGGGACGGGCAAGCACGGCGACGAGCGTCTCGAAGGGCGCGAGGTCGTCCGCGCGGACGGCGGCCGCGATCGCCTCCTCGACCAGATGGTTGCGCGGGATGAACGCGGGGTTGGCGCGCCGCATGGCCTCGCGCCGCATCGCGGGATCGCCGCCTTCCGCCGCGAGCCGCTGCCGCCACCGCGTGGCCCAGTCCTCGAAGGCGGCGGGGTCCTCGAACAGCGCCTCGACGCTCGCGTCTGCGGCGGCATCCGCCGCGGCGTCGGCGAGCCGGCGGAAGGTGAGCGTCATGTCGGCCTTGCCGCGGGTCATCCGGTCGAGAAGGTCGTGGGCGAGCTCGAGATCGCCCTCGCGGGCTTCGGCGAGACCGAGCTTCGCCCGGAGCACCGCTGTATAGGCGTCCTCGAAGAGCCCGGCGAAGGCGGTGAGCGCGCTCGTCGCCGAGCTCATTTGCGCCGCCTCGTCGTCGCCGAGCAGTGGGAGCAGGCACTCCGCCAGCCGCGCAAGGTTCCACTGCGCCATCTGTGGCTGGTTGGCGTAGGCGTAGCGGCCCTGCGTGTCGATGGAGCTGAGCACGCGGCTCGGGTGGTAGGCGTCCATGAAGGCGCAGGGGCCGTAGTCGATGGTTTCCCCGGACACGGTCGTGTTGTCGGTGTTCATGACGCCGTGGATGAAGCCGACGCCGAGCCAGCGGGCGACGAGGCCGGCTTGGCGCGCAATGACGCCGTCGAGCAGCGCCCGGTAGGGGCTCACCGCCGCGGCCGCCTCCGGGTAATGGCGGGCGATGACGTGGTCGGCCAGAGTCCGGATGCCGTCCAGGTCCTGGCGCGCAGCAAAGTACTGGAACGTGCCGACCCGGATGTGACTCGCCGCGACGCGCGTCAACACGGCGCCCGGTAGCGCCTCCTCGCGGAAGACGTATTCTCCGGTCACGACCGCGGCCAGCGCCCGCGTCGTCGGGATGCCGAGCGCAGCCATGGCCTCGCTCACGATGTACTCGCGCAGCACCGGTCCGAGCGCAGCACGGCCGTCACCGCGCCGCGAGAACGGCGTCGGCCCCGAGCCCTTGAGCTGGATGTCGCGCCGCCGGCCCTGGCGGTCGACGACCTCGCCGAGCAGGATGGCGCGCCCGTCGCCGAGCTGGGGCACGAAGCCGCCGAACTGATGGCCGGCATAGGCCTGCGCGATCGGCTCGCTGCCGGGCGAAACGCTGTTGCCTGCGAGCACGGCCACGCCGTCTGCCCCCGATAGTGCCGCCGGGTCGAGACCAAGCTCCGCCGCCAGCCCTTCGTTGAGCCTGATCAGTCGCGGCGTCGCCACCGGCGTGGGCGTCAGCCGCGCGTAGAAGCGGTCGGGCAGCCGGGCATAGCTGTTGTCGAATGGAAAGAAGGCCTTGCGCGGGGGCTCGATGGTCATGGGGCTCCGGCCTGACGAGAGTCGAGGGGCGTTGCCAATCATATCGACCCTCGGCCGGCCTGCGACAAGGCCGAAGCCCGACCCGATCAGTTGGCCGGCCGCCGCAGATCGAGCGTCGCGCGCACCAGCGTCGTGTCCGCCGGATTGACGGCAATGACGAAGCCGAGCTCACGACACATGGCGATCATCGTCGTGTTGTCGCGCAGGATGTCACCGAAGATCTGGCCGAGGCCCGAGGCGCGCGCATAGCTGATCAGGTGGGTCATGAGGGCCCACCCGAGCCCTCGTCCCTTGAGGTCCGAGCGCACGAGCACCGCGTACTCGCCCTGCTCGAAGTCCGGGTCGGCGATGAAGCGCGCCACACCGAGCAGTCCCGGCTCCTCGCCATGCCTCGCGGTGCCGATCGCGATGAAGGCCATCTCGCGGGCGTAGTCGATCTGGGTCAGCCGTGCCAGGAAGCGGTGCGAGGCCTCTGCCGTCGGGGAAAAGAACCGTAGCCGGGCATCCCCCGGAGTGACGCCGGCGAAGAACGCCGGGTAGAGACGCTCGTCCTCCGGCCGAATCGGTCTCAGGATCACGTCGCCGAGCTGCGGTACGCCGACCGTGGTCTCCCACTCGCTCGGGTAGGGCCGGATCACCATTGCGGCACGTGGCACGGCCGCCTCGTCCTCGACGGTGATGCGGGCATCGAGCGCGACGACGCCGTGCTCGTCTGCGATCAGCGGATTGATGTCGATCTCGCGAATCTCGGGGTGGTGTGCGACCAGCAGCCCCAGCCGGACCAGCGTCAGCGCGATCTCGTCGACGTTCGCCGGCGGCCGGTCGCGGTAACCCTGCAGCAGGCGCCAGATGCGGGTCTGGCGCATCATGTCGCGCGCGAGATTGAGGTCGAGTGGCGGAAGGCCATGCGCCACGTCGTGGACGGCCTCGACGGATACCCCGCCGGAGCCGAACGCCAGCAGCGGCCCGAGCACAGGGTCGACGCTCATGCCGAGCAGCAATTCGTGCGCGTGCGGACGCACGATCATCGGCTGGACGGTGAATCCGTCGACGACCGCATCCGGCAAGGCGGAGCGTGTGCGCTCGAGCATCAGCCGGGCCGCCGTCTCGACAGCCTCGGGCGTCTCCAGTCCGAGCCTGACGCCGCCGACGTCGGACTTGTGCGAGATGTCGCGCGACAGGATCTTGAGAACGACGGGACCGCCGCCGGCCAAGAGCTCGCGTGCAAGCTCCGCGGCTGCGTTGGGGGTGGCTGCGACGTGTGTCGGCACAGTGGGGATCGCATAGGCGGCGAGAACCGCCTTGGCCTCGGGCTCGGTCAGCAGGCGCCGGCCGTCGGCAAGCGTTATCGCGATCACCCTCGCTGCCTCGTCGCTCCTTCTGAAGAGCCCGTCCGGGAGCGACGGCGGCGTCGCCATCAACTCGGCTTGCGCGCGGCGGTAGCGCATCAGCTGCGAGAACCCGGCGATAGCGGCAGCTGGTGTGTCGAAGGTCGGTACGCGATGCGTGGCGAACAGCCGACGTGCGGGCGCAGCCGCCGTCTCGCCGAGCCAGTTGGTGATCGCCGGCTTGGTGCGCTCGCCGCTGGCCTTGCGCCTTGCCAGAACGTCCACCGTCACCTGGGCGGCCTCGATCGGCGGATTGAGCGCGGTCGGACAATTGATCACCAGGACCGCATCGAAGTTTGCCTCGTCGAGCGCCGCCTCTATGGCCGCCTCGTATCTATCGGCTCCCGCGTCTCCAATGATGTCGATCGGGTTGCCGCGGGACCATGTAGCCGGCAGCGCCTTGTCGAGCCGCGCCAGCGTTTCCGGCGAGAGCTGGCCGAGCTCGCCTCCGACATCCTCCAAGTGGTCGGCGGCAAGCACGCCGGCCCCGCCGCCGTTGGTGATGATGCCAAGCCGCTCGGCCTCGAGCGGCTTCACCTTCGAAAGGATCTCCGCCGCCTCGAACAACTCACTGAGCTCCTTGACGCGTACGAGGCCTGCGCGCCGGAATGCGGCCTCGAATGCCGCATCAGCCCCGGCGAGGCGGCCCGTATGCGACAGTGCCGCTCTGGCACCCGCGGCGTGGCGGCCGGCTTTTATGACGACAACCGGCTTGGCCCGCGCCGCCCTGCGCGCCGCCGACATGAATTTCGCGGCGGAGACGAGGCTCTCC
Source organism: Hyphomicrobiaceae bacterium (assembly GCA_033764055.1). Classification (GTDB taxonomy): domain Bacteria; phylum Pseudomonadota; class Alphaproteobacteria; order Rhizobiales; family Hyphomicrobiaceae. The sequence continues at coordinate 14,183 of JANRJI010000135.1, forward strand.
ATGTAGAGCAGGATCGAGTCGCTCCCAGCGTCACCCGCGAGATAGTCGAGCAGGTCGCCGAAGTCGACGTCGGCCATGTCGCCGATCGAGACGACGTGCGAAAAGCCGACTCCTCGGCTCTGCGCCCAGTCGACGATGCCGGTGATGAGCGCCCCCGATTGCGACACGAATGCCAGCCGCCCGGCCGGCGGCATGACGTGCGCGAAGCTTGCGTCGAGCCCCAGCGGCGGCAGCATCAGGCCGAGGCAGTTCGGACCTTGGATGCGCAGGAGATGGGGCCGCGCTGCATTCAGCATCTGCTGTCGCAACTCGCCGCGGATCCCGGCCGTAATGACCACCGCCGCTCGGCATCCTCGGGCACCGAGCTGCGCGATCAAGTCCGGCACCGTGGCCGGCGGGGTGGCGATGACGGCAAGGTCCGGCGTCTCCGGCAGTGCGCCGACGGAGACGTGACACTTGAGGCCCACGATCTCCCCGCCCTTGGGATTGACGAGATCGACTCGCCCACGAAAACCCCCGCGCGCCAGATTGCGGGCGAGCAGATTGCCGACGCTGCCCTCGCGGTCGCTGGCTCCGATCAGGGCCACGGACTTGGGTGCCAGCAGTGCGCCAAGGTTGCGGATGGTCATGCGAAAGCCCGTTCGACGGCGAGGAGATGCGCGACTGTCACCTTCATTACTCGATGCGGTGCGTCGTTGATGTGTCGCAACACCCCTTCTACGCGCTCGCCGGAGGCCGTCCCCACAGCCCCCGCCATCGCCAGAGGAACTCGGCGACACCCCATGTCACGAGTGAGGCCGCGAGAACGATGCCGATCGTCGTCAGGTTCAGCGGTGCGAGGCCGAGCAGCGTTCGCAGCGGCGCCAGCATCACGGTCGCGAGCTGCAGCGCCACGCCGAGACCGACGGCGAGATGCACCCACAGGTTGGGCAACGGTACCAGGTGCACGCGGCGGCAGGGGTAGACGAACACGATCTGCATCAGCGACTCGTAGAGGAAGACCGTTGTCCGGGTCGCGTCGAGCGAGTAGCCGAGACGCGGCAGAAGGGCGAGGAACCCGATGCCGACGCTTGCCTTGACAAGGCCGCTGACCACGATGAAGTGCAGCGAGTCGGCATCGAGCAGCCGCGACGACGGCGGCCGCGGCGGCCGCGTCATCACGTCCGGATTGCGGTCGAGGGCAAGCGCCAGCGCAGGCGGCCCGTCGGCGACGACGTTGATCCACAGGAGCTGCACCGCCGTCAGCGGCAGCAGAAACGTGCCGCCAGCAGGATCCTTCAAGCCGGCGAGGAACGCGAGCCCGAGACCCGCCGTCATCAGCACAATCAGCGCGAGGTCCGTCGAGAAGAAGAAGCGGATGAATTTCTGGATGTTCTCATAGATGCTGCGGCCTTCCTCGATGGCCGTCACGATGCTCGCGAAATTGTCGTCGGCGAGCACCACGTCGGCCACCTCGCGCGATACGTCGCTGCCCCGCAGGCCCATGGCGACGCCCACGTCGGCCCGTTTCAAGGCGGGCGCGTCATTGACGCCGTCGCCGGTCACGGCGACGATCTCGCCTGCCGCGCGCAGCAGTTCCACCAATCTGAGCTTGTGCTCGGGTGCCACCCGCGCGAAGACGTTCACGGATTTGACGACGTCCCGCAGCGCGGCCTCGGGGAGCGCCTCGAGCTCGGCGCCCGTGACGGCGCGCGGCGTTTCGATGCCGATCACGCGGGCCACGGCCTCCGCCGTTGCCGGGTGGTCGCCCGTGATCATCAGGACGCGAATGCCGGCACTGTGCGCGCGCCGCACTGCATCCGGCACCTCGGCCCGCGGCGGGTCCCACAGCAGAACGAGGCCAAGGAACGACAGGTCGTCCTCACCCTCGCCCTCCCTCGCACCGAGCGCGATGACGCGGAAGCCCTCGCCGGCATGGCTCAGTGCGCGCGCTTCCCAATCCCGCTTCTGGTCGGGCGTCAGGCGGCTCGCCGCGATCATAACCTCCGGCGCGCCCTTGACGTAGCTGACGTGCCGACCATCCTCGATCACCGTGACGCGCATGATCTTCGCAACGCTGTCGAACGGGCGGATCGAGGCGCGTGGCCGCTCGCCCTGCAGCTGCTGAACGTCGATCCCGCCGGCAGCGGCGCGCGCCAGCAGTGCCACCTCGAGTGGATCGCCCGCGCCGGTGGCGAGGTCGGCGTCGTTGGCGAGAACCATGGCCTCGAGCGCGCGCGGAGTATCGACGGCGATCACCTCGCGCACCTCGATGCGGTTCTCGGTGAGCGTGCCCGTCTTGTCGGTGGCGATGACCGTAACCGAGCCCAGCGCCTCGACCGCCGACAGCCGCCGCACGATGGCTTTTCGGCTCGCGAGGCGCTCGACGCCGAGCGCCAGCGTCAGCGTCAGCACCGCCGGCAGCCCCTCGGGAACGGCGGCGACGGCGAGCGCCACCGCGAACAGCACGATCTGCCCGATCCGCTCCGGCCCTTCGACGACGATCCCCCCTGCCGTCAACGCGAGCCCGAGGAGCAGGATCCCGATCGCCACCTGATTGCCGAACTCGCCCAGACGGCGCTCGAGCGGCGTCTTGCCGGCCTCGATCCCGCCGATCATCGTGGCGAGGCGCCCCATGGCGCTGCCGGCGCCCGTCCGCGTCACCTCGAGCAGACACTTGCCGCGCACGATCAGCGATCCGCTGAATGCCTCGGCGCCCTCCTCCTTGTCGACCGGCAGGGACTCGCCCGTCAGGATCGATTCGTCGGCCATGACGCCGTCCGCCTCGACCATCGTGCCATCGGCCGGCACGCGGTCGCCGGCCTCGATGCGCACGATATCGCCCGGCACCAGCACGCTCGCCGGCAGGTGCACGAGCCGCCCATCACGCATCACCCACACGGACGGTGCCGCCATGGCCCGGAGCCGTGCGACGGCTTCCTCGGCCTTGGCCTCCTGCCATGCCCCGAGGCCGGCGTTGAGGGCGAGGATCAGCGCGATCGCGATCGATTCGATCGGCCAGCCGTGCGCGCCCTCGCCGATCCAGAGCCCGAGGTCGAGCAGCAGCGCGGCCAGGAGGATATAGATGAGCGCGCTCTTGAACTGCTGCGCGATGCGATGCCAGGCCGACACGGGCTCCGGCTCCGGCAGCGTGTTCGGCCCGTGCCGGGCGAGGCGGGCGCTCGCCTCGGCGCTGGCAAGCCCCCTGGCCCGGTGATGCTGTCCTGTGCCATTCAATGGAGTAGGCTCTCTTCTCGACGAGGCATCCGGCTGGGAGGCTCAGCCACCGTTCTCGGTGCGGGCGTTGACGCGCACGCCGTCGGCGACCCGGTCGCCCGGATGCAGAATGACCACATCCCCGGCGGCAAGACCGCCGAGGATCTGGGCGTGCTGGCCGTTGCGCTGACCGAGCGTCAGCTGCACGCGCCGCGCACGTCCCCGCTCGACGCGGAACGTCACCCATTCGCCGCGATGCCGGAACAGCGCGCCGATCGGCACGCGGAGGACCTTGTCCGCCTCCCACACCCGGATCCGCGCGAAAACGCGATACTCGTGCCCGAGGCGGTGGCGGGCGAGGCTCTCGGGCACGAGATCGATGATGACCCGTACGCGCTGCTCCTCGATGCCGAGGGCGGAGACCTTGGTGAAGCCCGCTGCCTCGACCCGCCGGACTTTCCCCTCGAGCTTCTCGCCACCCCAGTCCTCGATGGCGACGCTCGCCCCATCTCGCACCCTGACCGCATCCGCCGACACCAGCTCGACGACGATCTCGATCTTCTGGGGATCGCCGACCTCGACCAGCGGCGTGCCTGCCGGCAGCACCTGCTCGCTCGTATGGTGCACACGCAGCACGCGGCCGCTGACCGGCGAGCGGACCTCGACGCAGCAGCCGTCGACCACGCTGCCCATGCGCTCGTCGTCGGGATCGACGAGGCGGGCCCGCGCGCTCTCGGCCTCGCGCTGGCGGACGGCAAGATTGGCCTCGGCCCGCGTCACGGCCGCACTGCGCACCGATTTGTCGATCTCCGAACGCTCCAGCGTCCGCTCCGAGACCGTGCTCGTCGTGGCGAGCGAGCGTGCGCGCTTCAGCTCGGCCTCGGCGAATTTGAGCTCGGACTGGGCCTGAGCCAGCTCGGCCTCCGCAAGCTTGACGGCGGCTTCCGCGGCCTCGGCCTGCGCCGTCGCCTCGAGGCGGGACCTGATGTCGAGGAACGGCGGACGCGCAGGCTGCATCTCCGCCACCAGCGTCTTGCCCTTCACGACCTCATCGCCGGCGAGCAGCGGCGAGCGCAGCATCTTCCCTGTCTGTGGCGTCGAAATAAGGAACACGTCCTTGATCCGCGTCTTGCCTTCCTCGTCGATTGTCACCGCCATAGGCCCGACGGTCGCGGTCGTGATGTCGACACCGACGGGCTTCGGCCAGATCGCCCAGGTGAACGCCAACACGCCGAGCACCACGGCCGCGGTCAGGCCGATGCGCCGGCGCTGGATGCGTGATCGGCCGGCATCAGGCCCGCTCGAGCCGGGCGTCGGCCTCGCCGGTGACTCGGTCATCTGCTCACTCCCGCGTCTTGAGGACGGCGATCAGGTCGAGACTGTCGATACGGCGCCGCACGATCAGGGCCGATATGACGCCTGATGCGAGCGTGACCGCACTCGCCTTGGCAAAGGTCGCACGCTCGATCACGAAGGGCGCCGTATAGAGGTCGCTCGAGAAGCTCTGGATGGTGAGCCAGCCGAGCCCGTATCCGATCAGCCAGCCGAGCGGCTGAGCGAGTGCCGTCAGCAGAGCCAGCTCCGTCATCAGCACCCGCGCCACCTCGCCCTTGTGGAAGCCGAGCACTCGCAGCGACGCCAGGTCCCGCGCACGCTCGGAGAGCTGAATACGTGCGCTATTGTAGAGAATGCCGAGTGACACCACCACGCTGAGCACCACATACACGCTGACCATCAGGTTGATGTTTTCGGCCAGGGTGGCCCGAAACCGCTCGAGCGACAGCCTTTTCAGCGCCAGCGACGCGATCTGCGGCGTCCGCTTCACCTGCGTGAAGAGGCGGTCCTCCTCGGCGCGGTCGTAGGCGAGGTGCAGGCCCGATACGACGGCGCCCTCGTCCAGCATCGCGTTGAGCGCGTCCAGCCGCATGAGAACGACGAGGCCGATGTAGCTCTCGATGACGCCCGCCACGGGGACCTGGCGCGTGCCGCGGCGTCCGTCGAGGATCTCGATCTCGACCGTGTCGCCGCGGTTGAGCGACAGCACCGACGCGAGACGGCGGTTCAGCAGCACCCCCTGCTCGGGCAGCGCGACCGGCATCAGGTCGGTGTCGAGGTCGCGGCTGAGCAACGTGCGAGGGGGCCGCCCGATCAGCGAGACGCGGCGGCTCAAATGTCCGTTGCGCAGTCGGGCCGCGACGCTCCGGTAAGGCTCGACCCGCAGGATTCCCGGCAAATGGGCCGCTGCCTCGACCACGCGTGCGGGCTTCGTCTCGGGAAAATCGATGCTGGCGTCCTGGCGCTGGGACCGCGTGAAGGTCGCATCGATCATTGCCTCGACGGAATCGAACGTGAAGAGCGACAGCACCAGCAGCGCCACCGACAGCGAAAGCCCGATGCAAGTCAGCGCCGCCCGTGCTGGCCACCGCGCCATGTTGCGCAACGCCATCACCGTCATCTGCGAGGCGCGTGCGTAGAGCCCGCGGCTTTCGCCCGGCAGGCGGCGATAGCTCGGCGGCGCCGGAGGCTGCATGGCGACAGCGGGAGCCAGAGCCAGCGCCTGGGTGATGGCGCGGGCCGCGCCCAGAGTGGCGGCGGCGAGCGAGACGGTCGCTGCTATGGCATAGAGATCCCCGTCTCGCTCGAACACCAGGAACGGGAACTGGAAGAAGTTGCCGTAGAGGCGGGTCAGGCTGGTCCCGAACCAGGTGCCGAGGCCAAAGCCGATGAGGATGCCGAGGGCGGCGATGAGCCCTATGAACTTGAGATAGTGCGCGGCGATGCTTGCATTGGCGTAGCCGAGGGCCTTCAGCAGCCCGATCTGCTCGCGCTCGAGCGCGATCATGCGCATCAGCGTCATGTTGATCAGGAATGCCGATACCAGCAGGAAAACGGGGGGAATGACGCGCGCCAGCGCGGCCAGCTGCTTGAGCTCGGCATCCAGAAATGCGTGGCTGACTTGATCGGCCCGTCCATAGGCCCCCATCCCCCCGTACCGGGCGAGCTCCAGGTCGAGGCGTCGGATCACCTCGCTCTCGTTGGCGTCCGGCTCGAGCTTCAGCGACACCGAGTTGAAGGCGCCCTCCAGATCGAAGATCCCGGCGAGCGCCTTTTCCGACATCCACATCACGGCGAAGCGACGGTAGTCGGGCATCAGGTCGCCGGGCCCGATGGCGTAGATGTACTCCGGGCTCAGCACGATGCCGACGACGGTGAGTTCGCGCTTGCGGCCATTGAGGATGGCGCCGAGCCGCGATCCGATGCCCATGCCGTGGGCCTTGGCGAATGGCTCGTTGACGGCGACCTCGTCCGTGGCACCGGTGACCGGCAACCGCCCGAGCCGCACGTGAGGCCGGTTCAGCGCAGGCTCGCCGTGGTCGGGTACCGAAAGCGCAATGCCGGTGGCCGGCTCGCGCATGCCGGCCACGTCGAGGAGTGCGCTGCGCTCGATCCTCATCTCAGCAAGGGACACGCCGGGCAGCACGCGGATGCGATCGGCCAGGGCCTTGGGCGCGCGCTTCACCTCGGCGAAGACGTCGGCGAAGCCGTTGCGTGCGTAGTAGAGACGCCGCGTCTCCTCGAGCGACCGGTACGCCCCGATGGCGAGGATCAGCGTCGCCACGCCGGAGGCGAGCACGAGCGCGATCGCCAGCGCCTGCGGCCACACCCGCGCGAGATCGCGCACGAGCTTGCGATCGATGGCGGCAAGACCGCCCAATGATCCGGCCCTGCGCATGCCTACCAGCTCACCTCCGCCGGCTCGACGCGTGTCGCGTTGCGGCGCGTATGGGCGATACGGCCGTCGGCGAACACGCAGAATCGGTGTGCGATGTCCTTGATGGCCGCGTTGTGGGTGATGATGGCCGTCGTCGTCCCGAGCTCGGCGTTGACGGCGGTGATCGCCTCGAGGACGCGCACCCCGGTCTTGCTGTCCAACGCCCCGGTCGGCTCGTCGCACAGCAGCACCTCCGGCCGCTTGGCGATGGCCCGCGCAATGGCGACCCGCTGCTGCTCGCCCCCCGACAGCTCGGCCGGGAAGTGATCGAGCCGCGCCGACAGGCCGACAAGGTCGAGTGCCTGTTCCGGTGTCATGGGATCGCGCGAGATCTCGGTGACGAGGGCCACGTTCTCACGTGCGGTCAGGGACGGGATCAGGTTGTAGAACTGGAACACGAAGCCGACGTGATTGCGCCGGAAATCCGTAAGCCCCCGCTCGTCGAGACGGGTGAGATCGTGATTCTTGAACCGGCAGGTGCCAGTCGTCGCCCGGTCGAGGCCGCCGAGAAT
>JANRJI010000136.1:0-191426 GCA_033764055.1 Hyphomicrobiaceae bacterium
GGGATACAGACTATGGTCGCGATGGGGCTGCTCGGGGGATTTGCCTTCTTTCTCTTCTCGGAGATCTCACGGCAGGTGGGAATTGCCGGGCTGACGCCACCCTTGGTGGCTGTAGCCGTCCCGGTGGTTTTGGGATTCTGCGGCGCAATGACGGTGTTGCTGCATCAGGAGGACGGTTAGGGTGGCGCGCAGGGGGACTTCAGCGCCGGCGAGAGTCGACCAGTACAGACCCAGGCCGTCCCTGTGGAGCGCGACACGTATCGGCGGGCTCCCACGTACGGTGGCCGTCGTGCTGGCCGGATTGTTCTTGTGGTCCGCCACTCTGAAGGAAGCCGGTGCGCAATCGACAGTTGCGGATACTGCCGGTATCGCCACCGCCGGCAAGGGCGCACCGTCGAGCTTCCCCAAAATTCCGGGCGGGCCCCTGGGCGGGCCGATCCAGACGATCGACAAGTCGCAGCCGCTCTACCTGCAGGGCGACGAGCTGATCTACGACACACGCAACAACCGTGTCGTGGCACGCGGCAACGTCGAGATCTACTACAACAACTACATCCTGACCGCTGACGAGGTCATCTACGACCAGGGCGCAAACACTCTGATCGCACAGGGCAATGCGCAGCTGAAGGAGCCCAATGGCAACATCGTCAAGGGCGACCGTATCGAGACCACTGCCGATTTTCGCGACGCCTTCATCCAGAGCCTCAGCCTGATCGGCCGCGACGACACGCGGATCGCAGCCCGCAAGGCCGTCCGCAAGGACGGCAACGTCACCGAGTTCGAGCAGGGCAAGTTCACGCCGTGCAAGAACGATCCGGGCAAGCCCCCGCTCTGGTGTCTGTCGGCGCAACGTGTTGTCCACGATCAGCAGGCTGCGACCATCACCTACCAGGACGCCCAGTTCGAGCTGTTCGGCGTTCCGATCATCTATCTGCCGTACTTCCAGCACGCGGACCCGAGTGTGAAACGCCGCTCGGGCTTCCTCGCTCCCGAGTATTCGACCAACACCAATCTCGGCTTCGGCACGTCGCTTCCTTACTACTTCGCAATTGCCCCGAACGCCGATTTCACCTTCGATCCCAAGGTCTGGTCGAAGCAGGGCATCCTTTATCAGGGCGAGTGGCGACACCGCGTCGCCATTGGCGGCATCACGGGGCAGTACAACGTCAAGCTCGCCGGCATCGACCAGGACAGCGACAACCTGCCCGACGGCACCGACCCGGCCAAGCGCGCCCGGCTCGACGGCTGGCGCGGCAGCGTCCAGACGAAAGGCGTGTTCTCGCTGTCGTCGTGGTGGAAGTTCGGGTGGGATGCGACGATCGAGAGCGACGACACGTTTCGCCGGTTCTACAAGCTCGACAATATCCTGCAGACCGACCGCATCAACACCGCCTGGCTGCAGGGGCTGAGCGACCGCAATTACTTCGGCATGCAATTCTACCAGTTCGGCGGCCTGCTGCTGGAGGACAGTCCCGCATCGGAGTCGCGCGTCCATCCCGTCATCGACTGGAGCTACATCGTCGGTCAACCGGTCCTCGGTGGCGAGCTGAGCTTCAACTCGAACGCTCAGAGCATCTCCCGCAGCGATGGCACCGATTCGAGCCGGGTGGCGTTCGATGCCAGCTGGCGGCGCAAGTTGATCGACGGCCTCGGTCAGGTGTGGACGCCGTTCGCCTACGCGCGTGCGGATGTGACCACCTTCACCAACGGCTTCGACCCGGACACGACGACGTCGATCGGCGAGGACACGATCACGCGGGCCATTGGCGCCGTGGGCATCAAATACGCATATCCGTTCGTCGCGCACACCTCGGCCGGCGCCCATGTCGTCGAGCCGGTGGGACAGGTCGTCGCCCGCCCCGCGCACGTGTCGCAGCGTCGCCTGCCGGACGAGGACGCCAAGAGTCTCATCTGGGACGACACGCTGCTGTTCGACGTCGACAAGTTCTCGGGCTGGGATCGCATCGAGACTGGCACCCGCGCCAACGTCGGCCTGCAATACACCTTTCAGGCGGCTTCAGGTGGCTACGCACGGTTCATTGCCGGCCAGAGCTTCCACGTGGCTGGGACCAATCCGTTCGCCGACCCCGGCCGAGTTCCCTACGACACGGTCGACGCCAACGGCATCCAGTCCAGCACCACGATCGCCAACTTCTCGCCCAACAGCGGTCTCGACACGGATCGCTCGGATTACGTGATCGGCGCCTATATCGCCCCGATCCAGAATTTCCGTCTGGTGGGGCAGAGCCGCTTCGACGAGCAGGAGCTCTCGCTGCGCCGGCAGAACGTGTATTCGAGCCTTGCGCTCGGGCCGCTGTCGCTCCAGGCACAGTATGCCTACACCCGCGACGATCCGCAGCTCGGTATCTACACGTCGCAGCAGGAGGTCATCGGCGGCGCCGGTCTCAAGCTCACGGACAACTGGTCGGTGCAGGGTCTCGCCCGCTTCGATATCGACGAGCGGCTGTGGCTGCAGGAGCAGTTCCAGATCAAGTACTCTGACGAGTGCTTTGTTTTGACGGCGTCGTATATCGAGAATCACATCAACAATCCGACGCTCGACATCAAACCCGATCGTACAGTCATGCTCCGCTTCGAGCTCAAGCACCTCGGACAGTTCAGCTACAAAACCGACGCGCTGGATCACATCTTCGCCGAGAACCAGCCCGCCCGCTGATGCCGTTCACCACGCAGCGGTCGCCGACGCAGCGAGTCCGCCCGGTTTGCGGCCCGGCTATGCCTCTGTGCTCCCCGCATCGCGGCCAACGATCGGCAGGTGTGACGTGCCAGCCGGTGCTGGTGAGCGAGCGGGCGTGTTCAATCGACTGAGTGGCCATGCCTCTGCCACGCTTGATGTGGATAAAGTTGCAGCAGGCAGCCCGCGCAAGGTTAGGATTTCCTGCGCGAATCGCCGCTGCAGTGGATGCGAGGCCCCCCATGAGATTTTTATCCGAGCGGATCGCACCAGCTTCCGACGCGACCTCGGTTAGGCTTGCGGTGTGCGCCGTCGTCGTCGGTGTCTCCGTCGTCGCGGGTGATGGCGTCGCCGTGCAGGCCCAGACAGCAGAGGCGCCCGCGCCCGCAATCCCTGGGCTGGTCGTGACGATGCCGTCCGGGCCGCGACCGATGCCACCGCCGCCCGCACCAGTTCCAGGCCTGGTGGTGTCGCCGTCCGGGCCGCCCCGGCCGCAGGCCATCTCGACGGCGCCACCGAAAGCGCCGTCAGCGGCAGCCAAACCGGTCGTGAAGGCCAAGCCGAAGCCGAAGCCACCTCGGCAGGCGGACGCCTCACCGGCCTCCAGGTCGGCAGGTACAAAGATCGTGGCTCTGGTGAACGACGAGCCCATCACGGGCTTCGAGGTGGAGCAGCGCGCCCGCTTCATGGCTCTGTCGGCCAACCTGGCCGACAAGGCGCGCGCCAATATGCAGGCCTATGCGCAGAACCCCAGCACCAATGAGCGCCTGAAAGCTATTCTGCAGGAGACCATCAAGGCCAATCCCGGCAAGTCGCGCGAGCAGATTGTGGCCGCGTTCGAGGAGCGCAAGAAGGCCTTCGTCGTCAGCCTGCAGAGGCAGGCGATCGAGAGCGCGCGCTCGAGTGTTCTGCCGAGCTTGAAGAAGGGTGCGCTGGACGAGTTGATCGACGAACGCCTGAAACTGCAGGAGGCCAAGAAGCACTCGGTCGCGGTTGCAGCGGATGACGTCGACAAGGTGTTTGCCGATATGGCCAAGCGGAATAAAATGACGTCGTCAGAGTTCGCCGACCACGTCGGCCGGCAAGGCGCGGACGCCAGCGTGATCAAGTCGCGGCTCAAAGCGTCGCTCGCATGGCGCGACGTCGTCCGACGTCGCTACGGCCACCACATCAACGTCAGCCCTCGCGACATCGAGCAGCTTGCGAGCAAGGTCGGCGGCGAGGAAGCGCTTGAGCTGCGCCTGCAGCGCATTACACTGGCGACGACAGGCTCCCTCGATCAGCGCTCGATGGCAACGCGCCTTTCTGAGGCCAACGCGCTGCGCGGCCGCTTCAGGGACTGCAGCGGTCTCGCAGCACTGGCCTCGGGTCAGGCCAACGCCCGCCATGAGGATCTCGGCTTCAGGAAGCCGGCCTCGCTGCCCGAGCCCACGCGCAGCCTGGTGCTGGCCGCGAAGGACGGTGAGATGCTACCGGCCAATCTCGGCGCGTCGGGAGTCGAGTTGTATGCCGTCTGCGGCCGGCGGGCCCAGAAGATCGACGAGGAGAAGCGCCAGGCAGCCGAGAGCCAGCTTCAGATGAAGGAGTTCGAGCGGCTCGCCCAGCGCTATCTATACGACCTGCGCAAGGACGCCTTGATCGAGATGCGATGACATGGATGAGGCCCGGAGAGGTGGGATTGTGACGGACCACCGCTGCATGCCCCTTGCAGTCACCATGGGCGACCCTGCCGGGATCGGGCTCGACATCGTGATCGAGGCGTGGCGCGGGCGCCAAGCGAGCCCGCTGCCCCCGTTCGTGCTTTATGCCGACCCCGATTCCGTCGCGGCACGATCCGCTGTCCTCGGGGTCGACATCGCGATTGCGGCTGGTCCCACCCCCCGCCCCGGCTCGGACTTCCCCGCCGACGCCATCACCGTTCGACCGATACCCCTGGCAGTGCCGGCCGTGCCCGGACGTGCCGACACCGCCAACGCCGGCGCCGTCATCACGGCCATCGACACCGCCGTCGCCGACGTCGTTGCTGGCTCCTGCGCAGCCATCGTGACCAATCCGATCTCCAAGGCAACGCTCTATGCCGCCGGCTTCGAGCATCCGGGACATACCGAGTACCTTGCTGCGCTGGCCGCTCGCCACGTCACCGGCCGCCGGTGGACGTCGGTCATGATGCTGGCCGCCGACGTTTTGCGGGTCGTGCCGATGACAGTCCATATTCCACTGGCGGCGGTGCCTGCCGCCGTGACCCGCGAGCGCATCGACGAGACGGTACGCATCGTGGCGTCGGATCTGAAGCGCTGGTTCGCGATCGACCGCCCCCGTATCGCTGTGGCGGGTCTCAACCCCCATGCTGGCGAGGGCGGCAGCATCGGGCGCGAGGAGATCGAGGTCATTGCGCCTGCCATCGCCGCTCTGCGGGCCGAGGGCTTCGACATCGTCGGGCCGCTCTCAGGCGACACGATGTTCCACGAGACCGCCCGGAGCCGCTACGACGTGGCCATTTGCATGTATCACGACCAGGCCTTGATCCCGCTGAAGACGTTGGCCTTCGACGATGGCGTCAATGTCACCCTCGGATTGCCGTTCATCCGTACGTCCCCGGACCATGGCACCGCTTTCGATATTGCCGGCACGGGCGCCGCCCGGCCTACCAGTCTCGTGGCTGCGATGCGGCTCGCCGCCCGGATGGCCGCCGTCCCGGCGTCGGCGGATCGCATCCCTCGATGATCGACAGCACGGCCACGCCGGGTCACGGCGCCAGTCCGGACGGGTTGCCGCCGCTCCGGGAGGTGATCAGGGCGTTCGATCTCGGTGCCCGCAAGAGTCTTGGTCAGAATTTCATCCTGGATCTCAATTTGACCCGGCGCATTGCGCGCGCCGCCGGGCCGCTGGCCGGCGCCACGGTGGTCGAGATCGGTCCTGGCCCCGGGGGCCTGACGCGTGGCCTCCTGATGGAGGGGGCCGAGCATGTGGTCGCGATCGAGGCGGACACCAGATGTCTGCCGGCCCTCGCCGAAGTCGCCGAGCGCTATCCCGGGCGGCTGCGCGTGGTGTCCGGTGACGCGCTGCAGGTCGACTGGCCGGCGCTCGTCGGCGAGGCCGCCGGCCGGGCCGTCATCGCCGCCAACCTCCCCTATTATGTCGCGACGCGCCTGCTCATCCAATGGCTCGAGACGGAGCCGTGGCCGCCCTGGTGGCGGCGGATGGCCCTGATGTTTCAGAAGGAGGTGGCCGAGCGCATCATCGCCGCGCCCGGAACGAAGGCCTATGGACGCCTGGCCGTCATCGCCCAGTGGCGGACCGAGGCCCGCATCGCCCTGACGCTGGGTCCGGAGGCATTCACGCCGCCGCCCAAGGTTGCCTCTGCGGTTGTCGTGTTCGAGCCCCGTCCCGTGTGCGAGCCGGCATGCTCGGTGATCACCTTGGGCCGCGTCACCGGCTCTGCTTTCGGCCAGCGCCGCAAGATGCTTCGCCAGAGCCTGAAGCTCCTTGGCCGCGATACGGAGGCTCTGCGGTAGGCGGGCGGCATCGCCCCGGAGCGTCGTGCCGAGGAGCTGTCGCCCGCTGATTTCGCGCGGATCGCTGCGGCGGTCGACGCCGGCGTCGGATCCTGATCCGGCATGGGCGTACGAGACTCGCGGCGATCCCGACCGACTGCGTGCCGCGACCTCCTGCCCCCTATGCGTCGACCCGCGTCTTGCGCAACGACCTAGGCACGAAGACCGGCCGAACGATCTGAAGCTCACAATGAACGGGGACGAATTCATGCAGCTCATGACGGTCATCCTGGCGCCCGGCTCGCTGAACCACATCGCCAACATCGTCAAGGGCTACGCCATCGCCATCGGCATTGCCTTCGCGATGTGGTTCGTCTGGCAATGGTGGCGCACCCGACAGCGCGAGACTGAAATCGAGCGCTCGGCTCGGGCTCGCGCCGTATGGTCACGGCATCTGGCGCTCGCTCTTCAGCATCCCGAGCTCGCCGAGCCACCTGCCGGCACGGCGGGCGCGGCGTCGCCGCGCTACCAGACCTTCGTCGCCGCTCTGTTGACCGCGGCCGACGAGATCCTGGCCCTGGAGCCGACCGAGGCCTGGCGCGCCACGCTGGCCCGCCAGCTTGCCCCTCACCAGCCGTACCTCGCCACGCCGCAGGCGCGCGCGACGGTGGTCGCTGACTGCTCTCCCGCGGTCCGGGCGCTGGTCGGCGGTGCGAGTACCTGAGATCGGGTTGCGATCGCGGGCCCGAGCCAGGCGCCCTACGGCCGACGTCGGCGTCGGGCGGCCGACACGTGCGGCAAGGCGAGGACAACGCACCGCACGGCCACCGAGAACAGATCTCCGTGCGGCCGATCCGCCACGACGAGAGGACGCCGGCAGCGCCCCTGCTCCAAACGCCTCAGGCCATCCGCGCTGCCAGGTCTGCGGTCAGCCGGGCCACGTGGGCGGCGAGCCCCTCCTGCCGGGCTCGGCGCACCCGCTCGGCGATGAGGATCGCCTCGAGGCGGGCAAGGCTCTCCGGTACCCGATCATTGACGATCACGTAGTCGTACTCCTCCCAGTGGGCAATCTCGGTCGTGGCACCGGCGAGGCGCCTGCGGATCACCTCCGGATCGTCCTGGCCGCGCCCGAGGAGCCGCTGCTCGAGCGCCGCGGCGGACGGCGGCAGAATGAAGACCCGCACAGTGTCCTTCGCCGCCTCGCGCGCAAGCTGCCGCGCACCCTGCCAATCGATGTCGAACAGCACGTCGCCGCCCCCGGCCAGCCGGTCCATCACGTCGCCGCGAGGCGTACCGTAGAGGTTGCCGTGCACGTGGGCCCATTCGAGCAGGCCACCGGCATCCCGAAGCGCCTCGAACTCGGCGACGGAGCGAAAGTGGTAGTCGATGCCTTCGGCTTCGCCCGGCCTGGGCTGCCGGGTCGTCACTGATATGGAAACGCGCAGCCCGTCGTCCCGTTTCAGAATCTCGCGGCAAAGCGTAGTCTTGCCCGCCCCCGACGGCGAGGACAGCACCAGCATCAGGCCGCGCCTCGCGACAGGGGCCGCGGCGGTCGTTGTTCCGGAGGTCATGGCCTACTCGATGTTCTGCACCTGCTCGCGCACCTGATCGATCACCGCCTTCAGCTCGAGCCCCAGCCGGGTCATCTCGGTGTCGTTGGATTTGGAGCAGATCGTGTTCGCCTCGCGGTTGAGCTCCTGCGACAGGAAATCCAGCCGCCGGCCGGCCGGCGCCGACGATGCGAGAAGCTCGCGCGCCGCGGTTATGTGCGAGCCCAGCCGCTTGATCTCCTCCTCCACATCGGCACGCGTTGCGACCAGGATCGCCTCCTGATGAAGCCGGTCCTTGTCGAGCTGTACCCCGGTCTCTACGATGCGCGTCACGAGCTCCCCCAGGCGCAGGGCAACGGCCTCGGGCCGCCGTGCCGGCGACGCGGCGATCGCCTGAACCAAGTTATCGATCCTGTCGATGGCATCGTTCAATATGACGCTGAGCCGCGCGCCCTCGAGCTTGCGCGCGGCGACGAGTCCTTCGATCGCCACGGTCAGGACGGTTGACGTCTCCTTCGCGAACGCCTGCCCCTCGCTGTCATCGGCTGGCCCGCTGCCAACCTCGATCACGCCGCGCAGGCCCAGCACACCCTCGGGGCGCGGCCGCTCGAACGTGCCGGACTGAACGAGGCGGTCCACTGCCGCAAGCACCACTGCGAGAGCCTGCTCGTTGATGCGGATCGCGCCCGCTTCCGCCGCCTGATCCACCACGAGCGTGGCCGTGACGTTGCCGCGTGCCAGACGCTTCGAGATGGCTTCCCGCACAGCCGCCTCGAGACCATCGTAGCCGGGTGGCAGGCGCAGGCGTATGTCGAGACCGCGACCATTGACGCTCCGCAGCTCCCAGTGGAAGCGCACGCCGCCGCGGGCACCGTCTGCGCGTGCGAAGCCCGTCATGCTTTGGAGGGTCATGGGTGGCGGATTTCCGGCTGATCGTGGCCAGCCAACGTCTACCGGCTCCCATGGGCGGCCACAACCCCGCCGGGCCAATTCCGCCACCCCGATCCATCGCACGACCTCCCGATCGATCGGCGGGCAACCCCAACGATGGCCGATCCGGGGAATTTCCACGACGGAGGCGGCTGCAAACGAGCGAGAAGCGGCTCAAGAGCGAGTGGCGGCGTCATTCACGGCGCCTTTTTCTGCTCCTTTGAGGCCTTCGGCGGCTCCTTCCGCTTCACGGCCGGCACACTGGTGACCGAGGACTTGTTGGCATTGATCAGGGCGGGCGCCTTTGCCGGAGCCTTCGGCGCCGGTGCTGCTGCCGCTGCGGGAGCAGGCGCCTGTGGCTCTGCGGCGGGGGCCGCCGCTTCTGCGACCGGCGCCGCGGAGGTGCCTGCAGACTGCCGGCTACGCTCGATGCGGCGCCAATTGGCCACCGCCGCGTTGTGGTCCTTGAGGGTGGAGGTGAACGTGTGACCGCCGGTGCCGTCGGCGACGAAGAACAGATCCTCGGTCGATGCCGGATTGAGCGTGGCCGTCAACGCAGCACGTCCTGGATTGCAGATCGGAGCTGGAGGCAAGCCGTCGATCTGGTAGGTATTGTATGCGGTCTTGGACTCGATATCGGCGCGGGTGATGCCGCGGCCGAGCTGCCCCTGCCCTCCCACCAGCCCATAGATGATGGTCGGGTCCGACTGCAGGCGCATGCCCTTCCTCAGCCGGTTGACGAAGACGGATGCCACACGCGGCCGCTCATCGGCCTTGCCCGTTTCCTTCTCCACAATCGACGCGAGCACGACGGCCTGCTCAGGCGTCTGCACCGGCAGGCCCTCCTGACGGCTTGTCCACAGGCTCGCCAGCAGCTTCGTGTGCTCAGCCTGCATGCGATCGATGATCTCCTGGCGGCTGGCACCCCGAGCGAACTTGTAGGTGTCGGGGAGGAGAGAGCCTTCGGGGGGAATCTGGGCGATATCGCCTGTCAGGCCGGCCTCCGCCCTCAGTCGCTCGACGATCTGCTGACTGGTCAGCCCCTCGGGAATCGTGAGCTTGAGCAAGACCCCGCGGCCCGAGACGATCGTGTCGAGAACCTGCCGGACGCTGGCTCCCGGCTCGAACTGGTACTCACCCGCTTTCAGACTTGCGCGGTCGCCGGCACTCGCCAAGCTCTGCAGTCGTGCCGAGTAGTACTGAAGCATGAACAATCGCCGGTCGGACACCACGCCACTTCGCTCGAGCCGCTCCGCGATCTCAAGTGCCTGTGCGCCCTTGGGCACCACCACCGCCGTTGCGGCCGCGAGCGGCCCGCGTGCCTCGAAGCTGTCCTTCAGCCAAAGCGCCACGGCGGCCGATAAAATCATCAGCACGAGGGCGAGTGACAGCACACCGTCGAGAAAGCTGATGAAGCCGCTAGGGCGCCGAAACTCCCGCTCACCTTTGATCGCCTTGAGGGGCCTGGGCGGACGGGTCGGCACGAGAAGCTCCGAGGGGCTGCGCGGTGACGGAGCAGCCGCACGCTGCTGCGGCAGCACAGGGTCCGGCCTGAGAGGTGGCGGCGATGGCTTCATAGCGGCGACCCTGCTCTGTCTCGCCAGGCCGGCAGGCAGGCCGGCTATAACCTCCCGGGAACGCGGGCGACTCGTCGCTCGCGGCCATGCGCCACCCTACGCGCAAATGTGGCCGAACAACGTATGTCGCCCTGCGATCAGCTACCACACGGCGTCGAGCCGCGTGCCCTCAAGCCGCGTGGCGCCGAAGGATCAGGGATGCATTCGTGCCGCCGAAGCCGAACGAGTTCGACAGTACAGTGTCGATCTGCCGCTGCGCGGGCCTATGTGGCACGAGATCAATCGGTGTGTCGACAGAAGGATTGTCGAGATTGAGCGTCGGCGGTGCCACGTTGTCACGAAAGGCCAGCACCGAGAAGATGGCCTCGACGGCCCCTGCAGCTCCGAGAAGATGGCCGATCGCCGACTTCGTAGAGGACATCGCCAGCTTGCCGGCCGAGTTGCCGAACAGTCGCTCGACAGCGCCGAGCTCGATCTCGTCGCCCATCGGCGTCGAGGTGCCGTGCGCGTTGACATAGTCGATCTCGCTGACGTCGATGCCGGCCCGGCCCAGAGCAGCGCGCATGCAGCGGTAGGCACCGTCGCCGTTCTCGGCCGGCGCGGTGATATGGAATGCGTCGCCGGACATGCCGTAGCCGATGACCTCTGCGTAGATGCGGGCGCCGCGTGCCCTGGCGTGCTCGAGCGTCTCGAGAACGACGATGCCGGCGCCTTCGCCCATGACGAAGCCATCGCGGTCCCTGTCGTAAGGGCGCGACCCCCTCGTCGGCTGCTCGTTGAAGTGCGTGGACAGCGCCTTGCATGCGGCGAAACCGGCCAGGGCGATGCGGCAGATCGGGCTTTCGGCGCCCCCCGCCACCATCACGTCGGCATCGCCGAGCGCAACCAGCCTGGCTGCGTCGCCGATGGCGTGGGCGCCGGTCGAGCAGGCCGTCACGACTGCGTGATTTGGCCCCTTGAGGCCGTGCTTGATCGAGACATACCCGGAAGCCAGATTAATCAGCCGTCCCGGAATGAAGAACGGAGAAACCCGCCGCGGTCCCTTCTCCTTGAGCACGAGCGAAGTCTCGGCGATGCCGCTGAGACCGCCGATGCCGGAGCCGATCAGGACACCCGTACGCTCCTGCTCCTCGACCGTCCGGGGCTTGTAGCCGGAATCGGCGATCGCCTGGTCCGCGGCAGCCATCGCATAAATAATGAAGTCGTCGACCTTGCGCTGCTCTTTCGGCTCCATGTGCAGGTCGGGGTTGAAAGTCCCGGCGGTCCCGTCACCACGCGGGACGAAGCAGGCGATCTGACAGGGCAGGTCGCCAACCTCGAACTCGGCCACCTTGCGCGCACCGCTCTTGCCTTCGAGCAGTCGCGACCAGGTTGCATCGACGCCACTCGCCAGGGGCGTCACCAAACCGAGACCTGTGATCACCACGCGCCGCATGGCTCTTCCCCGTTGAGCGATATTATGCAACGCGCGCAACGCTGCTCGGGATCCTCGGCGAGCGCTGCGCACTCGTGTCCGGCACTGTAGCGTTCGGTGAGCCCCGCCGGGCCAGCCCGGCCGGTCGCGCTACCGACGCCGATCGGCGAGATCAGGCTGCCTTCGCCTGCTTCTCGAGGAACTTCACGGCATCGCCGACGGTCTGGATCTGCTCGGCGGCGTCGTCCGGGATCTCGCAGCCGAACTCCTCCTCGAAGGCCATGACCAGCTCGACCGTATCGAGGCTGTCGGCGCCGAGATCGTCGATGAAGCTCGCGCTCTCGGTCACCTTGTCCGCCTCGACACCCAGATGCTCGACCACGATCTTCTTAACGCGCTCTGCGACGTCGCTCATTTCCGCTTCCCCTGCAAGGTTCTGGTATTGTGCAGCCGCTGCCCGGCCAAGCTCTTGAAGTTTATTGGTATCCAGCCCGATCTCCGAGCCGGTCGCTTCCGACCCCGCAGCGTCCAGGGCGATGCCCTTCCGTCGCAGTGCAAGGCACCGTATCGATAGTCTGAGTCGTGGCACCGCACCTGTCGCTTGCGTGACTGTGAGCGGGCTTCTCCCCAGGCTCCGATCGACAACCGCGGGTCGTTAACACACTTCCCACCCCTTGAAAAGCGGCGCCACGATGACGCGGCGAGGGATGGAGACGGCACTTCACGGCATCACCATGCCGCCGTTGACGTGCAGGGTCTGGCCGGTGACGTAACGCGCCTCTGCGCTCGCCAGATAGATCGCACAAGCCGCGATGTCGGCCGGCTCACCGAAGGCCTGGGCCGGAATCGCACCCATGATGGCCTTCGTCTGCTGCTCGTTGAGTGCATTGGTCATCGCCGTTTTGATGAAGCCTGGCGCGATGCAGTTAGCGGTGATGCCGCGCGGAGCCACCTCCCGCGCCAACGACTTGGTCATGCCGATCATACCAGCCTTCGAGGCGGCATAGTTGCCCTGGCCCGGATTGCCGATGATGCCGGAGACCGACGAGATATTGATGATGCGTCCGTAGCCCGTCTTGGAGCGGAGCATGTGCCGCGTGGCGGCGCGCATCAACATGAAGGTCGAGGTCAGGTTGACGGCGATGACGTCGTCCCACTGCTCGTCCTTCATCACCATGAACAGGTTGTCCTTGGTCAGGCCCGCATTGTTGACCAGGATGTCGAGCCGGCCGCCCAGCGCCTTCACCGCCTCGTCGATCAGCTTCGCCACCTGCTCCTTGCTGGCAAGATCGCACGGGGTGACGACGGCGCGCTCCGCGAGCTCGGCCTTCAGCGCCTCGAGCTTATCCGCCTGCCGCCCCGAAAGCGCGACGGTCGCGCCCTGGGCATGGAGCGCCCGAGCGATGGCGCCGCCGATGCCGCCAGTGGCGCCAGTGACGAGCGCGGTCTTGCCAGTGAGGTCGAACATGGGGCCTCTTCGAAGATGATGAGTTGCAGCAACCGCCCGATGCGACGGCGGCACGATCCTTCAGCCGGTCAGGCCTGTCGCGGCCTCGATGTCGGCCGGGGTGCCGACGGCCAGCCCCTTGAGGCTCTTGTCGATGCGTCCCGCGAGTCCGGTCAGCACGGCGCCCGATCCGATCTCGTAGAGTTCCGTCACGCCCGCTGCGGCCATCGCCAGCACGCACTCCCGCCAGCGGACGGTGCCGGTCACCTGCTCGACCAGACGCCGCTTGATCTCGGCGGGGTCGTCGATCGGCGCGGCCAATACGTTAGCGACCACCGGCACGACCGGCTTCCTGACCTCGACCCGGACCAAGGCCTCCGCCATCGCATCGGCAGCCGGCTTGAGCAGGCTGCAGTGAAACGGTGCAGAGACCTGCAGCGGAATGGCGCGACGCAGCCCATGGGCCTTGCCGACAGCAGCCACGCGGTCGATCGCCGTCTTGTGCCCCGACAACACGACTTGCGTCGGCTCGTTGTCGTTCGCGATGTCGCAGACGTCGCCTTGCGCAGCATCCGCTGCGATCTTCCGGGCGATATCGAGGCCGACGCCGAGCAGCGCGGTCATGGCGCCGTAGCCCTCGGGAACGGCCTTCTGCATCGACTGCCCGCGTAGCTTCAGCAGGCGTGCCGCATCAGCGATGGTAAAGGCCCCGGCCGCGGCCAGCGCCGAGTACTCGCCGAGCGAATGCCCGGCGACGAGCCTGACCTTGTCGACGAGCTTGAAGCCCTTCTCGGCCTCGAGCACCCGCATCACGGCCAGCGAGTGGGCCATCAGCGCCGGTTGCGCATTCTCCGTCAGCGTGAGAGCCGCCTGCGGTCCCTCCCACATGATCTGGGACAGCTTCTGGCCGAGCGCCTCGTCGACCTCCTGGAAAACGGCGCGGGCGGCGGGAAACGCATCGGCCAGGTCGCGCCCCATGCCGACCTTCTGGCTGCCCTGGCCGGGAAACACGAGCGCGATGGCCATCGGGGCCACTCCTTCATCATTGATGACATTTCCGTGGCGTGAAGCATGCAGTCGCAGAGCGTGTCAAGGGCATCACCTGACGCGTGGACGGCCCGACGACCGGAACCAGGGACGGGCGCGGGGCCATCATCGTCCACCGACTTCCCTCTTGCGACACGTCGGGATTGCGATATAACGCCCACTCCCCGCTCCGGCCGGAGGCTGAACGGGAGGCCCGCTGTCGCACGCCATGAGGGTGGCGCACGACCGGTGGGATCGGGCTCATTCCCTCCTCCCCGTGTCTCCGCTCTTTGGGTCGCAACTGTGGGCCTTCCCGCGCGTCTCGCGCCGGCGGCCCGACAGAGGCTAGGCGCCGGTGCGGACAACTGAGGAAGGAAGGCGAGAGCATGCCGCTCTACGAGCACGTGTTCCTTGCGCGCCAGGATGTCTCCCAGACGCAGGTGGAGGCCCTGACCAAGGAGTTCACGCAGGTGATCGAGGAAGGCCAGGGCAAGGTCGCCAAGACCGAGTACTGGGGCCTGAAGTCGCTCACCTACAAGATCAAGAAGAATCGCAAGGCTCATTACACGCTCCTCAACATCGACGCACCGCCCGCCGCGGTCGCCGAGATGGAGCGCCGGATGAGCATCTCGACCGACATCATCCGGTTCCTGACCGTGCGCGTCGAGCAGCACGAGAGCGAGCCGTCCGCTCCCATGCGCAAGAGCGACCGCGACGAGCGTGGCGATCGGGGCGAGCGGGGCGGCTTCGGCCGTGACCGTGGCCCGCGCGGCGATCGCGGCCCGAGGGGGGACCGTCCACCGCGTGAGGGCGGTGGCTTCCGTGACCGTGGCGACAGGCCGCCGCGCGAGGGCGGCGGTTTCGGCGGCGACCGTGGCGACAGGCCGCCGCGCGAGGGTGGCGGTTTCGGCGGCGACCGTGGCGACAGGCCGCCGCGCGAGGGTGGCGGTTTCGGGGATCGTGGTCCCCGCGGTGGCTTTCAGACGGAGAGGACGTAAATGGCCGAGCCAGGAGCAGCGCCGGCACGCCGGCCGTTTCATCGCCGCCGCAAGACGTGCCCGTTCTCGGGCGCCAATGCGCCGAAGATCGACTACAAGGACGTGCGCCTGCTGGGTCGCTACGTTTCCGAGCGTGGCAAGATCGTGCCGAGCCGCATCACGGCGGTATCGGCCAAGAAGCAGCGCGAGCTGGCCCGGGCGATCAAGCGCTCGCGCTTCCTCGGCCTGCTGCCGTATGTGATCAAGTAGGCGCCGGTCAGGGGCGGCAGATGCCGCCCCTTCCCTGCAACTCGGGTTGGGGTGGCGAGGTGCTACCTCTAACCGCCTCGTGCGGGACAGCTTCGAATGCCCCAGGCCATGATCGTCGGAGTCGCGGCTGGAATAGCCTCGGCGCTCCTGTTTGCCTCCGCCGGTGCCGGCGGCATGGGCGGACGATTGCTGCTTTTCTTTCTCGCTCCGCTGCCGACATACCTGGCTGGCCTCGGGTGGGGCTCGATGGCCGCAGCGGTGGCGGCGGTGATGAGCGCCATTGGCGCCGCACTTTTCCTCGGCGCCAAGACCGGTGCCATCTATCTTCTGGGCCACGGACTGCCCGCCGTCGTGCTTTGCCATCTCGCCTTGCTCAATCGCGCATCCGCGTCCGATGCTGGCGTCGAGTGGTACCCGGCCGGCCGCGTGCTCGCTGCTGCGACGTTGGTGGCTGCTGCGCTGGCGTTCGTCACCATCATCACGATCGGTGCAGACCTGGAGACATTGCGCCAATTGATGCGCGAGTTTCTCGACACCGTCATTCTCAAGCAGGTTCCGGGATTGGGCACCGGCAAGCTGACCGAGGTGGAGCTCGGCCTGCTCGTCGAGACGATGGTCTACGCGCTGCCGGCCGGCTCGGCATTCCTCTGGCTCGCGGGCTTCGTCCTGAACCTGTGGCTCGCCGGCCGAATCACTCACCTCTCGGGCCGCCTGGCGCGCCCCTGGCCAGACATTCCCGCCATGCGCTTCCCTCCGCGCTTCGGCCTGGGCCTGATCGCCTCGGTCGGGGCAGCCGTGTTGCTCAGCGGCTATCCGGGTCTGCTGGCGTGGGGGTTCGTCGGTGCCTTCTTCCTCGCCTACACGCTCATGGGGTTGGCCTTCATTCACTACGCGACGCGCGGCAACCCTGCCCGTCCCTTTCTGCTGTGGGGCGTCTACTTCGGCCTGATCGTCCTCAACACCTGGGCCGCGCTGATCGTGGCGCTTCTGGCCGTGCTCGAGCCGGTGTTGCCGTGGCGCCGCCCGCCCGAGGGCAGCCCGCCGCCGTCCTGACACCAACCACGCCAATGGCGCCATTCATCCGCATCGAACCCACGAACGAAGGAGCATCCACCATGCAGGTCATTCTACTCGAGCGCATCGGCCGCCTCGGCCAGATGGGCGACGTCGTTCGCGTCAAGGACGGCTATGCCCGCAACTTCCTGCTGCCGCAGGGCAAGGCGCTGCGCGCGACGGACGACAACCGGAAGCAGTTCGAGACCCAGCGCGTGCATCTCGAGGCGCGCAATCTCGAGCTGAAGACCGAGGCCGAGGCGGTTGCCGGCAAGCTCGACGGCCAGACATTCACCGCCATCCGCCAGGCCGGCGACACCGGCCAGCTCTATGGCTCCGTCTCCACGCGTGACATCGCCGAGGTCATCAGCGTCGGCGGCTTCTCCGTCGAGCGGCGTCAGGTGCTGCTGGACAAGCCGATCAAGGCGCTGGGACTTCACGCGGTCCGCGTCCAGCTCCACCCCGAGGTGATCGTCAACGCCACTCTCAACGTCGCCCGGTCGGCGGACGAGGCCGAGCGCCAGGCCCGCGGCGAGGACGTGACGGTCGTCCGCGACGAGGAACTCGACATCGAGACATTCAGCGAGGACCAGGTGTTCGACGAGACACCCCCGGGGCTCGGCGAGCAGCCGGACGCACCCTGACGACGTCCCGTCCGGAGCCGAGCCGCAGCTCGAGCTTTGAGGCCCGCTCCTCGCAGAGGACGGGCTTCATTGTCTCAGCGGCGGAGCTTATGCCCTCCACGGAGCGAATCCCGCACTTGCGAAGCTGCCCGCAGGCCGATCGTTCAAAAGCACTTGAACGGACGTCGGCACGTGGGATTAAACTGCGACAGGGATGGTGGCGCGTCGAAATTCGGGGACTGACGCGGTCATGGGGGACACCTAGGGGTTGTCGCCATGTTCAAGCCGCTTGCTCTTCTGCTCGGGAAGCTCATATCGCACGGCACGCTGGAGGTGCTCACCAGCGACGGTCGACGGCGCAGGTTCGGTGACGGCAGCCCGCCTCAAGTCGCCATAAGGCTCTCCGACCGGTCCCTCGAGCGCGAGATCGCACTCGATCCCAACCTTGCTGTCGGTGAGGCCTATACGACAGGCCGCCTCGAGATGCTCGAGGGACGCATTTACGATCTGATCGAGTTGGTTCTCGAGAACGCCATGCGACGGCCCATGCCGCGCTGGGTCGGCGCTGCGGACAGGCTTCGCTACCTCACGCGGCGCATCGCTCAATTCAACCCGGCCGGGCGCGCGCGTCGCAATGTCGCCCACCACTACGACATCGACGGCGCCGTCTACGACCTCTTCCTCGATGGGCAACGGCAGTATTCCTGCGCCTACTTCCTGCGTCCGGACGAGGATCTGGAGGAGGCCCAGCGCGCCAAGATCCATCACATCGCCGCCAAGCTGGCGATCACCGAGGGCCAGCGCGTGCTGGATATCGGCTCCGGCTGGGGCGGGCTCGCCTTGAACCTGGCCCGGATCAGCGGATGCGAGGTGGATGGCATCACGCTGTCCAGCGAGCAGCTGGCCTACGCGCGAAGCTGGGCAGAGCGTGCCGGGCTGTCCAACCGGGTCCGGTTCGATCTGGCCGATTATCGCAGCCTCGATGGCCAGTACGACCGCATCGTCTCGGTTGGCATGTTCGAGCACGTCGGCATCAATCACTATGGAGCATTCTTCGACAAGTTGGCTCATCTCCTCGCGGAGGACGGCGTCGCGCTGGTGCACTTCATCGGCCGCACCGACGGGCCAGCCGCCACCAATGCATTCATCGCCCGACACATCTTCCCTGGCGGCTACATCCCCGCCTTGTCGGAGGTGCTACCTGCCGTCGAGAGCAGCGGCCTCATGGTCACGGATATCGAGGTGCTGCGGCTGCACTACGCACTGACACTCAGGCGGTGGCGCGAGCGTTTCCTCGCCCGCCGCGACGAGGCGGCCCGCATCCAGGGCGAGGAATTCTGCCGCATGTGGGAGTTCTATCTCGCGGGCTCCGAGGCCGCATTCCGATACCAGAACCTGGTGGTCATGCAGATCCAGCTCACGCACCGTGTCGACACCCTACCGATCGTGCGCGATTACATCTCAGCGACCGAGGCCCGCTTCGCCGCCGGCAGCGGCGAGCACATGGTGGCAGCGGAGTAGGGCCAGCCGATTCGGACCTGTGGCAAGTCGATCCGTCCTCTCATGTTGATACCGGGGAGGCTCGCCGGGGAAACATCCGCAAGCCGCATTGCGCGTCGGGGAATCGGCTAATCCACGGCGCATGCAAAACACGCCGCGATCCAGGGCCTCCGCGCCCGCCGCCCCGACCGAGGATGCACAGGTCTTCCGGTCCGCTCCTCACAACATCGAGGCCGAGCAGGCCCTGCTCGGCGCCATTCTCGTCAATAACGAGGCGCACGACCGCGTGTCGGGCTTCCTGAAGCCCGAGCACTTCTACGATCCCTTGCACGCCAGCATCTACGAGACGACGGCCAAATTGATCGGCTCGGGCAAGCAGGCCACGCCGATCACGCTGCGCACGTTCTTCGAGAACGTCGAGCCGATCGACCAGGGACTGACTGTCCCGCAGTATCTCGGCCGGCTCGCCGTCCATGCGACGACCATCATCAACGCAGTCGAGTACGCGCGTACCATCTATGACCTCGCCATCCGAAGGCAGTTGATACTGATCGGCGAGGATATGGTGAACGTCGCCTACGACAGCCCGATCGACACGCCGCCCGAGGCCCAGATCCAGGACGCCGAGACGCGCCTCTTCTCGCTGGCCGAGACCGGGAAATACGGCCAGGGCTTCCTCTCCTTCGGCGAGGCGCTCACCCACGCCATCGACATGGCCAACAACGCCTTCCAGCGACAGGGCGGCCTCTCGGGCGTCTCGACGGGCCTGCGTGACCTCGACGCCAAGATGGGCGGGCTGCAGTCGTCCGACCTGATCATCCTCGCCGGCCGTCCGTCGATGGGAAAGACCTCGCTCGCCACCAACATCGCCTACAACATCGCAAAGGCCCATCGCACCGAGCAGCAGCCGGACGGCACGATAAAGACCTTGGACGGCGGGGTTGTCGGGTTCTTCTCGCTCGAGATGTCGGCCGAGCAATTGGCGACGCGAATTCTCGCCGAGCAGGCCGAGGTGTCCTCGTCGAAGATCCGACGTGGTGAGATCACACACGACGAGTTCAAGCGCCTCGTTCTCGTCTCCCAGGAGATGGCGCGCTGTCCTCTCTATATCGACCAGACCGGCGGCATATCCATCGCCCAGCTCGCCGCTCGCGCGCGGAAGCTCAAACGCCAGAAGGGGCTCGA
Organism: Hyphomicrobiaceae bacterium; assembly: GCA_033764055.1. Taxonomy (GTDB): domain Bacteria; phylum Pseudomonadota; class Alphaproteobacteria; order Rhizobiales; family Hyphomicrobiaceae. Next base: position 19,742 of record JANRJI010000136.1, read on the forward strand.
CGTTCTGGTTGTCGACTACCTCCAGCTGCTGACCGGATCGGCAAAGAGATCGGCCGAGGGGCGCGTACAAGAGGTGTCGGAAATCACGACGGGCCTGAAGGCGCTGGCCAAGGAGCTGAGCGTGCCGATCATCGCCCTCTCCCAGCTCTCGCGGCAGGTCGAGAGCCGGGAGGACAAGCGCCCGCAACTCTCGGATCTGCGCGAATCGGGCTCGATCGAGCAGGACGCCGACGTCGTCATGTTCGTGTTTCGCGAGGAGTACTACGTCGAGCGCGCCAAGCCGTCGGAGGGCACCGCGGAGTTCCAGACCTGGTTCGAGAAGATGAAGATGGTCGAGGGCAAGGCCGAGGTGATCATCGGCAAGCAGCGTCACGGTCCAGTGGGCACGGTGACGCTCGCCTTCGAGGGCAGCTATACTCGCTTCTCGGACCTCGCGCAGGACCAGTACCTGCCGGAGCGGTACGAATAGGGGCTGCTGCCGTCTCAGGCGGTTCCGAATAGCATCTGGCGGACCTCGTGGCCCGGGATGCGGGTCGACGGGCGGCGGACCTGTATGGGCGCAGCGGGCGTGGGTTGCGGCTCCGTCGGCAGCGAGCCGAGCGTCGGTCCAGCCTCGTTGGCGAGCGCGAGACCGGCGCCGTCGTCGACGAAGCTGACCCCGATCGATTTGTCGAGCCTGCGCCGCACCTCGCAAAAGGCGTCGATACCCTTCGCCTCCACCACCAACCTGAACCGGGATGGCGGCTCGACCGCGACCCGGAACTCGATCAACGCGCCGGAATCGGAGTAATTCCGCACGATGCAGGGCTCTGGCGCCCGGCCCGGCATCCACGCCATGGCATGAATGAAGCTTTCGCGACGGCCGAAGGCACGGCGGTCTGGCGGGCTGGAGGCGCGAAGCATTCAAGTCTCCGATGGCTGGCCGGGTCGGACCGTGTCCGAGGAGCGGCCAGATCGTGCCCAAAAAGCCTTAACGATCGGTCGATGCCGGAAGCCGATGCCACGCGGTTATGGGCTGTCCGCGCGAGGTGGTATGGTTCCTGGGACAAGGAGACCGGCATCGTGATTCGCGACTCTCACGCCATTCCTCCCGACGCGCGCGCCGTGCTCACGATCAATCTGGATGCACTGCGCGCCAACTGGGCGGCCCTCAATCGGGCATCGGGCAAGGCCGAGTGCGCCGGCGTGATCAAGGCGGACGCCTACGGCCTCGGACTTGAGCAGATTGCCGGCGCCCTCGTCGCCGAAGGGTGCGCGACCATCTTCGTCGCGACCTTGACCGAGGCTCGCGCGGTACGGCTCGCGCATCCCGGCGTCACCATCTACGTGCTCGATGGGCTGCTGCCGGGAGCGGCCGCCCATTACGCGGGCTTCGATCTCCGGCCATGCCTCTCGAGCCTGGCCGAGGCTCGCGAATGGGCAGCCTGGTGCGACGCCACGGGACGCAAGTTGCGGGCCGCACTGCATCTCGACACGGGCATGAACCGCCTCGGCCTGCCCGCCGACGAGGTGTCCATTCTGTCCGGATCCGAGCGCGACCTGCTCGCACGGTTCGAGATTTCGCTCGTCATGAGCCATCTCGCCTGCGCCGACATTCCGGGCCACCCGATGAACGCAGAGCAGCTCGCCCGCTTCGAGGTGCTGCGCGCCTCCCTGCCGCCGGCCCCCGCCAGCCTGGCCAACTCCGGTGGCGTCTTCATAGGACCCGCCTACCACTTCGATCTGGTGCGCCCGGGGATCGCTCTCTATGGCGGCCGCGCGTTCGAGGGTGAGCCCAACCCCATGCGCTGGGTCGTCAGGCTGCAGGCCCGCATCCTGCAGGTGCGCGAGGTGCCGGCAGATGCACCTGTCGGCTATGGCGCCTCCTTCCGGACCGAGCGGCCATCCCGGATCGCCACGGTCGCCTGTGGCTACGCGGACGGCTTCCTGCGGGCGCTCTCCGGCCCATCGGGTCGCCCTGGCCCTGTCGGTTTCGTCGGCGATCATCCCGTGCCGGTGGTCGGCAGGGTGTCCATGGATCTCCTCACCGTCGACGTCACGGATGCGCCGGAGCGTCTGGCCGCACGGGGCGGCTGGGTCGAGGTGCTGGGCGCGCGCACCACGATCGACGACCTGACAGACCGTGCAGGGACCATCGGCTACGAGCTCCTCACCCGCCTCGGCCGGCGGGTGCATCGCGTTTACCAGAGCGGAGGCTGACCGATGGCCAAGCCTGCCCGTTCCTCGTTCGTTTGCCAGAACTGCGGCGGCGTCTCCAACCGGTGGGTCGGCAAGTGCCCGTCTTGCGGTGAGTGGAACACCCTGGTCGAGGAGACCGACGCTGGCCCGCCACCAGGCTCCGGGGTCTCGCGGCAGTCGCGCGGACGGGTGGTGACACTCGAGACGCTGGCGACTCGCGGCGAGGCCCCGCCTCGCATTCCGACAGGTCTCGCTGAGCTCGACCGCGTCACCGGCGGCGGCATCGTTCCCGGTTCGGCCCTGCTCATCGGCGGCGAGCCTGGCATCGGCAAGTCGACGCTGCTCCTCCAGCTCTGCGCCGCGCTGGCCACCGCCGGCCGCCATACGCTCTACTTCTCGGGTGAGGAAGCCGCGGCCCAGGTACGGCTCCGGGCCGAGCGGCTGGGACTGTCGTCGGCGCCCGTGATGCTGGCGAGCGAGACCAATCTGGCGAACATTCTGGCGACTCTCGGCGACGGCAAGCGCGCCGACCTCGTCGTCGTCGATTCGATCCAGACTCTCTGGGCGGACGCCCTGGAAGCCGCCCCGGGGACGGTCAGCCAGGTGCGGGCGGCCACCCAGTCGCTGATTCGATATGCCAAGCAGTCCGGTGCCGCCCTGCTGCTGGTCGGCCACGTCACGAAGGACGGCCAGATCGCAGGCCCCAAGGTGATCGAGCACATGGTCGACACCGTCCTGTCGTTCGAGGGCGACCGCGGCCATCCGTTCCGCATCCTGAGGGCCACCAAGAACCGCTTCGGCGCAACCGACGAGATCGGTGTCTTCGAGATGGCCGCAGGCGGCTTGAAGGAGGTTGCCAACCCGTCCGAGCTGTTTCTTGGCGATCGCGACGCTGGCGCCCCTGGAGCCGCCGTTTTCGCCGGCATCGAGGGGACCCGGCCCCTCTTGGTGGAGATTCAGGCCCTGGTCGCGCCGTCGGCCCTCGGCACCCCTCGGCGTGCCGTCGTCGGCTGGGACGCCAACCGCCTATCGATGGTGCTCGCCGTGCTCGACGCCCGATGCGGCATCAGTCTCGCCCAGCACGACGTCTATCTCAACGTCGCTGGCGGCATGCGCATCACGGAGCCAGCTGCAGATCTCGCGGCTGCGGCAGCGCTACTGTCGTCGCTGGCCGGCGCACCGTTGCCCTCGGACCACGTTTATTTCGGAGAGATCAGCCTGTCGGGCGCGGTCAGGGCGTCGACCCATATGACCAACCGCTTGAAGGAGGCACAGAAGCTCGGCTTCAAGCGGGCTGTCGTTCCAGCTGCGGGCGAGATCGACACGTCTGCAGCACGCATCTCGCTCGATCGCATCGGTCACCTCAAGGAGCTTGCCGACGCCATCGGGCCATGCCACTGAAACGCCGCGCACTGCTGTAAGATCACCGGCGTTTGACGCTCACAGCCAGACGAAGGATCGACCCGCATGCTCGGGCCCCTTACCTATCTCGACGCCGCACTCGTTGCAGTGGCGATTCTCTCGGGGCTGCTCGCCATGTATCGCGGGTTCACGCGCGAGGTGCTCTCGATCCTGTCCTGGGTGGCAGCCCTGGCTGCGGTGCTCTACTTCGTCCTCTTCCACAAGCCCGCCGCCGAGGAGCTGGCCCGGCAGTATCTGGCCGGCATGGACGCCAAACAGGGCACGACGATCATCCAGATCGGCCTGGGCGCCGTCATCTTCCTCATTGTCCTCGTCGTCGTCCATCTGATCACGGCACGGATCTCCGATGCCATTCTGGACAGCCGCATCGGCATGGTCGATCGGGTGCTGGGCTTCGTGTTCGGCGCGGTGCGCGGCTTCGTGCTGATCGTCATCCCATTCATGTTCTACGAATCGTTCTACCCGGAGCCCGGCAACCAGGTCGACTGGGTGCGTCAGTCGAAATCCCTGCCCTACATCCGGAGCACCGGCAACGCCTTCAGGACCATCCTCGTGAGAGTGGTGCCTTCATCGCTGACGGACCCGAAAGCCGGCGAGCAGCAGGGCGCCGTTCCGGCGCCCCGCGTCACCGCGACCGTCGCTCTCGGGACAAGGCGGGATGGCATCCATCATGGTTTCGTCATATATGGCTCGCGGAGCCCCCTGCGCATCTGAATGCGGCAGCCAGGAGGCAGCTGACGGCGCTAGAACCAGTAGCGGTGGAGCGAGTGCGATGGCGGCAGCCGGCGGATCGTTGGACCTGAGCTACACTGGCGACGACCGCCTCCGCGAGGAGTGCGGCGTATTTGGCATCTTCGGCCATGACGACGCGGCGGCCATCACGGCGCTGGGCCTGCACGCTCTTCAGCACCGCGGCCAGGAGGGCTGCGGCATCGTCAGCTACGACGGCAAGCGGTTCAACCAGGAGCGGCGGCTCGGTCTCGTAGGCGACAATTTCTCCCGCTCCGACGTCATCGAGCGGCTCACGGGGCGCATGGCTCTGGGCCACAATCGCTATTCGACCACCGGCGATGTGGTGTTGCGCAACGTGCAGCCGCTGTTCGCCGACCTCGACCAGGGCGGCTTTGCCGTTGCGCACAACGGCAACCTGACGAACGCCCTCACCATTCGCGACGAGTTGATCCGTTCGGGCGCCATCTGCCAGTCGACCTCGGATACCGAGGTGATCCTCCACCTCATTTCCCGCTCGAAAAAGCGCCGGATCGTCGAGCGCTTCATCGATGCGCTGCTCCAGATCGAAGGTGCCTACGCGTTGGCCTGCCTGACCAACGACATGCTGATCGGTGCCCGCGACCCCATCGGCATCCGCCCTCTGGTGCTCGGCCGCCTCGGCGCCGCATACGTGCTCGCCTCGGAGACCTGTGCCCTCGACATCGTCGGCGCCGAGCTCATTCGCGAGATCGACAACGGCGAGGTCGTCGTCATCACCGACAGGGGGGTCGAAAGCCACCGACCCTTCCCGCGGCGGCCCGCACGACCCTGCGTCTTCGAGTACGTGTACTTCGCTCGGCCCGACAGCGTCATCGGCGGCCGCAGCGTCTACGATATGCGCAAGCAGATGGGCGCCGAGCTGGCGGCAGAGTCGCCGGCGGACGCTGACTTCGTAGTGCCGATCCCCGATTCTGGGGTCCCCGCCGCGATCGGCTTCGCACAGGCCGCAGGCATCCCATTCGAGCTCGGCATCATCCGCAACCATTACGTCGGACGCACGTTCATCGAGCCGGAGCAAAAGATCCGCCAGCTCGGCGTCAAGCTCAAGCATTCGGCCAATCCTGGCGTCATCCGCGGCGCGCGCATCGTGCTGCTCGACGACAGCATCGTGCGCGGCACGACCTCCCGCAAGATCGTCGCCATGCTGAAGGAGGCTGGCGCCCGGGCGGTGCACATGCGCATCTCGAGTCCTCCGATTCGGCATCCAGACTTCTATGGCATCGATACGCCCCGCACGAAGGAGCTGCTGGCCGCCAACAACACCATCGAGGAGATGCGCGCCCACATGGGGGCCGACAGCCTGGCGTTCCTCTCCGTAGACGGGCTCTATCGGGCCATGGGCCAGCAGGCGCGGAACAACCACAGCCCGCAATTCACCGACCATTGCTTCACGGGCGACTACCCGACGCGGCTCGTCGATCAAGAAGGGCTGGGCCCGCGCCAACTCTCGCTTCTCGTCGAGGGCAAAAGCCAGGACAGCGAGAGCCGCCGCGATCGCGTCAAGACCGGCGAGACCGTCTGAGCCTGCATCTCCAGTCACTCCGCCCGTCGGGGGCCAGGGGCGTCGACTTCGACAGCGCCTGCCCGCCGTCGTCTCAGGGCGATGCGACACAGCAGCTGGCTGCGCGCCTGTCGGGATCCGCAGCTATCGCCGGCTGTGGCTCAATTCGGTACCGCCTCGCATTGCAGCACCCTCCCGAATCGAGGCAAGACCTTTGTCAACGCAAGGGGCCTTCCGGGGGAGACATCACATGAACATCATGACACCACCGCCGATGCGGGCCGCCCAGCCGGAGCTCGGCGCGATAGCCACCACCACCGCGGAAACCTGCATCGCAACACGCGTACGCCAGCTGAGCCGGATCGTGACCCGGGTCTACGACGACGCACTGCGCCCGCACAAGATCACGGCAAGCCAGTTCACCCTGCTGACGCAACTGGCCCAAACCGATGGCATCACAGCCGCCGAGATCGGATTGGGTCTGGACATCGAGAAGTCGACGCTGTCGCGCAACCTCAAGCGCCTCCTGGCCCTCGGTCACATCGAGATGGACCCACCGGCCGGGCGGCGTGGACGCGGCTTGCATCTTACACCACGCGGCAAGGCGGTGATCCGCGAGGCCTATCCGCTCTGGCTCGAGGCGCAGCGGCGGTCGACCGAGACGATGGGAGCGGAAGCTCGCTCCCTCCTGGATGGTCTTCTGTCCAATGCGGAGAAGCTCGCCGCTCCCTGACCGCGGTCAAATTGTTGCCTCCCCGTCTCACGTCCAGCTAGGTTGCGCCAGCGGGCCGTGGCGACGGATGGAAGCAATGTTTCCGGATCATCTCAGGACGGACGCCGAGCAGCTCCTGGCGATGTTGCGGCAGCGGGGGCTGTCGCTCGCCACCGCTGAGAGTTGCACAGGCGGCCTGATTGCAGCCTTGATCACGGACATACCTGGGTCGTCGGACGTCTTCGATCGAGGTTTCGTCACTTACTCCAACGATGCCAAGACCGATATGCTCGGGGTTCGCAGCGAGGTGCTGACGAGTCATGGCGCCGTCAGTCGGGAGGCTGCCCTGGCGATGGCAGAGGGGGCGCTGCTCCACTCGATCAGTCAAATAGCGATCGCGGTCACCGGCTTGGCCGGTCCGGGTGGCGGCACCCGGGAGAAGCCGGTGGGTCTCGTTCACTTGGCCGCTGCACGCATCGGCTCGCTACCACAACACCGGGAGTATCGGTTCGGCCCCCTTTCGCGAGAGGCGATCCGGATACAGGCGGTGGAAGTGGCTCTGGCTTTGATCCGCTGTGCCGCAGATGCGCCGGCGTGCGAATGACGCTGCCGCGGCCCGCGCGCTGTCTGCCTACTGCACGACTTTGGGCCAATTCCTCTCGGCACGCTGGATGAGGTTGTCCTGGTCACGCGCCCAGGACGATTGAACGCTCTCGTTCAGATTGAGATAGAGCTTGCCCTTCGCGATCGAGAACACTCTCGGGTCGCCGGCCGCCGTGGACCCGTAGGCGACGGCGAATGCACAATAGCCACCGAATTGGGGTGCGTACTTATCGGGCTCCTTGACGAACCGGTCGCGATTCTCGCTGGATGAGAAACGCCACTCGGCTCCCTTCCAGCTCACGCGGAATGCAGCGTTGCCCGGCACCGGCAGGCCCTGCGTGTGGTAGGCCACCGTATCGAAGCCGCCGACTGCGAGACTGGCCCCGAACCGTTCCTGACCCGACTGATAGATCTCGGGCTTCTGCGCCACCGCTTCGGTAGCGCCACCGAGCACGGCCAGCAGACATACAAACAGAGCGACCGCACGTGACACGGCGATTGGCATGGGACTGAGCCTCCGCGACCATGGCCCTGGGCCATGACCACCTCAATTAGTCTGTGCCGCGATGATGCTCAAGCCCCGGCGCGGGAGAGCATCCCCAGTGGACCGCGCCCGATCGCCGTGATCCCGGTGCGGGCGACCTCGACGAGGCCGAGCTCACGCATGATCGAGATGAACTGCTCGATCTTCGATGAGCGTCCCGTGATCTCGAACACGAAGTGCTCGGTCGATGCGTCGATCACGCTCGCCCGGAAGATCTCGGCGAGCCGCAGCGCCTCGATGCGCTTCTCGCCCTTCCCGGCCACCTTGATCAGAGCCAGCTCCCGCTCGAGCGGATCGCCCTCGACCGTGAGGTCGATCACGCGATGCACGGGAACCATGCGTTCCAGCTGATTCTTGATCTGCTCGAGGACCATGCGGGTCCCCTTGGTGACGATAGTGAAGCGCGAGAGGTGCTTCTCATGCTCAGTCTCGGAGACCGTGAGACTTTCTATGTTGTAGCCACGCCCCGAAAGCAGCCCCGAGATCCGGGACAGCACGCCAGGCTCGTTGTCGACCAGGATCGACAACGTGTGGGCAACCAGCTCCTCCTTCTTCTCCTCAATGAAGTAGGCCGAGCCTGTTCCTTTCTGCGACATGGGATCTCTCTCGGTGTTCAGCGGGGTCCCTGGATCGGGTGCCCCGAGAGGATGGAGGGTTGATGGAAGCTCTCGGCGACGTTCCAGCCGGCCTCGTAGTGAGTTATGCTCCAGGGCTCGGTCAGCGCCGCATCGCGCCATGCCCGGAATGCCGGATGGGCCAGGACGGCATCGACGTAGGCGCGCGTCTGCGGAGCAAGGGGGACCTGATAGGTATCGAGCCGGGTGCAGAGCGGCGCGTACATCGCGTCGGCGGCGCAGAACGCGCCGTAGAGGAACTCCCCCCCAGCCCCGAATCGCCGTCGGGCATCGGACACCAGTCCCTCGAACCGCCGTACGTTGTCGGCAACGTCGGAGCCCAGATCGTCGCGAGGATGAAAGCGCTTGCCGAGGTTCATCGGGCAGGCATTGCGCAGACCCTGAAAGCCTGCATGCATTTCCGACGCGATCGATCGGGCATGCGCCCGCCTGGCTGCTTCCGACGGCCACACACCCTTGGCCGGGAAGCGCTCGTGCAGATACTCGACGATGGCGAGGCTCTCCCAGATCCTGAGGTCGCCATCGATCAGCAGAGGCATCTTACCGGTCGGCGAGACGTCGAGCATCCGCGCCTTGGAATCCGGGAGATACATCGGGATCACCGTCTCCTCGAACGGGACGCCCAGCGCCGTCATGAGCATCCACGGACGCAGCGACCAGGACGAGTAGAGCTTGTTGGCAATGACGAGTTGCATGGTGTGATGGCCCTCAAGCGATGCCGATAACGGCGTGTGCAATGTGCCAACGCGCCCTCGGCCGGGGATCGACGGCGGCCGCAACGCTGTTCCCTTCTCTTTTCATCAGACGACGTCTGTATGGCTTAACGGACTGGGAAGCCTGCCGCTGTACTCTGGCTCCGAAGGTGTTTGCGTAGAGGTCGGCACATGAAGCGGTCACGGTATGTTGCCCTCCTTGGGATGGGCGTCAGCGCGCTCACCTTGACGGCGTGCGAGGACCCGAACGAGATCGTGCCAGTGAAGGCTTACGCCACGGTCTCGGAATGCGTTGCCGACGGCTTCAGCAAGGCCACCTGCGACCGTTCCAAGGGCGCTGCTGAGGACGCCTACGACAGCGCCTATCCCAAGTACCAGGATCAGGCAGAGTGCGAGGACGTGGCCGGCACCGGCAGATGCGAGCTCGATAAGCCGAGTAGCCGAGACGCCTCCTGGCGGCCGTCCATGATCGGCTTCATCATGGCGGGAGCCCGTGCGCAGCCGCAGGCCGTGGTCTCGAGCGCCACCAGCCCGACCGGCCGCGCGACGGCGAGCGGAGTGGTGATCGCGGGCCGCGGCGGGGCGTCGAGCATCCCTGCGCGCGCTGCGGCCGCGCCCACCGCCAGCCAGATCACAAAGGGCCACACCATGGCTCGGGGCGGTTTCGGCTCCACGGCGACCAGGGTGAGCGCCTCGGGCTTCGGCGGCACCAGCGCCCATACCGGCGGGTGACAGGACATGCAACGCCGCTCGATCGCGCCGCGCCCCGACTGGCAGAGCACGGCGGAAGCCCACGGCTTCGATTTCCACTCGCCGGACGGCACGGTCTACTGGGACGAGGCCCACTGCTACACGTTCACGCTCGACGAGGCCGAGCGAGGTCTCGAGGCACCGGCCGCCGATGTCGAGGCGATGTGCCTCGACATCGTGGCGCGGGCCGTGCGTGACGAGGCCATCCTCGACCGCCTCGGAATTCCCACCGCGTTCCACGACTACGTCGCCGGCAGCTGGCAGCGGCGCGAGCGCAATCTCTACGGCCGGATGGATTTCTGTTTCGACGGCAAGGGCCCGGCCAAGCTCTACGAATACAACGCCGACACCCCGACGTCGCTCTACGAGAGCGCCGTCTTCCAGTGGGTGTGGCTGGAGCAGATGCGGGAGCGCGGCCATCTGCCGCCCGATTCCGATCAGCTCAATTCGCTGCACGAGAGGCTCGTCGATGCCTTTCGGCGATTGGGCATCCGCGGCGGGATACACCTTACCGCCGTAGGCGCCAGCCGCGAGGACATGGGCACCGTCACCTATCTCCAGGATTGCGCCATCCAGGCGGGCCTCGAGACCGTTCGCCTGCCGATCGAGCAGATCGGCATCGATACGCGCGGCCGCTTCACCGACCGCGACGACCGGGTCATCACGACGCTGTTCAAGCTCTATCCATGGGAGTGGCTGCTGCGCGAGGCGTTCGCCCGGCACATTCCAGCGTCCGGCTGCCGGATGATCGAGCCGGCCTGGAAATCGGTGCTTTCGAACAAGGGCCTGATGGCCTTGCTCTGGGAGGCATTCCCGGGACATCCCAACCTGCTGCCCACCTACTTCGATGGCGACCCGCGCGCCGCCGACCTCGGCCACAGCTACGTGCGGAAGCCGCTTTATTCCCGTGAAGGCGCCAACATCGAGATCATCAGTGCCGGCTGCACGGCTTCTGCCTCCAGCGGGACACCGGGGCCTTACGGTGCGGAAGGCCATGTCCTGCAGGCGTACCACCCGCTTCCCGGGTTCGCCGGCCGCCGGCCGGTCTGCGGCGTCTGGCTGGTCGCCAGCGAGCCGGCAGCCCTCGGCGTGCGCGAAGGCGACGCCGATGTGACGACGGATGCTGCGCGCTTCGTGCCGCATGTGATCCTGGGCTGAGATCTGGCGGGCGCCGGAGGGGCGCCCCGACTTCGATGGAAGGTTGACGCATCTCGGCGGGGACGCCGGTCGAGCGCTCGGGCCGGGAGAGCCGCCCGGCTCCTACACCAGCATCTTGCCTTCCTTGCCGATCGCCGCGCCGACCTCCTCGTCGCTGACGTTCTCGCCCATCAGCATCTCGTTGTGGGCCTTGCCGGACGGAATCATCGGGAAGCAGTTGGCGAGCTTCGCAACCCGGCAGTCGAAGAGGACGGGCTTCTCCTTGATCGCCAGCATCTCCTTGATCGCCCCGTCGAGGTCGCCCGGGCTGTCGCACCGGAGCCCGACGCCGCCGTAGGCTTCCGCCAGCTTGACGAAATCGGGCAGCGCCTCCGTGTAGCTTTCCGAGTAGCGGTTGCCGTGGAGGAGCTGCTGCCACTGCCGCACCATCCCCATGTACTGGTTGTTGAGGATGAAGATCTTGACCGGCAGCTTGTACTGAACGGCCGTGGACATCTCCTGGATGTTCATCAGGATCGAGGCATCACCGGAGAAGCACAGCACCGTCGAGCGCGGGTGCGCCAGCTGCACGCCGATCGCCGCCGGCAGCCCGTAGCCCATGGTCCCGAGGCCGCCCGAGGTCATCCACCGGTTCGGCTCCTCGAGATGGTAGAACTGAGCCGCCCACATCTGGTGCTGCCCGACATCCGTCGTGACGTAGGTGTCGAGGTCCTTGGTCGCCTGGTAGAGCCGCTCGATGGCCTCCTGCGGCATGATCTGGTCCGGCAGCTTGCGGTAGGCGAGCGACTTGCGCGCGCGCCAGCCATCGATCTCCTTCCACCACGCCCTGAGCGCCGGCTTGTCGGGCTGTCCGGCCTTCGCCTTCCAGAGCCTGATCATCTCCTCGAGGACGTAGGCGCAGTCCCCGACGATCGGGATGTCGACCTTGACGTTCTTGTTGATCGAGGACGGATCGATGTCGACATGGATCTTGGTCGAGCCCGGCGAGAACGCATCGACACGGCCGGTGATGCGGTCGTCGAAGCGAGCACCGATATTGATCATGACATCGCAGCCGTGCATCGCCATGTTCGATTCGTATGTGCCGTGCATGCCGAGCATGCCCAGCCACTGCTTGTCGGCTGCGGGGTAGGCGCCGAGCCCCATCAGCGTCGAGGTGATCGGAAATCCGGTCAGGCGCACCAACTCGCGCAGCAGCTGGCTCGCCTTGGGTCCGGAGTTGATGACGCCGCCGCCGGTGTAGAAGACCGGGCGCTTGGCCTTGGCCATCACCTCTACGGCCCGCTCCAAGGCCGCACTGTCACCCTTCAGCTTGGGCCGATAGCTCTTGTGGGCGAGCGTCGCCGTCGACGAGCCGACGTAGGTCCCCGAGGCGAACTGCACGTCCTTCGGGATGTCGACGACGACGGGACCGGGACGACCGCTGCGGGCGATATAGAACGCCTCGTGGAGTGTGCGGGCGAGGTCATTGACGTTCTTGACGAGCCAGTTGTGCTTGGTGCACGGCCGGGTGATGCCGACCGTGTCGCACTCCTGGAAGGCGTCGTTGCCGATGAGGTGCGTCGGCACCTGGCCGGTCAGCACGACGACGGGGATCGAATCCATCAGCGCGTCGGTGAGACCCGTGACGGCGTTGGTGGCGCCGGGACCCGACGTGACGAGCACGACGCCCACCTTCCCCGTCGAACGCGCATAGCCCTCGGCCGCATGCACCGCGCCGCCCTCCTGTCGGACGAGCACGTGCTTGACCTTCTCCTGCTGGAACAGCTCGTCATAGATCGGCAGTACGGCGCCGCCTGGATAGCCGAAAACGTACTCGACGCCCTGATCCGCGAGAGCCTTCATCACGATTTCGGCGCCAGTCATCATGCGGGCCATGGCGGCAGTCTCCTCGGGCGACAGTCTTCGAAAGGGGCTTGATCCGGGCGCCATTTGATCCGGCCAGGAGTCCCCGTCAATAAAATGTATGCATGGGCTCAGAAAAATGCACGATTCTTGCAATTATACGATCTTCCACGAACTCATATTGCGATTGAGCCAAGTCTCCTGCCTCTTCACGTACTGTCGGGTCTCGAGCTTGGCCTGCGCGACAGCCTGGTCGCGCGACAGCCGGCCGACGAGATGCGCGGCCAGGGGGCGGACCCCAAGGGCCCGCATGACGGGGGCGTCGTCCGGGAGCTCAAGCTCCACGAGCCGCGCAACCTCGTCGAGTGCGCCGGCTTCGATCATCGCATCGAGCCGTCGGTCGCAGCGGTCATGCAGCTCGGAGCGGGGCCGGCGAACGACGAGGCAGTCGGCCACCTCCGCGCGTACGAGGGGCACGCCGGGCAAGGCCTGCCACTCGGCCAGCGATCGACCAGTCGCCTCCATAACCTCGAGCGCGCGCGTCAGGCGCTGGGTGTCGCCCGGCGCGAGGCGAGCAGCCATGACCGGATCCCGGCCAGCCAGAATCCGGTGCAGCTCGCCCGGTGGTGCTTGCGTCGCAAGCTGGCGCCATCGCCGGCGCACCTCGTCGGGTACCCGCGGAACCGCCGACAGGCCCTCGGTCAACGCCTTGAAATAGAGGCCCGTGCCACCGACGATGATCGCCACTGCGCCAGCTTCCCGGACCTGCGCCACGACGGCCGCGACGTCCTCGAGCCACCGCGCGACGGAATAGGCTTCGGCCGCAGCGACGTGTCCATAAAGCCGGTGCGGAGCCGCGGTTTCGTCGGCCGGCGACGGCCGCGCTGTCAGGACCGATAGCTCGCCATAGACCTGCATGCTGTCGGCATTGATGACGATGCCGCCGCGGGTCCGCGCAAGCTGCAGCGCGAGCGCCGACTTTCCTGAGGCCGTCGGCCCGGCGAGGAGGACTGTGGCCTTGGATTTGAGCGCCATGAGAGCCGGATCGGTTCGTACAGGGACAGAGTATTGGCTGCATCAACGGCCGAGCAGAATGCGCAGGGTTAGGCCGACCAGACCCATGGCCCCTACGCCCAGCGCCCAGAGCACCGTGAACCACAGCAAACGCCGGACGAGGACCAACTGCTGCGCCGAGCCGCTCGGGCGGCCTGAATTCCCCTTCCTCAATGGTAGCCGTCCCCGAGCCGTACTTTGCCGCGGAACACCCAGTAGGCATAGCCCGTATACGCGAGGATCAGCGGCACCAGCACCACGGCACCAATCAGGAGAAAGCCCAGGCTCGCATCGGGAGCGGCGGCGTCCCAGATGGTGATGGTGTGCGGCACCACGTAGGGATAGAGACTGATGCCGAGACCGATGTAGGACAACAGGAACAGGGCGAGCGTCGCCAGGAACGGCTCGCGCTCCCTTCGAGCTGCAATCGAGGCCCAGAGCCACCAGGCGCTGAGCGCCGTGAGCAGCGGCACGGGGGCCACATAGACGATCGTCGGCCACGACAGCCAGCGCCGCATGAAGTCCGCGTCCAAGAACGGTGTCCAGGCACTGACCAGCGCCACAGCAGCTACGAGGCCCACCGCGAGCGGCATCGCAAGTCGGAATGCGCTCTCCCGCAAGGGCCCGTCCGTCTTGATCAGCAGCCAGCCGACACCGAGCAGCGCATACCCGATGACCAGCGAGAAGCCCGTCAGAAGGCTGAACGGCGTCAGCCAGTCCAGCCAACCACCAGCATAGGCGCGGCCTTCCACCGCGATGCCCTTCACGATGGCGCCGAGCATCATCCCCTGGGCGAGCGCAGCGAGCAGCGAGCCGCCCGCAAAGGCGATATCCCAGAGCCAGCGGTGCGCCTGCGATTTCCAGCGGAACTCGAATGCGACGCCCCTCAGGATCAAGCCGACCAGCATCGCGATCACGAGCGGATAGAGCGCCGTCATCAGCACGGCATAGGCCAGCGGAAACACGGCCAGCAGACCGCCCCCGCCGAGCACGAGCCACGTCTCGTTGCCATCCCAGACGGGGGCCACCGACGTCATCGCAAGATCCCGCTCCTCGCGAGTGCGCAGCAGAGGAAAAATCAGTCCCATGCCGAGGTCGAAGCCGTCGAGGACGACGTAGGCGAATACGGCAAAGGCGATGAGCATGGCCCAGACGAAGGCGAGATCGAGCATTTCCATCTCCTCAGCGATCGGCTGCACCAGGCGCGCGTGGCACGACTTGCGCCGGACCCGGGACGATTCCCGCGGCGCGAACGGGCTCATCGACGTGGGGTCCCTCCGCCAGCGGCCCAGGCGCTCGGGCCATCAGCCGGAGCGTGTACAGCGTGCCCGTCCCGAACACCGCCAGATAGACGAGCACGAAGGCGATGAGCGAGCTCGCCACAGCCGGGGCTGCGACCGGTGATACGCTGTCAGCCGTTCGCAGCAACCCGTACACGGTGTAGGGCTGCCGCCCGGCCTCGGTCGTGATCCAGCCGGCGAGAACCGCAGCGAAGCCCGACGGCCCCATCATCACGCAAGCTCGCTGCAATGCCGCCGCGTTGGCGAGGCCACCGCGCCAGCGCGCAACGAGGCTCCAGATGCCCACGGCCAGCATGGCGAAGCCGATGGCGACCATGATGCGGAAGCTCCAGAAGACCAGCGGCGTGCTCGGCCAGTCGGCTCTCGGGAACGCCTTGAGCCCCCTGATCTCGCCCTCCAAATCGTGGGTGAGGATGAGGCTGCCGAGCTTTGGCACCTCCACGGCATATCGCACCTGCCCGGCTGCGTTGTCGGGCCAGCCGAGCAGCACGAGCGGCGCGCCGCGCCGTGTCTCGTAGTGCCCCTCGATAGCCGCCACCTTCATCGGCTGATGCTCGAGGGTGTTGAGGCCATGCAGGTCGCCGGCGAAAATCTGCACGGGTGTCACCAGCGCCGCCATCCACAATGCCATCGACATCATCAGGCGCGCCGGCTCGTTCGACCTGTCGCGCAGCAGATGCCAGGCCCCGACCGCACCCACCACGAACGCGGTGGTGAGATAGGCAGCCAGAACCATGTGCACGAGCCGATAGGGAAACGACGGGTTGAAGATCACCGCCCACCAGTCGGTCGGCACGAACTGACCCTTGTCATTCATGGCGTAGCCGGCGGGTGTATGCATCCAGCTGTTCGCCGACAGGATCCAGAAGGCCGACAGGAGCGTGCCTGCCGCGACCATCAGCGTCGCGAAAAAATGCAATCCCCGTCCGACACGCCGGAGGCCAAACAACATGACGCCGAGGAACCCTGCCTCGAGGAAGAACGCGGACAGAACCTCGTACCCCATCAGGGGTCCGAGAACGGGGCCGGTCTTGTCGGAGAATACGCTCCAGTTGGTGCCGAACTGGTAGCTCATGACGACGCCGGAGACGACGCCCATGCCGAACGTCAGCGCGAAAATCACCAGCCAGTAGCGAAAGAGTTGCATGTAGACGTCGCGGCCGGTGAGCAGCCAGAGGCCCTCGAGCACGGCCAGATAGCTCGCCAGCCCTATGGTGAAGGCCGGAAAAAAGATGTGAGCCGACACCGTGAAGGCGAATTGAAGCCGTGCGAGGTCGAGCGCAGAGACATCCATGGCAGTTCTCTCCGACCGGCGTCCACTGTGAGACGGGCGCGAGGCGCTCCTCGGCCTGCGCTATCCAAGGCAAAACGCCTAGCCATCGGGCCGTGTGCCCGAGGATGGCAACTCCGTGGCCCCTCTCTTCTCAGGCCGCGGCCAGTCGCTCGAGCGCAGTGCGGTCCTTGATCTCGATGTGCCCACGCCCGGGCAATATCCATCCGCGGCGCTGCAGCTCCTGCAACTGGCGGCTGACCACCTCGCGGGCCGTCCCCAGCTCAGCCGCCAGCTCCTGATGCGTGAGGTCGATCGTCGCGCCGCCCTGGGACCGCTCGAGCAGCTTGCCGGCGAGACGGATGTCCAGACGCTGGAATGCCACCTCCTCGATCAGCCGGAAGAGGTCGGTCATTCGCCGGCTGAAGCCCATGAAGACGAAGCGGCGAAATTGCGCGCTGCGCGACACGAGCTCATCGAATGTGCTGCGGGGAATGGCGACGGCGCGGATGTCGGTCTCGGCGATGCCCTCGGCGCCATAGGCATCGTAGCCGAGCAGGCAGGCCGTCGTGAGCGCGCAGCTCTCTCCGGCCGAAACGCGGTAGAGGACGATCTCCCTGCCGCTCTCTGAGATTTGGTGCACTCGCACAGAGCCAGTCAGCAGAAGTAGAAAGCTGTCCGGCGCCTGGCCCGGCCCGAAGATGCGGCGACCGGCCGGCATCTCGACCACGCGGCCTGATCGCCTCAACGTCTCGCGGGCGTCGTCGTCCAGGCTGCTGAGGCCGCTGAACTCGGCCAACCATTCTGCGCCGGCCATCCTGCACCCATGCTGGTGGTCGGCCACCGATCCATCACCGGCGGCCGGACCGTCCCAGCCTACTTCTTCTTGCCGGTGGCGTCGAACTGCTTGAGGAACGCCGTCAGGTCCTTGATGTCCTCGGCGTCCTTGATGCCGGCAAACGCCATCTTGTTGCCCGGCATCGCCGCGCGCGGATCCTGGATGTACTTGGCGAACGTCGCCTCGTCCCAGGTGACACCCGAGCTCTTGTTGGCCTCGGAGTAAGTGAAGCCCTCGATGGTCCCCGACTTGCGGCCGAAGAGACCATTGAGGACGGGTCCGACGGCATTCTTGGCGCCTTCGCCGATCTGATGGCAGGCACGACACTTCTTGAACACGTCCTCACCGTTGGCGACATCCTGGGCCGATGCCGCCGGGGCTCCGAATGCCACGGCAACGATAGCGATGCTCAGTGCGTGAGCCGAACGACGCATGGTTTCCCTCCTTGGACACATATCGAGATCGGAATACTTGCATGCATCGGATGAGGCAACGCTCAACGCTCGGACCGCGGCGAAAAGCCCAGCCGCCACAGGGCAGTTCCTTCGATCAGATAGCTGAGGCCGATGCGGGCACCCGCAAGGACGGCGATGACGAAGAGCGGTGCAGAGAGCGCAAGCACACTCGCAGCCGACAATCCCTGCCCGATCGTGCAGCCTTGCGCGAGCACGCCGCCCACGCCCATCAGCGCCGCGCCTGCAAGGTGCCGCCGCATTTCCGTCGGATCATCGAAGGCTTCCCATCTCAGCTCCCGGCGCGCTGCGGCGACGGCCATCGAGGCGACGAAAACGCCGATCACGGACGCCACGCCGAACCCGACGCCACGAAATGGCAACGCCATGGTCTGCAGCAAGGCGCGGCCGACGGGTGCGACGAACGACAAGCTCTCCACCCGGGTGGCCGACAGCTCGCGGACGCCAACCGTCGTCACGGCCCAGCCGGCGGCGACGGTCAGCCCGAGCAGGATCGCTCCGGCGAGGAGCCGGGGTCGCTGGCGCATACGCCTATCGGCGACGACGAGCCCTGCGAGCAGCAGCAGAACGATGGCAACCATTGCGCGCGCAGTGGGTAGCCCCACCCAGTGTGCGGCGATTGCGTCGAGCGTGCCGCCGCCGATAGCGCTGAGGTCCAGCACGCCGATATCGAGCAGTGCAGCCCGCATGGGCGCCAGAACCCCGGCCGTCACGGCGTAAGCGAGAATGCCGACGACGAGCGCGCTCACGGCAGCAGCAAGGTCGCCGCTGCCTGCGCGGACGATAAGGCCGAAGCTGCAGGTGCCGGCGAGCGTCATGCCGAGCCCGAAGATTGCACCGCCACCGGCGACCCCGAGCAGATGCAGCCGCGGCGACCCATAGAGGCTGGCTCCGACGTCGGCAAGGCCCACCGTTACCAGCGCCAGCGTCGCAAGACCGGCCACGGATACGGCCAGCAGCCAGGCACTGGCACCCCGGTAATCCTGCCCGACCAGCGCATCCTCGATGGCGCTCATGCTGCACAGGCGGCCGTAGCGCGCGGCGCCACCCGCAATCACGCCACAAAGAAATCCTGCTACGATGAGCCAATCCAGCTGCACGCCGACCACTCCCGCGATCCGCGCCGACGCGGACTTGGCTCAGCCCTCGCGACAGAATTTGTCGTAGATCGCCCGGATGAAGCGTCGCGTCGTGTCGTCTGCGAGGCTGTAGTAGATCGCACGGCCCTCGCGACGCGTCTCGACGAGACCCTCGTGGCGCAGCCGCGCCAGCTGCTGTGACACCGTCGCCTGACTGAGGGCAAGCAGCCCCTCGAGCTCGGTCACCGAGCGCTCCCGCTCGCTCAGCAGGCACAGGATGACAAGACGATTCTCGTGCGCGAGCGCTTTCAGGAAATCGCTGGCCTTGCGCGCCTTGCGCATCAGGCTCGCAAGATCCTCTGAGATCTCATTGTCGGCGCCGAGCACGTCCTCGATCGCCTTGCTCATCGAATCGGTCATGGTCGCTCGACCCGTAATGCTCCCGTTGGTGACGCCCAAAGCCCGCTCGCGCCCCCTCGGTACGCCGCTGGCGGAGGCATCTCGACGGCGGCTTCCGTCAGCAGGCCACCCGGCCTCAGACCCGGCGCGAGGTGGGCATCTCTGGGCCTGGCCGCGGGCGCCGGGGCTGGCGGAAGCCGGCCGAGCAACTCATCCAGCAGGCCCCAGAAAAAATCCTGTCCGGGATAGCCCGTGATACGCCCGAGCTCGACCCCGTTCTCGGCCAGCACGAACGTGGGTGTCACGTAGACCGACTTGTCGAGCCGCACGCCCGAGCGCGCAGCATTGCGGATGTCGACCCGCCGCAGGGGAGCCCGTCGACCCTCCTCGGTCCTCGGATAGGCCGGTGCGATCTCGCGGTCGAAGGCCCGGCACCACGCGCACCCGGCCTCCTCGAACATGACGAGCTCGGCAGCCCGCACCGCGCTGCTGGGACAGGCGAAAGCTGCGATCGCGAGCAGAGCCACGACGAGAGCTGGGTGGGCGTGACATAGCCTGCCGCCCTCACGCCGCTTCGGTCTGATCGCCGTCATGCCGCCTGCCTATTTGTTCACCGGGCTCTCGGGATCGAACAGCAGCGCCACCAAGTCCTTGATCTGCTGCTCGTTGAGATGCTTGCTGTGACCGAGCCGCGGCATGTTCGAGCACGCGAACACAGCCTGCGCGTTGTAGATCTTGGCGTAGGCTGCCTTCGCGTCCTCCTCCTTGTATTTGCGCACCTTCCCGTACTCGACGAGCGGCGGCCCCATGGTCCCGAAGCTCAACTCCTTCTTCGATAGCTGATGGCAGGCATAGCAGTTGCCGCCGACCGGGCGTTTGGGGTCATCGGTATGACGCCCGCCGTAGCCGCTCTGCGCGAGCTTCTCTCCGCTCTTCCAGTCACCGATCACCTTGCCGTCTGCGGGGAAAACCACGTTCTTCTTTTCGCGCTCCATGATCGCCTTGGCCACGTCGGGAGACGGCTGATTGCGCGTCTCCGAGCAGGCTTTCTGCGTCTCGTCCTGCACGATTCGCGCCTGCCACTCCGCGGGTGATTTTCCGAAGATCGACGCGACGGCCGCCTCGACCTTGGCCGGATCGACTTTGGTCTGGGCCGCGGCCGGCGACAGCAGCGCGAGCGAGCCGATTGCAGCGATGATTGCCAGTCTCATATCGTCCTCCCTCACTCAGCGCTTGATCGAGGGGACTTGGATCTCGCCCCCGTCCGCATTCTTCATAAGATAGGCGGTCAGGGCAGTGATGCCGTCCGAGGCATAAGTCGCGTCCGGCCAGCGCATCTGCCAGTAGCAGTCCCATAGCCGGTGCTGCATCGTCCTGAGCTGGCTCTGCGAGACGCGGTAGGTCGGCCATGTGCCCATCGTCAGCTGGGCAGCCTTGCCCGGCTTCGCGAGAAGCGGCAGCGCCTGGAGGCGAATACGCTGACCCGGGGCTTCGTGGCACGTCGAGCAGGCGAAATCCCATTGCCCGCCGCGACGATAGAACAGTGCCTCGCCGATCTCCGCCATCTCCTTCTCCTTGGGATGGCTCTGTTGGGCAACGATCTTCATGCCGTTCGACTTGTTGGCGATGAAGCCGACCAGATCCTGCATGTCCGACGTGACGTTCGGCTTGCCGAACTTGCGCTTGACGATGTCCGCCGTGTCGAGGCCCTGGATTTTTTCCATGCACCACAACAGCCGCTGCTCGAGATCCATCACCCGGTCGGCGTCAGCGAAATAGCGGGGCAGCTTGGCATACGCACCTTCGAGCTTACCCGGCCCCTCGCCCAGATCACACGTCTCGAGAGAGACGTTCTTGGTGCCTCGGCTTTGCTTCCAGAGTGCCTCACCGCGATCGACGAACAGAAAGCCCGGATTGGCGAATGGATCGGCGATCATCTCGCGGTAGCGCTCGATCTCCTTCTCCGTGGCATCCTGCGCCATGGCGGGAGCCGCTGCCAAAATTGCGCCGGCCACGGCCACGCACTGCCAAAATCTTCTCATCGTCACGTCATCCTCCCTCGTCCCGACGCCCTGTCGTTGCTCCGCAGG
Organism: Hyphomicrobiaceae bacterium; assembly: GCA_033764055.1. Classification (GTDB taxonomy): domain Bacteria; phylum Pseudomonadota; class Alphaproteobacteria; order Rhizobiales; family Hyphomicrobiaceae. Next base: position 41,077 of record JANRJI010000136.1, read on the forward strand.
TCCTATCGTGGCGCTTCGTCACAGGCACCATTATCGATATGAACACGCCCATTGCAAGATAATATCGACATATGCTAATTCGTCTATGTATGGACAGAGGCGCCGGCAAGAGCGCCGGGTTGGGCCAAGCTCATCATATCGCCCTGCCCGAGCCGATCAAAACAGGAGGAGACACGTGACAGCTCTCGCTGCTGGCGCCACGCGCCGCAACTTCCTCGCCGCGACAGGCGGCATCGTCGCACTGGCCGCCGTCCCGTCCCTGGCGCTCGCCGACGACAAGATGGTCGCCGACGAGATCAAGAAGCTGTTCGGAGACAAGCCGGTCAAGGAAGGCCGCATCAAGCTGGACCTGCCCTCCATCGCTGAGAACGGCCTTGTCGTGCCCCTCTCATTCGATGTCGAGAGCCCGATGACGGCCGCCGACTACGTCAAGTCCGTGCACTTTTTCGCCGAGGGCAACCCCAATCCCCAGGTCGCCTCGTTCACCTTCACGCCACTGGCTCCGAAGGCCGCGGGCTCCATCCGCATCCGCCTCGCCAAGACCCAGAACATCATCGCCGTGGCCGAGATGTCGAACGGCGACGTCTACAAAGCCGTCAAAGAGGTGAAGGTCACCATCGGCGGGTGCGGCGGCTGATTGCACACTCCGACCCGCACGGCGGGCACCTGACCAGCTGAGACATCGCGCCGAGGCGCATCGAGGTTTGATATGGCCAATCCCACTCCCCGCATCCGCATGCCGTCGACGGCCAAGGCCGGCGAGGTGATCGAGGTCAAGACGCTCATCTCCCACGAGATGGAGAGCGGCCAGCGCAAGGACGCCGCCGGGAAAACGATTCCGCGCAAGATCATCAAGCAGTTCGTCGCGACGTTCAACGGCCAGGAGATACTGCGTGCCGACTGGCACCCGGCAATCTCGGCAAATCCCTACCAGTCCTTCTTCGTGCGCGTGCCGGAGACCGGCACGTTCGTCTTCCAGTGGATCGACGACGACGGCTCCGTCTACAAGGCCGAGCAGAAGGTGACCGTCGGCTAGCCGAACGGCGCCCGGCGCACAGCAGGGCCGGTACAGTCGAACACACCGGGTGGGGACATGACCCCACCCTGCGGGTGGTGCGCGCTTTGCGCCCGGCGGTTGCTGAAACCAGAGGCGACACCATGATCACGCGCAGAGATTTTCTGACAGCCGCGATCGCAACGTCGATGTTGACGGCCGCCGGCGGACGGCTCGGACGGCTTGCCGCCCAGCAGCGCATCACCGAGAGCGATCTGCTGGGCTTCGAGCCGCTCGGCAACGTGACGCTCGTGCACATGACCGACATCCACGCGCAGCTCGTACCGCTGCACTTCCGGGAGCCGTCAATCAACATCGGAGTCGGCACAGCCAAGGGTAAGGTGCCGCACATCACGGGAAAGGACTTCCTCGAGGCATACAAGCTGACCCCTGGCTCGGCTCTGGCCCACGCGCTGACCTACGACGACTTCGCTGCCCTTGCCCGCAGCTACGGCCGCATGGGGGGGCTCGACCGGATCGCCACCATCGTCAAGTCGATCCGCGCCGCACGCCCCGATAGCACGCTCCTCCTCGATGGCGGAGACACCTGGACCAACAGCTGGACCTCGCTCCAGACGAAGGGCCAGGACATGATCGACGCCATGGCCACCTTGAAGCCTGACGCCATGACCGGCCATTGGGAGTTCACCCTCGGCGACGCGCGCGTCAAAGAGCTCGCCGACAGGCTCGGCTTCCCGTTCCTCGCTCAAAACGTTCGCGACAGCGAGTTCGAGGATCGCGTCTTCCCCGCGCAGCAGACGTTCGAGCGTGGCGGCGTCAAGGTCGCTGTGATCGGCCAGGCATGTCCGTTCACACCGATCGCCAATCCGCGCTGGATGATTCCTAAGTGGACGTTCGGAATTCGAGAGTCGGAGCTGGCCAAAGAGGTCGAGGCGGCGCGCGCAGGGGGCGCCGGTCTGGTCGTCCTCCTGTCGCACAACGGCTTCGACGTCGACCGAAAGCTTGCAGAGGTCGTGCCCGGCATCGACGTCATTCTCTCTGGCCACACGCACGACGCGGTGCCCGAGCCGACCAGGATCGGCAAGACGCTGCTCATCGCGTCTGGATCGAACGGAAAGTTCGTCTCGCGCCTCGATCTCGACGTCCAGGGCAAGGAGGTCAAGGCCTGGCGCTATCGGCTCATTCCCGTCTTCGCCGATGCCATCAAAGGCGATGCCGATACGGCCGCAGTCATTGCGCGCCATCGCGCGCCTTATAAGGCGGACCTCGCGAAGGTTCTCGGCAAGACCGAGACGCTGCTCTATCGGCGCGGCAATTTCGATGGGACGCTCGACAACGTCATCTGTGATGCAATCCTGAAGCAACGCGATGCCGAGATCGCATTGTCGCCAGGCATCCGCTGGGGCACGAGCCTGCTTCCAGGTCAGGACATCACCTTCGAGGACATCACCAACGCCACGGCGATGACGTATCCCTCCTGCTACCGCATGGCGATGAGCGGGGCTCGACTGAAAGAGGTTCTCGAGGACGTCGCCGACAACATCTTCAACGCCGATCCGTTCTATCAACAGGGCGGCGACATGGTGCGCACCGGTGGCCTCGGCTACACCATCGACGTGTCGAAACCCATCGGCCAGCGCATTTCCGGCATGACGCTCCTGAAGACAGGCAGCCTTGTCGAGGCCGGCAAGGACTACACCGTCGCCGGCTGGGCCAGCATCAACCAGGGCACCGAAGGCCCACCGATCTGGGACGTCGTCGCCAGGCACATCGAAACCGAGAAGGTGGTGCGGCCGACCGAGAACGATGCGGTCAAAATTCTCGGCGCCTGATCGCGCCGCAGGCCGCCCGCCCGGCGGCGATCCCACGGGAGTGCGCTCGCATGAAGCACATCGACAACGGCAACATGGAACATCCGGCGACCAGCCGACGCGGTTTTCTCACACGGACGCTTGCCGGCGGGCTAGCTGTTGCGGCGACCGGCGGCGAGACCCTCGCCCAAAGCAGGAAGAAGCCGCTCGGCCCCAACCCCGACAACCAGCCGCCCAACATTCCGGACTGGTCGAAGGTGCTTGGCGACGGCGTCGCCGACCATCCCTATGGCAAGCCGTCGAAGTACGAGGCCCACGTCGTACGTCGCGACGTCGAATGGCTCACCGCCTCCCGGCAAAGCTCGGTCAACTTCACGCCGCTCCACGAGCTCGACGGCATCATCACGCCGAACGGGCTCTGCTTCGAGCGCCATCACGGCGGAGCCGCCGAGGTGAGCCCATTCGATCATCGCCTGATGATCCACGGTCTCGTCGACAAGCCGCTGATCTTCTCGATGGACGACATCAAGCGGTTCCCCCGCTACAACCGCATCTTCTTCCTCGAGTGCGCGGCCAACTCGGGCATGGAATGGCGCGGCGCCCAGCTCAACGGCTGCCAGTTCACGCACGGCATGGTGCACAACGTCATGTACACAGGCGTTCGCCTGAAGGACGTGCTCGACGAGGCTGGCCTCAAGCCCAATGCCAAGTGGCTGCAGGTCGAAGGCGCCGATTCGGCAGGGATGAACCGCTCGCTGCCGCTCGAGAAGGCGCTGGATGATTGCCTGCTCGCCTTCAAAATGAACGGAGAGGCCCTGCGCACCGAGCAGGGTTATCCTCTCCGTCTCGTTGTGCCCGGCTGGGAAGGCAATCTCTGGGTCAAATGGATTCGGCGCATCGAGGTCGGTGACAAGCCCTGGCTCGCCCGCGAGGAAACCTCGAAATACACCGATCTCATGGCCGACGGCCGCTCGCGCCGCTACACGTTCCTCATGGACGCGAAATCGGTGGTAACGGGACCTTCGCCGCAGGCGCCGCTGAAGGTCAAAGGCCGCAATGTGATCACCGGTGTCGCCTGGTCGGGCCGCGGCACCGTCACGCGGGTCGATGTCACGACCGACGGCGGCAGGAACTGGCAGCAGGCGCGCATCGACGGGCCTGTCCTCGGCAAGTCGCTGACGCGGTTCTACGTCGATTTCGACTGGCAGGGACAGGAGCTGCTGATCCAATCGCGCGCCCACGATTCGACCGGCTACGTGCAGCCGACGAAGGAGGAGCTGCGCGCCATTCGGGGCGTCAACAGCATCTATCATAACAACGGCATCCAGACCTGGCTGGTCCGGTCGAGCGGAGAGACCGAGAATGTCGAGATTTCTTGAAGCCGCGCTCGTCGTAGCGCTAGTTGTGCTTCCGGTTGCTCCAGCATCGGCGGGTAAGATCGGCATCGGCCGCGAGGCGACGGCCGAGGAGATCAAGGCCTGGGACATCGACGTGCGGCCCGACGGCGCCGGCGCCCCCCCAGGCAAGGGCACCGTCAAACAGGGCGAGGAGTTGTTCCAGGCGCAGTGCGCAACGTGCCACGGCGAGTTCGGCGAGGGCAAGGATCGCTGGCCGGTGCTCGCCGGCGGCCTCGGCTCCCTCAAGCACGATCGTCCCGACAAGACGGTCGGCTCTTTCTGGCCCGAAGCCTCGACGGTGTTCGACTACATCAAGCGCGCCATGCCGTTCGGCAATGCGCAGTCGCTGACGGACGACCAGATCTATGCGCTGACGGCCTATGTCCTCAGTCTCAACGACATCGTCAAGGATCCGGGCTTCGAGCTCAACAACTCGAACCTCGCATCCATCAGAATGCCGAACAAGGACGGCTTCTACGACGACGACCGCGAGGCGACCGAAAAGCACTTCTGGAATAGAACGCCGTGCATGGCGGCCTGCAAAGCCGAGGCCAAGATCCTGGGCCGAGCCCGCGTGCTCGACGTGACGCCCGACAGCAAGACGGGACCGAAGGTAGACTGACGCCAGGCGGCGACCAGCGCACGGGAAGCGTCCATGAATGGTACTTGGAGGCAGCTCCGCGGCCGACGCGTCGGCGCCATCCTGCTGGCGGTGTCGGCCCTCGGCGCGCCGGCCGAGGCCAGCGACCCCGCCTACGGCGAGTATCTTTCGTCCGCCTGCGTGACCTGCCACCGGCTGGATGGCGCCGACAAAGGCATTCCCTCGATCGTCGGCTGGCCTTCTGATCAATTCATCACGGTGCTCAAGTCGTATAAGACGAGGGAGCGGCCCAACCAGGTCATGCAAACCATTGCCGGCCGCTTGAGCGACGACGAGATGGCGGCTCTCGCTGCCTACTACGGATCCCTCAAAGCCCCATGACCTGAACTCGAGCGCGGCGAAGAGGCCAGGATCGCCGGGCCGCAACAGACTGGCATCAGGAGGACCACATGCGGATCGACAGGCGGCAACTGGTCACGGGAGCCGGGGCGGCAGCGGGCGTCGTGGCGCTCGGCGCGCCGGCCGTTCTCGGTCAGGGCAAGCCGAAAGTTGTCGTCGTCGGCGGCGGACCGGGCGGCGGGACCGCCGCGAAGTATATCGCGCGCGATTCCAAGGGCGCCGTCGAGGTCACACTCGTCGAGCCGGCGAAGCAGTTCGTGACCTGCTTCCACTCGAACCTCTACCTGGGCGGCTACAAGTCACTGGCCGACATCACCCACGGCTACGACAAGCTCGCCTCCGGCTACGGTGTCAAGCTCGTCCACCAGATGGCCTCCGCGATCGACCGCCACAAGCGTGAAGTCAAGCTCGCCGACGGCAGCACGCTCGGTTACGACCGTCTCGTTCTCTCGCCCGGCATCGACCTCAAGTACGACAGCGTGCCTGGCTGGGGGAAAGAGCACGAGGAGACGATGCCCCACGCCTGGAAGGCGGGCCCCCAGACGACGTTGCTCAAGGCCAAGCTCGATGCCGTTGCCGACGGTGGCATCATCGTCATGATCGCTCCGCCCAACCCCTATCGCTGCCCGCCCGGTCCCTACGAGCGCGTGTCGATGATGGCGCACGCCCTCAAGACTGCCGGCAAGACCAAAGCCAAGATCGTCGTCATCGACCCCAAGACCACGTTCTCGAAGCAAGGGCTATTCCAGGAGGGGTGGGAGAAGCACTACCCGGGAATGGTGGAGTGGCTGGCGCCCGATATCCACTCGGGCCTCAAATCGGTGGACCCCAAGACCAACACCGTGGTCACCGGCTTCGAGACTTACAAGGCGGCGCTCGTCAACGTCATACCCGCCCAGATGGCGGGTGCGATTGCGCGCGACGCCGGCCTCGCCAACGAGACCGGTTACTGCCCGATCGATCCGGCCAGCATGAAGTCGGCGAAGGATGCCAATATCTACGTGCTCGGCGACAGCTCCATCGCCGGCGACATGCCGAAGTCGGGCTTCTCGGCCAACAGTCAGGCCAAGGTTGCCGCCATGATGGTGCGCGGCGAGTTGGTCAAATCGCCGACCTTCCCGGCCAAGTACTTCAACACCTGCTGGTCGCTGATCGAGACCGACGACACGGTCAAGGTCGGCGGAGAGTATGCGCCGAAGGACGGCAAGATCGCCGCGACCAGCACCTTCGTCTCCAAGACGGGTGAGACGGCCGCGCTCCGCAAGGAGACCCAGGTGGAGAACATGGGCTGGTACTCGGGCATCACCGCGGACATCTTCGGATGAGACCTCGCGGCCACGGCATCGACGCCCGCGCGGCGGGAGCGACGCGCAGCCTTTCTGTGCCACTCTCCCGCCGGGGCTTCTTGGCCGCCGTCGCGGCTGTGGTTACAGGCGCCACGGCAGGGCTCGCGCCGACGCTGCTCATGGCGGCGACGCGTACGCACAAGCTGGCAGTCGGCGCCGCCGAGATCATGATCGTCTCCGACGGCGTCTTCTCTCTGCCGCTGTCGCTCGTTCTGCCGGACACACCGAAGGAACGGCTCGAGGTCCTGTTCAAGCAACACGGGACCGGCCTCGAGATCGTCGCCGAGACGAACGTTACCATCGTTCGCGACGGCGCCATGCTGGCGTTGATCGATACGGGCGCGGGTCCGGATTTCATGCCGACGCTCGGGCGCCTGCCGGACACTCTCGACGCGTTGGGCATCAAGGCCGAGGATGTCACGCACGTGGTCTTCACGCATGCCCACGCCGACCACCTGTGGGGCGTCGTCGATCCTTTCGGCGATGGCTCAAGATGGCCCAACGCCCGTCACGTGATGACCGCGACCGAGCGCGATTTCTGGCTTGCGCCGAACGTCGAGGACCGCGTGCCGGCCTTCCAGAAGGGCATGGCTACTGGCATCCAGCGTCGCCTCAAGGCACTCGGCGACATCATCGTCGGCGTCACGTCGAACACGCAGGTCGCGCCCGGCCTCGCACTGCTCCCGGCGCCCGGCCACACGCCGGGCCACGCGGCGGTCGTCGTGCGCTCGGGCACAGAGGAGGTCATCGTCGGCGGCGATGCCCTGACGCATGCGGTGGTGTCTTTCGCGGCGCCGGATTGGCGCTGGGGCTCGGACATCGACTGGCAGACCGCCGCGGCGACGCGCTCGCGGATGCTCGATCGGCTGACCACCAGCAAGGCCCGTCTCGTTGGTTACCATCTGCCGTGGCCGGGTGTCGGCCGGGTCGAGCGCGACGGCACCGCCTTCAAGTTCGTCGGCGCTTAGATCGGCGGGGGCACCAGCACGCCGGGCTCAGACCTCCACGACGTCGATGACGCCGCGGATCGTCGACAGCTCGCCACGCTGCGCCGCCCCGACCTCATAGCGGCCGGGCAGCGCGATCTCGATCTCGCGGCCGCCGGGCACGCCGGCCACGCCGGCAACCTCCAGCGACAGCCTGACCTCGCTCTTGCCGCCCGGCTTCAGCAGCGCCTTGATCTCATCCATGGGCTTGCGCGACGCCGTCACGAGGCGGCCGTCGAGCACGATGCGCAGACCGCGGTTGACGTTGGTTGCGGCCGCATCGAGCGCCTCGATGCCGTTGACCCGCATCTTCACGGTTTCACCATCGCGCTCGGCCTCGACCGAGACCAGGACGGGGGTCCCGGGCTCGAGCAGGTCGCGGCACCGGGCGAGGGTGTCGGAGAAGACGACCGCCTCGAACTGGCCGGTCGCGTCCGAGAACATGGCGAAGGCGAACTTGTTGCCCTTCTGCGAGCGCCGCTCGCGCGCCGAGACGACAATCGCTGCGAGCCGTCCGGCAGTCGCCGAGAGTCCGGCACGTGCCTCGAAATCGGCATATCTCGTCACGCCGAGCTTCGGCAGAATGCTCGTGTACTGGTCGAGCGGGTGGCCTGAGAGGTAGAAGCCGACACCTGCGAACTCGTGCTGAAGCCGCTCCATCGGGGTCCAGGCCTTGACCTCCCGCAGGTCCAGTCGCGGTCCCTCGGCCATGCCGAACATGTCCGAGATCCCGGACGCCTTGTCGGCGTGGAGCCGCTGAGCGTTGGCTATCATCACGTCGGCATTGCCGTGGGCTTTCGCCCGGCTCTTCTCCAGACAGTCGAAGGCCCCCGACATGGCAAGCATCTCGAGCGCCCGCTTGTTCACGACCTTCGGGTCGAAGCGACCGGCGAAATCGGCGAGGCTCTTGAACCGCCCGTTCCGCTCCCGCTCAGAAACAATGGTGCTCACGGCGCCAACGCCGACGTTCTTGAGGCCGGCGAGCGCATAGCGGATGACCCCGCGCTTGCCCTCCTCCCTCGGCGGCTCCACCGAGAACTCCACCTCCGAAAGATTCACACAGGGCTGCGCCACGGCGATTCCCGAGCGCCGCGCCTCCGCTGCGAAGGACGCGAGCTTGTCGGTGTTGGCCATATCGAGCGTCATCGAGGCGGCGAGGAACTCCTCGCGGTAGTTCGCCTTGAGCCAAGCCGTGTGATAGCTGACGAGGGCATAGGCCGCGGCATGGCTCTTGTTGAAGCCGTAGCCCGCGAACTTGTCGACCAGCTCGAAAATATAGACGGCGTCGTCCTTCTTGACGCCGTTCTTCATGGCTCCCTCGACGAACTTGGCCTGCTGCCTGGCCATCTCCGCCTTGTCCTTCTTGCCCATCGCACGGCGCAGGAGGTCGGCCTGGCCCAGCGTATAGCCGCCCATCACCTGCGCGATCTGGATGACCTGCTCCTGGTAGATGATGACGCCGTAGGTTTCCTCGAGGATGGGCTTGATGAGCTCGTGCGGATACTCGATCGGCTCGTCGCCGTGCTTGCGGTTGATGTAGGTGGGGATGTTGTCCATCGGGCCCGGCCGATAGAGGGCCACCATGGCGATGATGTCCTCGAACCGATCGGGCTTCAGCCGCTTCAGGCTTTCGCGCATGCCCGTCGACTCGAGCTGGAACACGCCGACCGTGTCCGCCTTGGCGAGGAGCTCGTAGGCGGCGAGCACTTTCGGGTCGTCGCCGGCGATCGGCAGCTGGGCGAGATCAATCGCAACGCCCCGGCCGCGTCTGATGAGATCGACCGCTTTTTGCAGCACGGTCAGCGTCTTCAAACCGAGGAAGTCGAACTTCACGAGACCGGCAGCCTCGACCAGCTTCCAGTTGAACTGCGTGATCGGGAAGTTGGACTTCGGATCGCGGTACATCGGCACGAGCTCGTCGAGCGGGCGGTCGCCGATCACCATGCCGGCGGCATGCGTCGAGGCATGGCGATAGAGGCCCTCGAGCTTCTCCGAGACCTCGAGCAGCTTGGCGACGACGGCGTCCTCCTTGCCAGCCTCCTGCAACTTGGGCTCGCCGTCGATCGCCTCTCGCAGCGTCACCGGATTAGCGGGGTTGTTCGGCACCAGCTTGCACAGCTTGTCGACCTGGCCGTAGGGCATCTGCAGCACGCGGCCGACATCGCGCAGGACGGCGCGGGCCTGCAGCTTGCCGTGCGTGATGATCTGGGCGACGCGGTCCTCGCCGTACTTCTGCTGAACGTACTTGATCACCTCGTCGCGACGATCCTGGCAGAAGTCGATGTCGAAGTCGGGCATCGACACACGCTCTGGATTGAGGAAGCGCTCGAACAGGAGGCCGAATCGCAATGGGTCGAGGTCGGTGATGGTGAGCGCCCAGGCGACGAGGCTTCCGGCACCCGAGCCGCGGCCTGGACCGACTGGAATGCCGTTCGCTTTCGACCATTTGATGAAGTCGGCGACGATCAGGAAGTAGCCTGGGAATTTCATCTGCGCGATGATGCCGACCTCGTAGGCGAGGCGCTTTTCGTAGTCCTCGCGCGTGAAGCCGGGCGCCAGGGGCACCACCTCAAGCCGCTTGACGAGCCCCTCCTCGGCCTGCCGCTTCAGCTCGGCCGCCTCTGCAGCCTGGCGATCCTCGCCACTTGCTCCCTCGGCAGTCTTGACGAACGCCGGCAGGATGGGCTTGCGGCCCCGTGGCCGGTAGGCGCAGAGCTTGGCAATCTCGACCGTATTGGCGATGGCCTCCGGCAAGTCGGAGAAGAGCCGGATCATGTCGTCCGCGCTCTTGAAGTAGTGCTCGCGCGTCAGACGGCGGCGGTCGTCCTCGGTGACGTAGCGACCCTCGGCGATGCAGATCAGCGCGTCATGCGCCTCATAATCTTCGGGCTTCGCAAAATAGCACTCGTTGGTTGCAACGAGGGGGATCTCGAGCTCGTAGGCGAGCGCCAGCAGGGTCGGCTCTACGGCTGCCTCGACGGGCGTGCCGTGCCTCTGCACCTCGACATAGAGTGCAGTGCCGTACATGTCCTTCAGGCGCTGCAGTCGCGCCTTCGCCACCTCGACCCGGCCTTCAGCGATGGCCGCATCTATCGGGCCATCGGGACCGCCGGAGAGAGCGATGATGCCCTGCCAGCGCTCCTCCAGTGCCTCGATCTTGACATGAGGTGGCTCATGGTCGGGAGTCTTCAGGAACGCCGCGCTGTTCAGCTTGGCGAGATTGGCATAGCCGGCCTCGGTCCGAGCCAGCAGCGCGACAGGACCCGCGGGTCTTGCAGCCTCGTTGGCCGCGCCCTTCAAGGCACCACGCCCGGTGTCCGCCGCGTCCCGGAAATCGACGCGCAGAGTGACGCCGGCGATGGGTTGTATGCCGGCCCCGGCCAACTTGTCAGAAAACTCGAGCACGCCGAACATGTTGCCGCTGTCGGTCAGCCCGATCGCCGGCATCGCGTGGGCCTCGGCGAGCTTGGCGAGCTTGGAGATCGGGAGCGCCCCTTCCAGCAACGAGTAGGCCGAATGCACTTTCAGGTGCACGAAGCGACCGGCGTTGAGGGGCTTGGCGTTGTTGGTGTCTTGGGGGCGAATCGGTGCGTTCATGGGCCAAACTCTACCATTGCGCGCGCAGGGATCGATGCCGCTGTCGCCGTCGTCCCTGCAATCCACGAGCCGAAACGGCGGGTGCGGCAGGACACGCCACGGGCCGGTCCCTGCGCCCGCCGGCTCGCACCCGCGGCGCCACCACCTGCATTCGAAACGGGGCATTCGTAGGGGCTGCTATTTCCCTCGCCAGCGAATACCCTCCATCCGAGGCCCGACACTGGCTCCGGAGAGACATCGACCATGAGCAAGACCCTCCTCATCACCGGCGCGTCCCGCGGCATCGGCGCGGCGACCGCCAGGCTCGCGGCCCGGCGTGGCTATGACGTCGCCATCAACTATGCGTCGAACGCCGCTGCAACCGAGGCTGTCGCAAGCGACATTCAGAAGGCTGGCCGCCGGGCGGTGACCATCAAGGCCGATGTCGGCGACAGCTCCCAGGTCCGCACGATGTTCGCCGCGGTCGACCGCCAGCTCGGCCGGCTCGATGCGTTCTTCAACAATGCCGGCATCCTGTGCCCGCACAAGCGCTTCACCGACATCAGCGAGGAGCAGCTCGACCGCATGATCGCGGTCAACTTCAAGGGCGCCTATATCGCGGCCCAGGAGGCGGCTCGCCGCATGTCGACACGGCTTGGCGGCAAGGGCGGCGCGATCGTCAACATGTCGTCGATGGGCGCCAAGCTCGGCGGCGCCTTCGAGTGCACGGACTATGGCGCCACGAAAGGGGCGCTCGAGACGCTGACCATCGGGATGGCCAAGGAGCTCGCGGCGGAGGGCATCCGCGTCAACGCCGTCCGTCCCGGCCTCATCGATACCGAGATCCACGCCAGCGCCGGCGAGCCGGGCCGTGTCAACCGGCTGATGGCCACCGTCCCGATGGGACGTGCCGGCACGGCCGACGACGTCGCCGAAGCCGTGCTGTGGCTGCTTTCAGATGCCTCCGGTTACACCACGGGAAACATCATCGACGTTGCCGGTGGGCGGGGGATTTGATCCCAGGTCCAGCATGGCGAGAGCCGCACGCCAGCAGGAGGGCCCGTCTTGAGCCGCATTGCACGCGTCTTCCTGGCGGGGTGTCTTGCCATCCTGCCGCTGGTCATGACGGGGCTGGCCTTGGGATGGCTGGTCACCTTTCTGTGGGACATCGTCGGACCGAGCACCGGCTTCGGCAGATTGTTGACCTCGCTCGGGGGCGGCGTCGGCGCTTCGGCGGCACCGTACATCGTCGGGATACTCTTGCTCGTCGCCGCCATCTACGCGCTGGGGCTCCTGGTCGAATCTCGGCTGGGACCGTGGCTGGTGTCTGCCTTCGACCGGCTTGCGCGGCGCATCCCGATCGTCGCGGAGGTGTACGACGTGACCCGTCGGTTCACGGCCATCGTCGACACGAAGGACACCGGCGGCATCAAGAGCATGCGACCGGTTTGGTGCTTCTTCGGTGGCGAGCCCGGCGCGGCAGTGCTCGCCCTCGTGCCATCTGCCGCCCCGACGGTCATCGGCGGTCGCGAGTACCTGGGCGTCCTCGTGCCGTCGGCACCGGTCCCCGTCGGTGGTGCACTCATTTATGTGCCCAGCGAGTGGATCCGGCCGGCAGAAGGTGGTGTCGACGAGCTGTTGACGGTTTATCTGTCGATGGGCGTGACGCCCCCCGGCGCCGGCAGGCCCGGTCGGAGCTGAGGCCCGCGGACCGCATCTACTCCGCCGCCGCCTTGCGCCCGACGAAGCCGGCGGCGTCGCCGAAGCGCTCGATCATGACCTCGGTCAGCGGTTTCGACCGGTGAGTGATGCAGGCTCCGGACCGCACCGCATAGCGCTCCGGCAGTGACGCCGCAGGAGGCTCCACCCCTCGCTCCAGGTCGCGTGCGCTGTCCATGACGAGCTTGCGGAAGCGCATGATTCCGAGGTCTGTGGCCCCGAGGTGCTCGCGCGTTCGGTCGGCGATCGCGCCCTGGCTGTCCTGTACGGCAGCGTCCTGCTCGGACACGCCCTTGATGCCCATGTAGCTCGACGTGCGCTGGGCCTTGCGGTCGATCAGGTAGTCGTTGGCCTTGGTCCGGAGCGGCACGTAATTCGCGTCGACCTCCGAGAAGATCGCGCCGCCATTGGCATAGCTGTGGCGCTCCTCGTCGGTGAGCGGCCTGTCGGGATTCCAGGCGTAGCAGAAGATCCAGCAGTTGCGGTCCGTGTAGGGCACGAACGTCTGCCCGAAGATGGTCTGACCCGGCAGCGCGCTCGGCGTATAGGTGTGGAGAGGCATCAGGAACTGGGCGATGCGCCAATAGAGGTCCTCGGTCTCCGTGATCCGGCCCCCTCCGACGACGAGGCCGACATCGTGCGGCTCCACCCGGATCACGGGGCGCGGGTCCTGGGCAATCCAGCGGGTCAGGTCGCCCGTCATGCGCTGGATCGGCATGACGAGATGCTTCGAGATGTCGAGCTGCTCGTGCTCCTGCTTGTCGAATACGAGGTGGGTATAAGTGAAGTGCGCCGTGTCGATGGAGCCTTCGAGCGCCTGCACCCAATTGCAGTCCTGCCATTTCTTGAGGACGAAGCGATGCGACGGGGGCACCAGCGCCATTTCCATGTGGGGCAGCTCCGGCATGCGCCCGGCTGGCCCCATGTAGGCCCACACCATGCCGCCCCACTCCCGCGCCGGATACGCCTTGATGCGCATCTTGTCCTTGGCATCGAGATCCGGATAGGAGGTCGGCATGTCCGTGCACTGGCCGGTGATGTCGAACTTCCAGCCGTGATAGACGCACCGGATGCCGCAGTCCTCGTTGCGGCCGAGCCACAAATTGGCGCCACGGTGCGGGCAGTGCTGGTCGACGATGCCGATTCGTCCCTCCGTATCGCGGAAGGCGAGCAGCTCCTCCCCCATCACGGTGATCTTCCTCGGAGCGCCGTCGCACTCGGGCAACTCCTCTGCGAGCAGCACCGGAATCCAGAAGCGGCGGATCAGCTCGCCCATCGGCGTGCCCGCATCACTCTGTGTCAGGAAGCGATTGTCCTCCGCCGTCAGCATGGGGCTCTCCGCGGCCAAGAATGATCAAAGGCCAAGCATGCTCGCGCGGCAGAGACCCGTCGTCAATTTGGTCGCGTGCCGGCGGTCGGATGGTGGGGACGACGCGCGGCTCTGGTGAGCTCGCACGCCACTACGCAACTCATACCGATCTATGTACCGAGCCCGCACTTCCCCAAAACCGCGAGTCACTCGATGCTCGGCTCCGACTTACATGGGCCAGCCAGGAGCCGCCGATGAGCCTGCTTTATCGCGTCCTCTATGCCATTCACGCCCGCGGTACACACCACAAGCTCGCTCTCGACGGCCTTGCTCAACTCGGTGGTGCCGAGGCCCAGAGCTGGCGACGGCTGTTCCTGAAGCATGCGGAGGCGTTCATGGCTGGCGCCAAGGAGCCGGACGACGTCTTCAAGGACTTCAAGAACCACGTGCTGCACCCCCGCGACGGGTTCTGGGGCGGCGCGCCGGCAGCCGCCCGCCGGTGGTATGGCGAGCTGGTCGGGGCCCTGTCTCGAGAGGACTGGTCCGCTGCGGCACGCGCCGCGGGCATTCTCAGCCACTACGTCACCGATCCCGTCCATCCCTTCCACACCGGCCAGACGGAGGCGGAGGGCTCGATTCACCGCGCCTTCGAATGGAGCACAGCCAAGTCCTACGACGACCTAAAGGCGGCCGCCGCAGGCGGCGCCATCGCCATCCCGGTATCGAATGGACCCGAATGGCTGGAGGACATGCTTCGCGCGGCTGCTCTCACGGCCAACGGCTACTACGAGAAGCTGATCGCTCATTACGACATCAATCGCGGCGTCGTCGATCCGCCTGCCGGCATCGATGCCGTCGCACGCCCCATCGTCGGCAGACTTATTCTGACGGCATCGGCGCTGTTCTCGAGCGTGCTCGAGCGTGCCATCGCCGAGGCCGCCGTGCGCCCGCCAGAGGTGACGCTGACGCTCGATACTGTCCTGGCGGCGCTCCAGATCCCGAAAAAAGTTCTGATCAATCGCCTCGCCGACAGGGCCGACCGCGCAGAGGTGGAAAGCATGTACGACGAGTTGCGGGCGACCGGGACGGTCGAGCACGCGTTGCCGGCCGACGACAAGCTGATCCGGAGCTTGCACCGGGTCGAGGTGCTGGAGCGAGCTCCTTCGGCCCCAATGAGCGCGACAGGCGAAGCGGCGACGGTGCGGATCGGGACTGCACCGCCGTTGCCGCGCCAGGCCCTCGCTGCGCCCCTGCTGCCGATCGGCACAGATGTCCGGAAGCACCCATTCCAGGTCATGCCTTTGGCGCCGTTGGCCACCTCGCCCGCTTCAGCGGGGTTGCAGTCTCCCGCGGCACTCGTGCCGACCGCCGTACTGCCCGAATCCGTCGGCGATGCACCCGCTGCCGCTACGGCCCCTGTCGGGACGGCGACGGCTGCATCCCCGGCTCCGTCCTCGACGTTGGCGACCAAAGTGCCAGCCGCCCGCCCCGAGCCGGTGATGGCGCAGGAGCAGGCGCCGGCTCGGCAGGCCATAGCCTCGGTCACGCCACTGCCGGAGCGCCCCGCGCGCGGAACGTCGCTGCGGCCGCGACTCGCCGTCGGAGACGACGTTGTCGACGCCCCGTCCATCGGCCCACGCATGGCGGAGCGTCTGCATCCGCTGGGCGTCCTGACCGTGCAAGACCTGCTTGCCGAAAGTCCTTCGGGGCTTGCGCAGGCTTTGCGTGTCGCAGGCGTCACGGCCGACACCGTCGCCGACTGGCAGGCCCAGGCACAACTCGTCTGCAAAGTGCCCGGGCTCACCGGTACAGGCGCGCAACTCCTCGTCGGAGCTGGCTTCCGCGACGTGACGGCCGTCGCGACGGCCGAGCCGGACGCGCTGTGCAGCGCTCTCCTCGCCTACGCCGGCAGCGACAAAGGCCGGCGCATCCTGAGGGACGGCGAGCCGCCGAACATCGAGCGGATTAGGCTGTGGGCCGAGCAGGCGAGGCTTGTCGCAGCGGCCTGAGCACGATAGCTCACCGCGGAACCTGAGCTGAGCGAATGCGATCCACCCCCGTGCTCCACTGCAAGGCTGAGCCCCGGGAGCCATGTGCTCCCGACATCGTGTGAGCGAGGCTTACGCCTCGCCACCGTCGCTCTCGCCGGTGTCGCCGTCCTCGGCCTCGCCATTGCCGTTGCCGGTGCCGTCGTCGGGGATCCGCTCGACCGAGACGACCTGCTCGTCGGCGTCGGTCTTGAAGATCCGCACCCCCTGGGTATTCCGGCCGGCGATGCGGACGTCGTCCACCGGCGTGCGGATCACCTGGCCGCCGTCGGACACCAGCATGATCTGGTCGCTCGACTCGATCGGGAACGAGGCCACCAGTTTGCCGTTGCGATCGTTCACGACCATGGCGGCGATGCCTTTGCCGCCGCGCCCCGATATCCGGTACTCGTAGGACGACGTGCGCTTGCCGTAGCCGCGCGACGAGACGGTGAGGATGAACTGCTCCCGCCCGCCGAGCTCGGCATAGCGCTCAGGCGTTAGCTCCGCCTCGCCCGTCCCGGTCTCGGCCTCACCGTTCTCCTCGGGCTCGACCGGTGGCGCCTCGGCCTCCAATTCGCCGGTCTGGGCGCGGCGGATGCTGGCGGCCTGCTTCAGATAGGCGGCGCGCTCGTCCGCCGTGGCATCGACGTGGTGCAGGATCGCCATCGAGATGACGGTGTCCTCGTCCTCAAGACGGATGCCACGCACGCCGGTGGAGTCGCGCCCCTTGAAGACGCGCACGTCCTCGACCGGGAAGCGGATCGCCTGGCCGCGAGCCGTCGTCATCAGCACATCGTCGACCGGCTGGCAGATCTCGACGCCGACGATGCGATCGCCCTCGTCAAGCTTCATGGCGATCTTGCCGTTGCGGTTGATGTTCTCGAAGTCGGCGAGGCTGTTCCGGCGGACGTTGCCGGAGCGGGTGGCGAACATCAGCTCCAGGCTGCCCCAGGTGCCCGTGTCCTCGGGCAGCGGCAGGATGGTGGTGATCACCTCGTCCTGCTCGAGCGGCAACAGGTTGATCAGCGCCTTGCCTTGCGACTGCGGCGTGCCGGCCGGCAGCCGCCAGACCTTCTCGCGGTAGCACATGCCGCGTGACGAGAAGAACAGCACCGGGGTGTGCGTCGAGGCGATGAAGATCTGGGTGACCACATCCTCCTCGCGGGTCTGCATGCCCGATCGACCCTTGCCGCCGCGACGCTGCGCCCGATAGGTCGAGAGCGGGACACGCTTGATGTAGCCCTTGTGGCTGACCGTGACGACGCAGTCCTCGCGCTGGATCAGGTCCTCGTCCTCGAGATCGCCGTCGATCTCCAGGATCTCGGTCAGCCGCGGCGTCGAGAACTCGTCACGGATCGCGGTCAGCTCGCCCTTGATGATCTCCACGATCCGAACGCGCGACGACAAGATATCGAGGTAGTCCTTGATCTCCTCCGCAAGCTTCTTCAGCTCGTCACCGATCTCCTCGCGACCGAGCGCGGTGAGGCGCGACAGCGTCAGTGCCAGGATGGCCGTCGCCTGCTCGTCGGACAGGCGATACGTGCCATCCTCGGCCAGCCGGTGACGGGGATCGGCGATCAACTCGATCAGTGGCGCCATGTCGTGCGCCGGCCAGGCGCGCGTCATCAGCTCGGCCTTGGCGACCGCCGGGCTCGCCGAGGCACGGATCAGGCGCACGACCTCGTCGATGTTGGCGACCGCAATGGCCAAGCCGACCAGGGTGTGCGCACGGTTGCGTGCCTTCTTGAGCAGGAACTTGGTTCGCCGACTCACCACCTCCTCGCGGAAGTGCGTGAAGGCTTGGATCATGTCGCGCAACGTCAGCTGCTCGGGCCGCCCGCCGTTGAGCGCAATCATGTTGGCGCCGAACGTCGTCTGCAGGTCGGAGAAGCGCCAGAGCTGATTGAGGACCACATCAGCCATCGCATCGCGCTTCAGCTCGATGACGACGCGGATGCCCTCGCGGTTCGATTCATCCCAAACGTTGGAGATGCCCTCGATGCGCTTCTCGCGCACCATCTCCGCGATCTTGTCGATCATCGTCTTCTTGTTGACCTGATAGGGCACCTCCGTGACGATCAGGGCCTCGCGGTCCTTGCGGATCTGCTCGGTATGGACCCGGGCGCGCATGATGATCGAGCCGCGGGCCTTGTGATAAGCGGCGAGGATGCCGGCACGGCCGAGTATGGTGCCGCCCGTTGGAAAGTCGGGGCCCGGCACGATCTGACAGAGCTCGTCGATCGTGATCTCGGGGTTGTCGAGCATGGCGATGCAGGCGTCGATGATCTCCCCGAGGTTGTGGGGCGGAATGTTGGTTGCCATGCCGACGGCAATGCCGCCGGCACCATTGACGAGCAGGTTCGGGAACTTCGCCGGCAGGACCGCCGGCTCGCGCTCGGAGCCGTCGTAGTTGTCGTTGAAGTCGACGGTCTCCTTGTCGAGGTCATCGACGATGTACTGGGTCACCTTGGCGAGACGGCACTCGGTATAGCGCTCGGCCGCCGGCGGATCGCCATCCATGGAGCCGTAGTTGCCCTGGCCATCGATCAGCGGCACGCGCAAGGACCAGTCCTGCGCCATGCGCACCAGCGCATCGTAGATGGCGAGATTGCCGTGCGGATGGTACTTGCCCATCGTCTCGCCGACCACGCGGGCCGACTTGACGTACTTCGAGTTCCAGTTGAGGCCCAGCTCGCGCATGGCAAAGAGGATGCGGCGGTGCACGGGCTTCAAGCCGTCCCGGACGTCGGGCAGCGCGCGACTCACGATCACGCTCATGGCGTAATCGAGGTAGCTCCGCCTCATCTCGTCCGAGATGGCGACGGGTCGAATGTCATTGGGGCCTTTCGGCGGCTCGCCGCCGCCGCCAGTCCTGTCGTCGTCTGCCAAGCCTGTGGTCTTCCCTGAAGAGCGCTCCGCCGGCCGGCGCATCGAGGCCGTCCGTGGGCGAGGCTGGTGTCGATTCGGGCAGGCACCGAGGCACCGAGCCGATCGGCGGCCTGCCCGTCGGCCTCTGATAGACGAGCGGCCGTCGTCCTGCAATGTGACCCGGGATACGCGGCCACCGCTTGGCGCGCCTCTCCACAGCCGCAACGCGTCGGGCGCGGCGACGGCGGGCCTCCAGCGGCACCCGGTTCGTCAGGCTGAGGCATTACGTCCGCCGTCATGCCTTGCCGCCGACACACAGAGCGGCTAGGGAGCCGTCGTGCTCGCCGCCGTCCCACCTCTGTTCATGCATGGTTCAGCGGCCAGGCCCTTTTGTCACCGGCCGCAGCGACCCAACCGCCAAGGCTTCGTCCCCCGCCATCGGCTGCTTGGCAGCAGGCCCAGTCCAGGAACACGCACCATGAACAAGACGATCCTCAGCCTCGTTGCCCTCGGCGCGCTCGTCGCGAGTGCCCCCGTTCTGGCGCAGCAGAAGGCGAAAGCACCGCCTGCGCCCGTCGACATTCCGAAGGGCGTCTTCATCGAGACCCAGCCGGCCGACGCCTACCTCGCGCGGGATACCGTCCTGTTCGCCAAGGTCCGCGACGACTCGGGCAAGATCATCGGTGACGTCGAGGACCTCGTCGTCAATGACCGCAACGAGGTGATCGGCGTCGTCATGGGAGTGGGCGGCTTCCTCGGCGCCGGCGAGAAGCGAATCGCGGTGCGCCTGTCGGCGCTCGACGTCTCCGAGAAGGGCGGGCGGACGACGGTGACGCTCAAGGGCGCCACCAAGCAGCTGCTCGCGGCACTGCCGGCCTTCAAGCGCAACAAGCCGCCGAAGACCATGCTCAACCGCATTAAGGAGAAGGCCCAGGAGCTGACCGACAAGACCGTCGAGAGCTCGAAGGAAGCCGCCGAGAAGGCCCGCGAGCAGGCCGGTCCCGCCCTGGAGAAGGCCAAGGACGCTGCTGGCAAGGCCTACGAGCAGGCCAGGGACGCCGCCGGCAAGGCCATCGAGAAGGCCAAGGACGCAGCCCAACCGTCGTCTGCGCCTGCTCCGAAGCAGTAACGCCGCGGCCGCGGCAGTGCGGCGTGTGAACCATCGCCAGCCCCGGCGCCCCAGGCGCTGGGGCGTTCGTCGCTGCTGTCTCTACGGCCGGATAATCGGTACCTGCGGCGCAGCCTCCGGCGACAGCGTGCCGTCGAGCCGCGGATCGGGCGCGAGCTCGAGCTGAAGATGGAACGGGCGAAAACCGGATCGCATGTAGAACGCCAGCGCGCCCGGGTGATCCAGCGTGCAGGTGTGAAGCCAGAACCGGTCGATGGGGTGCCTCCAGGCCCGTGCGATAGCATGGCCCATGAGCATCCGGCCCGCGCCGCGGCCGACAAGGGGCATCGTCAGGCCGAAAAACGCAAGCTCGCACGTTCTGGCGGCGCGGAAATCCAGCTCCAGCAGACCCTCGTCACGGCCATCTTCGGCCAAAGCCCAGATCTCGACGTCTGGCGAGCGAATGGTGGCCTCGAGTGCGCCGGGAGAAAGGCGCAGCCGGGACTGCCAGAGCCACGGCTCGCCGATGCGGCGGAAGAGGTCGCGGTACCAGCCGGTCTCGGGCCGCTCGACGCGGCGGATGACGAGACCGGGCACCGCCGGCGCCGGCCGGACGGGTGGCGGTGCCCGCATCTCGAGGGACGTGGCGATCGCGGCGATGTAGCCTGCCGGGAGGTCGGTGTAGCCATCGGCAAGCTTGAAGCCCGGATCGGCCATAGCGGCACCTTCTCAAAGATCGGATTCTCAAAGATCGGAACTCGCCCGGTCCGCCATGTGCCGGTGCTGTCGAGAGGTCTGGCCGAGCGTCCCTGCAAGCTCCCCTGCCCGGTGCTTCGCCTGTATAGTCCCCACCGTTGCAGAGAGCCATAGCCGGCCTCGGCGATGACCGCACACTCAACCCGAACGGAGCAGCCGTGGCCGCATCTGGATCGACGACCGTGGTGCTCGCCGCGCTTGCCGGCAATGCCTGCATCGCCATCGCCAAGCTCGTGGCCGCCGGCTGGACGGGCTCGGCGGCCATGTTGTCGGAGGCCATTCACTCGATCGCCGACACCGGCAACCAAGGTCTCCTTCTGCTCGGACTGAAGCGATCGGGCCGGCCCCCTGACGCACGACATCCCTTCGGCTATGCGAAGGAGCTCTATTTCTGGGCCTTCGTCGTGGCCGTGCTGCTGTTCTCGCTCGGCTCCGGCGTAGCGCTCTACGAGGGCATCGACAAGCTCCTGCACCCGCACCCCTTGACCGACCCGACCATCAACTACGTTGTGCTGGGCCTCGCCATCGTCTTCGAGTGCGGCTCGACCTACGTGGCATTGCGGGAGTTCAATCGCCGCCGCGGCGAGGAGAACCCCGTGTCCGCCCTGCGCAGCTCGAAGGATCCTGCGCTCTATACAGTCCTGCTCGAGGACCTCGCCGCCTTGGCAGGCCTCCTTGTGGCGCTTGCCGGCATCGCGGCATCGCATCTGCTCGGTTGGACCGATGGCGACGCCATCGCCTCGATCGTGATCGGGCTCATTCTGGCTGCAGTTGCCGCCTTCATGGCGATCGAGACCAAGGCGCTGCTGATCGGCGAGGCGGCGGCGCCGGAGGTCGCGGGCGCGATCCGCGAGATGGTCGGTGCCGAGATGGGTCGGGACGGCCCGGTGATCGCCATCAACGAGCTGCGCACGATGCATCTCGGGCCGGACGACGTGCTGGTGGCGGTGAGCCTCGACTTCCGCGACGGAGAGACCGCGCACTCTGTCGAGGCGGTGATCGGCAGGCTCGATCAGCGCATCAAGCAGCGCTTCCCGGCGGTGACTCACCTCTTCCTCGAGGTGCAGTCGTCACCACGAGCGGCTACGCTGGCCACCTCAGGTGCCCCGCACGAGCCGTTGAAAATGGTTGCGCAGGCCACGCCCGCGCTGGCAGCGGCCACCGCGCGGCCGCCCGCAACAGCTGCCCCAGCCCCGGCGGCCGCGCGTGAAACCACTCTCGTTGCCGCACCATCCCGTGGCGCCAGCGATGTGCCCAAAGGCAACTATCCGCCGCCACGGCAAGGCAAGAAGAAAAAGCGGCGGTAGACTTCAGCCGTCGCTGTCGGGAGCTTTCAGGGTGCGGGCCGTCGCCGGACGCGGCGGGCGCAGCGCCGCCCCCTCCCTCGGCAACCCCACGATCCGGCGCCCGGCGGAAGTGACCTGCACCTCCAGTCCACGGGACCCTGCCCGCGTCTCGAGGTAGCCACGCTCTACGGCGGTCTCCCAGACCATCAGGCGCGGGCAGGACGTGCGCCAGGCGTCGAGGACGTCGCCGTAAGCACGGGGCTCGCGCGCGCACCACGTCACAAGGTCCCGCACCAGTGGCTCGATCGTGTCAGCCATGATGCTCCTCCTGTCGCTGTTGAAACCGGGCGCGACTGGCCGGCCAGTGGCCCGTCGCGCCAAAATCGAAACATGACCGCGACCGCATGCGATTTTGGCGCGACATGAGGGGCACTAGCAAAATCATTGCCTCAGTGTGGCGTTCAAGGCGTCATAGTTGAAACCGCGCAAGCCGCAACGTCGATCAACCATGGCGCGACGCCACACTAGGCCGCTCCGAGGTCCACGACCACGCCACGCCCGACGAGGGCATCGATCTCGTCACGAGAGTAGCCGATCTCAGCCAGGATGGCGCGGCTGTGCTCGCCGATCACCGGCACCGCCGCATCGTCATGATGGTGCCCCGGCAGGTGAGGCAGCGCCACGTGCTGCCCGGTCGCGAGCTCGTAGGACGGAGCCGCTCCGACTGCCTTCACATGAGGATCGTCCAACCAGTCCCCGTAGTTGTAGATCGGCGCTCCGAGAGCGCCCTCCCGTGCGAAGGCCTCGGCCCATTCCCGAGTCGTGCGCTGCTTGAGGCTCCGGTCGAGCTCTCCACGCAGTGCGGCCAGATGCTCCCGGCGCGCGGCGAACGTCGCGAAGCGCGGATCGCTGCCAAGCTCCGGCCGCCCGATCGCCCGGCAGATCGACTGGTACTGAGCCTCGGTCACCAGCGTGATGGCAATCCAGCCATCCGCCGTCGGATAGTTGCCCGCAGGCGGATTGAGCAGGGCCGGCGGCTTTCCGGCATACGCGTGCTCGACGATGTTCAGAGCCTGGATGTGCGCGGCCGACTGCATCAGCGAGATGTCGATATGCCGGCCCGGCTCCCCCGGCTTGCGCCCCCACAGCTCCATCGATGCGGCCTGGAAGCCGTATAGGCCCGTGATCGCATCGATCAGCGGCACGTCGATCTTGACGGGCGCCCCTTCCCGGCTGCGGATCACGCTCATGAGGCCCGAGAAGGCCTGGCCGACGGTATCGACCATCGCTGCCTCGCGCTTCGGGCCGCGCTGACCGTAGCCCGAGATCGACACGTAGACGACCGACGGATTGCGCTCCCGGAACGCCGCGAAGCCGAGGCCCAGCCTCTCCATGACTCCCGGGCGCGCACTTTCGAGCACTACGTCGGCCTTCTCGCCGAGCTCGAGCGCGATGTCGCGGCCCTCCGGTGCCTTGAGATCGACGGAGATGCTCTCCTTTCCGCGATTGTAGACGATGGTCGAGGACGACGAGCCGGCGATGCGGGCACCGAGCTTACGGATCCAGTCGCCCTCGGGCGGCTCGAGCTTGATGACCCGCGCACCGTACGCCGCAAAATGGCTGGCGCAGGACGGCCCCGCGATGCCCTGGCTCATGTCGAGCACGGTCAGGCCTGCGAGTGGACGTCTCTCGGTCATTCGGCGGCTCCCGTTTTCGTGCCGGCGCGGCGACGGCGCGCCTTGCAGGGTCGAGCTCCAGCGTCGACCATATGCCCTTCTCCGACAGGATAGGCGAGGGGCATGATGGCTGACCAGCGGGCTTTCGATCTGACGCGACGTGACGTGTATGCGTTGTTCACTCCGGTCACCATCCGCTTCTCCGACACCGACATGCTGGGCCACGTCAACAATGTCGCGACGGCCTCCTATTTCGAGGCGGGGCGCTGCGAGCTGTTCTACAAGCTGATGGCGGACGGTGGTCTCACCGAACGCGGCAAGCAGGCGACGATCGATTTCGTCCTGGCACGCGTGGCGATCGACTACCGCAAGGAGTTCTTCTATCCCGGCACAGTCGAGGTCGGTTCGCGCTTCACCCGCCTCGGCAACCGGTCGATCACCACCGGCTATGGGTTGTTCATCGGCGACACGTGCCACGCGACGGCCGAATCCGTGAATGTATTTTTTGATCTCGAGCAACGCACGTCGGTGCCGCCGCCACCGGGCGTCCGCAAGCTGCTCGAGGCTGCCATCGCCGCTTGAGGCGCGACTGGCAGGATTGAACGATGAGCAGCACCGCCGCTTGTGGATAACTTGCGCGCTCCCCTCCGTCCCGGCCCGCACCTCACCATCATGGCCGCACATTTGAGGCGCCACCCCAGGGACTTGGCATGAACGGAGGAAACGGCGGTTGCGGGCATCACTTTTTCATCCGTCATCCAATGCTCGGTGTTTCCAGCGCGGGAAGCGGCCCAGAATCCGGCACACATGGCCGGCGGTGCTGCCCCGGCCTCCCCTTGCGTGGCCAACGCTCCAGGCTATGTTGCACTGCATCGTTGATGGCGCCTTGGGGATTGGCGCGCACATCGGCGAGACGCGCTACGCACGTGGGGGACGTGACCGGTGGCCCCAGCGGCTGCCGACGCGGCGCGGAACGAGGACGGCGCGTGCGACCGAGGGCGGCCGGAACTTTCGGCCCGGTCGTCCACGCGCCGGAGCGGGGGATGGCGTGTGACCGGCCGATGCCGCCGGTCACACGCGTCTTGTCCGGCGGCAGCCCTCCTGCAGACGCTCGCCTCGCCTCGCCTCGCCTCTCCGGTTTTCCGGCGGTCGCGCCCGTGCTTAGGTGTTGCGGCAAGAACGACCACGCCGTGAGGAGCCCTTCCATGAACGACACGTCCCTTCTCGGCCGCGCCGGGTCGGCTCCGGACAGCGCCAGCTCTCCATTGGCGACGGACTGCTCCGGCTGGGATTTCTGGGCCGTCGACCGCGGCGTGCGCGATCTCGTGAGCCTCTACCTCGACCCGGTAGCCCACGCCCAACTGGCGCCCCACCTCGAGCGCCTGGGGCGGCTTGCCGGAGGGCGGCTCGACGAGATCGCCCGGATCGCCGACCGCAACGGGCCGGTGCTGCGCGCCCGCGACCGGTTCGGGCGGGACGAGGACTGGATCGAGTACCACCCCGCCTACCGCGAGATGGAGCGCATCGCCTTCAGTGACTTCCAGTTCCACGCCATGGTGCACCGCCCCGGCGTCCTCGGCATGGACCGTCCGCTGCCCGCCGTCGCCAAGTACGCCTTCCAGTACCTGTTCGTGCAGGCCGAGTTCGGCATCATGTGCCCGATCAGCGTGTCCGACACGTCGATCCACCTGATTCGCCGCTACGGCTCGGAGGAGCTGAAGGCCTATTTGCTCCCGAAGATGCTCTCGGGCGACATGGCGACGCTCTGGAAGGGCACACAGTTCATGACCGAGAAGGCGGCAGGCTCGGACGTCGGCCGTGTGGAGACCGTCGCGCGCAACGACAGCGGCACCTGGCGGCTCTACGGCGAGAAGTGGTTCTGCTCGCACACCGATGCCGAGGTGGCTCTGATGCTCGCCCGCCCCGAGGCAGCGCCCGAGGGTACTGCCGGTCTCGCCCTCTTCGCCTGTCCGCGCTACCTTGAGGACGGCAGCCGCAACAGCTACAGGATCGTGCGCCTCAAGGACAAGATGGGCACCAGATCCATGGCCTCGGGCGAGATCCGCTTCGAGGGCGCCAAGGCCTACCTCGTCGGCGACGTGACGAAGGGCCTGAAGCAGATGATGGACCAAGTGAACCTGTCGCGCCTCAGCCACGGCGTCAGGGCCGCCGCCATGATGCGCCGTTGTCTCAACGAGGCCATCGCCGCGACTCGCTCGCGGGTGGCATTCGGCCGACCGACCATCGAGCAGCCCCTGATGCGCCGGCAGCTCATGAAGCTGCTGGTGCCGACCGAGCAGGCCCTCTCCATGGCCATGCTGGCGGCGGCGACGATGGACGCCGAGACAGCGGGCGACAACGCCGCCAAGTCGGTGATGCGCATCCTGACGCCGCTCGCCAAGCTGCGCGCCTGCCGCGACAACATCCGGGTCGCCACGGGGGCCATGGAGGCGCGCGGCGGCAACGGCTACATTGAGGAGTGGGTCAACGCCCGCCTCGTGCGCGACGCCCACATCGGCGTCCTATGGGAAGGAACGAGCAACATCAATGCCATCGACGTGGTACGCCGCGCGGTCGGAAAGAGCGGCTCGGACGAGACGCTCGACGCCATGCTGCGCCTGCGGATCGAGGAGGCTTCGGCGCTCCCGGCATCGTTCCGTGGCCGCCTCGATGACCTGCGCCAGCGCACCCTCGCCTTTGCCCGCAACGTCGCCCGCGATGGCAAAGGCGAGCGTCACGCGCGCCTCGCGGCAACGGCCCTCTACAACATCACCACCGCCGTGCAACTGGCGTGGGAAGGGACCCGCCCCGGCTTCGACGCGCGCCGTGCCCTCATCTCGCGCTTCGTCGTCGAGCACCGCCTCGAGATGGCCGATCCACTGAGGCCGCGCGACGACGCCTGGGAGGCCGAGGCGACCGATCTGCTGCTGGTCGACGAGCCGGTAAGACTCGACACGGCCTGCCGGCTCCTCGCGGCATAGGCCTCGACAGAAGTGGGCTGGTTTGGGAGGGTCTCCCTCGCAATGGGGGGCCGGGGCCGGCCCCAGCCGCGACGCGCCCGCTCGCAGCCTCGCCAACCCGCTCCGGAGCGTTGTTCCATGCCGACCATGCCCACCCAGCAGATCGCCCCCGTCTACCGCCGCCGCATCGGCGAGATCGTCGTGACGGCGCTGTCCGACGGCACGCTGACACGCACGCACGAGATGATGCGTGGCGTGCCGGCCGACGAGGCGAGGCGGCATCTCGACGCCGCGTTCCGCCGGCAGTTCGTGCTCTCGGTCAACGCCTTCCTGATCCACAACGGCGACCGTCTGGCCCTGGTCGAGACAGGGTCGGGAAACTACCTCGGCCCCGAGGCCGGCCACCTGATGACGAGCCTTGCCGCAGCCGGCGTCGCGCCCGCCGAGATTGACACGATCCTCCTGACCCACATGCATCCGGACCATTCGGCGGGTCTAACCGCGATGCCGTCGGGCAAGCCGAACTACCCCAACGCCGAGCTCGTCTGCCACGAGAACGAGCCGCGCCACTGGCTCGACGACGACGCCGCCATGGCGCGCGGGACGGATCGCGAGAAGAAGCTGATGTTCCAGCAGGCGCGCGAGCAGGTGGCGCCGTATCGGGCGCGCCTGCGCACGTTTGCCAAGGCCGAGACCGAGGTATTTCCAGGTGTGCGTGCACTGCCTGCCCATGGCCACACGCCGGGGCACACGTGCTACATGATCGAGTCCGGCGGCGAGCACCTGCTGATCTGGGGCGACGTGGTGCACATGCCCGAGGTGCAGGTGCCACGGCCCGAGGTGTCGATGGTGGTCGACACCGACCCCGAGGCCGCCGCGGCCACACGCCGGCGCATCTTCGACATGGTGGCCGCAGAGCGTCTTCTGGTCACCGGCATGCACCTGCATTTCCCGGGCTTCGGATATGTGGCGCGCGAAGGCGCGGGCTACCGCTATGTGCCGGAGCCGTGGCGACAGGGGATGTGAACCAGCGGGATGCGACAGGTTGCATCGGCCGCGCGAGCGGCTGGTGTGCAATGTGAGGGCGGCACACGGTGACGTTGACGCGAGCATATCGGAGCAGCGATACACCGACCGGCCTCGACCGGGGCCGTCGAAGGCGTCAACCGTGCCTGCAGCGGAGTGGTGCCTCCGCCGGAGCCCGGAGACCAGCGTTGCAAACCGCCAGATGCACAGGGGCGTTAGCGGACATTGGGAAATCTAGGGCTGCAAGCGCACCGGCACGTTCCAGCTAGTCTGGCCGGCTTTGGCGACCGACCGTCTTGAAACGAAGCGCTCATACGCGACGGAGGGCTCCGGGCGTTTGTTGCGCTGCGCGGGTGTGTGTCTCGCACCGTGGTGCGCGATGCACGTGCGGCCGCCTGGAGAGACAAACGGCAATGCGTCGATGCGACGACCGCAATCGACAGGTCTGATCACGAGCATCGATGGCGGCATATTCGCGACCTCCAAACCATATCGATGAAATAGACGGACTTCGGGCGCTCGCGGTCCTCGCAGTGCTGCTCTTTCACGTGGAAATCCATGGACTCGGTGGAGGGTTCGTCGGTGTCGACGTTTTTTTCGTCATCAGCGGTTTTCTGATCACGCGACTGATATTGCGGGAGATCGATGCGACGGGGCGTTTCAACTTCGTGCGCTTCTACACACGGCGCACGAGGAGGCTGATGCCGGCCCTTTTTGCGACGATTGCCGCAACCATGCTCTTGGCGGAGTTCATCTTGCCGAAGTACTTTGCGGAGAAGTCCGCGGCTTCCGCACTCTTTGCGATTGTCAGCCTGTCGAATTTCTATTTCTGGAGGCAAAGTGGCTATTTCGACGACGATAGCGATACGAAGCCGCTGCTCCACACTTGGTCGCTCAGCGTCGAGGAGCAGTTCTATCTGCTTTGGCCTGCGCTGATCCTCCTCGTCACGACGAGGATCTCAGGTGCTTGGCGAATAGTACTCCTGCTTCTTGGGTTTGCGGCCAGCGTTGTCTACTCGGTTCGCCTGGGGGCAAGCAGCGCCTCATTTTTTCTCCTCCCGACCCGTGCGCACGAGTTCATAATCGGCGCCCTGCTGGTGCAGCTTCCCAAGTTTCCGCGGCACAGACTGCTCCTCGCCGACAGCCTGACGGCACTCGGGATCGCCGGCATCGTGATTGCCACGCTCATGTTCAGCGATCGAACGCCATTTCCATCGCTGAATGCGCTCGCTCCTTGCCTCGCTGCCGCGATCCTCATTCATGTGAGCCCCGCGTCCAGACTGGGCGGAATACTCAGGTCGGCACCGGCAAAATGGCTCGGCGCGAACAGCTACTCTCTGTATCTCGTCCACTGGCCGGTGGTGATCTTCTGGAAAGCCCTGGTGCTCGGGCCTCTCACCCCGCTCGATCAGGCCGGTATGGTCCTCGTCTCCGTCGCTTTGGCGGCAATCCTGCATCGGGCCATCGAGACCCCGCTCCGTTCCTCGGGCGAGCGCTCGACGGGGCTTTCCGACCGCTGGTTCCTGCGCGGTTGTGCGGGGGCAGCCACGGTTCTGCTGATCTACTCCGGCGCGATCGCGGCAGGTGTCGGGCCACGTGTTGTGATCGGGAGAGCGCAGACGACTGCGATTGCTCTGTCGCCTCGGGACATCGAGTTGCAGTCGCCATGTGCCTATCGGGTTCCCGAAACCGGCCCTCTCGACGCGGCCGATCTCGCTCTCATCAGAAGCAAGTTGACGTCGTGCTCCAACTCGATCGGCGGCGCAATCATCGTAGCTGGTGACAGCCACGCAACCGACGTTTTCAATGCGATTGCTCATGCTAGGCCGAATGCCCATGTCATTGGGCTGACGCGGGCCGGCTGCCGGGTGGACGGCGTAGGATCGGAGCCCCGAGCCGGCTGTCAATATGACTTTCTCGAGCGTCTGATTGCCGACGACAGCGGTCTCATCCAACGTCTCGTCTATGTTCAGAAGGGCAGCTATCTGCTCACCAGCTACCGCACGCTCCCGACCAACATGCAAGCGGTGCAGTCGGTCCTGGGAAGACTCGCGACATGGGGCTCGCGCGTATCCACGGTATGGCTGGGGCCGCACAACGAGCTGGACATCGTGCCGACGAAGGTCGCTGAGCGCGGTGCGGAGTGGGTTCGAAGCATGTATCAGCGCGAAAATCGAGACATCGTGGCGCTCGATCTCGAGGTGAGGGACGCGGCGATGGTGCGGGGGGTGGAGTATGTCAGCGCCATTGTGGCAGTAGGCTTCGATTTCCGACGCGACATCATTGTCGATGGCATCTTCACATACAGCGATCGCGATCATTGGAGCGCTCACGGCGAGCGCATTCTGGGCCGTAGACTGATCTCGAACAGCCGACTGTTGGACTGACTGCGGTAGGAGCTGGTGCTCCCGTCGCCATCGGTGAGCCGCCGGCATTCGCGACGCCCTGGTCGACGGTTTCCGCCGTCGTCGGTGCGCCCCGCACCGATCTGCAATCGCGACAGCGCCGGCTCCGCCTCCTACATCTTGGGCCCACCTCGCCATTCGACGGCATAGAGGTCGAGGCGGCGGTCGGCGAGGTTGCGAACGCTGCCGGCGCGGCGGGCCTCGGCGAGGTCGGTGAGGCGCAGATCGGCGACGATCATGGTCTCGACGTTGGCCGGCGCATCGGCGGCGATGCCGTCCCACGCGAAGGGAATGTCGCACGGCGTGATGACCGCGCTCTGGGCGTAGTGCACGTCCATATTCTCGACATTGGGCAGGTTGCCACAGACGCCGGCCGTCACGACGTAGATCTGGTTCTCGATGGCGCGCGCATGGCAACAATAGCGTACACGCAGGAAGCCGCGCCGGTCGTCGGTGCAGAACGGCACGAATAGGATCATCGCCCCCTGGTCGACGAGGTGGCGCACAGGCTCCGGGAACTCTGCGTCGTAGCAGACGAGCACGCCGATCCGCCCGCAGTCGGTGTCGATGGGGAGCGCGCCGTCGCCTCCCTCGATGTGCCAGACGGCCGCCTCGCTCGGCGTCGGATGGATCTTGTCCCGGGTGTGAACCGTGCCGTTGCGCAGGAAGACGTAGGCGATGTTGCGCATGGCGCCGCTCGCGACGCGTGTCGGGTGCGTCCCGCCGATGATGTTGATCCTGTGCACGACGGCCAGCTCGCGCATCCACGCGACCAGCCAGTCCGTTTGCCCCGCAATGCGCGCCATGGCCTCGTCGCCCGGCACCAGTGGCCCGGTCGACAGCAACTGCATGGTGTAGAGCTCCGGAAAGATGACAAAGTCGGCGTTGTAGCCCGCCGCCGACCGCACGAAGCCGGTCACCTGACTGCGGAGCTCCTCCCGGTCCCGGATGCCCCGGACCTCGTATTGCACGGCCGCCACCCGAACGCTGTCGCGTGGCGTTGACGGCTCTGGCTTCGCGTCCATCGTCCCCTCTCGCCTGCTCGCCGGCCGCGCCCGCCTACTGCTGCGCCTGCCATGCCTCCAGGATCTCCGATCCGGTCGCCGACCACACGCCAGCATGACGGCAGATGTGATCGAGCACCTGCTCGACAGCGGCAATACGATGCGGAACACCCGAGATCCAGGGCCGCAGCGACAGCGTCACGATCCGCCCGCCCTGTGTCGCCGCCTCCTGATAGAGGCAGTCGAAGTGATCGGTCACCTGCTGGACGAACTGGCGCGGCTTGTAGCGGTAGAAATGAAACAGCTGGAGGTCGCTGATCTCGTAGGCGTGCGGCATCGCGGTGAGGTTGCCCGCGGCCGTCGTCAGCCGATAGGGCAGGTCGTCGTTGACCCAGTCGCACACGTACCGGCAGCCCGCCGCGGCGACGAGATCGAGCGTGCGCCACGTCTCGCTGTGCGCCGGCGAGTACCATCCCGTCACCGGCTGGCCAGAGGCTCCCCGCAGCAGCGAGAGTGCCATCTCGATCCACCGGCGCTCCTCGGCCTCGGCGATATCTCCCGCGTGGATGTGGGTCATGTCGAGTCCGTGCGCGACAATCTCATGGCCGAGCCGATTGGCCTCGCGGACCAGGTGGGGATAGCGCTCCGGCAGTCGCGCCGACATCGCCACGGATGCCCTGAGATCACGCTCTTCGAGAGCCTGGAAAACGCGGGCCGCGCCGACGCGGTTGCCGTAGTCGCGCAGTGTGTAGTTCCAGTAATCGGGATAGGGTCGGTCAAGCGCGCCAGCCGGCTTCACGGCTCCCGTCTGCATGTCGAGCGGGAACAGCTCGAGCGTCGGCATGATCCAGAGCGCGACGCGCGCGCCGCCCGGCCACATCACCGGCTTGCGGGCGGGCAGCGGCGAATAGCCGTACCGGTCGTGATCCATGCCGGCGCGACGGCGTGGATAGACGAGATAGTCGTCGGAAAGGCTCATGCCCCGCTCTCCGTCTCGTGCTCTGCGATCGCGGTCACGAAGGTGTCATAGTAGTGCGCCGTGAAGTGCTCAGCGATCTCGGCAGCGGTCGCGCGCCAGACACCAGCGTGCCCCGTGATATAGGCGAGCGCGCGATCGAGCTCGCGCACGCGATGCGGCTGGCCGATCAGGAACGGATGCAGCGGCAGGCACATGACGCGACCGCTCTCATCGCCCTCCATATAAAGACGGTCGAACTGCGCGATGATGGCGTCGGTATAGTCGGCGGGGCTCGTCGCGCCTTGGAAGAGCATCGTGAAATCATTGATCTCGAGCGAGTAGGGCACGCTCACGAGCCGGCCATTCGCCGTGCGGACCGGCATCGGCTGGTCGTCGTGGAAGAGATCGAGCGTATAGGTGAGGCCGGCCTCGGCCAGCAGCCCGATCGTCCGATCGGTGAGTGTGATGGCCGGCGCCAGCCAGCCCTTCAAGTCCTGTCCCGAGCAGCGCTTGATCGACAGGCGCACGTCCTCGATGAACTGGCGCTCCTGCGCTTCGGTCATGCCGTAGGTGTACCGCGTGTTGTAGACACCGTGCGAGAACAGCTCCCAGCCGCGCCGGACGCAGGCCTCGATGATCTCCGGGTAATGGTCGGCGACCGCGACGTTGAGCGATACGCTCCCCCGGACGCCGTGGCGATCCATCACCTCCATCATGCGCCAGAGTCCGACACGGTTGCCGTAGTCGCGCCAGGAGTAGCCGAGCACGTCCGGGTGCGGCCGTGCCCACGATTGGCGCTGCGGGTTGGGCGGCGGATCGATCTCGTAGTGCTCGATATTGGGCGCGCACCAGAAGGCGAGCCGCGCGCCGCCCGGCCAGACGATGCGCGGGCGGCCGTAGAATGGCAGGAAGCCGTAGAGGCCCGGCTCGGCCTTCATGTCCATGCTCGTCCTCCCGCTCAACCTGTCCTCCCGCCCAACCTTGCCATGCGCCTGCCGCCGGCCGTATCGTCGCGCCAATCGAGAGCGACCGGCCGCCCTGACTGGGAGGATGTCACGCCATGATGCGCTTCAACAAGACGGCAGGCCCGTTGCGCGACCGGATGAGGGCCCATCGATGAGCATTGGCACCGTGCGCCTCGTCGTCGACGGCGAGAGATGTCAGGGCCACAACCGCTGCCGGATGCTGGCACCGGACCTGATCGAGATCGACGAGCTGGGCTTTGCTCGCGCGAAGGGCGATGGGCGCGTTCCTCCCGATCAGACGGAGATAGCGCGGAAGGCCGTACGCAACTGCCCCGAGTTCGCTTTGCGCCTCGACGCGACCGACGAGTAGGAGGGTCTGATGAGCGAGCGTCCGCCGGTGCGCGACTGGGCGACCGACTTCGATCACACCGACCCGCGCTGGATCGAGGACCCATATTCCGTCATGGCCGAGTTGCGGGGGCGTTGCCCGATGCCGACATCGGAGCGCTATGGCGGGCTCTACGCCCCGATGCGCTATGCCGACATCCGCGCCATCGCCTACGATACCGACCACTTCTCCTCGAAGCGGGTCGTGATCCGCGAGAACCCGCCGAACGTCCCCCTGCCCTCGCCACCGATCACCTCGGATCCGCCGCACCACAAACCGTCGCGCATGCTGTTGCTGCCGGCGTTCACCCCGCAGGCCGTCGACAGGCTCATCCCCGATACGCGCCGCATCTGCGACGAGCTGCTGGACGCCATCGAGGGACGAGCGCTGGCCGACGCGGCTGCCGATTACGCTCAGCATATTCCGGTCAAGGTCATCGCCCGGATGCTGGGCGTTCCCGAGACCGAAGGCGACCGCTTCCGCAAGTGGATCCACGTCTTCATCGAGGACACGATCGTCGACGACGGCACCAGCGCCGACCGGCTGGTCGCCACGGCCAGGGAGATGGACGAGTTCTTCGGCCACCATGCGGAGCTGCGTCGCCGCGAGCCTGGCGACGACCTGATCTCGTTCGTGTTGAAGGCCCGACACAACGGCGCGCCACTGACCGACCGGCACTTCTATGGCACGCTGAGGCTGCTACTGATCGCCGGCATCGACACCACGTGGTCCGCAATCTCGGCCAGCCTTCTGCATCTCGCGACGCACAGTGAGGACCGCGATCGGCTCGCAGCCGATCCGAGCCTGTTGCCGACAGCAGTCGAGGAGCTGCTCCGGGCCTACGCACCGGTCACCATGGCCCGTCGTGTCACCACCGACACCGAGATCGGCGGCTGCCCCATGCACGCAGGCTCGTGGGTGCTCTTGAGCTTCCCGGCGGCCAATCGCGACCCGGACGTGTTCCCGGAGCCCGACAAGGTGTTGATCGACCGCGAGGACAACCGGCACGCCGCCTTCGGGATCGGGATTCACCGTTGCATCGGCTCGAATCTCGCGCGCATGGAGATGACGGTCGCGCTCGAGCAGTGGATGCGTCGCATCCCTCGGTTCAGACTCGCGGACGGCGCCGAAATCGAGTGGTCCAAGGGCCCCGTGCGGGGCCCCCGTACCGTCCCAGTGTCGCTCGGTTGACGCGCGGAAAGGGCGACATAGTCCCGGCGGCTGCGAGACCCGCTCAGTGTGCGAGGCGGCGCCCGATCTCGCGCTCCATCTCGTCGGTCAGGGCGCCGCCGTTCTGCTGGATATAACGGCCGATGTCCGCCTCCAAGGCCGGTCGCGGGTCGTAGGACAGGCGCTCGACGAGGGCGGAGAGAAAGGCGAGCAGGCTGAAGCTGGGGGTCCCGCGCTCAGCGCTGCGGGTGGCGGACGGCAGGCGAATGGCAAAGTCGGTCATGATCTGATCTCGAGCTCTTGTTTTTCTTTCGAGCCCTGCGCCTGACGTCCCCACCCCTGGCTGCCCCGGCACGGATCCGGGGTCTCGTGTTGTTGTTGGCAATATGTGATCCTGCAGCGTGGCAGCTACTGCCGGGCATGCATCGCTGCAATGCTGTAGACCGCTATCGCGGCGGCGGTGGCCAGCCATGTCGCAAGCGCATGGGTGGGTGCGATTGAAGTTGGCGCAACCGCCTCAGCCGGCCACCAGCAGCCACAGCCCCCGCGCCAGGAACGTCGCGGCCACGGCATGCACGATGCGCCGGCTCCAGGCGCGGAAGTCGGCCTCGCTCATCCGCTCGAGCACGCGCGCCGCAAGTGACGTGCCGGTGAAGGCGAGCCCCAGCGCGGCGACGATCGCCCACGGCGGCACGTGTCCCTCGAATGCCCCGGCGAGCGAGCCGAAATAGAGGACGCGGAACAGATGGGCGGTGGTCTGGCAAACCGCCTTGGTGCCGACGATGCCCTTGCGGTCGATCTGGCTGCGCTGGAAGAACATGTCGAGGATATGGCCGGCTGCCCCGGCCAGCAGTTGCAGGACCATGATGACGGCGCCACAGAGGAACGGCCCTCCAGGCTTCGTGATATCGGGCCAGTAGCGCACCGGCAGCATCTCAGCCGCGAACGGCAGCACACCAAGGCCGATGTAGACCAGCGCCTTGTCCGGCACGAATGCCACGAGGCGCATGACGAGAAACGACGCCGTCGCACCGACAAGATAGCGCCCGACCAGACCCCAGCGGACATGGGCCCGCCACAGCAGCGCCCGCCAGCCATTCGCGCCCATCTGGATGATCCCGAACAGAATCATCGCCGGCACGACGTCCATGAACAGCAGCAGCACGCCGAGCAGGATCAAACCGCCCGCCATGCCGAAGATTCCCGACACGAACGACGTGCCGAGAACGGTCAATCCCACGAGGGCGAGGGCGGCTGGCGTCATGAGCGCGGCACGCCCATGCAAACCGGTGGCGTCGTCATGGCGCAGAAAATCCGGTGGGGAGAGACGGCCACAGCGGCCGCGGGAGACCTGATGAGACGCAGGAGGCGTCCAAGCAGCATTATCTCCCTCGGCACGAGCCATTGGAAGCGGGAATGACGCCGGCAGAGTCATCCCCCGCCGCCGCAGAGCGCTGATGGGCCCCCCGGCGGACTACTTGTCGAGCCAAACCTGCTCGTGTCGCCAGTGGCTGTAGATGCTGTTGTCAGCACTAACGTGGCCCTTCACCCACGCCTGGCGGCACTGGGCCGTGCGGCCGTGGTACATCATGGGCCTCACGTTCTCCTCGGCGAGCAGGCGCTCGATATCCCAGACCATGCGCCGGCGCTTCTCGAAGTCGCGCTCGGCCGACTGCTCGGCGAGCATCTTGTCGAGCGTCGGATTGCAGTATTTGGAATAATTGTACTCCGACCCGCAGACATAGCTTTCGACGAGCGTCGCATCCGGATCGTCGACGCTCGATCCCGTCAGGTTGAGGGCAACGGCATAGTCCTGGCGGGCCGCACGACCGAACCAGACGCTTGATTAGACGATCTCCACCTCCGCCGAGAAATGGACCTTGTTGAGCTGGTCCACCATGATGATCGCGGGGTCCTTGTAGGAGGCGAGATCGCGGGGCGACACCTTCACCTTGAGCTTGTTGCCGGGTCCGTAGCCAAGGCTCTCCATCAGCTTGCGGGCCTCGGCCTGACGGTCCTCGACCGAGCCGCCATAGCCGGGAAGCTGCTCGATCACCTCTTTCGGCATGCCCCAGAGGCCTTCCGGCGGCGGCATCATCACGCCGGACACGGTGGCTGCGCCGTGCGAGGTGATGCTCAGCATTCCCTCGCGATCGAGCGCGAGTGACACGGCGCGGCGAATCTTGACGTCGTCGAACGGCGCCCGCTTGTCGTTGATCAGCACGTTGACCGATACGTTGGTCGGACCCAGCGTGCAGACGATCTGCGGAGCCTGCTTGGCGATATCTTGCATGATCGGCACGGTGATATCGCCGGTCGTGGTCAGATCGAACTCGCCAGCGATGAGGCCCAGCACCCTTGTCGAGCGATTGGGAATGATCGTGTAATCGACCCCGTCGAGATACGGGAAGCCTTTCCTCCAATAGTCGGGGTTCTTGACGACGCGGACCTTCTCGTTGCTCTTGAACTCGACGAACTTGAAGGGCCCGGTGCCGATCGGCTTGAGGCGCTGATCCTTGGCGTCCACATGGCACGGGTACATGACGCCGAAACCGGAGGCGAGCATGGCGAGGATGGAGGGCTGCGGCCGGTTGAGGTGGAACGTCGCCTCGTGGTCGCCGTTGGTGGTCACCTCACGAAGGTTCGTGAACCAGACCCGCCGGGGGTTCTTGCGGAAATAGCCCGCGGTCTTGCCATTGAGCCAGTGCATCGTGCACTGCACGTCCTTCGACGTGAAGGGCTTGCCGTCATGCCATTTCACGTTCTGCCGCAACTTGAACGTCAGCTGGGTGCCAGTCTCGTCCCAAGCCCAGCTCTCGGCCAGCTCCGGGATCACGGTCTCCAGGCTGCCGATAGCCTTCGCGGGATCGAACACCACCAGTCCATTGAAGACGCCACCCGCGGCCATCACCGTGGTGAAGCTCACCTCCTCGTGGATCGACATGCTCGAGGGATTGGCGCTGATGTAGACCTTCAGCGTCCCGCCGTGCTTCTGGGCGGCGGCGGGCTCTGCGGCCAGGCCGACCGCGGCAATAACGGCCGCCACCCCCTTCACGAACCAAGTGCGCATCGCTTCCTCCAGCCAGGGCAGAGCCGGCGGCCACTCACGAGCCTTTACGGGTCCGCCTCTGCGAGGTTAGGGCACCCGCGAGACGAGGCGCAACGATCGCCTGTGCGGCGAAGGCCCGGCGCGTGCCATTTTTCGCAGTCGATGCGGCGCGTTCTGTCCAAGCTAGAACCGCTACCGAACCCGGTCGTGCTGCGAGAGATGATCTTTCAATGTCGACCCCGCATAGGCCGTCCGTGCCAGACCTCGACGCTGCAGCTCGGGCACGACGAGATCGACGAAATCCTCGATGGCACCGGGAAAACAGATCGGCGAGATCATGAAGCCGTCGCCGCCGACGTGCGCCATGAAGGCCTCCATCTGGTCGGCAATGGACGACGGCGTGCCGACAAACTGCGGGAGGCCGACGCTCTGGCCGTGGCGCTGGGCCACCTCCTCCATCGTCAGCGCTCTGCCGTCGGGGCTGTAGAAGCGCCCCTTCAGTCGTTGCAGCTCGGGCTCGTTGCGATCGGCGAGAACGGTCCCCGTCGGAAATGACGACAGATCGAGATCGAGGTGATTGGAGAGGATCGTCATGCCACCCTCCAGCGGCACCAGCGCATTGTGCTCGGCTTGCCTGTCACGCGCCTCGCCCTCGCTTGCGCCGATGATCGGCTGCATCCCGAACAGCATCTTGCAGGCGCGCGGATCGCGGCCGATCCCTTCCATGTGGCTCTTGACGCTCTCGTAATAGGCCTTCGCGTGGTCGGCATTGGGTTGGATCGCGAAGATGGCATCGGCATGCTTGGCGGCGAAATCCTGGCCCTTCGGCGAGACGCCAGCCTGCATGATGGCCGGAGCGCCGCGCGGCGAGCGGACGACGTTGAGCGGACCTCGCGACTTGAAGAACCGCCCCTGATGATCGATGCGGTGCACCCTGGTGTGATCCGCAAAGCGCGCGTCCTTGCGGTCCATGACGAGGGCGCCCTCGTCCCAGCTCGCCCAGAGCTTGCGGCAAACCTCCATGAACTCGTGGGCACGGTCGTAGCGTTCGTCGGCCGGAGGTCGCTCGACACCGAAATTGGCGTCCTGGTTGCGGTTGACGGAC
This sequence comes from Hyphomicrobiaceae bacterium, assembly GCA_033764055.1. GTDB lineage: Bacteria > Pseudomonadota > Alphaproteobacteria > Rhizobiales > Hyphomicrobiaceae. The sequence continues at coordinate 79,990 of JANRJI010000136.1, forward strand.
GTAACGACGTTCCAGCCAGCACGCCCGCCCGTCAGATGATCCAGCGTCGCCCAGAGGCGGGCGGCGTAGAACGGGTGATGCTGGCTCGTCGAGAATGTCGCCGCGAGCCCGATGCGGCTCGTCACCGCAGCCATGTAGGACAGCAGTGGAACGGGGTCGTGCTCGGGCGCCTGGGTTGCATAGCGCAACGCTGGCTCGAGAGTTCCCTTGTAGGTATCGGCGATGAAATTGAGGTCGGCGAAGAACGCCATGTCGAACAGGCCACGCTCGCACGTCTTGGCGACATGCTGCCAGACGTCCGGCCGCGTCCAGTCGAAGCCCGCCTCTGCCGTCCGTGGGTGGCGCCACATTGCGATGGAATGGAACGTCGGCCCGTGAACGAGAAACTGGGCGAGATGGATTTTCCTGTTCCAGCGGCTCATGACGCTCCCGGCCTCAGCGGCGCTTGCCATTCGAGGACGCGAGTCTGCCCCGGCCGTGATCAGGCCGCAATGCAAACGCTCCAGGCTAGAGCACGAACTCCGCTTTGCGCCCGAACCCCGGAAGCAGGACGGCCTCGGCATCGAACAGCGGACGGCGATCGAAACTCATGGCGTAACGGCGCCACACCGTCACCCTGCCCACTCCGGCCTCGTCGAGGATGGCAACGAGCCGGCCGCCGTCCTTCAGCTGGTCGAGCAGGCGGCCTGGGATGCCGGACACGCGCCCCGCGACCAGAATGGCGTCGAATGGTCCGCGCTCGCCCACGCCTTCGGTCAACGGTCCGGTGACGACGTCGACATTCGCAACCCCGAGCCCGCCGAGCGCCGCCTTGGCCTGCTCCGCCAGCGTCTCGTCGACCTCCAGCGCCACGACGTGCCGGGCCATGTGCGCCAGAACGGCCGTCGAGTAGCCGGTCGCCGGACCGACATCGAGCACCAGCGCGTCGGGGCCGATCTCGAGGGCCTGGATCATCTTGGCGAGCGTCCGGGGCGCCATCAGCGCGCGCTGGGCGGCCACCTCTGGCCCCGACACCGCGAGGTCGCCATCCATGTAGGCGATGGCGCGCCGTGCCGCCGGCACGAAGGCCTCGCGTGGCACCTCGAGCATGGCCCGTGGGATGCGGCGGTCGGTGACGTCGCTCGGCCGAACCTGCGAGTCCACCATGTTCCGTCGCTGGACGGCGCTGTCCATCTTGAGCCTCCCTCGTTCTCCCGCGACCACGGGCCTGTCGGACCCGTCATCTCGCCCGCAGCCTCGCTGTCTAGTCAAGCGCGCCCATCGAGGCCATACTTTCAGAAGCCTCGAACCCTGCGGCGCCCGGCCGCAAGCGTTTCGCCACCTGCTGGACGGGAGTTCAATCGCGTTGCGCGCCGTCACAAGCCTGTGATACACCGCGATCGCCTGCGACGTGATGGGACAACCCGTGCGCGACGCCGGTCGCGCTGCTCAAGCTGGCAGGCGCGGGAGGGCCACGTGGCGGAGTGGTTACGCAGCGGACTGCAAATCCGTTTACATCGGTTCGAACCCGGTCGTGGCCTCCAAAACTCGAGCTGTCAGATGCCTCTCGGCGGCAGCCGCCTGACACAGATCGACACTCTGGCCTTTCGGCGTTGACTTTTGCACTGCAGCATGAGACAAGCCGTTATCGCCTGAACGGCGAGTATCGACGCTCCAGCTGCGTGAAGGAACGGCTCGAGGCCCACGGGTAGAAATCCGGGTCAGCCTTGTTCCTCTGTCGAGCGCCCTGAAAACATCCGACATCGACGGCCCGGGACACGCGGGGACGTCTCCAGGAGAGTCCGCGCCCGAAGGATGCCGCCGGCGAGATGCGCCGGCCTTTACGCGCGGCCGAATCAAGAAAGAACCACCGTTTTGACCAGCTTCTCAGACCTTGGCCTCGCCGCGCCGATCCTCAGCGCGCTTGAGGCCGAAGGCTACACCACGCCGACGCCGATTCAGGCACAGGCCATTCCGACAGTGCTCCGCGGAGCCGACCTCCTCGGTATCGCTCAGACGGGCACCGGCAAGACCGCCGCCTTCGCACTGCCCATCCTGCATCGGCTGGCCGCCGATCCGCAGTCGCCCGCCCCACGCACCTGCCGCGTGCTCGTGCTCGCGCCGACGCGCGAGCTCGCCTCGCAGATCGGGGAAAGCTTCCGAACCTACGGCCGCAACCTCCGCCTGACGGTCTCCGTCGTGTTCGGCGGTGTCGGCCATCGTCCCCAGATCAGCGCCATGGCTCGAGGCGTCGATATCCTCGTCGCCACGCCCGGACGCCTCCTCGACCACATGGCCGAGGGTGCCATCGGGCTTGGCAAGACCGGCATCCTCGTCCTCGACGAGGCCGACCAGATGCTCGACCTCGGCTTCCTCCCGCCGATCCGGCGGATCGTCAGGACGTTGCCGCGCGAGCGCCAGAACCTGTTCTTCTCGGCGACGATGCCGCCCGACATCGCCAAGCTCGCCGATGACCTGCTGCGCGATCCTGTCAAGGTGGCCGTCGCTCGCGTCGGCACGGCGGCCGAGAAGGTCGAGCAGCGCGTCATCCACGTCGAGCAGCGCCGCAAGAGTGCGCTCCTCGCCGAGTTGCTGGCCGACCCGGCCATGGCCCGGACGCTGGTCTTCACCCGCACCAAGCGCAGCGCCGACCGCGTCTCGCAGCATCTCGAGACCTGCGGCATCGCCACCGCCGCCATTCACGGCAACAAAAGCCAGAGCCAGCGCGAGCGCGCTCTCGAGGCCTTCCGCTCCGGCCAGATCCGGGCGCTCGTGGCGACAGACATCGCTGCACGGGGCATCGACATCGACGAGGTCACCCACGTCGTCAACTTCGACCTGCCCGACGTGCCCGACGCCTACGTGCACCGCATCGGCCGCACCGCGCGGGCCGGCGCTGCCGGTCAAGCCATCGCCTTCTGCGATCCCGAGGAGCGGGACCTGCTGCGGGCGATCGAGCGCCTGACGCGGCAGGCCATCACTGCCAGCGACCGGCGTGGCGATGCGAGCCTCGCTGCCAGTGCATCCAGCCCCGGCCGCGAGCGACAGGATCGACGCCAGCAGGGCAGCGGTGGCAACCGCTACGCGCGCACCGACGGTCAAGGCCACCGACAGGGCGGCAACCGTCCGCAGCGCGGCCGTGGTGACGGCGCGGGTGTGCGCGGCGACGCCTCCGAGCGTCGGAACGCCGGCCGCAACGAGACCCACCGCAACAGTGGCGACGCTGCTGCGCATCGCACGCCCCGTACTGGCGACGACCGTCGCGGTCCCGCCCGTCAGCGGGACGACGGCCGTCCGCCGCGCGAGATCGGAGACGTTGCATTCCTCGCCGCCCGCTCTGGAGGCGGGGATGCGCGACGGCATGGAGAGACGACCCGTACCGGCGCCTCCGGCTGGTCGGCCAGCGAGCCGCCGCGCGATCGCGGCGGGCACAAATCCCGCCCCCGGCGTCCGGGTGGCGGCAATGGCGACGGCGGGAATCGACGGAGCTCGATTGGCCGCTGAGCAACCGAAAGGCGGCTTCCATGGCGATCCACAAGTACCGGATCGGTCAACAGCTCAACTACAAGCCGCCGAGGTCAGCCGGCGTCCGGGCAAGCGCATGCAAAATCGTGCGGCTCCTGCCTGCAGAGGACGGCGAGCCGCAATACCGCATCAAGTGCACCAACGAGCCGGTCGAGCGTGTGGTCAAGGAGAACGCGCTCACCCGGTGACGGCGTGACGGTGCCCCAGGCTGGAGAAGGGAGTGCTATGGCACGTGGCAAACCGTCGGCAAAAGCCGAGTTCGTCCTGTTCGACGTGATCTACGAGGACGGCAGCCAGTCGTCGAACAAGAAAGTCCCGGCCGAGGTGGTCGGGGGCTTCGATGGAGACGCGCCCGCCAAGGCCTTTCTGGAGGCCATCGAGCGCGAGATCGTCGAGCGGTCCGGCCGGCCGCGGCCGGCCATCAAGGAGGTCGTGCGCGCCCGGAGGAAATAGGCGCCAGACCGCAAGTAGCCAGGGCCGACCGCGATTGCCAAGCGCTATCGCACGGTCCACCACTCAATTCCAGCGGAGAACCGCCATGGCGACGACCGAGCGGCGCGGCCTGAAGCGCAGATGCCAGAACGACAGCTGCGCGCTGCCCTTCTATGACCTGAACAGGACCAACTTCTCGTGCCCCAACTGCGGTGCGGTCTTCGACTTGGCGATCGTCGCCCGCGCCCTCGAGGCCCAGCAGGCGCGCAGCCAGTCGAGCCGCTTCAACAATCGCCGTCAGGCGCCTGTGCTTCCGATTGTCGAGCCCGCCGCGGAGCCGGTCGCCGATCTCGTGGTGGAGGAGGATGCCGTCGAGGAAGGGACCGAGGCGGCAACGAGCGACATCCTGCTCGAGGAGGTGGATGGCGACGGTGATCTCGAGCTCGGCGTGATCGACGCCGAGGACGGCGACGGCAAGGACGAGTAACACCCGCCACCAGGCTCACCCCACTGCCCGTTGCCGCCGCTCGCAGGCGGCGACGGGTGCCGGCCTAGCGACGGCCGAAGCCCTGTGAGCGGCCGGTGGTCTTGACACGGGGGACGTCCTCGGCCTGGCCCGCCGACAAGAAGCGACCGCGCTCTACGGCTCTGCGATGGCGGGGCGCGCGGTCTTTGACGGCGAGCTCCCGGAAAAACGCCGAGCACCCGACGACGATGGCCAGAACGGCGGCCCCACCGACCACGATATAGGTCATTTGCGCCCTCCGCTGTGGCTTGGCATGCGACGAGGCATGACGCTCATCTGCCGGGGCGGTTCACGGCCTACATTGGACCCGTGAGCCTCAACAAACCGCGGTCATCGCGAGCCGCCCCGACGGGCTGGTCTGCCCAGACTTGGCACTCGACGCTTGACACTGCTAACGGCACCGAACATATAGCGGCTGCATCGGCGTCGGCTGGTGCTGGAGGCATGCGCCTCGCACCGCACGTGGTGCTGCCCCCGCCAGCCCCCCCCCACTCGGAGATCGCTCACATGGCAGCCAAGGACGTCAGATTCTCACAGGACGCGCGCGACCGTATGCTGCGCGGCGTCGACATACTCGCCAACGCGGTGAGGGTGACGCTCGGCCCTAAGGGCCGCAATGTCGTCCTCGAGAAGTCGTTCGGTGCTCCGCGCATCACCAAGGACGGCGTCACCGTGGCCAAGGAGATCGAGCTCGAGGACAAGTTCGAGAACATGGGCGCACAGATGGTGCGCGAAGTCGCATCGAAGACTGCCGACCAGGCAGGTGACGGCACCACCACCGCCACGGTACTTGCCCACTCTATCGTGCGCGAAGGGGCCAAGTCGGTGGCTGCCGGCGCCAACCCGATGGATCTCAAGCGCGGCGTCGACATCGCCGTGACGGCAATCGTCGCCGAGCTCAAGGCCAAGGCCAAGAAGGTCACGTCCAACGACGAGATCGCCCAGGTCGGCACCATCTCGGCCAACGGCGACGCCGAGGTCGGCCGCATCATCGCCGAGGCCATGAAGAAGGTCGGCAACGAGGGCGTCATCACGGTCGAGGAGGCCAAGAGCCTCGAGACCGAGCTCGACGTCGTCGAGGGCATGCAGTTCGACCGCGGCTACATCTCTCCGTACTTCATCACGAATGCGGACAAGATGATTACCGAGCTCGAGGACGTCTATCTGCTGATCCACGAGAAGAAGCTCTCAGGCCTGCAGCCGATGCTGCCGCTGCTCGAGGCTGTCGTTCAGACCGGCAAGCCGCTGCTGATCATCGCCGAGGAGGTCGAGGGCGAGGCGCTCGCCACGCTGGTCGTCAACAAGCTGCGCGGTGGCCTCAAGGTGGCGGCCGTCAAAGCTCCTGGATTCGGCGACCGCCGCAAGGCCATGCTCGAGGACATCGCCATCCTGACCAACGGCCAGGTGATCTCCGAGGATCTCGGCATCAAGCTCGAGAATGTCACCATCGACATGCTCGGTCGCACCAAGCGCGTTAAAATCGACAAGGAGAACACCACGATTGTCGGCGGCTCCGGCAAGAAGCCCGACATCGAGGCTCGGGTGAAGCAGATCAAGGCGCAGATCGAGGAGACCACCTCGGACTACGACCGCGAGAAGCTGCAGGAGCGCCTGGCGAAGCTCGCCGGCGGCGTGGCCGTGATCAAGGTCGGCGGTGCCACCGAGATGGAGGTTAAGGAGCGCAAGGACCGTGTCGACGACGCGCTCCACGCGACCCGTGCTGCCGTCGAGGAGGGCATCGTTCCGGGTGGCGGCGTCGCTCTGCTCCGTGCGATCAAGGCGCTCGACGGATTGTCGGCAGACAACGAAGACCAGAAGGTCGGCGTCAACATCGTCCGCAAGGCACTGCAGGCCCCCGCACGGCAGATTTATCAGAACGCCGGGGAGGACGGCTCGGTCGTGGTCGGCAAGATCCTCGACAACGGCAAGTACGCGCATGGCTTCAACGCCCAGACCGGCGAGTACGTCGACCTCGTCGCCGCTGGCGTGATCGATCCGGCGAAGGTCGTGCGCTGCGCCCTGCAGGACGCGGCATCTGTCGCCGGCCTGCTGATCACCACGGAGGCCATGATTGCCGATTCGCCGCGTGGCGAGTCCAGCATGCCCGGCATGCCCGGCGGTGGCATGGGCGGAATGAGCGGCATGGGTGGTATGGGCGGCATGGATTTCTGATCCGGTCGCCGGTCCGCTCGGGCTGATTGGCACTACCGGCCGTCGCGGGAAACCGCGGCGGCTATTTGCTGCGGGGAACCTCGATCATAACGGCGATTTGATCAAGAAGCGGGCCGGGACGTGTAAGATGCAACCCGGCAGGCGGCACTCCGCCGATGTCGCCGACCTGCCGCTCGTCGAGAGGAGCCCGTCATGCGTACCTTCCGGATCGTCACGCTCGCCGCCACGCTCTTTGCCGCTGGCGTTGCTCCAGGTGTCGCCTGCGATTATGGCGACCATCGCGCGTCCACCGAGCAACCCGTCGCGGCCGCGACTCCGGCCGCGCCGACAGATACCACCGCCGAGATTGCCGAGCCGGCAGCGACGGTCGCAGCCGAGGTCGCCGGCCAACCGACCCGGACCGCCGACATCACCACGCCGGCACCTGCCGCCAGCAAGGCCAACTGACCACGTCCAAGCGCGGCCCGCTCACGGCATCGCCAACGCGCCGGGCCGCAGGGACGCGCTTCGGCATTTGCCGACTGGAACATCGTCCGTGACATGAGCCGGGCGCTGCCAGTAGCCTTGGGCGGAGCCAACACACCTGCTCGCCGTTGGGCCGGGTGGGCCCCGCCAAGGACCAGCGATCCCGCCGATGACCGACATCGCCACGCGCGTCTACAATCACAAATGGAAAATCGACCCGATCGTGCGGTCGGTGCTCGACACCGATTTCTACAAGCTTCTGATGGCGCAGACAATTTTTCGCCGTCATCGCACCGTGCGCGTCACCTTCGGCATCATCAACCGCTCGGCCAGCGTGCCCCTCGCACGCCTGATCGACAAGGGCGCGCTGAAGGAGCAGCTCGATCATATCCGCACCCTGTCGCTGTCACGCGGTGAATCGACCTGGCTTCGCGGCAACATGTTCTATGGCAAGCGCCAGATGTTCGCGCCGGAGTTCATCGCCTGGCTCGAGGGCTTCCGCTTCCCCGAGTACCACCTCGAGCAGCGCGGCGACCAGTATGAGCTGACATTCGAGGGGCCCTGGATCGAGACCACCATGTGGGAGATCCCCGCGCTCGCCGTGATCATGGAGCTGCATTCGCGCGCCGTCACCCAAGACATGGGCAAGTTCGAGTTGCAGGTGCTCTATGCCCGCGGCATGACTCGCGTCTGGGAGAAGATCGAGCGCCTCAAGCGGCTTCAGAACCTGCGCATCGCAGACTTCGGAACGCGGCGGCGGCATGGCTTTCTCTGGCAGGACTGGTGCGTCCAAGCCATGCTCGAAGGCCTGGGGCCGTCGTTCCTCGGCACCTCCAACTGTCTCATCGCGATGCGCCGCGAGGTCGAGGCGATCGGCACCAATGCCCACGAGCTGCCGATGGTCTATGCCGCGCTCGCTCCCGACGACACCAGCCTCGCGAAGGCGCCGTACGAGGTGCTGGCCGACTGGCAGGACGACTACGAGGGTAATCTTCGCGTGATCCTGCCCGACACCTACGGCACCCAGGGATTCCTCGATAACGCTCCGGACTGGATCACGCGCTGGACCGGCATCCGGATCGACTCCGGCGATCCATTCGAAGGTGGCGAGGCGGCCATCGCCTGGTGGTTGCGGAGAGGCGAGAACCCCGCCGAGAAGCTCGCCATCTTCTCCGACGGCCTGGATGTGGAGCTGATCGAGGCACTGCATGCCCGCTTCGACGGCCGCATCCGGCTCGGTTTCGGCTGGGGCACGCTGCTGACCAACGATTTCCGCGGGCTTGCGCCGGTCGGCAGCCTCGATCCGTTCTCCATCGTCTGCAAAGTGCTCTCGGCCGACGGCCACCCGGCCGTGAAGCTGTCGGACAACCCGACCAAGGCCGTCGGCCCGGCGGACGAGATCGAGCGCTATCGCCGTGTCTTCGGGGTCGGCGAGCAGGCGGCCCAGCCGGTGGTCGTCTAGCCCGCGTCAGGGCCTGGGTCACGGGATCCCGCCAGCGACCAGAGCGTCGCGCCGTCGAAGCGATACAGCAGCATCTCGCGCCGCACCCCACCGAGCGAGGTGTAGAGGGCCTGCGCTCTCGTATTGGCATGGTCTGTCGTCAGGTCGATGCGGCCGATGCCCTCGGCGATGGCGAAGCGCGCCAGCCAAGACATCAACGCGCGACCGACGCCGAGGCTCCGCACATCGCTCACGACGAACAGGTCCTTGAGAAAGACCAGCCCCTGATGGCGGCGTCCCGGTCTGATCACGACGTAGCAGGCCAGTCCGACGGGTTTGCCCTCCGTCTCGGCGACGAGAAATTTTGTCCCTTCCCTCGCCGCCATCGCGTCGCGGGCCATTGCCACGGCGCCGGCGATGCCGGCCGTTTTGCCGGCGCCATTGTAATGGGCGTCCATGGCGTCGATCAGCCGGCCTACGATCTCCGCATCGTCGACCGTGGCCAGCCGCACCTCGATCCGTCTCATGGTGCGAAGCTCGACCGACCTTGAATTCCCCAGCGCCCGTCGATGCGCGTCACGATGTAGATCGACCGATAGGTGGCGATGGTGCTGCCGTCGGCGCGCCGGCGGCTGAATTGCGTGTCGAGGTGCACCTTGTCCGCCCCGGCATGAATGACGTGGCGATCGATCCAGACACTTCGCGACCATTCCTTGGCATCGGCCGACGCCTGGAAGCTCTGGAGGCCGAAGTCGGCAGCCGTCGGGTAGATGGTGACCTTGCCGGAATGGAAGCGCACGTGCGGGAAGTTGAACGTCTCTGCGACCCGAGACGAATTGCCCGAGTTGAAGGCCGTCATGAAACGGTCCAGCACGGCCATCGCCGCGTCGATGCTGGTCAGGTCGTGCAAAGTAGCTCCCCTCATGAGTAACTGCAGCCCCCCGCTCGGCACCGGACGCACACGGGAATTGGTCAGAAGCTTGGGAGGGCGATTCCGCCACTGGCGCCGCCACCGGACGCATCGCGACTGGCTTTGGGCTCGCTTGTTATGCGTGATCGTACCCGCGGCTCGGGCGACGGCCGCCGCTCCCGAGCCTCGATCTGCGGCCGCGCCTTCGGTGCCCCTTCCCCACCGGATTGGTAGGGCTCGCGCACCACGCGCGGCTCCGGCTCGGGCCGGCGAGGCACGCGGACGCTGCCCGCGCCGCTGCCCTCCGCCGCCGTGCCGGTCGCCTCGGACCCGCGGCCATTGAAGTAGAACTTGGCGAGCAGTGCGTGGTTCTCCCACGGGACCTGCTTGCCGGCCGTCTCCTCGAGCACGGCCTTGCGGACCTCGGTCAGCACGGAAACGATGTCGGCGCCGGGAGTGGCGATCAGACGGGCGAGCGCGCCGCTGAACGGCGAGTTGCGCCCACCCCCGTCGAGGGCCACATTGCCGGGCTGCGTCGAGAAGCTGATCAGCGTGCCGACCGCGGATTCGGCCGGTGCGAGACCCGTGCCGATCGAGCCCGAGCGCGTGCCCAGCGCCCGCGCTAGGTTGCGGGTCAGCGGATTGTTCCGGCAGGCGTCGAGGAACAGGATGCTGGTCTTGGCCTCCGCCTCCATCACCCGTTGGACGAGGTCGAGCCGGACGAGCTCGAGGTCGAGCGCCGAGCTGCTCGTCAGCTCGGCATCGATCGGCACGAGATAGTTGCTGCCGTTCACCTGGATGCCGTGGCCTGCATAGTAGAAGACCGCGGCTTCCGCCCCCTTCAACGCCATGGCGAAGGTCCGCATGGTCTGCTCGAGGCCGGCCTTATCGAGGTCGACCGCGGCGATGACCTTGAAGCCGAGTGCCTCCAGCCTGATGGCCATGTCCCCGGCGTCGCTGCGCGGGTTGGTCAGCTCGGCGGCATGCGTGTAGCCGGCATTGCCGACCACCAGGGCCACACGCTTCGCCGCCTCGACAGGCCGCGCCAGACACACGATCAGGATGACGACGAGTGCTGCGAGGTGGGCCATCGACGTCGCTCCGCGCCGCGGTTCGGACGGCCGCCACTATGTCTCGCGCGCATTGCGGGCGCAAGACGACGACGCCGGCCGTGACCATTTCACGACGTCGGCGGTCCGGTCCCCCCTCTCGCCCCGGCTCTCCTGCCATGTCTTTGGCGGCCGGAAGGGGGCCCGCGATCTCCACCCGGGTGCACGGCATCCCGCGCTGCCCTGGCGCCACCCGAGCCGCGATCCCCGGGCGTTTGTGGACAAGGCCTACGGGGCGCCGCTAGAAAGGCATCACAACGAGGCGTTGCCCCGAGCCCTCACGAGCCTGCCGCCCCGACGCGGCGGGGCGGGGCCGCCCGCTCATCACGATGCGCGAAGAGACCCCATGACCGGCGTCAACGAGATCCGCTCGACCTTCGTCGAGTACTTCAAGAGGAACGGCCACGAGCACGTCGAGAGCTCGTCGCTGGTGCCGCGCAACGATCCGACGCTGATGTTCACGTCGGCCGGCATGGTGCAGTTCAAGAACCTGTTCACGGGCCAGGAGAAGCGCGGCTACAGTCGCGCCGTCACCGCGCAGAAGTGCCTGCGCGCGGGTGGCAAGCACAACGACCTCGACAACGTCGGCTATACGGCGCGCCACCACACCTTCTTCGAGATGCTCGGTAATTTCTCGTTCGGCGACTACTTCAAGGAGCGCGCGATCGAGCTCGCCTGGAACCTCGTGACCAAGGAGTACGGCCTCAAGAAGGACAAGCTGATCATCACCGTCTACTCGGAGGACGAGGAGGCGGCGGCGCTGTGGCGCAAGATCGCCGGCTTCTCCGACGACAAGATCATCCGCATCCCGACCTCGGACAACTTCTGGTCGGCGGGCGACACGGGGCCTTGCGGTCCCTGCTCCGAGATCTTCATCGACCAGGGCGACAAGCTGCAGGGCGGTCCGCCCGGCAGCCCCGATGCCGACGGCGACCGGTTCCTCGAGTTCTGGAACCTCGTCTTCATGCAGTTCGACCAGGTCGCTCCCGGCCATCGCCAGCCCCTGCCGCGCCCGTCCATCGACACCGGCATGGGCCTCGAGCGCATCTCGGCCATCCTGCAAGGCGTCTATTCCAACTACGACACCGATCTTTTCAGGGCGCTGATCGAGGCCTCGGTCTCCGAGACGGGCGTTCCGGCGAAGGGCGACAAGACGCCGAGCCACCGCGTCATCGCCGACCACCTGCGCGCCTCGAGCTTCCTCATCGCCGACGGCGTGCTGCCGTCCAACGAGGGCCGCGGCTATGTGCTGCGCCGCATCATGCGCCGCGCCATGCGCCACGCCCACCTGCTCGGCGCCAAGGATCCGCTGATGCACCGTCTCGTGCCGGTGCTCGTCCGTCAGATGGGCACCACCTACCCCGAGCTGGTCCAGGCCCAGGCGCTGATCAGCGAGACGCTGAAGCTCGAGGAGATCCGGTTTCGCAAGACGCTGGAGCGCGGCCTCGGCCTTCTCGACGAGGCCTCCAACAACCTGCGCAAGGGCGACGTCTTCGCCGGCGACGTTGCCTTCCGCCTCTATGATACCTTCGGCTTCCCGCTCGACCTCACCCAGGACGCCTTGAAGCCGCGCGGCATCGAGGTGGATCTGGCGGCCTTCAATGCAGCCATGGAGAAGCAGAAGGAGGAGGCGCGGCGCGCCTGGAGAGGCTCCGGCGAGGCGGCGACCGAGGGCATCTGGTTCGAGGTCAAGGAGGAGGTCGGCGCCACCGAGTTCCTCGGCTACGACGTGGAGCAGGCCGAGGCCGTCGTCAAGGGCACCTTCGCCAAGGGCAAGGCCGTCGACGCGCTCTCCGCGGGCCAGTTCGGCGAGATCGTCGTCAACCAGACTCCCTTCTATGGCGAGAGCGGTGGCCAGGTCGGCGACAGTGGCATCATCAAGGGGCCGGGCGGCGCGCTGTTCCGCGTCACTGACACGCAGAAAAAGCTCGGCGTGCTCTGGGTGCACGCGGGAACGGTCGAGAGCGGCAGGTTCAAGCCGGGCGATCAGGTCGACATGGTCGTCGATCACGAGCGACGGACGTCGATCCGCGCCAACCACTCGGCGACCCACCTCATCCACGAGGCGCTCCGCCAGGTTCTCGGTACGCATGTCGCGCAGAAGGGCTCGCTGGTCGCGCCGGAGCGGCTCCGCTTCGACATCTCGCACAACAAGCCGATGTCGCCGGACGAGATCGGCGCCGTCGAGGCGATGGCCAACGCCTACGTGCTCCAGAACAGCCCCGTCGAGACGCGACTCATGAGCCTCGAGGATGCCCGTGAGACGGGCGCCATGGCGCTCTTCGGCGAGAAGTACGGCGACGAGGTGCGCGTCGTCTCGATGGGCGTCGGCACGGCAGGTGCCAAGGCGAACAAGCCGTGGTCCATCGAGCTGTGCGGCGGCACGCACGTCCGGCGAACGGGCGATATCGGTCTCATCCGCATCGTCGGCGAGAGCGCCTCTGCGGCCGGCGTCCGGCGTATCGAGGCGGTGACGGCCGAAGGAGCACGCGCCTATCTCGCCGAGCAGGACGGCCGCGTGAAGGAGCTTGCCGGCCTGTTGCGCACCCGGCCCGAGGAGATCGTCGATCGCGTCAAGTCTCTGGTCGAAACCCAGCGCCAGCTCGAGCGGCAGCTCGCCGAGGCCAAGCGCGCCCTCGCCCTCGGCGGCGGCGGGCAGGCCGGCGGCGCCAACGGCGCGAGTGGCGGAGCCATCAAGACCATCGGCAGCGTCAGGCTGCTTGCGCGCTCGGTCGAAGGCCTCAACCCGAAGGATCTGCGTGGCCTCGTCGATGACGGCAAGAAGCAGGTCGGCTCCGGCATCGTCGCCATCGTCGGCGTGACCGAGGACGGCAAGGCCGGCCTCGCCGTCGGCGTCACCGAGGACCTGGTCGAGAGCTGGGACGCCCGCGAGCTGGTCAAGGCCGGCTCCGAGGCGCTCGGCGGCAAGGGCGGCGGCGGGCGGCCCGACATGGCCCAGGCCGGGGGACCGGACGGCAGCAAGGCAGGCGCTGCCCTCAAGGCCATCGAGGCACGCCTCGCGGGGTGACCGGCCAGATGCACTGCGAGCGACGATGCGCCGCTGACAGCACATGGCAGCGCTTGATCGAGATCAAGCTTGTCCGGACATATTGCCCAAACACTCCGTCGCAGCAGTGCCGCGATCCGAAAGCGAGAGGCCCGAGAGCATGACCGGAATGAACGGATTGAAGCAGAAGCATCGCGTGGCCGAGCACTTCGACGTGCTGATCGTCGGCGCCGGGATCTCGGGCATCGCCGCTGCCCGCCATCTGAATGAGCAGTGTCCCGGGCAGAGCTATGTCATCCTCGAGACCCAGGAGAGCTTCGGTGGCACCTGGCTGACGCACAAGTATCCCGGCATCCGCTCGGACAGCGATCTGCACACGTTCGGCTACAGCTTCAAGCCGTGGGTCGGCCCGCCCATCGCTACCGCGGAGGAGATCCGCAAATACATGGGCGAGGTGATCGAGGAGAACGGCATCACGCCGCACATCCGGTATCGCCATCGCATCGATGCCGCCTCGTGGTCGACGCCCGACAAGCAGTGGGCGCTGGACGTAACCCAGGTCGAGACGGGCGAGCAGGTCCGCTTCACCTGCAATTTCCTGTGGATGGCGCAGGGCTATTACCGCCACTCCGAAGGCTATACGCCCGAGTGGCCCGGGATGAAGGAGTTCAAGGGTGTGATCAAGCACCCGCAAACCTGGGAACCGGATTTCGACTACACCGGCATGAAGGTCGTGGTGATCGGCTCCGGGGCGACGGCGGCCACGGTGGTGCCGGCCATGGCCGACCGGGCGGCCCACGTCACCATGCTGCAGCGCTCGCCCACCTATTTCCGCACGGGCCGCAATGCCATCGAGATCGCGGAGGAGCTGCGCAAGCTCCAGGTCGACGAGCACTGGATCCACGAGATCGTGCGCCGCAAGATTCTCTACGAGCAGGCGCAGTTCGCCAAGCGCACGTTCAACGAGCCGGATAAGGTCAAACAGGAGCTGCTGGACAACGTCCGCCACTATCTCGGCCCGGACTACGACATCGACACGCACTTCACACCGAAATACCGGCCGTGGCGCCAGCGCCTCGCCTTCATTCCCGATGCCGATCTCTTCAAGGGCATTGCGGCCGGCAAGGCCTCCGTCGTCACGGACGAGATCGAGCGGTTTACCGAGAAGGGCATCCTGCTCAAGTCGGGCAAGGAGCTCGAGGCCGACCTGATCGTCACGGCCACTGGCTTCAACATGAACGTGATGGGCGACATCGCCTTCACCATCGACGGCAAGCCGCTGAACTGGGCGGACACCGTCACCTATCGCGGCATGATGTTCACGGGCGTGCCGAACCTCGCATGGGTGTTCGGCTACTTCCGCGCCAGCTGGACGCTGCGCTCCGACCTCATCGGCGACTTCGTGTGCAAGATGCTCAACCACATGAAGGCCAAGGGCGTCCAGATGGTCACACCACAGCTGCGGCCCGAGGACCACAACATGCCGCTACTGCCGTTCATCGACGACGACAACTTCAATCCCAACTACCTGAAGCGTGCGCTGCCGATCCTGCCCAAGCGCGGGACCAAGCCGGAGTGGATGCACAATCAGGACTACTGGGCGGAGAAGGACGAGATTCCCGCGACCAACCTCGACGATGCGGCGTTCGTCTACGCCTGATGCTGCCCGAATCGCGGCGGGACGGCCACCTTGCGTCCCGTCATTCTGACGGTCGGCCGGTATCGCCTCAGCCGGGCTCCCCGGAGGCGGCAGTTGACAGCTCAGCGGCCGCAGTTGACGGGCTGGGTGTTATCGTGGTGAGTGCCCTCTGGACCCGAGGGACATCAACTCGGATCCTGCGCCCTGCCGTTGCCCGAGGGGGACTCGGGGGGCTCGCATTCGGGGGAGGCGGTCACGTGATGGCTCCACGCCGCAGCAAATTCCACGTCGTCCTCATCAAGCCGACGCGCTACGACGACGCCGGCTATCCAATCCACTGGACGCGCAGTCCGCTGCCGTCCAATGCGTTGGCTTGCATGTACGGCATTGTCGACGATTGCCGGCGCCGGCAGGTGCTCGGTCCAGACGTCGACATCGAGATCACGGCCATCGACGAGAGCAACTTCCGCGTTCGCGTGCCGTACCTGGTGCGCAAGGTGCAGAAGGACGGCGGCCGTGCCCTCGTCGGCATGGTCGGCGTGCAGTCGAACCAGTATCCCCGCGCGCTCGATCTGGCGCTGCAGTTCAGGCAGGCCGGGCTGCAGGTCGCCATCGGCGGTTTCCACGTCTCGGGCTGCATTGCCATGCTCGACGAGCTGACGCCCGAGCTCAAGGCTGCGCAGGACGCGGGAATCTCGCTATTTTCCGGCGAAGCCGAGGAGCAGCGGCTCGACGAGGTGCTGCGCGACGCCTGGAGCGGCGCGCTCAAGCCCCATTACGATTATGCCGGCAAAGCACCGCCCCTCGAGGGCCAGCCGCTACCGCTGCTGCCTGCCGAGAATGTCAGCCGCACCCTGCTCAACTCGTCGAGCTTCGATCTCGGCCGCGGCTGCCCCTTCGAATGCTCGTTCTGCTGCATCATCAACGTCCAGGGCAGGAAGAGCCGCTACCGGACGCCCGACGAGCTCGAGACGATCGTGCGCGCCAACGTCGCCATGGGAATCCACGAGTTCTTCATCACCGACGACAATCTGGCGCGCAACAAGCAGTGGGAGCCGCTGCTCGACCGGCTCATCGTCCTTCGGGACCAGGGCATCAAGCTGTCGCTGCAGATCCAGGTGGACACCCTCACCCACCGCATTCCGGGCTTCATCGACAAGGCCGTGCGCGCTGGCGTCGACAAGGTGTTCGTCGGCCTCGAGAACATCAATCCCGAGAATCTGGCGCACGTGAAGAAGCGCCAGAACCGCATCACCGAGTACCGCGACATGCTGCTCGCCTGGAAGCGGCACCCCGTCGTGATCACCTGCGGCTACATTATCGGCTTCCCGAAGGACACGCGCGCTTCGATCCTGCACGACATCGACATCCTCAAGCGCGAGCTCCCGATCGACATACTCTACCTGACCATGCTGACGCCGCTGCCGGGCTCCGAGGACCACAAGCGGGCGCTGGCCTCCGGCACGTGGATGGACCCGGACCTCAACAAGTACGACCTCTGCCATCGCGTCATCCATCATCCGCTCATTCCGGACGACGAGTACGACAGGCTGTTCGCCGAGGCTTGGCAGCGGTTCTACACGCCGGACCACGTCGAGCGGGTGCTGCGCCGGGCGGCCGCTCTCGGCAGCAACAAGAAGATCACCACCGCCAACCGCCTGTTCTACTATGGGCGGCTCACGCAGATTTACGGCGAGTACACCATCGACATGGGTCTCGGCCGCCGCCGCTACCGGGCCGACCGACGGCCGGGGCTTCCGCGCGAGTCCCTGCTCGCTTTCAGCCGGCGGGTTCTGCGCGACTTCACGCACGGCTATGTGCGGGCTTTCATCGAGCTGCGGCGTCACCAGCGCCAGGCCCTCCGCATCTGGGCCGACCCCAATCGGCACGCGTACAAGGATCTGGCGATCACGCCCACGGGCGACGCCGAGTTCGAGACGCTGGAGATGTATCGGGAGACACGCGGCGGCGCTGCGGCCGTCGCCAAGCATCGCGCCAACACCGAGCTGCGGCTGGCCGCCGCGCAGGCACGCACGACTGCAGCGAAGGCCGCAGAGACTGCAGCCCCTAACGCGTGACGCGGGTCGGGTGACAAAGCGCCACTGCAACATCTGCAGTGACATATTCCGGAGTGTCTGCGTCGTCATGGCCGCGCTGTTGGCGAGCGTGGTGGCTGCTGGTGCCGGGTCGACCGGTGGAGTATAGCCCGGTCTGGAGATCCACCGCGCGAAAGGCAGCGACTTCTGCGCGTGCATGTCTGCGGCGGCCGCGAGACGACCACGAGCATGACGGGCATGTTCGGCCTCGACGACGTCCCGACGTTCTCGCCGGAACAGTGTCGACGGCGGCGCACACGTCGCGACCTTGGGCATTCGCTGTAGGTTCTGAAACGCCTCGGAGCGTTGCTCGCGAGGCTGGGGCATCGCGCCGCGCATGCAAGTGACGTTGCACGCGCTAGGTCTCAGAAAATTGGCGGCTGCATGACGGAGGGATCACCCAGTCACCGCAGAACCCGCTCCGCCAGGCCCGACAATCGCCGCACGTTGCCGCTCTGCGAGGATCCGGCGAGACGCTGCCTAGCGTTCCCTTTTACCGCTGCAGCAGCTCCCCGACCGTTGTTGCCGCTCACGACCAACCAGGCCCGACACCACATGTCGACAGCACTTCCCAGCCACCTGCGCACGCTCGAGGCGGAATCGATTCACATCTTCCGCGAGCTGGTCGCCGAGTGCGAGCGCCCCGTCCTGCTCTATTCGATCGGCAAGGACTCCTCGGTGCTCCTGCACCTCGCCATGAAGGCCTTCCATCCCGGCAAGCCACCCTTCCCGCTCCTCCACATCGACACCACGTGGAAGTTCCGCGAGATGATCGCGTTCCGCGACGCGACGGTGCGCCGCCTGGGGCTCGAGCTGCTCGTCCACGTCAATCACGACGCCCTCGCGCAGGGCATCTCGCCCGTGACGCACGGCAGCAGCGTCCACACGGACCTCATGAAGACCGTCGGACTGCGCCAGGCCCTCGACCAGGGTCGCTTCGACTGTGCCATCGGAGGCGCCCGTCGCGACGAGGAGCGGTCACGCGCCAAGGAGCGGGTATTCTCGTTGCGCTCCGCTGGCCACCGCTGGGACCCAAAGGCGCAGCGGCCGGAGCTCTGGCGGCTCTACAACGGCCGCCATCAGGCCGGAGAGACCATGCGCGTCTTCCCGCTCTCCAATTGGACCGAGCTCGATGTGTGGGAGTACATCGCCGCCGAGGGCATCGACGTCGTGCCGCTGTATTTCGCCGCCACGAGGCCGGTCGTCGACCGTGACGGAATGATCATCCTGCGTGACGACGAGCGCCTTCCACTGCGGCCTGGCGAGGCGCCCGCGATGCGGCGCGTGCGTTTCCGTACGCTTGGGTGCTATCCTCTCACCGGCGCCATCGAGTCGGACGCCACGACCGTCGCCGACATCATCGCCGAGATCGCCGCGGCGCGCGCGTCAGAGCGGCAGGGCCGAGCCATCGACCACGACAGCGCCGGCTCCATGGAGAAGAAGAAGCAGGAAGGCTATTTCTGATGAGCTCCGGGAAAAGCCTGCTCCGCTTCCTCACGTGCGGCAGCGTCGACGATGGCAAGAGCACGCTGATCGGTCGGCTGCTCTATGATTCGGGCCTCGTGCTCGACGATCAGCTCACCGCACTGGCAGCCGATTCGCGTCGCCACGGGACGACCGGCGACGCGCTCGACCTGGCGCTGCTCGTCGACGGCCTCCAGGCAGAGCGCGAGCAGGGCATTACCATCGACGTCGCCTATCGCTATTTCGCGACGCCGCGCCGCAAGTTCATCGTCGCCGACACGCCGGGTCACGAGCAGTACACGCGCAACATGGCCACCGGCGCCAGCGTCTCCGACCTCGCCGTGATCCTGGTCGATGCCAGCAAGGGCATCCTCACGCAGACCCGGCGGCACGTCGCTATCGCCGGACTGCTCGGCCTGCGGCATGCCGTGCTCGCTATCAACAAGATGGATCTCGTCGGCCTCGACGAGGCGCAGTTCCGTGCCATTGCCGGGAATTTCGAGCAGCTCGCCCGCCAGCACGGGCTCGCTCACACCCTGGCGATCCCGATCGTGGCGCGTGAGGGCGACAATATCGTCACCCGCGGCAGCCGCATGCACTGGTACGCGGGACCGACCCTGCTCGAGCATCTCGAAGCCGTGGAGATCGCCCCGCGTACGGCCGCCTCGTTTCGCATGCCCGTGCAGTGGGTCAACCGCCCACACCAGGACTTCCGGGGGTTCTCCGGCACCGTAGCCGGCGGCACCATCGAGCCGGGAGGCCCGATCAAGGTCTTCCCGTCCGGCCGCACGTCGATTGTCCGGCGGGTTCTCAACGGCGACCGCGAGGTCGCTCGCGCCGGCGTCGCGGACGCGGTCACGCTCGCTCTGGCCGACGAGATCGACATCAGCCGCGGCGACGTCCTGGCTGCCCCGGACGTCGACCTGCGTGTCGCCGACCAGTTCGCCGCCCATGTCATCTGGCTCTCCGAGCAGACCATGCTGCCGGGCCGTCCGTACCTGCTGAAGTGCGGCTCCCAGACGGTCAGCGCCAGCATCACCACGATCAAGCACACCCTGGGCGTCGACACCGGGGAGGAGATCGCGAGCCGCCAGCTCGACCTCAACGAGATCGGCTTCTGCAATATCTCGACGGCCCGCCCGCTGGTGTTCGAGCCGTTCGAGACGTGCCCGGCGCTCGGCTCGTTCATCCTGATCGACAAGCTGACCTCGGCGACGGTCGGGGCCGGAATGATCCGCTTCGAGCTGCGCCGTGCCACCAACATCCATTGGCAGGTGCTGGACGTCACGAAGGAGACGCGCTCGGCGCTGAAGGCGCAGAAGCCCTGTTGCCTTTGGTTCACCGGACTGTCCGGCGCCGGCAAGTCGACGATCGCCAACCTCCTCGACAAGCGGCTCGTCGCCATGGGCCGGCACACCTATGTGCTCGACGGCGACAACGTGCGCCACGGCCTCAACCGGGACCTCGGCTTCACCGATGCCGATCGTGTCGAGAACATCCGGCGGGTGGCCGAGGTCGCCCGCCTGATGGTGGACGCCGGCCTGATCGTGACGGTCTCGTTCATCTCGCCGTTCCGTTCCGAGCGGCAGATGGCCCGCGAGTTGTTCGCGCCGGGAGAGTTCATCGAGATCTTCGTCGATACGCCGCTGGAGGTCTGCGAGGAGCGAGATCCGAAGGGGCTCTACCGCAAGGCGCGGCAGGGCCAGATCCGCAACTTCACGGGCATCGATTCAGCCTACGAGCCACCGACCGCGGCCGAGCTCGTCCTGGTGGCCGGGTCGGCCAGCCCCGAGCAAATGGTGGATACTTTGGTCGGGCACCTGCGTGCGCGGCGGATCCTCTGACCCGGGATTACGCATCGGACGCACCAGAAATCGCGGCCTCAAGCAATTATCAACCAATCGGAGTGATCGTATCGGCCCAAGGGCCCGCATGACACGACGTGAGGCGACGGCGCAACAGTCGGGCCGGACAAATATCGCGTGCGCGGACATGGCGGTTGCCACTCTTTGCACCAATTGATACCGCCTAACAGGGGACTACGGCCGGGGAACATCACTCGATGCGGCCGAAGCGAGGGGAAGGCAACTTGATCTTTCCGCGGATTGCGACGGGTCTGCTGGTGACGTTGATCTGCGCCCTGCTTTCGGGTTGCGGCGGCTTCATCCCAACGACAGGACCCTTGTCTCACGAGATCGGCGGAACCCCGAAAGCCAATGACAAGCAGGACTACGTCGTCATCGACGTCGATCAGTCCGTCATCCGCGCCGTCAACTCCAAAGGCGCCTACGGCATCAGCCGCCTGCAGAAGACCGCGCACAACGCGCCAAAGTCGAAGGTCGGTGTGGGCGACGTTCTCTCCGTCACCGTATACGAGGCTGGCGAGAGCGGCCTGTTCTCCGGCAAGGACCAGCGTTACGTCACGTTTCCTTCCCTGCAGGTCAACCAGGAAGGCTTCATCTCCCTTCCCTACGCCGGCATGCTCAAGGCCGTCGGGCAGTCGCCCCACGACCTGCAGAAGCAGATCGTCAGCCGTCTCGAGGGGCGTGCAATCCAGCCGCAAGCCGTGGTGACGATCGTCAACACGGAGAGCAATACGATCGTGCTTGCCGGCGATGTCGAGAAGCCCGGCCGCTATCCGCTGTCTCCGGCCGGAGATCGCCTGCTGGATGTCGTCGCCAAGGCGGGTGGCTCACGCTTCCCGGCCCGAGAGGTTTATGTGACGTTCGTGCGCGGCCAGGACCGCGGCACGCAAACCCTCGAGCGTGTCGTCGAAAGCCAGCAGGAGAACATCTTCGTCCTTGCCGGTGACCGCATCTACATCAAGCATGATCCGAAGCGCTACTCGGTGTTTGGCGCCATCCATAAGCCCGGCGTCTACGTGTTTCCGGCGTCGGAGGTCAACGTTCTGGAAGCCATGGCGAGCGCCGGCGGCCTCATCGACGAGCGCGCCGACGCCACAGGCCTGTTCGTATTCCGCTATGAGCCGATGGAGACCGTGCGGGAGGTCAAGCCCGATGTGCCCTCCCATTTCGGCCCGGTCGTCCCAACGGTCTACCGGATCAGCCTGCGCAACCCCAGCACCTATTTCCACGCCCGAGGCTTCCTGCTCCGCGACAAGGACGTCGTCTACGTGGCGAACTCGACTGCGGTCGAGGTGGCGAAGGTGCTGCGTCTCATCGATCTCGGAACCCGCTCGGTCGGAAACATCAAATCGGGTGTCCGCTCGGTCGATTGAGCCAAGGGCCTCACGAGAAGTGACCACCGCAATTCCCAGAAGATCTCGGCCATACGTCTGACAATTTCCTGCGTTGATTGGCCGGGATGCGCCACCTCGAATGGGCGGCCTGATGGGGAGGCGCCTGGGTTGTCGCGGGCTGTGACCTGGCTGATCGCTACACAGGATTTCTGCTCCGCGGACATCCCGCGGATTGTCGCCGGCTTACAGGCGTGCCAAATCACGATGCTGCCGAGCACCATGTCGTTCAGCTGCCGACGGGCAGAGCAAGCCGGGGCTCAATGCAGAAGCGGGTCAGCGACAAGTCTGCCGAGCCTGTCCGCAAGGGCGCCTTGCTGCCGTTCCTCGACGCCTCGGCTGAGAGCACCGGCGCAGCCCGCACCCGGCTCACCGAACGGGCCGGCCAGAGGTTTCGCCGCAGGATGCTCGCCCTCTCGTTTCTGGCGATCGTCATCCTGCCGACTGTCGTGACCGGCCTCTACTACGCGTTCATTGCAGCCCCCCAGTTCGCCGCCGAATCCAGGGTCTCGGTGCGCAGCGCGTCCAACTCATCGGGAACGGAGGTCCTCGGCATCTTCAGCAATGTGCCGCTGCCTGGGATTGGCGATTCCTACATCGTCATGGACTTCGTCCGCTCCCGTCAGATTCTCGACAAGCTGGCGCCGTCGATCGACTATCGGAGCATCTTCAACCATCCCAATGCCGATTTCCTTGCGCGCCTCGACCCGCAGTGGGCGATGGAGGACACCGTCAAGTACTGGCGCCAGATGGTAACCATCGGCTTCGACACGACGTCCCAGATCATCACATTGAAAGTCCGGACGTTCACACCGGAGGACGCCCTGAAGCTCTCGACGGCGATCCTCGCGCAAAGCGAGGAGCTGATAAACGCGCTGTCTGCCCGCGCCCGTGCCGATGCCGTGAAGGCCGCCGAGCAGGAGGTCCAGCACATGGAGGGGCGTCTGCGGACGGCGCGCGCTGCTCTTCAGACATTCCGAGAGACGCGGCAGGAGCTCGACCCGCGCAAAAAGGCGGAAGCCCGCCAGGAGATCATCGAGAAGTTGCAGAGCCAGCTGACGGAGGCGCGGGCCAAGTACACGGCCATGCGCCAGACGTTGTCAGAGAATGCCCCGAGCGTGATCTATCATGCCGGCATCATCAAATCGCTCGAGCAGCAGATCGAGGAGGAGCGCGAGCGCATCGCCAGTAGCGACCGGGCCGGCATCGCCGGGGGCAAAGGTACGATCGGCGGCTTGATCTCGGATTACGAGGCTCTAGCGACCGATCGCGAGTTCGCGGAGAAGGCGTACCTTTCCGCTCTGTCGTCGCTCGAGCGCGCCCGCTTCGATGCCGCGCGCCAGCATCGCTATCTTGCCACCATCGTCGAGCCGGCATTGCCGGACGATGCCCAGTACCCGAAGCGAATTCTGAACACGCTCATCGTGCTGGCCGTGTCCTTCAGTCTCTGGGCGCTCGCCAGTCTGGTCAGCCTGGCCGTCCGGGATCACGTCACTTGAGCGGCTCGACAGGCGACGAAGGATGAGTGTGGCCCATCGACCACAATCGCCCGATTCCGCGACATTGCACAGCGGATCAGCGGGGGGCCCATTGCTCTCGGTGGCGAATGACGTTAACCGATTAATCCGAGGGCGCATGTACGTGTTTCAGTAGAGCCGTGAAACGCCGTGGGGATCATTTCGATGCGCGATGCGCGCTTGGCCGTCATGTCCGCAGGAATGCGGGAGATCGGCGACCTCATTTCAGCCGCCTCCGGCTGCACGATTGTCAGTTGGCAGATGGGGTTGGCAGCCCTGTGGTGCGATGGCATCGCGGGGTGGGGCCATAAGGTGACTGCCGACGCTGCGCGCCTGGCGGCTGCGCGCTTCAATGTTCCCTACGTCGCTGTCGAGGATGGGTGGTTGCGATCCATCCACGCGGGGGCCACCGAGAAGCCACGCTCGCTCGTCGTCGACAAGTCGGGCATCTACTACAATGCCGGGCAGCCGTCAGACCTCGAAAAACTGATCACCACGAGCGCCTTGCTGACGGACATGTACCGACTCGACCGAGCGCGGCGAGGTATCGAGCTTTTGCGGTCGGCAGCCATCTCCAAGTACAACAACGGAGCATGGCTGACGGAGGCCGAGCTCGGTCTGGATGTCACACCACGGCGTCCGCGCGTGCTGGTGGTCGACCAGACCCGCGGCGATGCATCGATCAGCCTCGGTCTCGCCTCCGAGGCCTCCTTCCGCACGATGCTCGCCGCCGCCGTGAGCGAGAACCCGGGCGCAGAAGTCATCGTCAAGACGCATCCCGAGGTGGTGAGCGGCCGCAAGGCAGGCTATCTCGGTAGCATCGACGGGAATGACATTGCAGTCGTTGCAGACGCCGTGAACCCCTGGGCCCTGCTGGAGGCCGTCGACAAAGTATACGTTGTCACCAGCCAGCTCGGATTCGAGGCCTTGATGTGCGGCTGTCGCGTGACCTGCTTCGGCGCGCCGTTCTACGCGGGCTGGGGCCTCACGGACGATCGCGTCACGGTTGCGCGCCGGACGGCGAGACCGACTTTGGAGCAGGTGTTCGCCGCAGCCTACTTCGACTACGCGGTCTATCTCGATCCGTCGACAGGGCATCGCGTGACGTTCGAGGACACAGTGGCAGCACTGCAGGCGGACCGGCAGCGGCTGCTCCCGTCGTGGTCCGGGGCTGGAGGCGCTGCTTCGGCGCGACGAGACCAGCACCAAGCCGCCCGCCTGCAGCGGCGGGAGATGGCAGCTCCCGCGACCGCCTGCCACGCCTGACACGGTCCGGGTCGCCGCCGCCCGCCACTCGATGCTTCGACAGCGGCATCAGGGGGCACGATGACGTCACGCGCTGCCGGCCTCGCAAGCACTGTTCTGATCACCGGCGCCAGTCGCGGCCTCGGGGCTGCGCTGGCACTGGAGTATGCCGAGGCCGGCCGCACTCTGGCTCTCACCGCACGCGACGCCGCCTCGCTCGACCAGGTCGCCGCGCAATGTAGGCGGCGTGGCGCGATGGTCGAGACATTCTGCGCGGACGTGACGGATCATGCGCGCTTCGCGGCCTGGGTGGCCGAGATCGGCTCGTCACGCCCTGTCGACGTGCTCATAGCCAATGCGGGAGTTTTCGATGGACGCCACGAGGACGAGCTGCTCGAGCGCTGGGACCGGGCCCTCACCGTCCTCAGGGTCAACCTCGAGGGTGCGGTCGCGACGGTGGACGCCGTGCTGCCATCGATGATGGCCCGTCGGGCGGGCCACATCGTTCTGATATCATCGCTGGCAGCGGTGCACCCGCTGGCCGACGCGCCGGCTTACAGCGCCTCCAAGGCAGGGCTGGCCGCCTACGGCCGGGCATTGGCGGAAGCCGTGGCAGCGAACGGTGTCGGTGTCTCGGTTGTCCTGGCCGGGCACATCGCCACCCGTCAGGCCCGGATGCAGGTGGGCGCCCTGCCGATGCTGATGGCGCCGGCCACTGCGGCCCGCCTCATTCGGCGAGGCGTCGACCGGAGGCGCGCGCGCATCGTTTTTCCACGTTCTCTGGCGGCGTTGGCGCGCCTCAATGCGCTGCTGCCGATCCGCCTCCAGCACGCGATCGGCCGCGCCTTCAGGTTCCATATCGTCGATCCGCCGGACGCCGCCAACAAGTAGGCAGGCGTTCGGTCGCCGCCCGCCGCCATCAGCAGGATAGGTGACTGAGTGCCACTCTCACCATTGTCGCATACCCTTCGCTGATCGCGTGATGTATCCGATCGCCGGGGGAGGCAGGCTCGAGCGGCTGAGATCACCAGTGCCGCCGCATCCAAGGGATGTGCCGCGTCCAGGAAGTGCGTCGACGGCGCAGGAAGGACACGCGATTTGACCCGCCCTGGTTCAAGCCGAGCTGCGAGCGACATCTGGATCGTCGGTCAATCGTGCCGTTTGCCAGGCGCCGACAGCCTCGCCGAGCTCTGGTCGCTGCTGATCGATCGGCGATGTGCCATCGGCGAGATCGGCGAGGACCGCTGGCCGAAGGCGCGCTTCCTGCACCCGCGTCCCGGCGAGCCCGGCAAAGCCTACACCTTCCGTGCCGGCGTGCTCGCGGCGCCGTGGTCATTCGACGCCGGTGCTTTCGGCCTGTCGCAACGCGAGGCTGAGCAGATCGATCCCCAGCAGCGCCTCGCACTCGAGCTCACCTGGGAAGCCCTGGAGGATGCCGGCATAGCGCCATCCCGGCTCGCCGGGGCACAAGTCGGCGTTTTCGTCGGCACGTCGTCGTTCGATCACGGCAACCGCCGGGTCCTCGACCCCTCGGGAGGGGACGCCTACTACATGACCGGTAGCGCCCTCTCGCTGGTCGCCAACCGGATCTCCTATTGCTTCGACCTCAAAGGGCCGAGCCTGGTCGTCGATACGGCCTGCTCGTCGTCGCTCGTGGCATTGCATTACGCCGTCGAGGCGATCCGGTCCGGGGCGATCGACACCGCCGTCGTCGCCAGCGTCAACATGCTGTTGAGCCCGTTCTCGTTCATCGGCTTCTCGCAGGCCCGCATGCTGTCTCCGGAGGGGCTATGCCGGGCTTTCGGTGCCAATGGCCAGGGCTACGTGCGCAGCGAAGGCGGGGCTGCCCTCATACTGAGCAGGTCGGGTGCGCAGGCTGTCGATGGCGCCCGGCCACGCGCGCGCATCCTCGCGACGGGGGTCAACTCGGACGGGCGCACCGTCGGCGTCTCGCTGCCGTCCGAGAGCGCCCAGGCGACCCTCCTCGGGCACGTCTATGCCGAGGCGGGTATCGATCCGGACCGGCTGGCGTTCGTCGAGGCGCACGGCACGGGAACGCGAGTCGGCGATCCGGTCGAGGCGCGAGCCATTGGCATGATGCTGGGACGGCGGCGGCGCAGGCCGCTGCCGATCGGCTCGATCAAGTCCAATATCGGCCACCTGGAGCCGGCCTCAGGCCTCGCCGGCATCGTCAAGGCGACACTCGCACTCGAGCACGACCTCCTCCCCGCCACGCTGCATGTCGACGAGCTGAACCCGGACATCCCGTTCGACGAGTTGAATCTGCACGTCGCGCGCCATGCCGTGCCGATCGGCGACCTCGAGCGACCCAGGGTCGCCGGCATCAGCACATTTGGCTTCGGCGGCACGAATGCCCACGTCGTCATCGCCGACCCCTCCGTCGAGTCAGCGGCCCCGTGCTCGATCAGGAAGCCGGGGCATGACCGAAGCGGGGCTCGATCCGACGAGCAGTCCACGACAACCGCATTTCCGGCGGAGGCAACATCGGCGCCGGGCCAGGCCCGACTCGGCCTGCTCCTGTCGGCGCACAGCGAGCCGGCGTTGCAGGCGGTCGCGGCCCGGCTCGGTGCGATGCTGTCCGACGAGGCTCGACGTGAGACGGACGACGTCGCGGCCGCTCTCGTTCATCACCGCGAACGACTTCCGGAACGGGCTCTGGTCCTCGATGCCGACCCGGCAGCGCTCACAGCCCTGGCGCGGGGCGAGGCCCACGAGCGGGTCGTCCGCGGCCGCGCGGCCCAGCGCGAAGCCGACACTGCTTTCGTGTTCTCCGGCAACGGCTCGCAGTGGGCCGGCATGGCGCTTGCCGCCCTGGAGCACGATCGGATCTTCCGTCGCCATCTGGAGCACATCGCCGGCCACATCGAGCGCTATGCGGACTGGTCAGTCCTCGAAGCCCTGACCGCACAGGATCTTGCCGCACGGCTCGTCTCAACGACGGTGGCACAACCGCTGTTGCTCGCCATCCAGGTCGCGGCAGTGGACACGCTCGCCGAGCACGGCATCGAGCCGCGCCTCGTGGTCGGCCACAGCGTCGGCGAGGTGGCCGCCGCCTATGCCGCCGGCATCCTCGATCGGGACGCGGCGGCCCGTGTCGTCGTCGCACGCTCCGCGGCTCAGGAGTTCGCCCGCGGCACCGGCCGCATGGCCGTGCTCCACGTCGGCGAAGGCGACGCCCGCTCTTTCATCGAGCGCCTGTCAGTGCCCGGTCTCGAGATCGCCGCCGTCAACAGTCCCTCGTCGGTGACGCTGGTCGCGCCTGGAGATCACCTGGCCGCCGCCCTCAGCGCGGCCGAGCGCGCGGGTCTTGCCGGCCAGATGCTGGACATCGCCTATCCTTTCCATAGCAGCCTGATGGACGGGGCCAGGCTCCCCCTGCGCGAGGCTCTGGCCACACTTGCTCCGAAGCCGGGCCATTGCCGCCTCGTCTCGACAGTCACAGGGCGCGAGATTGCGGGCGAGCGGCTCGACGCCGACTACTGGTGGCGCAACGTGCGCGAGCCTGTGCTGTTCGCCGACGCTGTAAGCCGCGCCAGCGATCTCGGGGCCCGGGTCGTCCTGGAGATCGGTCCGCGGCCGATCCTGCGCAGCTATCTCGAGCAGATCCTCGGCACAAGCCGCTCTACGGCAGCCGTGGTCACGACCTTCGCCAGGCCGGAGCGCCCAGCGGGCGACACCGTTCGCATCGCAGCCGCTACCGCGATCGTCCGGGGTGCGGCTTTCGACCAGGTACGAGCCTTCGGCCCGCGTCCCGAATCGGGATGGCGCCGGCTTCCGCACTACCCCTGGCAGCGCCAGCACCTGCCGCCGCCAGCGACGACCGAGGCGCTCGGGGGCATCGAGGCCGAGGCGGGCGCCCGGCTGGCCGGCTCATCGGGGGGGCGTCGCCTGCTGGGCTTTCGCACCGAGCCCGGCTCGACCAGCTGGCATACACACCTGGACACGGTGGCCTTTCCGGAGCTTGCGGATCATCAGGTCGGCGGCAAGCCATGGCTCGCTGCAGCCGCCTTTGCCGACATGGCACTCACGGCTGCGTCCGAATGGCTGGGGCAGAGTGCCGAGCTCTATGATCTCGACATTCTCCGGCCGCTGGTGTTGTCGGCCGAGACGTCGATCGATGCGCGGACGCGCATCGATCCCGAGACACAGACCCTCGAGATTGCGAGCCGGCGACGCCTGTCGGAGGACGACTGGCAGACCCATGTCCGAGCGCGTTTCACGGCATGTGATCCGGTCCCAACTGCAGCCATGGACCGCCCCTCAGCCCGCCCCGCCGAGCCGGCGCCGCCGACCATGCTCGATGCCGACGCCGTGTACCAGCTCGCCAGCTCCGTCGGGCTCGACTACGGACCGCATTTTCGGCGGGTCACCGCAATCGCGTCCCGCAGCGCGTGCGAGCTGTCCATCGCCCTCGGCGGCGGCGATACCAGATGGCCGTACGCCTCGACGGTGATCCCGCCGGATCTCGACGGTGCGTTCCAGGGATTGCTCGCCCTGTTGGGGCCGGACGACCCACGAGCTCAGCGCAAGGCATTCATTCCGGTCCGCCTGGGTCGTCTGCGACTGTGGCGCCACGGAGCCGTCGCGGCCAAGGCCCTCGTCACCGCCGTCCGGGCAACCCCCTTCGCCATCTCGTGCGACATCGTTCTGACCGACGACGCGGGCGCGCCCATTGCAGAGGTGTCGTCCGCACGCTTTGCCGCTACGCCGGTCGTCGGTGCGGCCGACATCGAGCGTGTGGCCTATCACGTTGCCGGACTGCGCCGATCGATCGACCAGCGGACGAGCATCGCAGCAGAGCTTCCGCTCGACCCGGCGCACGGGAGCCAATCCCCGGCATCCGCCGGCGGTGACGAGGCGCTGCTCCTGCTCGATGCGGGCGCCTTGCGCGTCGCCTACGATGCCCTTTCCCGCCTGCGGGGCGAGAGCCCGGCGATCGCCCCCGACCGGCTGTCCCTGCTGAAAGCGATCGCGTCACGGGGGGATCTCGTCCGGGGAGCTGGTCCTCAATGGTCGCTGGTTGACGACTGCCCCCTGCCACCGCTGGCCCAGATCGTAACCACAGTCGTGGCAGAGCATCCGGACTGGATTGCCGACTGCGCCCTGCTCGCCGACGTCGACGACTGGCTCGCGGGCAGCAGGGATCGCAGCCCGAGCGAGGCGTGGAAGCCGGCCGAGGCGACATGGCGGCATTTCGCGACCGGCTCACCACGCGCCACGGCCGCCGCGCGCCACGTCCGAGGGGCGCTGGCCGGGCTATTGACGCGCTGGGCCCGTGGGGAGCCGGTTCGACTCCTGCTGCTCGGGGCCGATGTCAGCGTCTTGCCATGGCCTACGCTCGAAGGGCTGGACGCCGAGGGCCGCCTCGACCTCGTGATTGCTGATACGGACGCCGGCCGCCTCTCGCTGGCTCGCGCCGAGTTGCACAGCCGTGCCGCCATCAGCTGGCTCGATGTGAGAGAAAGTGCGGCAGCGCGATTGGCGGCCCGCGGTCCCTTCGACCTCGCCGTGGCCGTTCGATCGCTCGGCCACCTCGGCGCACCGAGCGACGGGCTCGCGATCGCGTCGGGTGCCCTTGCAGCCGGCGGACGGCTCCTTGCCATCGAGCCAGGCGCAGGCGCGTTCAACGAGCTGGTCCACATGCTGGCAGAGCCGGCGGCCTCGCCTGCAAGGCTGTCCCGTCCGATACTGCGCACGGCTTCCGAATGGGAGCGGGTCCTGCGCGAGGCGCCCCTCCTCGACGTCGTTGCGATCGAGCCACCTGAATTGCTCGGAACCGTCGTCGTGTCCGCCCTGGCGCCACCCGACCGGGCTCCGGCCCTGACCGCTCACGAGGCGCCGGTCCCGATCGCGGTCCGACGCGTCTGGCGCGTCTCGGCGCCTG
This sequence comes from Hyphomicrobiaceae bacterium, assembly GCA_033764055.1. Classification (GTDB taxonomy): domain Bacteria; phylum Pseudomonadota; class Alphaproteobacteria; order Rhizobiales; family Hyphomicrobiaceae. The sequence goes on from JANRJI010000136.1 coordinate 110,678, forward strand.
GCAGCGAGACCTCCAATGCGATGCTGGCACGGCTCGAGGCAGCTCTCGGCATGTCGCGCGAGCGCCGCTACGCCAACGGAGCCGCCAGGGCCGACGGACTGTCCAACGCTACCTCGGGGCCGCCGACAGACGTGGTGCTCCTGGCACCGGACACCGCGGCAGACCCCATAGACCCGGCCAAGACAGTCAGGGAGCTCGCCCTGTCTCTGCGCGATATCCTGGCTGCGCCCGACGGGCAGCCGGCACGCCTCTGGATCGTCGCCCCGGGCGGCATGCGCCATAACGTCGGCATGGGACGCGTCCGCCCCGTATCCGCAGGCATCTGGGCCATGGGACGTACGGCGATCAACGAAAGCCCGGGCGTCGACATCCGCCTCGTCGATATCGCCGAGCACCTGGACCCGGATGCGGCCTCCGAACGGCTCGTGCGACTGCTCACGGCGCCCGGCCAGGAAAGCGAGATCGTGTTGACAGAACGCGGCCCGATCGTGGTGCGGATTCGCGACGGCCTCGGGACAAACCTGACGACAGGGACGGACGTCAAGGCGCGGGAACGCGCCTCGCGGCTCGATTTGACCCGCCCCGGCTCTCTGCGGAGCCTCGACTGGCGGGCCGCCGAGCGGCGGCCGCCCGGGGACGACGAGGTGGAGATCGAGGTCGCAGCCTCTGGGCTGAATTTCCGCGATGTCATGTGGGCGATGGGTCTGCTTCCAGCCGAAGCGCTCGAGGACGGGTTCGCAGGTGCGACCGTCGGCTTCGAATGTGCGGGCCGCATCGTGCGCGTCGGCAGGGCCGTCGAGCATCTCGGCCTCGGCGATCCCGTGATCGCGATGGCCCCGGCCGCACTTGCCTCGCACGTGACCGTCATTGCGGCCGCCGTCGCGCGTGTCCCCGATGGCATCGACCTCGCCGCCGCGACCACGGTTCCTGTCGCGTTCCTGACCGCGCACTATGCCCTCGAGCACCTCGCACGCCTGAAGGCGGGGGAGCGCGTTCTGATCCACGGCGGCGCGGGCGGCGTCGGCCTCGCCGCCTTGCAGATTGCGCAGGCGCGCGGCGCTCGCACCTTCGTCACGGCAGGCACGCCCGAGAAGCGGGCCCTGCTCAAGTTGATCGGCGCCGATCACGTGCTGTCGTCGCGATCGCTGGCTTTCGCCGACGAGATCCGCGCCATCGCCCCGGAGGGGGTTGACGTCGTGCTGAACTCGCTCTCGGGCGAGGCCATGGAGCGCAGCCTCGAGCTGCTGAGGCCTTTCGGCCGCTTCCTGGAGCTCGGCAAACGCGACTTCTACGAGAACACCAAGCTGGCCTTGCGTCCGTTCCGCCGCAACGTCTCCTACCTCGGCATCGATGTCGACCAGCTGATGCGCCACGATCCGGCGCTGACCCGCGAGCTGATGGCCGGGATCGTCACCCGCCTTCGCGACGGCGAGCTGCGCCCTCTCCCCTACCGGGTGTTCGAGGCGGACGGCGTCGCGGCTGCCTTCCGCCTGATGCAGCAGTCGGGGCACATCGGTAAGATCGTCGTGCGGCCGCCGCCTGCCGCCTCCATCGCGGAGCAGCGCTCGGGGACCACCTTCGAGGTCGCCGCCGAAGGTGCCCATATCGTCGTCGGCGGCCTGGGAGGGTTCGGCATGGCCACGGCCCGGTGGCTCGCCGATCGTGGTGCCCGCACGCTGGTGCTCGTCTCGCGCAGCGCCAATCCCCGCCTCGAGGCTGCCCGCGCGATCCACGACCTGACGGCGAAGGGCGTCACGGTCATCGTCGAGGCCTGCGACGTTGCCGATGCAGCCGCGCTGTCGGCGGTGCTTGAGCGGCTCAGGGCGTCGGGCCATGCGATCAGGAGCGTGTTCCACTCGGCCATGGTGATCGAGGACGGCAGCCTCGCCCAGACGAGTGCCGGGGCCATCGAGCGGGTTCTGCGCCCCAAGGTCGACGGCGCCCGCCATCTCGACCGGCTGACCCGGGGCGACCAGCTCGATCATTTCGTGCTCTACTCGTCGGCGACCACGCTGCTCGGCAACCCCGGTCAGGCGGCCTACGTCGCCGCCAACGGCTACCTCGAAGGTTTGGCCCATGCACGACACGCCGATGGCCTGCCTGCGCTTGCCGTCGCCTGGGGAGCCATCGCCGACGCCGGATACCTCACCCGCAACGAGCGCGCAGCGCAGCTCCTCAAGACACGCTCCGGTGTCCTGGCCATGACAGCATCAGAGGCGCTCCGTCATCTCGAGACGCTGTTGCAGGACGGCCGGGGACCCGTGGCGACGATCGCGCCGATGGACTGGTCCGTTACATCGCGTGCGCTGCCGATCCTCAGGCGGCCAGCCTACGAGCAGCTCGCCGCGGACGCGGGCCACGCCACGGCGACCGAGGGGGGACCGGATCTCGCCATGCGGATCGCCGGTCTCGACGATGCGGCAGCGAGCGAGCTCATCAGCCGCAGCCTCGCTCAGACCATCGCCGCCATCATGCGGGCCGCACCCGGATCGCTCGACACCCGCCGGCCACTCGCCGAGATGGGGATCGACTCGCTGATGACCGTCGAGCTGCGGCTCGCCGTCGAGGAGCAGCTCGGCCTCGAGCTGCCGGTCAGCGCGCTGTCGGCCGGCACCACGATCGAGGATCTTTCCGCGCGGATGCTGCAGCGTTTCCGGGCCGGCCGCGCTCGCGAGGCGGCTGGGGACGATCTCATGGAGCTGGTTGCCAAGCACACCGCCGCGGCAACAGGATGAAGGCGAGAGCTTCAAGGGGGATGCCGTGACCCGCTCGAACGGTCCGAACACATTGAAGCCTGGAGAGAAATCGGACCTCCTCGGGCGCATGCGCGGGTTGCTCCAGCGCACCGCGCCGGCCAGTGCACTCGACGCGGCACGTCCCGCTCCCGCCTTCGCCGATCTCGACGAGTACAAGACCATCCTGAGGCAGCGGCAGATCGCGGACGCCTACGGAGTCGGCGATCCCTACTTCCGGGTACAGGAGGGCCGCTCGGGCCCAGTCGTGCGCATCGGCGGCAGGGACGTCCTCAACTTCTCCTCCTACGACTACCTCGGCCTCAACCAGTGTCCGGACGTCGCCGCAGCGGCCAAGGCCGCCATCGACGCGTTCGGGGTTTCGGTCTCCGCCAGCCGCGTCGTCGCCGGCGAGCGCCCCATCCTGCGCGATCTCGAGGCAGCTCTCGCCGCCGTCTACGAGGCGGAGGCCGCGGCGGTGTTCGTCAGCGGCCACGCGACCAACGTTGCCACCATCTCGACGCTGATGCGTCCCGAGGACCTCATCCTCTACGACCAGCTCTGCCATTCGAGCATCCTGGTCGGGACCCAGCTCTCGGGGGCCAACCGCCGGGCCTTCCCCCACAACGATCATGACGCACTGGAAGCGATGCTGCACACCCACGCGAGCGGGCACCGGCGGGTGCTGATCGTCGTCGAGGGGCTCTATTCGATGGATGGCGACCTCCCGGACTTGCAGCGCCTCATCGAGATCAAGCGCCGCCACGGCGCCTGGCTCATGGTCGACGAGGCACACGCGCTGGGCGTCCTCGGCGCGACCGGCCGTGGCATCGCGGAGCATGCGGGCGTCCAGCCCGCGGCCGTCGACATCTGGATGGGGACGCTGAGCAAGACGCTGGCGGGGGCTGGTGGCTACATCGCCGGCGCCGCGCCCTTGATCGAGATTCTGAAGCACACGGCCCCAGGCTTCGTCTACAGCGTCGGCCTGTCGCCCGCCATCGCCGGCGCGGCCATGGAGGCGCTCGCCGTCATGCAGCGCGATCCGGAGCGCGTGCGGCGTCTGAGGGCCAACGGTGCCCGATTCCTGACCCTCGCGCGCGAGGCGGGCCTGGACACGGGTCCCGGCGCCGGCTTCGCGGTCTGCCCGATCATGGTCGGCGACTCGCTGCGGGCCGCCAAGCTCAGCGAGGTTCTTCTGGCCGAAGGATTGAACGTGTTGCCGATCATCTATCCGGCCGTGCCGATGCAGTCGGCGCGCCTGAGGTTCTTCATCACCAGCGAGCACACCGAGGCGCAGCTGGCAGCCGCCGTCGCGATCACCAAGCGCGAGCTCGACCGGCTGGCTGCGGACGGCTTCGGTTTATCCACCATCGAGCGCATCGCCATCGAGAAGCTCGGCCTTGACAGGGGCCACTGACCGGGAGTGCTCACGGCGGGCACCGTAGACTGAAGGAGTTCGCCGCATGCGCCCCGAGGCCGACCCGGGCCGGCTGAGTGACCTCGATCTGCCCACCCACAGAGGGCTGGTGATCGCCGGCGTGTCCTGGTGGAACCGACGACAGGTTGCAGGCTTGCTGGCCCCGCTCGATCAGCGGCCGGTCATGCGGCCGGACGTCGACATCGACGCCGTTGAGATCGCCGCTGGGGACGGCCGCGCCTTGGTGGCGTGGGCCTCGAAGCTCGCGCCCGACGTGGTTGCGCGGTGCTCGGAGCGCAACGTGCCTCTCGTGCGCATCGAGGACGGCTTCCTCCGGTCCGTGGGGTTGGGCGCAGGTCTCGTCAGCGGCTCGTCATACGCCCTCGACCGGAGGGGCATCTACTACGATGCGACAGCGCCGAGCGACCTCGAGCATCTGCTGGAGCACGCCGATCTGCAGTCCGGCGACATCGCCCGCGGCCGCCGCCTTCGTGAGTTGATCGTCGCCAACCGCCTCTCGAAGTACAATCTCGCCGCGACACCTCCCGAGTTGCCGTCCACCCTCGGACGCGAGCGCATTTTCGTGCCAGGGCAGGTCGCCGCCGACGCTGCCATCCGCACCACGCTATCGGCGACCGTCGATCTGACCGGGCCCAACGTCAACCTCGAGCTACTGAGGGCTGTGCGGCGACGCAATCCGAAGGCATTGATCGTTTACAAGCCTCACCCCGACGTCGCCAAGGGTCTGCGCCCGGGGACTGTGACGGCCGACGCGGCGAGGGGCCTGATCGACGTCGAAGCCACCGGCGCCGACATCCTCTCGCTCATCGACGTCGTCGACCGGATCGAGACGCTGTCGTCGCTTTCCGGGTTCGAGGCCCTGCTGCGCGGCAAGGCCGTCACCGTGCACGGCCTGCCCTTCTACGCGGGCTGGGGGTTGACCGACGACATGACCGTCACAGGTCGCCGCACGCGCCAACGGTCTATCGACGAGCTCGCCGTACTCGCGCTCACTCGCTACTGCCGGCATGTCGATCCGCAGAGCGGCGAGCCCATCTCCTGCGAGCGCCTCGCCGAGCGTCTGGCCGGCCTCAAGCTGCGCAGCAGCCATCACCTCGTCGCCGAGCTTCGTACCCGGATCTCGTGGCTCGGGCGGCGCCTTGGCCTCTGACGGGCGAAGGCTCAGGCGGCCTTGGTCTCGCACGGGGGGCTTGCCCACGTCTGCGTCTGTGGTCGCCCCCCCGCCCCCGGCAGCACGCTGCTCACCTGCCTCTCGACCTCGGGCAGCGCCTCTGCCGGCACGCGGCGCCAGCTCGGCAAGCCACCTCGGGCTGCTGCCCTGCGGTCGGCGCCCCGCCAGGACCACGCCAAGCCTCGGCTCTCGATCCAGCCTGCCAGGCTCGGCAGCAGCCCCGGCAGCGGATTGAAGGGGTTCGACCGGCTCGACGCGTAGATGGCCACGCGTACCGCACCACCCTCGGCATCGCCGCGACGGTGGAAGCCATGGGTGTCGGCAATCACCAGAGTATTGCCCGGCACCGCCAGTTGCACCGGCTCGGGGTAGCCGAGGCGCAGCCGATCCTCCTCGGTCAGCCGCAGCGAGCCTTTGGCCGAGTATCTGTTCCCGTGCTCGCAGGCGTGGATGCTGATCTCGCGCTCCCAGGCCATCCGCCTTCGGCTGAAGCGATGCGATCCCGGAACATAGGTGAAGGGGCCATCCTGCGGCCGTACATCGCCGAGGAAGTACCAACCCTTCATCGTCGAGTGGAACGTGTCCGAATGCAGGGCTTTCTGTGGGTCGACGCTGCCGCTCGCGACGCCGTTGTGGACCACGTGAGTGAGGAACAGTGGCCGCTTCCGGCGCCCTGCAATGTACATCAGCAGGCCGGCCAGGCTCCGGTCGCGGACGAATGCAGCCGTCGCCGGCATGGCCTGCAGCGTCCGTCCATCGAGCAGCATCATGCGCGTGACCGTGTCGCCCTGCACACACTCGCGTAATTCGCCGGGAGCACCCGGTCCGTGTGCACGGCGCGCCTCGTCGCAAATTCTTGCGTAGTCCTCGGGCGGCAGCACATCCCGCACGACGACGAATCCGTTCTCGCGGAACTGGCGGCGATGCTCGGCACTCGCCAGCGGCGACAGCAGCAGCCGTCGCCACGACACCATCGCATGCCCCAGCGCGTAGCGGGCCGCATGCAAGCCGAGCGTGTTGAGGGTCTTGCTGCCGAGAATGGGATTGTCCTGGAACGACTTGCCCTGTCCGAAGACTTGGACCAGCCACCAGGGCCAGAGTACGAGTCGCGCGGCCTTCATCGACGTCACTCCCTCACCCGAGCAGCCGGACGTCAGGGATAAGTTCCGACACCACGATCGGCAAGCTGCGGACAAAATAAACGTGTGGGCGAAATTGGACCACGACGGTGCGGGCTCATGATGGCAATATCCCTGGCTCTCGTAGCCCGGCGATGCATCCGGGTCTGTCCGTCAGCAGGGCATGGGTCATCGAGCGCACCGCCTCGTCCAGACCGGCCGGGGAGTAGATCGTTCCCCGCACCTGGACCGTGCCGGCGAGCGCGCGAACAAAATCCGCGGCCAAACCCGGATCCGGCGCCTCTGGGCGTGACCAGAACGTATCCAGGTCGCCACCGTGGACGAGGCCCGGAACGTCGTAGATGGCCGGCGCCAGCACCTTAACCGGTATGCCGCCAAGGATCGCCTCCAACCCTGCCGACGAGTTGATCGTGACGAGGCCCCGCGACACCGGCAGCATCGCATCCAGCCTGCCCCCGTCGACGAGGAGGATCCGATCGCCCATCGCATGCCGGCCGGCCAGCCGTTGGATGAGGGGGCGCCACGGCCGCAGTCCATTGTCGAGCGGATGCGTCTTCAAGACGAGCATCGCGTCGCGGGGCGCATGCGCCGCAAACGAGGCGAGGACGACCTCGAGCGCTTCGGCCTGCCCTCGGAACGGAGAGCGTGCACGGACCTGGAAATCGCCTTCGAGCTGCATCGCGACGAGGAAGTAGGGGCGCCCGCCCGCCGCCAAGTCTGCAACCACGCGCTCTGCCCTACTGTTGCGCTGGCGCTCGGTCACGAGGCGCCACAGCCAAGCCGCATACTCCAAGGGCGGCCAATCGATCGTGTGGCGCTCGTAGTGGGGATAGAGAAACCACAGCAGCGAGTTGGAGAGATTGTAGACGACGTCGGGCACAGCCACCCACGTGAACCTCGTCTCGAATCGGCGGGTAAGGTCGACCGGCCCACATTGGCGGGCGAGCTGCCGGATCGCATCGGGCTCGCGCGGGAAGATCGACCCACCGCCGGTGCCGTCCCGATCGACCGTCATCCAATCCGGCCGCAGGTACCCGAGCTCCGTGACGAAGATGCGCGCGCCCCGCCGTCGCCCCTCCTCGGCAGCAATGCGATGGTAGACGCGGCACTCGCCGTGGAGAACGATGTCGCTCACCGCCCTGTCGGCAAGGAGCCTCGCGACGAACGCCGCGAAGCCATCCGGGCGCCCGCGGAAATCGACCGCATCCGGCCGCCGCCAGTGCATCCGGTCACCGATGCACAGGTTCACCCGGCAGACCCGATGTCCGGCCGCCCCGACAGCGTCGGCGATCCGCGCGTAGAGTGGCGAGAGCGGTCCTTGAAGGAACAGGAAGGAGCGCGCGGGCGCTGCCATCTCCCGGCCTGCCGCGGGCGCGGTCATGGTCGGGCCTTCGCCTTCAGGCGGGCCGCGCTGGAGCATGCGACCGCCGATGGCATCGCCTGGTCGAGGAAGGGCACCCCCATCTGTCGCGCCTTCTCCAGACGGGGCGGCGGATCGACGAACGCTCCAGGCTCGTTGACGGTGCCCGTGATGAGCCGGTCCGCGATCTCGGTCGCGGCCTTCGCCATGCCCGCACGATTGTAGAAGCTTCCCTTTATCTGGATGCTGTTGGCGAGGAGCCGGAGAAACGCATCCCTGACGGCAGGGTCCGGCGCTTCCGGTGTGGTCCAGAAGGTGTCGAGCGGTCCCTGGTGCGTCAGCCCCGGGATATCGAAGGTGGCCATGCCGAGGACTTTGGTCGGCCGCCCCTTGAGGATCGAGCTGATCCCGACGGTGCTGTTGATCAGGATCACACCCTCGGCATGGTCGAGCAGGGTCGGTAGGTGACCGCCATCGATGGTCGTGAAGCGGTCCCCAAGGCCCAGGGCGTTCGCCTTCGCCCCCACGACATGCGACCACCGCTCCCACCCATTGTCCAATGGATGGATCTTGAACACCACGCCGAGCTCCCGGTCCGGCGAAGCCGCCAGCGACCGGAGCACGAGATCGATCGCCTCGCTCTGATGCCGGAATGGAGAGTTCGCACGAAGCTGGTAGTCGTTCTGCATCTGCAGTGGCACCAGCATGTAGCGGCGGCCACTCTCGATCCACTTCGCCGTGCGCACGAACGCCCGCCGGCCCCGCCTGCCGGAAGCCATGAGCCTCGGAATGTAGCTGAGGTAGTTCAGCAACGGGTTGTAGAAGGCGTCGGCATTATAGCGCGGGTAAAAAGGTCGCCCGAAGTACGTCGACAGATGATGGACGACCTCGTGGAACGCCTCCGTGGCAAAGCCATGCGGAAACGTCACAGTCATGTCCGGCGCCGGCAATCCCTCTGCCGCCGCGTGTATCTTCACCCGATCGTTGGGAAAATGCGACAGCGAGGACATGCCGCGACGCTCAAGCGTGATCCAGTCCGGCCTGAGATAGCCGAACTCGTAGACGGTCGTCGTGACGCCGAGATCGTCGGCGACCTCCATCGCCACCCGGTGATACGGCAGACGGTCGCCATAGTAGAGGATGTCCGTCACACCGTGCCGGCGAATGTAATCTGCGAGGAAATCCCTCCACCCGTCATAGGACCCCCGGAAGCTCGTCGCGCCCGGTCCAGACCACTGCAGGCGGTCGCCGAGACACAGATTGATCCTCAGCACGTGGTGGCCGCGCGACCTGATCTCGCGCGCCAGCTTCGCCACGAACCGTCCAGGCGGCGACTGCAGAAATAGGAACGTCCTGGAGGTCATCCTGTCCTTCGTCAATCGAGCCCGAATAGCCGCTGCCGCCGCCCCTCCTCCGCTGATCAGTCGACGCGTCACCCTAATCCGGCGGGTCTGACCGGCCGCTGCTCTGTCCGCCGACGTCCCTTCCCTCCTCCAGACCGATCCCGAGTGCCAATAGGACCGTCAATATCCGCCCCGTTCAAGGTGCGGGCATAGGCGTCCGCGTCGACCTTGGCAAGCCCGTCCGCCTGCGCCCAAACGCTCCTCTTGCGTCGGCACAACCGCCTCCCGGCCGATCGTTGCGTCCCCATGCGGCTCTCACTTCGCCAGCTCCGCCTCGATCTTGCCGAACATGTAGGCCCACTTCGCCTTCTGCACCTCGACCAGCGCGCGCATGCTCTCGCGCACCTCCCGAAGGCGGTCGCAGTCAGGGTTCGCGGCACTCGTCCCTTCCGCGCCGAGTTGCTCGATGCGGGCCAGGAATTCGGCTGAGCGCTCGTCATAGCCCGTGATCGTGACGTCCTGCACGATGGGCGCGGCCTCGGCGAGAAACTGGTCGTGCGTCCAGTTGCGCTTGGCCTTCAGCAGACGCAGCTTTGCCTGGAAGCCGGGCTTGTTGGTTTGGTTGAGGCCGCGTAGCGCCTCGGCGGCCGCGCCGACGGCGGCTTCGAAGTCGGCCCTGGAGCACGCCTGCGCAAATCCGTCGGCCGCGCCGACCGCAGACAGAGCCAGCACCAGCGGCAACGAAACTGGAGCCCACATTCCCCGACCCTCGCTGCTGGCGATGAACGACTGCCCAGACGCGGGATCGTCGATGCCATTCTCGCCGACCCGCTGTCGCCAGGCTGCCGCACCCCAACCATCCCGGCCAAAAGATGGCTGTCGGCCACCTCCCCAGCCGACATTGCATGCCCCCTTCTCGCCGGACCGGCAAGTCGCGAAGCTTGTCCTCGGATGCACTTATCCCCGGCTTCGCGCGGCGTGAGACGATCGCCCAGCATGGCACCTGGGAGCTTCACATGTCTTCAGCTAAGCCCGCATCCGGGCACTCTGCCGCGGCGGCGCAGAACGGCCCTCGCCCTTCTGGCAGAGACGCACTGCCGTCCCGTGCCGGGCATGTCTATGCTCGCGAGCGGGACTTGCCACGTCTCATTCCGCTCTGGCCGTGCGAGGTCCTCGACCGTAGCCCTGAAGGGCATCACCGCATCATTCAGCGCCTGCGCCGGGCCTTGCGAGAGGAGCGCCGCAGAGGCCTTGCTGGAGACTGGTCGTACGACCTGGCCCGGCATGCAGGCCTTTTCCGTGCCTTCAAAGCAGAGCTCGCCGACGCCCCGCTGCCGCTGACGTCATGGGCTGGCCCGATGTTCCGTCGGGGCGCTGCCGGGCCGAAACAGGCCGTTGCGGATGGGCGGGAGAAAGACGAGGGCAGCTCGGCTGACTAGGCTTCGTCGCGCCGGGTTCCGAGGCCCATCTTCTTGGCGAGCTGCGAGCGGGCTGCCGCATAGTTCGGCGCGACCATCGGGTAGTCGTGCGGCAGCTGCCACTTGGCGCGGTACTCCTCTGGAGACATCTTGTAGTGGGTTCGCAAGTGACGCTTCAGCGACTTGAATTTCTTCCCGTCCTCGAGACAGATGATGTAATCGGGCGTCACCGATCGCTTGACCGGAACTGCGGGCTTCAACTCGTCGCGCACCGTGATATCGGCCGTGCCGGAGGCTTGAGAGAGCGCCTGATGCACATCCCCGATCAGGGACGGCAGCTCTGCGCTCGCCAGCGCATTCTTGCTGACATAGGCAGCCACGATCTCGGCCGTCAGCTTGATCAGGTCGGGACGCGGTGCTTCTTCCATCCATGCTCTCCCACTGCGGCCTGTCCCGTCGACACGTGCCGCAAATCGCCATCTGCTTCGTGCCTGCTGCCTTGTGCGAGACGAGGAGCAACGATCTGCAGTATTTACTCGTTCAGAGCCAGTTCAGTTCAATATAGTTGGGCCTTTCAGGCATGTCACCGGAAAAACTCTCTCGACATGGTCCGGCTTCTTGCGCTCGAACCTTGTCCCCGCACAGTGCATGTCCCTCGCGTGGCATCGCCAGCCGCCCTGCTTCTGCCGCCGTGGCAGGTTAGGTGCTCGTTGTGCTAGCCTAGGTCGGCTTTCTGCAATCCCCGGCGTCGCTCGCGGCAACAGGGGGCTTGCCTCGCAGTCTCGTCCCCCGGGAGTACGTCATGTCGAGATCCGTTTCCGCGGCGCCCAAGCCGCCGAGCGCCGAGCGTCGGCCGGTCACCCGCCGGCTTCATGGCGTGACACTCGTCGACGACTACGCTTGGCTGCGCGCCGAGAACTGGCAGGACGTGATGCGAGATCCGGGTGTCCTCGACCCGGCGATACGCGCCCATCTCGAGGCCGAGAACGCCTGGACCGACGCCTGCCTCGGCGACACCAAGGCCCTGCAGGAGAAGCTGTTCGCGGAGATGAAGGCACGGATCAAGGAGGACGACAGCTCGGTCCCCTCCCCCGACGGACCCTGGGAGTATTCCGTCAGCTTCATCACCGGCGGACAGTATCCCCGCCTCGTCCGCCGGCCGCGCGGAGCCGGTGCGGACTCCGAGACGATCCTGCTCGACGGCAACAAGGAGGCCGAGGGCAAACCCTACTGGGGCATCGGCGACAGTGCCCACAGCCATGATCATCGCCTTCTCGCCTACGCCGTCGACGACAAGGGCTCCGAGCTCTACACCATCCGCATCCGCGACCTCGCCACCGGCGAGGACCTGGCCGACGCCATTCCCGACACGCGCGGTGAGATCGCCTGGGCCCGCGATGGCAAGACCTTCCTCTACGTCCGGCTGGATGCCAGCCACCGGCCGCTCTTCGTCTATCGCCACGTCGTCGGCACCCCGGTCGAGGCCGACGTTCTGGTCTACGAGGAGAAGGACCCGGGCTTCTACGTCGGCGTCGGTGCGACCCAATCGGGCCACTATTTGCAGGTCGTCGCGCACGACCATCAGACGAGCGAGGTCTATCTGATCGATGCCGAGGCGCCAACCTCGCCGCCGGTGCTCGTCTCGCCGCGCCGCCACGGTCACGAGTACGCCGTCGAGCACAGCGGAGATCTTTTCTACATCACCACCAACTCGGGTGACGCCGAGGACTTCCGCATCGTCACCGCCCCTGTCGCATCGCCCGGTGAGGCGAGCTGGCGCGATCTTGTCGCGCATCGGCCTGGCCGCTTCATCATCTCGGTCGTCGCCTACGCCGGCCACTTGGTCCGCCTCGAGCGGGAGGACGGACTGCCACGCATCATCGTGCGCCGCCTTGCCGATGGCGCCGAGCACGCCATCGCCTTTCCCGAGGACGCCTACAGCCTCGGTCTCGGCGCCGGCTACGAGCATGACACCAGCAAGATCCGCTTCACCTACTCGTCGATGACCACACCGGCCGAGGTGTACGACTACGACATGGAGAGGCGGGACCGGTTGCTGCGCAAACGCCAGGAGGTGCCTTCGGGGCACAACTCCGCCGACTACGTGACGGTCCGCATCCAGGCGCCGGCCGCAGACGGGGAGCTCGTGCCCGTCTCGATCCTCTATCGCAAGGGAACCCCGCTCGACGGATCGGCGCCCCTGCTGCTCTATGGCTATGGCGCCTACGGCATTCCGATTCCGGCCTCGTTCTCGACGACCCGGCTGTCTCTCGTCGATCGCGGCTTCGTCTACGCCATCGCCCACATCCGTGGCGGCAAGGACAAGGGCTATCGCTGGTACACGGGTGGCAAGCTCGAGAAGAAGACCAACACCTTCACCGACTTCATCGCGGCCGGCGAGCACCTCGCGCGCATGGGCTACACGGGTCGCGGCCGCATCGTCGCCAACGGCGGCTCGGCCGGCGGCATGCTCATGGGCTGCGTCGCCAACATGGCCCCCGACCTCTTCCTCGGCATCATCGCCGACGTGCCCTTCGTCGACGTGCTCAACGCGATGCTCGACGAGACGCTGCCGCTGACGCCGCCCGAGTGGCCCGAATGGGGCAACCCCATCACCAGCGCGGAGGATTTCCACCGCATCCACTCCTACAGCCCTTACGAGAACGTCGAGGCCAAGTCCTACCCGCACATCTTCGCCTACGGTGGCCTGACCGACCCCCGCGTCACCTACTGGGAGCCCGCCAAGTGGATCGCCCACCTGAGGGAGCGCAACACGAGCGGCAATTTGGTTCTCCTGCAGATCAACATGGAGGCCGGCCACGGCGGCGCCTCGGGACGGTTCGAGGCATTGAAGGAGATCGCGCTCGACTATGCCTTCGCGCTGAAGATCGCGGGAAAGGCTACGATCTGATCGACGCCGCGCTGGGATCTCGCCTGGCGTTGCCGACCGGGCCATGGCGTTCCCGCGTGCCGCCACAGCCGTCCTACCGAACGACTCGCTTCACAGGCTCGGCGGCGGGACGAAACTCCCGAGGCGAGGCGCCCGCGACCCAGCCCGTGCGGATGTCGCAAGCTTCCGCAGCGAGAGGAGCCCATGGCATCCAGCATCAACATCCCGGCATTCAGCGACGCGCTGGTGGTGCTCGGTACCGCTGGCATCATCGTGCCGATGGTGCATCGCTGGGGCATCAGCCCGGTTCTCGGCTACCTCGGCGCTGGAGCGCTGCTCGGTCCGCTCGGCCTCGGCGCCTTCATCGATCAGGTGCCACTCCTCTATTGGGTCACGGTGGTTGACGCGAAGAACGTGGCCGGCATTGCCGACCTCGGTGTCGTCTTCCTGTTTTTCCTGATCGGCATCGAGCTGTCCTACGAGCGGCTTATGGCGATGCGGCGCCTGGTGTTCGGCCTCGGCTCCCTGCAGGTCGCGATCACGACGGTCATGCTCGCCGCCATCATCGCCGTCGCGGGCTTCAAGCCGTCGACGGCGGTCATTCTGGGGTCCTGCCTCGCTCTGTCCTCGACCGCCATTGTGCTGGAGGTGCTCTCGAGCCAGGGGCGTCTCACCGGCAGCACGGGCCGCACGAGCTTCGCGGTCCTTCTGGCGCAGGACCTGGCTGTGATTCCGATCCTGATGTTCATTTCCATCTATGGGGCCGACAGGGGTGGACCTGTCCTGCCGTTGATCGGCGAGGCTCTGCTGCAGGCCGCGTTGGCGCTGGCCGCCATCATTATCGTGGGCCGCGCCCTGCTGCGGCCTCTGTTCCGCCAGGTCGCCCGCACGCAGTCGAACGAGCTCTTCATGGCGGCGATCCTATTCGTGATCGTGGCGACCGGCCTCGTCGCGGCCGTGGCCCATCTCTCCATGGCGCTCGGGGCGTTCGTTGCGGGCCTGCTGCTCGCCGAGACGGAGTACCGCAAGGCGATCGAGGCGACCATCGAGCCGTTCAAGGGGCTTCTGCTCGGCATCTTCTTCTTCACCGTCGGCATGAGCATCGATGCCCGCGAGCTGGCACGCGATCCGGTCTGGCTGCTCGCCAGCGTCTCGGGGCTCATCGCCTTGAAGGCAGCGGTGCTGATCGGCCTCGCGCGCCTGTTCAAGGCGTCCTGGCCAGCGTCGATCGAGACCGGCCTGATGCTCGCGCCCGGAGGCGAGTTCGCCTTCGTCGGCATCGGCCTTGCGGCGGCGCTCGGCATCGTCGGGCAGAACGTGGCGAGCTTCTCTCTGGCGGTCACCTCACTGACGATGGCGCTCATTCCGGTGCTCGGCATGCTGGCCCGGCGCGTGGCGCGGATGCTCGAGAAGCGGCCGGCCCCCGATCCGACGCTGGCTGAACAGCCCGAGTTGCGGGAGAGCCACGCCATCGTCATCGGTCACGGCCGGGTCGGCAAGGTCGTCTGCAGCATGCTTGCCCGGCACGGCGTCGCCTACACCGCCGTCGACTACGACGCCAACGCCGTTGCCGAGGACCGCCGCAACGGGCACGCCGTCTATTATGGCGATGCCACCAGTCCGGCGTTTCTGAAGGTCTGTGGCGTCACCAAGGCCTCGGGCGTGATCGTGACGATCCACACGCAATCGGCCATCGACGAGATCATCCGAGTGGTTCGCACGCTGAGGCCTGACATTCTCATCGTCTCCCGGGCCCGCGACGCGGAGCACGCGCGACATCTCTATGCCGTCGGCGTCACCGATGCGGTTCCCGAGACGATCGAGGCGAGCCTCCAGCTGTCCGAGGCCGCACTGGTCGGCCTCGGCATCGCCACCGGGCCGGTGATCGCCTCGATCCACGAGCAGCGGGACGAGTTCCGCGCAGCGCTGCAAGAGGCTGCACGGCAGGCCGGCATCGCCAAGACGCACTCGATCCGCGCCAAGGGCGGATCGCGCGGATAGCGCATCGTCAGCGTTGCAGCACATACTCTCCGGGTGCCGCTCCGAGCGGATGCAACGCACCGACCGGGACGCGATCGTCGCGCGCTGGCACCATGCCTCTCGACTGTCGCTCCAGCCAGTCGGCCCAGGCCGGCCACCACGACCCTTCGAACACGTCTGCTTGCGCCGCCCAGGTGTCGGGGTCGCGGTACCGGTCGAGCGGCTTCTTGACGCCCATGCGATAGCGCCGATGGCGATGACCGGGCTCCGACACGATGCCGGCATTGTGCCCGCCGTTTGTCAGCACGAAGGTCAGCTCGCTGTCGGTGAAGAGGTTCGCCTTGTAGACCGACCGCCACGGCGCGATGTGGTCGGTCTCGGTGCCCACCACCAGCATCGGCACCTCGATGTCCTTCAGCGCGATGACCCGCCCCTCGACGGCGAAGCGCCCCGCCGTCAATCGGTTCTCGAGGAAGAGCCCGCGGAGGTACTGTGAATGCATCTTGTAGGGCATCCGCGTCAGGTCCTCGCTCCAGGCCTGGATATCGAACACCTCGGATCGCTCGCCGAGCACGTACTCCTTGATGATGCGCGACCACACCAGCTCGTTCGAGCGCAAGAGATGGAAGGCCCCCGACATCTGGCGCCCGCGCAGGACGCCTTGTGCCCACATCATGTCCTCGAGCACGCTGATCTGGCTCTCGTCGACGAACAGCATGAGCTCGCCGGCCTCGCTGAAGTCGGTCTGCGCCGCAAGCAGCGTCAGGGAGGCCAGCCGGTCGTCGCCGTCCCGCGCCATCGTCGCCGCCGCAATCGCCGCAATCGTGCCGCCGAGACAATAGCCCGTGAGATGGATGCGGGTGTCCTTATACGCTCCAGAAATGGCATCGACCGCCGCCATGACCGCGCGCCGGTAATCGTCGAGCGTGACATCGCGCTGCTCGGGGCCGGGATTGAGCCACGACATCATCAGCACGGTGTGACCCCGCCCGACGAGGTAGCGCACAAGCGAGTTCTCTGGTCTCAGATCCAGGATGTAGTACTTCATGATCCAGGCCGGCGTGACGAGAACGGGGTCACGCTGGACTGTCGCCGTCATCGGGGCATATTGAATGAGCTCGAAGAGATGGTTGCGAAACACCACCGTCCCCGGCGTTGTCGCCAGATCCTTGCCGGGCTTCATGGCGCTCGCGCTACGCGGCGGCTGTCCGGCCAGCTCGCGCCCGATGTCGTCGATCAGATGGCCCAGTCCCCGGCGGACATTCTCCCCGCCTTCGGCGAGCGAGCGCTCGATGATGACGGGGTTCGTCAGCGGGTTGTTGGTCGGCGCCAGCAAATCGAGCAGTTGCCCCACCATGAACGCCACCCGCTCTGAATGCTTCGGCGACATGCCGTGGACGCGGGACGTGGCGAGCGCCCACCATTCCTCCATCGCGAGGTAGCTCTGCACCAACATGCAGGCCGGCATTTCGCGCCACTCGGGTGCATCGAAGCGGTGATCGCCGGGGCGTGGCGCGAAGGGCGGCTGCGCCTTCCGATCCGACAGACAGGACGCGGCGAAATGGCCGAGCCGGGCCTGCTTGGCAAGTGCGGCTTGCCACAAGTCAAGCGCACGCCCAGGCGACCGGACCATGTGCAGGGACCAGTCGAACCAGGCGGCGCCGATGGCGTGGGGCGAGAGGCCGAGCGTCAGACGAGCCGTGCTCGCCCGCACGAAGCGATCGACATAGTCGAATTGGGGCTCGTAATCGCCATGCGGCCTCAGCCCCACGCCATCGGCAGGTGGCGGCGCGGCGCCAACTCGCAAAGGGGAGCGCGCCGGATTAGCTCCGTCCTCGTGTGCTTCCGAGGGCACTCTGGCCACTTCACCACCGACCATCGCCGCCCGGAGGTCTGGTCTGCGCTCTGCGTGCGCCATGGGTTCCTCGCTGGGTGATTCTTCGGCCCACGCCAACAAGCCACATGGCCGATATGGCGTACCTTGACCTTGCGGTGCATCAACGCGTGGCTCCCCCAAGATGACCTGAGGAGGCACTTGCCGCTACGCCGACCCGTGGCCGGGCAATGACATCAGGGGCACCGCATTGCCGGCCCCGCCGCGACATGCTAGCCAACGAGCAACAAAGCTAGATGAACCGTTGTGGGAGGGTCTCGTAGTGAAGCGCGGCTGGATCGTCGCAAGCTTGGTGCTGCTCGGTTTGTGCGGGCTCACGGTCTGGCAGTCGGCTCTCCTGCCGCAGATCGATGATCTCGGGCCCGGACCGGGTTTCTTCCCTCTCTGGCTCGCCTTGCTCGGCTTGGTGCTGAGCGCCCTGCTCATCGTCGAGACTGCGCGCATGCCGGCGGCCCCGGCGGCCGAGACGCTCATTCCCGACAAGGCCGCGACGTTCCGCATTCTCGCCGTCATCGTGATGCTCGCCGCATCCGCCGCGGTGCTGGAGCCGCTCGGTTGGCGGCTGACGGCCCTCCTGCTGACCGCAATTCTCCTACCGGCCCTCGGCGCACGCTCGCTGCTGGTCATCGTCCCGTTCTGTCTCGCTGCGAGCTTCGGCGTGTTTCACGTGTTCTACTATTGGCTCAAGGTGCCGCTGCCCATCGGCACGTTCGGCATCTGAGGACCAAGCCCCTGCATGGACACACTCGACCATCTCCTCGCCGGCCTTGCGGCCGCCATGAGCCTCCAGAACCTGTTGTTCGCGCTCGCGGGCTGCATACTGGGCACCCTTGTCGGCGTGCTGCCGGGCGTCGGCCCGGCTGCCGGAACCGCCATCCTCATCCCTCTGACGTTCAAGCTCGATCCAGCCGGCGCCATCATCATGCTGTCGGCCATCTACTACGGTGCCATGTACGGCGGCACGATCACCTCGGTATTGCTCAATGTGCCGGGCGAAGCCGCCTCGGTGATCACCTGCATCGACGGTTTCCAGATGGCGCGACAGGGACGCGGCGGCGCGGCCTTGGGCATCGCCGCCATCGGCTCCTTCATCGGCGGCACGATCGCCGTCCTGGCATTGGTTGTCGTCGCGGCCCCGCTCGCGGCGCTCGCCCTGAAGTTCGGACCACCCGAGTTCTTTGCGCTGATGCTGTTCGGCCTGTGTCTCGTGACGGGTCTTGCCGGCCGCTCGCTGATCGCCGGCATCCTGATGACCACGATCGGCCTGTTGATCTCGCTGATCGGCATCGACCCGGTCCGCGGCGCCCCGCGGTTCACGTTCGGCATGCCCGAGTTGTATGACGGCCTCGGCTTCATCCCCGTCGTCATGGGCCTCTTCGGCGTCGGCGAGATCCTGGCCACGGCCGAGAAGCCATACCGCGAGATCATCAAGACCAACCTGAAGGACGTGCTGCCCACTGGAGCCGAGTGGAAAGCATCCGTCGGGCCGATCATCCGAGGCACCGGGCTCGGGTTCTTTCTCGGCCTGATCCCGGGCGTCGGGGCGATCATTCCGACCTTCATGTCCTACATCATGGAGAAGCGCATCTCGAAGACTCCGGAGCGCTTCGGCAACGGCGCCATCGAAGGCGTCGCCGGGCCGGAGACGGCCAATAACTCCTATGCCAATGCGTCGATGTTGCCACTGCTGACGCTCGGCATACCCTCGTCCCCGACCATTGCCGTTCTGATGGGCGCCTTCATCATCAACGGGCTGACGCCGGGCCCCTTCCTCTTCGCCGAGAAGCCTCTCCTTGTCTGGACGATCATAGCCTCGTTCTTCGTCGGCAACGTCATGCTGCTGATCCTCAATCTCCCGCTGGTCGGGCTCTGGGCGAAGATCCTCGAGGTGCCTTATCAGTACGTCTGCGTTGGAACACTGCTATTCTGTCTGATCGGCGCCTACTCGATCAACTCGAGCGTATTCGACATCTGGGTCATGCTCGGTTTCGGCGTGATCGGCTACCTGCTGAGGAAGCTCGACTTCCCGCTGGCGCCAGCCATATTGGGGTTGATCCTCGGTCCCCAGCTCGAGAAATCCCTGCGCACCTCGCTCGAGATGTCGGCCGGCAGCTTCTGGATCTTCATCAACCGGCCGATCACCCTCGTGCTGCTCGTTCTGTCGGCGGTTGTGCTCGCCGTTGCGGCGCTCAACCTGGCGCCCAACCAGATCCGCGAAGCCTCTGACGACTGATACGACCATTGGTGTTTACGGCACGTCCATCTGAATCCAGAAAAGGGAGAGACACCTCATGCTAAGAACCGCTCTCGGTGCTGCTGTGGGCTTGGCGCTCAGCGCCAGCATGGCCCTGGCGCAGGCCTTCCCCGACAAGGCCATCAACCTCATGGTTGCCTACCCCCCAGGGGGATCGACTGACATCGGCGCGCGCATCGTCGCAGGAATTGCCGAGAAGATCATCGGTCAGCCCATCGTGGTCGTGAACAAGGGCGGCGCCGGCGGCCAGGTCGGATGGACCGACCTCACGCGCCAGAAGCCCGACGGCTACAACATCGGGTTCGTCAACCTGCCTGCCACCAATACGGTCATCCTCGATAAGGACCGCCAGGCGATCTTCGACGAGAATAGCTTCACCCCGATCATCAACCAGGTTCTCGATCCGGGTGTCGTCTGGGTGGCGGCAAACAGCCCGTTCAAGACGTTGAAGGATCTGGTGACCGCCGCCAAGGCCAAGCCCGGCGAGCTCAAGGCCGCGACCACGGGCATCCTCTCCGACGACCACCTCGCCATCCTGATGCTGGAAGAAGCCGAGCCCGGCGTGAAATTCCGTTTGGTGCACCTCGTCGGCGGCGCCGCGCAGATGAAAGAGACACTCGGCGGCAACGTCGACGTCTCGTTCGACAACGTCGGCTCGATCGTGACGCAAGTGAAGGCCGGTCAGGTGCGCGCACTGGCCGTGATGGATGACGTGCGATCCAAATTCTTCCCGGACGTCCCGACCACGAAAGAATTGGGCTATCCTAAAGTGATCTCCTCCTCGACGCGTGGCATCGCAGGTCCGAAGGGCATGGACCCGAAGGTCGTCGCCAAGCTCGCCGAAACGTTCAAGAAGGCGATGGAGGACCCCGAGCATCAGAAGAAGATGGACGATGTGGGCCTCGCCGTGAAGATCATGACCGGCGACGAGTACAAGAAGTACTTCGCCGACATCCACGCCCAGGCCAAGAAGTACACCGAGTGGGCAAAAGCACGTCCGCAGAAGTGACCATGGGCGGCGTCGGCGCTTTCTGCCGCCGGCGCCGCCCCCCGCTGAAACGTGCGTGGCAGGGGTGCCCGTGCAGGACTATTTGCGTTTCAATCGCACCTGTTGTTCTACGTACGTTCCTATGCCATAGTGCCTTGCGCTGAAAGGATCATCGCATGGTCGACATCATGGAGCGCGTTGCTGCGCTCGAGGAGAAGCTCGCAGCTCTCGACGGTCGGGTCGCCTCGCTCGAAGGCAAATTTGATTTCATCTCGCGCCAGCTCCGCGACCTACATCTGTTCGTCCATGGCAAATTCGGTGAGATCGACCGGCGGTTCGAGCAGATCGACCGGCGCTTCGACCGGCTCGAAGCCAAGGTCGATGCAATGCCCCGAGCGATCATCGAGGCGCTGCGGAATTCGCGTGATTGAGCGGGCGCAGAGGCGCCCACCGGGCAAGACCGGCGAACGGTCGTGGCCGTCACTCAGCCCACCAGCATGCACTTGCCGTTGTTGATGACAGTAACGTCACGCTCTTTGAGGCGGCACCGGAAGGAGACGACGTTGCCGTCGACCCACATGTCGGTCAGCACCGTCTCACCCGGATACACCGGCGACGAGAAGCGCACGTCGAATCCGCGGATGCGGGTGTGATCGTATTTCGCGATCTCCCTGAGGACGGTGCGGCATGCGGTGCCATAGGTGCACAAGCCGTGCAGGATCGGCACCGGGAAGCCGACCCGCCTCGCCAATTCCGGGTCTGCATGAAGTGGATTGCGGTCACCACAGAGGCGGTAGAGCAACGCCTGATCCTTACGCGTTTCGGCGGCCGCCGTCAGGTCGGGTTTGCGCGTCGGCAACTCATGTGGCGCCGGGCCCTGACCGGAAGGACCGCCGAACCCCCCGTCGCCGCGGGCGAACGTGGTGGAGAGCAGCGTGTACAGTGGGCTACCATCCTTGGCGGAGCGGGCAGCGAGCTCGGTATAGATGATGGCACCCTTGCCCGGCCCTTTGTCGTAGGCCTCGGTCACCCGGCTATCCACGAGGATGTCACCCTCTGGCTCCAACGGCTTGTGCAGCGTCAACCGTTGCTCGCCATGCACCACCTTGGTGTAGTCGTAGCCGCAATCCTTCAACAGCGGCACACGCTGCAGAACGGTTGCCATTGAAGCCACCGTCTTCAGCTGGGACTTCTCGAAGGTATAGGCCAGCTCGTTCTCGTCGTAAGGATCGCGCCCCATGCCGATCGCGAGGGCGTAGAGCATCGTCTCGCGATCCCCATAGCTGAAGCGATCGCCCGAGCGCTTCAGAGCCATCAACCTCTCGTAGTTCAACGCCATTGCCGTATACCCCGTTGCAGTAGCCTTGACGGTTCAGCGGCAGCTTGCAGCCTAGCCCGCCTGAGCAGTGTCTCCGGCATAGACCGACGACACCGCCCATCCTTGGCACAGCCTCAATCGAGATCGAGCCCATCCATGCCGACGTTCTTTTTCACCTTCGGCAGCATCTCGCGGAAAAGCCGTCCCGCCTCCCGCGGATCCTCCACCTGTCCGACCTCCGCACCGCGGCGCCAGCCCTCGAGAATGGCGATCCTGCTGAAGCCGGCCTGGAAGACACGGCCTGTGATATCGGAGGCTTCCTCGCTGGCGAGATAGACCACGGTCGGGGACACCCACTTCGGGTCACGAATGGCGATCTGCTCGGGCGTCAGCTCGCGCAGGCCCTCGGTCATGCGAGTCTGGGCAGACGGCGACAACGCATTGACCGTGACGCCGAAGCGCTTGAGCTCACGCGCTGCGATGATGCTGAAGGCCGCGATGCCGGCCTTGGCGGCACCATAGTTGGTCTGGCCGACGTTGCCGTAGAGCCCCGATGTGGAGCTGGTGTTGATCACGGCCGCCTTGACCGGACCGCCGATCTCCTTCGAACGCTCGCGCCAGTAAGCCGCCGCGTGACGTGTCGGTGCGAAGGTGCCCTTGAGATGCACCTGGATCACGGCGTCCCACTCATCCTCGGTCATGTTGACCAGCATGCGATCGCGAAGGATGCCGGCGTTGTTGATCAGCACGTCGAGCTTGCCGAAGTGCTTCACGGTGCTGTCGATCAGGTTCTTGGCGCCCGCCCAGCTCGACACGTCGTCGCCATTCACGATCGCGTCGCCGCCGCCCTTCTTGATCTCGGCCACCACCTGAGCGGCATGACTCGCGTCCCGGCCCGTGCCGTCGACATTGGCGCCGATGTCGTTGATGACGACCTTCGCTCCCTCCTTCGCCAACAGCAAGGCATGCTGCCGGCCGAGGCCGCGCCCCGCGCCCGTCACGATCGCCACGCGTCCCTCACACAGCCCTGCCATGCCGCTCTCCTCCTCCATCGTTGGGGTCAGAAGAGCAGTGTGCGATGCGCACCCGCTGTCCGCAACTGCGCAGACCACCGCTGCGAGGACCGTCCCGCAAACCGACGCTGCCTGAGACCGGGCGGCATGGAGCGAGGCCAGCCCCACGCCACCTCCTGCAAAGCGCCGAGCCCGGTCGCCGTGGTCAATTGCTCACGATGCGGGCGGTGCCGGTGCGCCCATCGTCGCGGCGCCAGTGCACCAGCCTGCCATCGATCCGCATGGCGTAGCAGTGGCGCTTGCCGTCGAGCCAGACCGCCCACTGCTGACAGAGCTTGCTATCGGCAATCCACCAGCGGCCATGATCGCTCTTCCTGATTGCGATCGCCTGCACGCTCGATGCCTTTCCCGCGAGGCTGCCATCGGCACGATAGGTGATCGGAACTCCGCCGATGGGCGTGTCCAGCACGATCGTTCGTCCGGCGATCATCTTCTTCAAAGCCTCGCCGCCGGCGGCCCCCGGCTCTGCCGAGGCCGAGCCTGCCCAGACCGTCAGCACCGCCAAACCAACCGCCCGTCCCTTCATCTCGTCCCCTTTCCGGCCGGCCATCGCCGGTACCCTCGGTGAGCACCTGCCCATCCAGCCAAGGCACACCAAGAGGATGAAGCTCCGGTTAATCCGCAGCAGTCCGGCTGTCTGTGCCACCGGCCTGATCGCCATTCCCGGCTTCGGTCCCGATCCAGGGCCACAGGCAGGCGAGCACGAGGAAATAGAGCGCCGACGCGACGATGAGGCCACCGGCGACGGGACCGGCCGGAAAGCCGTGCCAGAGCACCCAGAGCCCGGCTAGCACGCCCGCTGCAGAGACGCCGATATTGACCGCGAGCAGTCGCTTCACGCGCATGGGGTGAAGCCAGCGCATGGGAACGAAGGTCAAAAGCACCAATGCCGCAACGACCATTGCCGCCAGTGCGCCCTTGAGATTGATCGCGAACATGAAAAACGCGACGATGTTCCAGACCGCCGGAAACCCCACGAAACAATTGTCGTCGGCTTTGCTCTCCGTATCAGCAAAATGATAGAGCGCGCTCAAAAGCGCCAGCGCGGCGAGAAACCGGCCACCGACACCCTCCAGCACCCCGCCGATGAGCATGGCCATCACCGGGATCAGGACATATGTCGCGTAGTCGATGACCAGATCGAGCCGCTCGCCTGAAAACCGAGGCAGCACCTCCGTCACCCGCACGGCACGGGCAAAGGCACCGTCCACGGCATCGATCACAAGCGCCAGAAAGAGCCAGGCGAACGCCCGCTCGAGCCTGCCGTCGACCACATCCAAAGCTGCGAGCAAGGCACAGACGCTACCAAGCGCCGTGAAAATGTGGACGAGCCATGCCGCAGCGACCCGGATCATTCGGGCTCCTGAATGACGAAACACCAACTGACGGACGAGAAGCTTCGACTCCACACATGCGAAAGGAGCGCCGACGCGCTCCTTCTCACAAACCCGTCGGCTAGACCCGGCCCATGGCCCCGCGCTCAGAAGCGATGCTTCAGCGAGCCGCGAATCTGCACATCATCCTCTGGCGACAGCGGCGCCTGGCGGTCGCCGGTTCCGGACTTCTGCTCTCCGACACCGTAGAGCAGCTCCAGCCCGAAATCGAACTTCGGCAGGACACCCAGCTTCCCCAACCCGGGAATCCGCACCTCGACGCCCGTGGGCGGCGCCACGGACACCCCGGTATCCTTCAGATCCAGCTGACCAGCCGGCGCACCCCTCGCGGCTGCCGGAGCTTGTGGCTCACCGGACACACCACCCTTCGTCTCCTGGAAAGCTGGCGCCGCCGAGCTCGAAACCGCAAGCGCAGTGCAGACCAGCATCCATCTCAAGCGCAGCATCTTCTTGAAATCCTACGGCCGAAACGCCCTCACGCCGATGACCATCTAGATGACGCTACAGGATGGCGAACTCAAGTCTCGTTCCACAGCAGTAAAGGCGCAGCTAACATTTGTCCCGCCGGTGTGACGTTTCGGTCATGTGACTGACCAGCCACATAGAGTTGAGGATTGTCCCTCGACCGGCAGCAAGTATCACGCGCCGTAGGCTCCGACGCAAAGAGGCCGCCCACTGGGCGGCCTCTCCGATTGGCGTAGCTGTCCGTGGATCAGAAGTTGATCCGGGTGCCCACGATGAACGTCGAGAAGTCGCTCACGCCGCCCGTGCCCTTGTTGAGCGCGGCGTCAGCGAAGCCCGTCGCATCGAGCGAGTAGTTCTTGTAGGTCGCGAAGACCTCCATGGCAGCCGCATCGATGTATTGATTGATGCCGATGCCCCACATGTCCATCTCGCTCGACGAGCGAACGTCGCCGACGCGATTGTTGTTGTAGGCGCCCGACGCCGCGATGAATGCGGCCTGCTCCAGGCCACCTTCGTTCGAGAGGTACTCGGCGAACAGCACCGTCTTACCGATGCCGAAGAAGTTCCGCGAGAGACCGCCTGCCAGGTACCACCAGCTGTCATCCGGACCGGCATAGGCCGATGCGGCAACGCCTGGCGTCTGCTGACCTTCGATCTCACGCACGCCCGCGGCGGCGGTCAGGAAGAGGCCCGTCGCAACGTGCAGGATAGAGGCAGACCCCTTGAGTTCCGTCGCCTTCACGTCGCAGTTCTGATTGCAGTTCGCGCTGTTGATGAGGGCGCTCTGCAACGGACGGTTGAACTCGGTGTCCTCCTGATAGCCGATGCCGAAGGCGATCCGGACGCCATTGAACTCGCCGGCATACCGCAGCGCGATATCCCAGTAGTTGTCCTCGGCGACGGCCGCCTGCAGCGTGAAGCCGTGCAGCGACGGCGACTCGTAGAGGACGTGGTTGCGGCGCGCCGTGTCGAAGGATTCATGGCCGCGGATCGCGCCGCCCCAACCCAAGGTCGACAGAACGCCGTTGTCGGCGCGCAGCAGGAAGCCGAGGTTGTACAGCGCGGCGTCCGGCGTTCCTGCGATGCCGAGACCGCCGACGTCGATCAGGATCAGGTTGTCGGTCGAGGTCGAGCCCTGGCCGATCTTCACCATGCCGAGCCGCTCGTGCTTCATCCACACGGTGGCGTCGCGAAGCGCGGCGCAGCCGCCGGTCAAGCCGTTGGCGCAGTCCGCACCGCTGTTCGAGTTCGCACCCGAGGCGCCGAGATCATCGCCGCCGTTGAGCTGGTTGGCCGCCGTGATCGAGTTCGGGTTGGCCGCGAACTCGTAGGTGAAGCCAGCCGAGACGTCGGCATTGATCTTCGCCGACCCGCGGAAGCGGAAGCGCGAGAAGATGTTGCCGCCGTCGGCGATGTACATGTCCGACTGGGTGCCGTCATCCCACCACATGACCTGGTGGCCGACGAAGCCCGAGATCTGCAGCGACACCTTGCGGTTGCCCTTGCGGACCGTCGTAGCCTCGAGCTCAGCGATCCTCTCCTCGAGATCCGCGCAGCAGCTTCCCCCCAGATCAGCCGCGATCGCCGTGGAACCCATCAGGGCCGTGGCGAGCGCCGCGAGGGCGAACTTTGTGGTCGTCTTCATTCGTGGTCTCTCCAGTTCGTGTCTGTGCAGGAAGCAGCACGCGCAGCCCGGCGCTGGCTCCCGTGTCCCTTCGAGACCGCACGCACGCGCGTGAAACGCACGCCGTCACGGAGGGACGCGTTGGACGCTGTAAGCAACGGTTACGGACGCTGGAGTTACGTCGCGATGCGTGGGTTTCGCCTTTGGAGCGCCGGGCTATGCTTCCTGCGCTTTGGCGACCGGATCTCGGAGAGTTGCCCCTCTGTACGCTGACCCGGTGATCGATGGATCGTCGTTATGCACCCACCGCACGACTCGACTGATGAACAAGGCTTAGTGGACTCGCCGGATTGCGGCAAACATTCGGTGCCGGGTTTGTGAAGGAATGGGGTCACTTGTTGCGGGAAGGACACGAAGAATTGCGTGTTCCGGACTTGTTCCGTCTCGATAAGCCCGAAAAGATCCAAGGGGCCGTCTCCGTAGGCGTGGCGACCCGGTGCAAAACCTGTGCGCGGTTGCCTTGGATCCAGGCAGAATTCCGATCGGAGTCGCCCTGCAAGAGGGCGATTCCCACGTCCTGAGGTGGTCCCGCCCCTTCCCGCAGCGCCAACCCCAGCCTGCTGCCGACAGACTCGCCAAGTCGGCCAGCTCGCGGCTCGTTCTCGGCTCACGCGGTGAACCCGCCCATCCCGAAGTCCGCACTGTCCACAATTTTCCAGCAACATGCCGTCCGAGGGCGTCCGGATGACAAGGCCGTACGCCTGGGAATGGACGGGGAGGCGGTGGAGGCCATGGCAGATGGCGGCTGCCCGGGCATCGCCGCGGGACGACGACCGGGAATCGATTGCGCCGACGAGATTCTCTGGCACTGCACGGCCCGCCGATCCTGATCGGACCGCCGAAGGACCTGATTGCCGCCTAGACGAAGAAAGGCCGCCCGAAGGCGGCCTTTCAAGCAGTCGTTCTGTTCTGCAGCGATCAGAAGTTGATGCGCGTGCCGACGATGACGGTCTGGAAGTCCTGGAAGTTCAGCTTGCCCGCAACCGGCGCGGCGAGCGTGCCGATATTGCGCGTGATCTCGGCGTCGAAGTGCTTGTAGGTCGCGAAAATCTCCATCGCGCCAGCGGCGTCGATGTACTGATTCACGCCAACGCCCCAATGATCCATGTCGCTGCTTATGACGTCGTTGAACGTCATGCGAGCGGCATCAGATGCGTTGGAGTACTCGCCGAAGATCACGGTCCGACCGATGCCGAAGAAGTTCTGCGAGATACCGGCCGAGATGTGCCAGAAGGAGGAATCAGCCTTCCGATTGTCCACCGTGCCGATGTTCGTGTCGGTGATGCCACCGTCGCGCTCGCGCTGACCTGCTGCACCGGTCAGGAACAAGCCCGTCGGGATGTGCATGATGGACGCGGATCCCAGGACCGCCGACTCCTTGCGCTCGCAGTTCGTCAAGCACAACGCGTTCGGCGCAACACCCGCGAACTGGACGGGCGCATTGAACTCGGTGTCCTCGCGGTAGCCGATGCCACCGGCAAGGCGGAAGCCACCGAACTCACCCGCGTAACGCAGAGCGACGTCCCAGTAGTTGTCCTCGGCGACGGCCGCCTGCAGGGTGAAGCCCGCAAGGGTCGGCGTCTCGTAGAGGACGTGGTTGCGGCGAAACGTGTCCCAGCTCTCGGCGCCGGTGATCAAGTTGTTCCAGGTGATGGCGTTCGTGCCAACGCCATCGCTGCCGATGGCGCCGGCAGAGCCGGTCAGGCTGCCGTTCAGGTTGCGCAGCCGGAAGGCGCCGTTGTAGAGGCCGATGTCGGGCGTGCCGGCCGAGCTCCTGGCTCCGAGGTCGATCAGGACCAGGTTGTCAGTCGCCGTCGAGCCCTGGCCGATGCGGACCATGCCGAGGTGATTGTGGCGCAGCCAGACGGTCGAGTCGCGCAGCGTCGCGCAGCCGCCGGTCGAGCCGTTGGCGCAATCGGAGCCCGCACCGGTCGCACCGGACGCGCCGAGATCGTCACCGCCGTTGAGCTGGTTGGCGGCCGTGATCGAATTGGCGTTGGCCGCGAACTCGTAGGTGAAGCCAGCCGTCAGCGAGGGGCTGATCTTGGCCGAGCCCGTGAAGCGGAAGCGCGAGAAGATGTTGCCGCCGTCGCCGATGTAGGCGTCCGACATCCCGCCGTCGTCCCACCACATCACCTGGTGACCGACGATGCCCGAGATCTGCAGCGACACCTTGCGGTTGCCCTTGCGGACCGTCGTGGCCTCGAGCTCGGCGACCCGCTCCTCGAGGTCTGCGCAGCAATCACCGCCCAAGTCGGCAGCGTTGGCGCTTGCGAACAGGCCGGCAGCAGCGAAAATCGCTACAGCGCTAGCCGACTTAAGCAGTCCCCCATACATCACTTATCTCTCCTGACTAACGCCACCCTAAGCCACCACGAACTCAGAGCTTGCAACCCACCCTGTCGAGCAACCATCCTGCGTGCGATTGCCTGTTCGGCTGTCGACCGTGGCTGGTGGCTTAGACTTAAGGGGGGGCATCCGACCTGTTAAGCAGAAAAACCTTGATGGCCCCCTTTCCGACGAGACTTGTTGCGCCCATGCAACGATCGCGTGAGTCGGCCCTCTGATTCCGACCGGCGATGCGAACGCGACGCCTCGGGCTGGTCCGCATCCGGCTGAGGAACGCGCGGAACCGGGCCTCCAGAGCCTCGGACTGGCACAGCCACGGCGCACCCGTGCGCGGGGCCCGGCGATCATGCCGTGAGCCCGCCACTCACGGGAGCCACGCTAGCCAAGCGATGTGCCGATTTCATGGCCGGCCCCGACAGAACGACAAATCAACGACTTAGCTCGCACGGACGTTCGGTGTGGCTGCTGGCGGGCGCGGGTGTTGTCAGCTTGTCACAGTCGCGCAACGGGCCTGCCTCGGCATCCGACGGGCTGGCTCGCCCTCGGGGCGAGCCAATTTGCCGACTGCCACGTCCGTTCGAGCTGGGGCATGGTCTCGGCCCATGGAGAGCTGCGGCACGCTGCTGGGTGAGGCGCATCCCGACGGGCGAGCGGGCGGCTGCGCTGTTGCCGTGGTCGGGACCGGGCTCGCGGGTATCGCCGCCGCGCTGGCTCTCGCCGACAGCGGCGTGCCCTGCGTCCTGATCGGCCCGGCACCGACAGCGACGAGCCTCGGCCGGGACACGCGCACGACGGCCCTTTTCGGGGGCAGCATCGAGCTGCTGCGGCACGTCGGTGTCTGGGACCATCTGGCGGGAAAAACCCAACCCCTCCAGGCTCTTCGCCTGATCGACGCAACGGGGGCCCTGGTGCGCGCTCCCGAGGTGCTGTTCCAGTCCCGCGAGATCGGCCTCGAGACGTTCGGCTACAATGTCGAGAACCGCGACCTGCTCGCGACCATGTGGGAGCGGGCTGAATCGACCCCGCTGGTCAGGAGGTGCGAGGCTCCCGCCCGCGACATCCTGCCGGGCGAGGACCGGGTCGAGATCGTCCTCGGCGACGGCTCGCGGCTGGCTGCCCTCCTGGTCGTCGGTGCCGATGGGGAGGCTTCCATCTGCCGGGCTGCCGCGGCGATCGCCGTCCGCCGCTGGGACTATCCGCAAGTCGCCATAGCCACCCGCTTCTCTCACACCCGTCCCCACGGCGACATCTCGACCGAGCTGCACCGGCGTGCCGGCCCGATGACCACCGTGCCGCTGAAGGGCAACGCCTCCAGTCTGGTCTGGGTCGAGACGCGGGTCGAGGCGTCGCGCCTGATGGAGCTCGGCCAGACGTCGTTTGCCGCCGAGCTGCAGGGCCATCTGCATGGCCTTCTCGGGCGCATCGGCGACGTGGGCGCTCGCGCCCGGTTTCCTCTTTCGGGCCTCGAGGCCGAGCGGCTGGGGGCCCGCCGCGTGGCGCTCGTCGGCGAGGCCGCCCACCGTCTGCCGCCGATCGGCGCGCAGGGTCTCAATCTGGGACTCAGGGACGTGGCCTGGCTTGCCGGACTCGTCGGCGGCGAGATGGGCGCCGGCCGCGATCCCGGCGCTCCCGGCGTTCTCGCCGCCTACGAGCGCGCCCGGCGCGGCGACGTCGTGAGCCGCACGCTGGCAGTCGACGCGCTGAACCGGGCGCTGATCGCCGACCTGCTGCCGGGCGACATCATGCGAGGCGCGGGGCTCGCGGTCTTGCGCGACGTGCCATGGCTGCGCCGATCGGTGATGCGTGAGGGCGTCGCGCCGGCCGGACCTCAGCCCCGGCTGCTGATGCCGCCGGCCCCATCAACATGCGGCAGCAGCGGACCTTGACGCTCCGGGCCGAGGACGGCAAGCGAGCGCGTACGGTGGAGCGCCCTCCTGGCGCCGCTGCCGGGGCGCCCGCAAGGTGCCACCAATGCCGGGCCAACCGCATGACCTCCGCGCTCACCGACCTGCGCTACCGGCTCGAGTATGGGCTGCTGCTGTTTCTCATCGCGATCGTGCGGCTGATGCCGCTCGATACCGCGGCCCATATCTCCGGCGCCGCCTGGGGCTGGATTGCGCCACGGCTGCGGCGCCACCAGCGCGCCCTCGACAACCTCGCCATCGCCTTTCCCGAGAAGACGGCCGCCGAGCGCGACGCGATCGCACGCGCCATGTGGGCCAACCTCGGCCGCGTCATGGCCGAGACCATGCAGATCGACCGGCTGATCCGCGATCCCACACGCATCCGCATCGCCAGCGAGCGTGTGTTCGGACGCTACAAGGACAAGCTCGGCCCGGCCATCGGCTGCTCGCTGCATATGGGCAACTGGGAGCTGGCGATCTGGCCGCTGGTCGTCGCCGGAGCCAATCCGGCAGCCGTCTATCGCACGGTCAAGAATCCTTACGTCGACGCCTATCTCCGCTGGCAGCGCCGTGACCTCTATCCCGGTGGCCTGCTCGGCAAGGGCAAGGTCGACGGCAGCCTGGAGGAAGGCCAGCGCACGGCGCGCCAGATCACCGACTTCGTGCGCAAGGGCGGCCGGCTGGGACTGGTCTGCGACCTCTATGACAAGAGCGGGATACCGGTTCCGTTTTTCGGCCGGGAGGCCAAGTCCGTCGCCATTCCGGCCATGATCGCGCGCCGGCTCGGCGCACGCATCTGGCTCGCCCGCTGCCTCCGGGTCGGCACCGCGAGCCGCTTCGAGATCGAGATCAAGGAGCTGAAGGTACCGCGCTCGGGCAATCCCGGCGAGGACGTCAAATCGATCACGGCTGCCATGCAGCGCGAGTTCGAGGCCTGGATCCGGGAAGCTCCGGAGCAGTGGATGTGGTCCAATCGCCGATGGTCGTGAGCGTCGATGCGGCCGACGGCGGCCCAAGCCTCAAGGACCGGATCGAGCATGCGGGTCTGCGCCTCGCCCTTGCCGTGGCGCGCCGCCTCTCGATCGAGCAGCTCGCGTCGGCCGGCGCCATGCTCATGCGGACCGTGGGGCCGAGGCTGCGGCAGCACAAGCGGGCCCTCGCCAATCTCGCCATCGCCTTTCCCGACAAGTCAGACGCCGAGCGGCAAGCGATCGCCTGTGCCATGTGGGCCAACATGGGCCGCACCTATGCCGAGACCCTGGTGCTCGATCGGATCGTCGCCGAGCCCAGCCGCATCGCCTTCCCCGACCGGCAGGCCTGGACGGAGCGCGCCGCCGACGGGATGCCGATCGTCGGCTGCACGCTGCATCTCGGCAACTGGGAGGTCGCCACCCTGCCGTTGGCTGCCGTCGGGCGGCGCGCCACCGGTGTCTACAAGCCTCTCGACAACCCGCTGATCGACGCCTGGCTGGTGGCCACGCGAACGGCGCTTTATCCCGGCGGGCTGCTCGGCAAGGCAGACCGCGATGCCGGCGCACAAGGCCATCGCACCGCCCGACAGCTCATCGATCGGGCACGGTCGGGCGGGGCGCTCGGCTTCGTCTGCGATCACTTCGATCGCCGCGGCGATCCGATCCCGTTCATGGGACGCACCGCCCGTTTCGCCACCATCCCGGCCATGATCGCCCGCCACGTCGGCGCCAGGCTGTGGCTCGGCCGCGCGCTGAGGCTTGGCGAATCCAGCCGCTTCCGCATCGAGCTGGTCGAGTTGGATCTCCCCCGCACCGGCGACAAGCGCGCAGACGGGATCGCGGCGACGACCGCCATTTTCGCCGTCTTCGAGCGATGGATCCGCGAGCACCCCGAGCAGTGGATGTGGTGGAACACGCGCTGGGTCGACAGCAAGGCTCCGGCAACGTCGCTGCCGACACAGGCCGCCGGCTGAGCCGCCACCGTGGCCGTCAGATGTAGTGCAGGCCGCCGCTGAGCTGGATGGTCTGGCCGGTCATATAGGCATTGCCGAGCACCATGAGCGTCGCCTGCGCCACCTCCTCGGGTCGCCCGAGCCGGCCGAGCGGAATGCGCGCACCAGCATCGACGCGCGCCGCTGGCATCATCTCGGTCTCGATCAGCGACGGCGCCACGGCGTTGACGGTGATCCCGTCCTTGACGAGGCGCGCCGCGTAGCCGCGCGTCAGCCCTTCGAGCCCGGCCTTCGACGCGTTGTAGTGGAAGCCGATGGCGCCCGCGCCGCGTGCAGCGCCCGACGAGATGTTGACGATACGCCCCCACTGCCGGGCTCGCATGTGCGGCAGCACCGCCTGCGTGCACAGGAACGCGGACTTCAAATTGACTGCAAGCGTCGCATCGAAGTCTGCCTCAGAGATGTCCGCGATCCCGCGGCGGAGTGCGATACCGGCGTTGTTGATCAGCACGTCGACCGGTCCGAGAGCCGCGGTCGTCGCTGCGACCAGCCGCTCGACATCGGCCGCCCGGCTCACGTCCGCCTGCACCACCGTGGCCCGACGACCCGAGGCGCGTACCTCCTCGGCCACGGCGTCGGCGTCCCGGACGCGCTCCCGGCAGTTCACCGCGACATCACCCCCCCGCTTCGGCGAGGGCCAGGGCTATGGCCCTTCCGATGCCTCTCGATCCGCCGGTGACGAGACACACGCGGCCATTCAGGTCAGGCAGGATGCTCATGGGGTGCTCCACGACGGGCGCGTCCAGGGCGCAGACTACAGCCTGCCCGCGCGCCGCGTCATGCCCAGGGTCTCGAATTGCGGCCTTTCGCACCTGCGTGCCCTTCTTTCGCAGCGCAACAAAGACGGCTACAAGCCAGAGCGACAGTCTTTGGCCACTGGAACTGCCATGAATCCCGCCCGCACGCCTTCCAAGTTCTACGCGCCCCTCGCGACGGGCGCCCCGGCCCCCTATCGCAGCCTGCCCGTGCGCCTGGAGCGCATGATCCACTTCGTGCCGCCGCACAACGACAAGATCCGTTCCCGTGTGCCGGAGCTGATCCGCCAGGTCGACGTCGTGCTCGGCAATCTCGAGGACGCCATCCCCGCCGACCAGAAAGAGAACGCGCGCAAGGGCTTCATCGCCATGGCGCGCGACAACGATTTCGGCGCGACCGGTCTGTGGACCCGCATCAACTGCCTGAACTCGCCCTGGGGGCTCGACGACATCCTGGAGGTCGTGCCGGCGGCGGGCCACAAGCTCGATGTGATGATGCTGCCCAAGGTCGAGGGGCCGTGGGACATCCACTATCTCGATCAGCTGCTGGCCCAGCTCGAGGCCAAGCACGAGATCCAGAAGCCGATCCTGATCCACGCGATTCTCGAGACGGCCGAGGGCGTGCGCAATGTCGAAGCGATCGCCGGCGCCTCGCCCCGGATGCACGGCATGAGCCTCGGTCCCGCGGATCTCGCCGCTTCACGCGGCATGAAGACGACGCGCGTCGGCGGCGGCCATCCCGATTACGCCGTCATGGCCGACATGGCTCCAGGCGCAGATCCGAAGGCGCCGCGCACCCACTACCAGCAGGACCTCTGGCACTACACCGTGCAGAAGATGGTCGATGCCTGCCTGATGTACGGCTTGAAGCCGTTCTACGGCCCGTTCGGCGACTTCTCTGATCTCGCCGCCTGCGAATCCCAGTTCCGCAACGCTTTCCTGCAAGGCTGCCTCGGCGCCTGGTCGTTGCACCCGACGCAGATAGACATTGCCAAGCGCGTATTCTCGCCCGATCCGGCCGAGGTCAGGTTCGCAGCCAAGATCCTGGCTGCCATGCCCGACGGCACCGGCGCCGCCATCGTCGACGGCAAGTTCCAGGACGACGCCACCTGGAAGCAGGCCAAGGTGATTGTCGATCTCGCCCGGCTGGTGGCGAGCCGCGATCCGGAGATGGCGAAGGTGTACGGTCTCGGCTGAGCGGCCGGACCGGCGGCTCGAGCGACCCACGAGCCCCGACCCGGGTCCCGGACTAGACGAGAACCGGGACGCGCCGCGCGCAGATCCGGCCTTTGCACGCTGGGGCGGGAGGAGCGTCGCGGCCCTCCCGCCATCGTGGGGTTCTCTTACCCGCGCTGCGGCTCGGCGTCGCGCAGCAGCTTTGAATTCACGAGATACCAGATCAGCGCCAGCACCTCGAGCCCCAGCACGGCCCCGAAGGCAGCCTTGTAGCCCGCTGGATCATAGCCGCCACTCGCCGTCGGCGGATAGAGATCGATCACCCATCCGACCGCGTACTGCACGAGGAAAGCCGTCCCGAACATCATGAAATTCGCGGCGGTATTGGAGCGGCCGGACCGGGCGGCGCCGAAATAGCTGGCGAGCCACGGATAGGCCAGCACGGCCGTGTGTCCCGTCATGGTGAAGCCGGCCCACCAGACCACCGGCGGCACGAAAGACAGCCGATCGGCGAGGATGATACCGACCTGACACGCGAGGAAGATCAGCACGAAGCCGATATTGACGGTGAGCAGACTCCAGCCGCGCCGTACCAGGCGGTCGGCCACCACACCACTCAGCAGCACGCCGACCAGGAACGAGACGCCCGTGAGGAGGAGCTGCTCGCCGACCGCCACCCGGTCGAGGCCCGCGACGTCCCGGAACCAGGGACCCGCCCACAATGTCTGCAGAGCGATATGAGCGCCAGCCGGAATCGCCAGCACAGGCACCAGAGCCAGGAAGACGCGGTCCGTGTAGATCCGTCCCACCTCGGCGAGCTGGGCCGACACCGGCGCCGGCGGCGCCGTGGCTGCGATGCCAGTCCGCTCCGGAACGCAGAGCAGGATCAGCGCCGCCACCGCCAGCGTCGCAGCCGCCAGCCACACGAAGGCCTGACGCCAACCGATGGCAACCACCGCCAGCGCCATCGGCGCCGACGACAGGATCACGCCCAGCGCACCCGCCGACATCACGCAGGCGTTGGCCAGCGCCCGGCGTGGCTCTGGCACCCAGATCACCACGGCCTTGAACGACGCCATGAGACCGCCCGCGAAGCCGATGCCGATGATGGCGCGCGCTATCGTCAGCATCGCCACATTGTGCGAGATGGCGAAGAGGAGGGCGCCCGTGGCGCCGGTGGCAACGAGCGCTGCCTGCACCCGCCGCGGGCCGAAACGGTCGAGTAGAATGCCGAGCGGCAACTGGAAGAGAGCAAAAGCCAGCAGATAGGCCGAGGTCAGCAACCCGAGCTCGGACGCCGAGACCCCGATGTCACGCACGAGCTCTGGCGCCACGACGGCATTCACCGCCCGATAGAGATACGAGAAGAAGTAGCCGAGCCCGAACGGCGCCAAGGCAGCCAAGATCAACCAGCGCGAAGGTGTATCGGTCTCCTGGGCGGTGAGGCGCTGCACGGCCTGTCGGTCTCCGGGTCGGTTGCGGTGGCCGGCACCTTCGGTGCCCGATACCCGGGCGTCAATGCCCGAATCTCCCGCAACTCACGTGGCATCGGTTCTATCCGGTTGAGAAGTGCCCCGCGGGGCCTCGGGAGCCGAGGACCGACGGGCGTCGATGACGGCGCTCTGCGCACCGTGTAAGGGAAGGTCTGGCCGACCTATAGCAGTCCACCGCCATCCGGGAGCCGCCGCCCATGCCGACGATCCGCTATCGCGCCTTAGGAACGAGCGGGCTCAAGATTTCGGAGCTGTGCCTCGGCACGATGATGTTCGGCGGCCCGTGCCCGGAGGCCGACGCCCAACGCATGGCCGCCCATGCGGCGGATCACGGCGTCAACTTCATCGATACCGCCAACACCTACGAGAAGGGCCGTTCCGAGGAGGTCGTTGGCCGTGCCATCGCCGCCAGGCGGAGCCATTGGGTGCTGGCCACAAAGCTCGCGCAGCCGATGGGGACCGGACCGAACGACCGCGGCCTCTCACGCCGCAACATGATCCAGGCGACCGAGGCCTCGCTGCGACGGCTCGGCACCGACTGGATCGACATCTCCTACATCCACCGCGTCGATCCGAGCGTACCGTGGACCGAGGTCGCACGTACCTTCGGCGACCTGATCCAATCGGGGAAGATCCGCTACTGGGGCCTGTCCAACGTCCGGGCCTGGCATATCCCGGTGATCGTCGGCGCCTGCCGGGAGGCCGGCGTGCCTCCGCCGGTCGTCCTGCAACCCTACTACAACATCATGACGCGGATGCCCGAGGTGGAGTTGCTCCCGGCCGCTCGTGCGTGCCAGCTCGGAGTTGCCATCTACAGCCCACTCGCGCGCGGCATTCTCTCCGGCAAATATCAGCCGGGCAGCAACGCGCCTCCGGACACACGTGCGGGCCGCAACGACCGCCGAATGATGCAGACCGAGTGGCGTCCGGAGTCGCTCGCGATCGCACAGCGCCTGAAGGAGCATGCCGCGAGCAAGGGCCAGAGCCTCGTCGGGCTCGCCGTCGCCTGGGCGCTCAACAACCAGGCAGTCACCGCGGTGATCGCCGGACCGCGCACCTTCGAGCAGTGGCAGAGCTACTGGGCGGCTCTCGACTACCCGTTCTCGAAGGAGGACGAGGCGCTGGTCGACAGCCTGGTGCCGCCAGGCCATCCCTCGACGCCCGGCTATACCGATCCGGAATACCCGGTCGAGGGGCGCTTTCCGCGCCTTGCCTGAGCTCCTGCGGCTCCCGTGCCGCGTCAATACAGCCGACCTCCGTCCGGCACTTTCTGCTCGGGACCGATCAGCACCACCTCGCCCGCCGCGTCAGGAAAGCCGAGCGTCAGCACCTCTGACATGAATTTGCCGATCTGGCGCGGCGGGAAGTTGATCACCGCCGCCACCTGCCGGCCGACCAGCGCATCCGCCGTGTAGTGCCGCGTGATCTGGGCGGAGCTCTTCTTCACCCCGATCTCGGCGCCGAAGTCGATCCTGAGCTTGTAGGCCGGCTTGCGGGCCTCTGGGAACGGCTCGACGGCGACGATCGTGCCGACGCGGATATCGACAGCCGAGAATTGCTCGAACGTGATCTGCGTGGCCGGCCCCTTACCGACGGTCATGCGAGTTCCCCTCAGTTTTCGTGTTCGTGCGAGCCCGTGCACCTGTCGCGCCTGACGGCGCGCCGCTTGGTCGAGTGTGACCGCTAGATGGGCGGCGGCGCCCCCGTCTCGTTCGGCGCGGACCGCGCGGGGCCCCGTCGCGCCTCGTCCACCCGCGAGCGGATCGTGTCGGCCGCACCGAAGATCGCCCCCGCAATCCGTCCGAAGCCGGTCATGACATCCTCGGCCCGCCGCATCGTCCGCTCGCCGCGCCGCAAACGCCGGTCGAGCGCGGCCATGGTCCGGGCGAGACCTGGATCGCTGTCGTCGAGCCAGGTGCGAAAGACGGCGGCATAGACTGCGGCCAGACCAGCCGTGCGCATCGCGCCATCGAGACCGTCGGACCCGATCCCGGCGGCCTCGAGCATCCAGCGCTGCGAGGCGATCGCCTGCATCATCTGTCCTGGATCCGGAGCGCCGCTTTTCACGATCGAGCGAACGGCACCCTTCCACGGTTCGAGGACGTCGAAGCGGCTCATCACCACCTCGAAGAGGGCATCCCGGGCGGCTTGGCCCTCGTCCCGGCGCGGGGCGCGCGCAAGCACCTCGTCGTCGACGAGGCGGATGAATTCCCGAACGATGTCCGCTTTCGAGGAGAAGTGCTTCTTCAGGCCGACGAGGGTCGAGCCGGCACGCTCTGCGATCTCGGCCAAAGTAACGTCCTGCCAGGGGCGCTCGGAGGCAAGCGCCAGCGCCGCCGAGATGTAGCGGCCATTCTCGGTGGTCAGGTCCAGCATGCGCATCTCCACGATGGGAGCGGCGAGGACCGCTCCAGGCATTTGTCGTCAAGATAGGTGCAGCCGGGGCACGGGCAAAGGCCCCTCCCCGAGCCGGCTGCGCAGGCGCCCGAATCCGCCCACGTAGCGCGGTCTCCCGGCGATGGCCGCTAGCGGACCTTGACGTAGGTCACGCCGTTGAGGACGAACGACTCCCGGCCACGATATGGGCTCGAGGGCGACAGATAGACGATGCCGTTGGACGAGCGGCGGGCCAATTGCGGCTGGACGGCGCGTTGCGGCTCGGGCCATCCCCAGCCATACCCGCTGGCTGTCGCCCGGCGCGGTTGCGATCGGCCGGCCTGCCGCACCGCTTCGCCCCGTGGAGCACGCCGCGCGACCTGAGCCACCGGTGGGGTGCCGAAAACCTCGATCCGCGTCGATTTGAGGCCGTGCTTGTGTACGAGTGAATAGAAGCGCGCGGCATTGGCCGGCGCCAGCCGTACGCAGCCGTGCGACGCGGGGTGGCCGAGCAGGCCGATGCTCTGCGTCGCGTGCACGGCAACGCCGCCCGTGAAGAACACCGCATGCGGCATCGGCGCATTGTCGTACTTGCGCGAGTACCACATCCGCGCTGTCCATTGAGGACGGTACGTGCCGCGTGGCGTGGCGTAGCCCGCACGCCCAGACGAGATCGCCCACGAATGCTGCATCTGGCCGTCGTAGGTCACCTCGAGGCGC
Source organism: Hyphomicrobiaceae bacterium (assembly GCA_033764055.1). Lineage (GTDB taxonomy): Bacteria > Pseudomonadota > Alphaproteobacteria > Rhizobiales > Hyphomicrobiaceae. The sequence continues at coordinate 149,976 of JANRJI010000136.1, forward strand.
TGGGTCGACAGATTGATCCGGGCGACGAGCGTCGTTGACGGCGCCGCCGGCCGGGGAGCGGCGGCAGCGGGCGTCTCGGACTTGGACGGAGCGGCAACCGCCGCCGAAGCTGCGGGAGACGCAACGCTCTCGGCTGCAGCTGCAGCGGCCGCCGCCTCGGCCGGCGCCGATCGCGCGACGATCGTGGCCGCTACGGGCGGAGGCATGGACGGCGGCTCGGCTCTCAGGCAGGTCGTGGAGAATGCAACCGCTGGAATGGCGGCAAACAGTGACAAAGCCCTCATCGGAGGCTCCTACGCGAAACGGACAGGGAGGCCCTCTCTGTCTACCCGAGGAGTGCTGCGGCATGGTTAAGGGAGCCGCCTCGGCAAAGCCGTCCGGTGCGCCGTGAGCAGCCCCTGTGAGCAGCCCCTCATTTGCGGTGCCGGCAGGGGCCGTCTAGGCTCGTCCGCGACGATTGACGGGGACGGGAGCGAGCCCATGCGATTCAGTCTCGACGGCGTGCGTGTCCTGGAGCTGGCGCGCTTCCAGGCTGGCCCGCGCGGCGGCATGATGATGTCCGACCTCGGCGCCGAGGTGATCAAGGTGGAGCGCATCGGTGGCGAGGAGACGCGCAGGAACCCGCCCATCGTGCGCGGCCAGAGCGTCTATTTCACCGTCTACAATCGCGGCAAGAAGTCGATCTGCCTCGACACCCGCAGCGAGGAGGGCAAGGCCATCCTCCGCGATCTCGTCGCCAAGTCCGACATCGTGCTCGAGAACTTCCGGCCCGGCACCATGGAGGCCATGGGCTTCGGCTACGAGGCGCTGAAGGCCATCAAGCGCGACATCATCCTCGTCTCGGTGTCGGGCTTCGGCCAGTACGGCCCCTACCGCGACAGGCCGGCCTTCGATCCCCTCGGGCAGGCCATGAGTGGCCTCATGACCCTCACCGGCAAGCCCGTAGGCCAGCCGGTCGGCACCGCGTTCTCCCTGGTCGACCGGACCACGGCCCTGCACGCGACGATCGGTGCCCTCGCGGCGCTGCGCCATCGCGACCGCACTGGCGAGGGCCAGATGATCGACTGCTGCCTCCTCGATTCCGCCCTCACCATGGTCGAGATCCCGAGCATCACCTACCTCGCGACCGGCGACGAGAGCGGCGAAGGCGGCCGCCCGCCCTATCGCGCCAAGGATGGCTGGGTCGTCATCTCGGCCATCGGGCGTGAGATGGCCGGCAAGCTCATGAGCATCGTCTCTGGCAGCGCGGCCGGTGCCGATGGCGGTCCGATCAACTCGTCGGTCGCTGCCGGCGACGCTCGGCGCCGTGCCATCGAGGCTTGGGCGGCCCGGCACAGCGTCGAAGAGATCGTGGCCACGCTGCTCGATGCCGGCATTCCGGTTGCGCCCGTGCGCAACATCCCGGAGGTGACGAAGGACGCCCACACCTGGGAGCGCGAGATGCTGGTCAAGCAGCCGGACGCGCTCGCCGGCGAGATCCACGTCCCGGGCCTCGCCGTCAAGATGTCGGCCACGCCCGGCCGTGTCGGCCCCGTGCCGACGCCGGGCCAGCATACCGACGAGGTTCTCCGTGGCCTTCTCGGCTACGACGCGGCCCGGCTCGCCACGCTGCGTGCAGCCAAAGTGATCGCCTGAGCCCGCCGGGGGAGGCACGAGGTCTCCTGCGGAGGAGAGCCCCTCTCTTGCGGATCGGCCCATATGGGACTAAATCGGTCCCATATGAAATCGTCACGAGGAGGCCGTCATGCTCGAAGCCGTCTCCCAAGCCCCCGAGCCGGTGCAGATCGCCGAGGTTCTCGGCCTGCCCAGGGCCGCGACCTTCGACGACCTCAAGCTCGTTTCGTCGATCCGCGACGGCATTCCCGCGAGAAGCGCGGAGCACGCCGCCCGCGCCATCGACCCGGAAGGGTCCCAGCTCAGGGCCATCGATCTGGTGCCGAAATCGACGCTGCACCGATGCATCGAGCGCAACAAGCCGCTCAGCACGGATGCCAGTGAGACGCTCTGGCAAGTGGCCCGCGTCTATGTCGAGGCTCGGCGCCTGTACCGCGATGGCGACGCGGCGCTGGCCTTTCTGTTCCGCCCGCATCCCCTGCTCGACGGTCGCCGCCCGTTCGACCTGGCACGGGAGACCACGGCGGGCTCCGATCTCGTGCTCAAGGTTCTGGCCCAGGCCGAGGCCGGCTCCGCCGTCTGATGACGCACCGGACGCTCCCAGCGCCGTTGACGGCCTATCGCATCGGCGATCCCAACGGCGCCTACCCGATCTATAGCGGGGACGGTGCACGGCGTGTCGCAGGCCGCTGGCACCGCGCCGGCCAGCCGGTCATCTATGCTTCGCTGCACTACTCGACATCGATGTTGGAGCGTCTCGTGCACTATTCCGGTGCCATGCCGGTCGGTCAGCATTTCTTGACGATCGAGATCCCGGCAGGCGTCGCCTACGAGGTGGCGACCGTCCACACCGTCCCCGGCTGGGAAAGCCGCGACCAGCGTGCCGCGCGCAGCTTCGGCTCCCAGTGGATCGACGAGCGGCGTTCGGCGGTATTGCTGGTGCCGAGCGTCGTTGCCCGCATGGAGCAGAACGTGCTGATCAACCCGGCTCATCCGCAGTCGGCGCGGATCGTACCCGGACTCGAGCAGCCGATCTGGTGGGACGAGCGACTATTCGCAAAGCCACTCTGAGCCAGTCTAAGCGTTGGTCGGCGGCAGTGGGCATGCTTAGATCGCCGGGTCAACGGAGAGCTTCCATGCGCGCCAGCACCGATCGCATCCTGACCACCCACGTCGGCAGCCTGCCGAGGAACGAGACGCTCGCCGATCTGCTGATCCGCCAGGAGGCCGGTCAGACCATCGACACAACGCGGCTCGCGCAGGAAATCGAGACGGCGACCGCTCGCGTGATCGAGCAGCAGATCAAGGCCGGCGTCGACGTCGGCAACGACGGCGAGCAATCGCGCGTCGGCTTCCAGACCTACGTGCCCCGCTGCATGTGCGGCTTCGGCGGTGAGTCGCGCCGCCCGCCAGCGCGGGACCAAATCCAGTTTCCCGGCTACATGCGCCAGATGGCGGCCCGCTTTCCCCATTCGGCCCGCGTCACCAATGCCCCGGCCGCCCTCGCGGAGGTTCGCTACGTCGACGGCCAGCCGATCCGCGACGACGCCGAGCGCCTGAAAAAGCTCGGCAGCGGCTTCGTCGAGACATTCATGACGGCGCCCTCGCCCGGCATCGTCGCGACGACCATGATCAACCAGCACTACGCGAGCCACGAGGCCTACCTCATGGCGCTCGCGACCGCGCTGTCGAACGAGTACCGCGCCATCCACCAGGCCGGCCACGTCTTGCAGATCGACAGCCCGGACCTCGCCATGGAGCGCCACCGCTTCTTCGGCCATCTCGACGAGCGGGCCTTCCTGGACCAGCTCGCGCTCCACATCGCCGCCATCAACCGGGGGATCGAAGGCATCCCGCGCGACCGCGTCCGGCTGCACGTCTGCTGGGGCAACAACGATGCGCCGCACATCTACGACATCGCCATGGCGACGATCCTGCCGGAGCTCTACCGGGCGGAGGTGGGCGCGCTTTCGATCGAGTTCGCCAATCCGCGCCACCAGCACGAGTATGAGGCGCTGAAGGCCAATCCGCTTCCCGCCCACATGCTGCTCATCCCGGGCGTCATCGACACGACGACGAATTTCGTCGAGCACCCCGAGGTCGTCGCGCGCCGCCTCGCCGAGGCGGTCGCCGCGGTCGGCGATCGCGAGCGCGTCGTCGCCGGCACCGACTGCGGCTTCGGCACCTTCGCCGGCCGCGAGTACGTCGCCGAGGAGGTGGTCTGGCTGAAGCTCGCCGCCGCGGCCGAAGGTGCGCGCATCGCGTCGGCGAGGCTCTGGGGACGGGGGCCTTGACCAGCAGCACGAGGAGAATGGTCCCGACGGCCGCCACCCTCCGGCGGGACGGCGGCCCGCCCCGCATCGAGCGAAGCTTGGCCTGAGTGGCGGCGGCCGTCACGGACGGCCTTGGCCGCCCCCCTTTGTCTGCGTGAGCGCGTCCCGATCGCCGCCCCTCGCATTGAGTAGCCCGCAGGGTGTGCGACACTTCCTCCCGGCGCGCTCGTCGCCGCCTGCGCTCTAATCGTCACCCGATACCTGCATCAGCGACAGAGCGAGGAGCCACATCATGACCGACGCCCCTTCGATCCCGCCACAGTGGGATGAGGAAGCCGACGTCGTCGTCGTCGGCTTCGGCGGCGCGGGTTTCGCCACAGCCGTCACCGCCCACGACCTCGGCGCCGAGGTCGTCATGCTGGAGAAGGCGCCGGAGGGCAAGCACGGCGGCAACACCCGGGTTGCCGGCCAGGGCTATCTCAACACCTCCTCCAAAGATGAAGGGGCCAAGTACCTGCGAGCCCTGTGCGGGGACTTCAAGGTGCCCGAGGCGATGGTCGAGGTCTGGGCCGACGAGATGACCCGCAACAACGACTGGCTCGCCGCCCTCGGCTGCGATCCGCAGGAGCATCAGCATCAACCGGTCGGCATCGAGTTCCCGGACCTGCCCGGCGCTTTCTCGACCCACAAGTTCCACGACGGCCCGACCTACGGCTACTCGCTCACCTGGAGCGCCTTCGAGCGGTGCGTGCTGCAGCGGCCGATCCCGATTCGCTACGAGACACCGGCCCGGGCCCTCATCCAGCACGACATCACCAAGGAGATCCTCGGCGTCCGGGCCGAGCGCGGCGGCAAGACCGTCAACGTCAAGGCCCGTCGCGGCGTGGTGCTCACCTGCGGCGGCTTCGAGAACAACCAGGAGATGATCCGCAACTACCTGCCGGGCATTCCCTACTGCTACACGTCCGGCTCGCCCTACAACGAGGGCGATGGCATCACCATGGCGCAGATGGTCGGCGCCGACCTCTGGCACATGAACAACTATGCTGGCCCGTCGATGGCGCTGAAGGTGCCCGAGGTGCCGACATCATTCTCGATGCAGGCCTTCCACTACAGCAAGATCGTCCCCGGCGGCGCCATCGTCGTCGGCCCGGACGGCAGGCGCTTCTGCGACGAGAAGTACAAGACGCGCCACGGCAAGGTTCCCGTCAACGGCCGCTGGCTCCCGATGTCGACGCCGTGCCCGATGTTTATGATCCTCGACCACGTGCACTTCTCGGCGGGGCCGCTCTACGACAAGACGCCGAGCCACGGCTGGACACAGATCATCGAGAAATACGACTGGAGCACGGACAACTCCCGCGAGCTGGCCAAGGGCTGGATCAAGGCCGCCGACAGCATCGGGGCGCTGGCCGGCAAGATCGGTCTCGATCGGCAGACCCTGGAGGCCACGGTCTCGCGCTGGAACCAGTCTTGCGAGGCGGGGCGCGACGCCGAGTTCGGCCGGACGCTGATGCTCACGCCTATTGCCAAGGGCCCTTACTATGCCGTCGAGCTATCGCCTTCGATGCTGAACACGCAGGGCGGTCCCCGCCGCAACGAGCGCGCGCAGATCGTGCGGCCCGACGGCACGCCGATCCCCCGGCTCTACAGTGCCGGAGAGCTCGGCTCGATCTACAGCTACCTCTACCAGGGCACCGGCAACATCGGCGAATGCCTGGCCTTCGGCCGCATCTCCGGCCGCAACGCCGCCGCGGAGACACCCTGGGGATAAGTACCGGCCAAGCGCCTGCGGCTGCTGCCGCAGCCACGCGTGCACGTCGGAGTGTTTGGTGGCGCGCCGGTCTGGTACAGTGCGCGCCTCCCATCACCGGATCCTGCGCCACCGTCGAGGCAGTCGACGCGGACCGCCGCCCGCCACACACAGGATGCGTTGCCCATGACGACCGCCACCGAGCCCCGCCGCAAGTCCGCCAGCCTCATCAAGGGCGCCACCGGCGACTGGGAGATCGTCATCGGCATGGAGGTGCACGCCCAGGTCAACTCGCGGGCGAAGCTTTTCTCCGGCGCCTCGACGGCATTCGGCGGCGAGCCGAACAGCCACGTCTCCCTGGTCGACGCAGCCATGCCGGGGATGCTGCCCGTGATCAACAAGGAATGCGTGGCGCAGGCCGTGCGCACCGGGCTCGGCCTGAAGGCCAAGATCAACCTCGTGAGCGTGTTCGACCGCAAGAACTACTTCTATCCGGACCTGCCGCAGGGCTATCAGATCAGCCAGTACAAGCAGCCCGTGGTCGGCGAGGGTGAGGTCGAGATCGAGGTCGACGGCGCGGCCGTCACCGTCGGCATCGAGCGCCTGCATCTCGAGCAGGACGCCGGCAAATCGATTCACGACCAGAGCCCCGAGCACACCTACGTCGATCTCAACCGCTCGGGCGTGGCCCTGATGGAGATCGTGTCGCGTCCCGACATCCGCTCGGCGAAGGAGGCGCAGGCCTACGTCGCAAAGCTGAGGAGCATCCTGCGTTATCTCGGCACCTGCGACGGCGACATGGAGAAAGGCAACCTGCGCGCCGATGTCAACGTGTCGGTGCGGAAGCCCGGCGACCCGCTCGGCACGCGCTGCGAGATCAAGAACGTCAACTCGATCCGCTTCATCGGCCAGGCGGTCGAGGCCGAGGCGCGCCGGCAGGTCGGCATCATCGAGGACGGCGGCAGGATCGAGCAGGAGACGCGGCTCTTCGATGCGGCGCGTGGCGAGACGCGAGCGATGCGCTCCAAGGAGGAGGCGCACGACTACCGCTACTTCCCCGACCCCGACCTCCTGCCGCTGGAGCTGGAGCAGGCCTGGGTGGACGATCTTGCCGATGGCTTGCCCGAGCTGCCGGACGCCAAGCATGCACGCTTCATGACGGAGTACGGGCTCTCGAGCTACGACGCCGGAGTGCTGGTCGCGGAGAGGGAGAGCGCCGACTATTTCGAGACCGTCGCCAGGGGCGGCGACGGCAAGACTGTGACCAAGCCGCGCGACGGAAAGACGGTCGCCAACTGGGTGATCAACGAGCTGTTCGGCCGTCTCAACAAGGAAGGCAAGGACATCGAGCAGGCGCCCATATCGGCCGCGCAGCTCGGCGCGATCCTCGACCTGATCGCTGCAGGCACCATCTCCGGCAAGATTGCGAAAGACCTTTTCGAGATCGTCTGGACCGAAGGTGGCGACCCGGACGCGATCGTCGAGCAGCGCGGCATGCGGCAGGTGACCGACTCGGGCGCCATCGAGAAGGCGATCGACGACATCATCGCCAAGAACCCCGACAAGGTGGACCAGGTGAAGGCCAAGCCGACGATGCTGGGCTGGTTCGTCGGCCAGGTGATGAAAGCCTCCGGCGGCAAGGCCAGCCCGGCAGTGGTGAACGAGCTGCTGAAGGCGAAACTCGGGATTTGATCATGGATCCGGCCGGTCCGGACGCCGCGCGTCAGCGCCTCGCCGATCTCCTTGTTGCTGCCCGTCGCGAGAGGCGGCAGGTTCGCGATCTGCCCCCCGAGCTGATCCCAGCGATGGCGGCCGAGGGCTACGCGATCGCCGATCTCGTCGCGCACGGTCTCGGCTGGGCCCCGCTCGGCTGGAAGATCGCGGCGACGACACCGGTCATGCAACAGCGGCTGCGCACGACCGAGCCCATCTACGGACGCACATACCGACGATTCGAGACCCCATCTCCGGCAGTGCTCCCTCACGCCGAGCTGCTCGATCCACTGGTCGAGTGCGAGTTCTTCTTCCGCCTCCGACGCGCCCTCCCGCCCCGCGAAACGGACTACGGGCCGGAGGAGGTTGCCGATGCCGTCGCCAGCGTGAATGCCGGCATCGAGGTGGCCGAGTGCCGGTTTCCGCTGGACCAGCTCCCGCCGATCCCGGCCATCCTGGCCGACGGCGCCGCCAGCGGCCGTTATGTCGTTGGGGCCGAGATCGAGAATTGGCGCACGCGCGACCTCGCCGCCATGGCGGTGACGCTGGAGGTCGACGGCACAGTCCGCCGTGCAGGTCGTGGCTCCGAGGTCATGGGCCACCCTCTCAATCCGCTGGTCTGGCTCGCCAACGTTCGCTCCAGATGGGGCGATGGCCTCGCCGAAGGCGCCCTCGTCTCCACCGGCACGGCCACCGGCATGCTGCTCGCCAAGGCTGGCGACCGCGTCACCGCGCGCTTCGGCGGAACGGTGGCGGTGGAGATCGCGTTTCCGGGAGCCCCCGCATCCGGGGCCTAACGCGTCGCTAACCGAGCCCGCATCGATTGCTCGTGCGCGACAGAACGCCGCGGTAGCATAAATCATGATGGGCATGCGCACGGCTTCCGGCGAGAGGCTCGCCGACGACATCATTCACGTTCTGGGCATCGGCTGCGGCCTTGCGGCCGCGACGCTGCTGCTCGGATGGGCGGCCGCCAACCTCCCAGGCATGGCGACCATGGCGCTCGCCATCTACTGCGCCGGTCTGCTTGCCATGCTCGGTTGCTCCGGCGCCTATCACATGAGCCGGGCCGTCGCGTGGAAAGGCACGCTGCGCCGCCTCGATCACGCTGCCATCTTCCTCAAGATCGCCGGAACCTACACACCGTTCGCCCTGGTCAAGATGGGTGGGTCGGCGGGGCTTGCACTGTTCGTGGTCGTCTGGGTCGTCGCGCTGGCAGGTGCTGCAGCCAAGCTTCTGCTCGATGCCCAGTGGGATCGGCTGGCGCTGGCAGTCTATCTGGCGCTCGGCTGGTCGGGCATTGCCACGCTCCAGCCGCTCGCCTCCTCGATCGCGCCCGCGTCCCTGTGGCTGCTGGCGGCCGGCGGCCTCATCTATTCGCTCGGCGTCGTCTTCTTTCTGTGGCGCAGCCTGCCCTACCATAATGCGATCTGGCACCTGTTCGTCCTGATCGGCACGGCCTGCCATTTCGGCGCAGTCGCTGTCGCCGTCTCACAGTGACGGCGTCCGCCTCAGCGGACGCGACGCTCCTCAGGACCTCTCGCGAATGACGGCCGTGATGGCTTCGCGCAGCTCGTCCATGCCGGTGCCCTCCTCCGCGGAGGTTGCGATCACATGCGGGAAGGCTGCCGGGTGTCGTCTCAGGCCGTCGACCGCCGCCTCCAGGACCTTGGCGAGTGCCGCCGGCGAGATCTTGTCGGCCTTGGTCAAGACCACCTGGTAGGTGACGCCGGCACCGTCCAGCAAATCCATGATCTCGTTGTCGACAGGCTTGAGACCGTGCCGCGCGTCGATCAGGACGAGCACCCGCGCCAGCGTCTGGCGCCCGCGCAGATACGCCTTCACCAGCTCGGTCCAGGCGGCGACCTTCTCCTTGGGCGCCTTGGCGAAACCATAGCCCGGCATGTCGACGAGAAAGAAGCGCGGCTCCCCGTCGACGATGAAGTAATTGAGCTCCTGCGTCCGCCCCGGCGTGTTCGAGGTGCGCGCCATGCCCTTGTGGCGGATGAGGGCGTTGATCAGGCTCGACTTGCCGACATTCGAGCGCCCGGCGAGCGCAATCTCGAGCGGTCCGGCTTGGGGCAGATGCTCGAGGGTCGGGACACTCTTGACGAACGTCCACCCCCGGAGGAACGGACCGGCTGCGGCTGGCGTCTCCGCAGCGACCGGCTCGGTCCTCGTCGGACGGCTTCGCTTCCTCTGATCCATCAACCCTGGCTACCACTTCGTCGAGCCGCGAGCCACGCCTGCAGCTTCTCGAAACCCATGTTCTTCCAGAGATGGATCTCCGCCCCGTTCTTCCGCGAGATGTAATACTGCTGGGCGAGGGACAGCACGTTGTTCCAGGCCCAGTAGATGACGAGGCCCACCGGGAATGATGCCAGCATGAAAGTGAACATCACTGGCATCCAGTTGAAGATCATCTGCTGGGTCGGATCGGGCTGCTGCGGGTTGAGCTGCATCTGCACCCACATCGTGAAGCCCATGATGATCGGCCAGAGGCCGATGTGCAGGAAATCGGGCACCGCGAAGGGCAGCAGGCCGAACAGATTGAACAGCGACGTCGGATCTGGCGCCGAGAGATCGCGGATCCATCCGTAAAAAGGCGCATGACGCATGTCGATCGTCACGAACAGAACTTTGTACAGCGCAAAAAACACGGGAATCTGAAGCAACATCGGAAGGCAACCCGCCATCGGGTTGATCTTCTGCGTCTTGTAGAGCTCCATGAGCTCCTGCTGTTGCTTCATCTTGTCGTCTTTATAGCGCTCCCGCAGCTTCTCCATCTCCGGTTGGAGCTTCTTCATCTTCGCCATCGACTCGTAGCTCTTATTGGCGAGCGGGAAGAACAGCCCCTTGATGAGCACGGTCGTGAGCAGGATGGCGAGGCCGAAGTTGCCCTTGAGCCCCAGCGAGCCGAACATCCCGGCCAGCCAGTCGATCACATGGAACAGCGGCTTGGTGATGAAATAGAACCAGCCCCAGTCGATCATGAGGTCGAACTGCTTGATGCCGAGCGCGCGATCATACCCCTCGATCACGCCGACCTTCTTGGCGCCCGCGAACACCCGGGTCGAGACGGCGGCATTGCCTGCGGGCGCTATGGAGAGGCCGCGCTGCACATAGTCGATCTGGTAGCTTTCCTTCAACGCCCCGCGCTTGGCAAACCCGGTGACATAGATGTCATTGACGGCCTTCTGGTCCGGAATGATGGCTGCGGCCCAGTACTTGTCCGTGATGCCGAACCAGCCGCCGGTCGACTTCTCGAACGGCTTGGTCAGGTGCTCGCCATCCTTCAAGTCCTTGACGGCACTGGCATAGGCAATCTCCTGCAGGCCCTTCTCGCCGGCTACGCCGATGAGGCCCTCGTGCAGAATGTAGAAGCCTTCGATCTTCGGCGTGCCATGGCGCGACAGAACCGAGCGATGGTCGAGCACCACCGGCGCGGCACCCTTGTTGGCGACGCTATCCTCGATCTCGAACATGAACTTGTCGTCGACGCTGATCCGGCGGGAGAAAACGAGCCCCTCCCCGTTGTCCCACTCGAGCGTCACGGGCGTCGCGGGCGTCAGCTTGGCGCCGGCCGGCGCTTTCCACTCGGTCGCAGCGTCCGGCACCTTCGCGGCCGTGCCCGGCGTGAGGAGCCAACCGAGCTCGGCATAGTACGGATTGGGCGCCCCCGATGGCGACAGCAAGACCACCGGCTCGCTCTTCGGGTCTGCCGTCTCGTGGTACTGCGCCAGTCGGATGTCGTCGATCCGGCCGCCTTTGAGCGCGATCGAGCCGATGAGGCTGGGCGTCTCGATCGCGACGCGTGGCGACAGGGCGATCGCCGCGGGCCGCGATGTCGCCAAGGGCGCAACCGCACTCGCAGGAAGCGAGCCGGACTTGGCAGCCGGCGCACCCGGCGTCACGGTGCCTCCGGCCGGCGCCGGCTGTCCGGGAACCTGCTGCGACGCCTCCTGTCGCGCCCGCTTCTCCTGCTCATCCTTGATGCGCGGATTGACGAAGAACAGCTGCCACCCGAGCAGGATCAGCGCCGACAGCGCCACCGCGAGGAGGAGATTCTTCTGGTTGTCGTCCTGCTGCATGGAGCCTCAGCCCTTGGTGTTCGCTCCGGCACCGCGGTGCCGCCGCACGCCGGCCGGTCCGGCCGGACTGGAGTTGGCTCCGGCCGCAGGAGTCGCTCCCGCACCGGAATGGCCGGGTGCGGCGCCGCCCTTGTCACCCGGGGACGCCGTATCCTCGGCACGTGTAACGCTGTCGTCACGCTTGCCGCGACCGGCGGCCGCACCGGACTGGGGGCCGCCGGTCGCCCGCCCCTTGTCCCGACCACCGCGACCACCCGCCGCCGGCCTGTCGATGCGACGCAGCGCGGCGCGCAACGCATCCGACAACTCCGCGAATGGATAGTCGTGCGCCGCCCGACTCGCAACCACCACATAGTCGTGGTCCGGACGGGCCGCGCCGGGCTCGAGTTGCCGTAGCGCCTCTTTCAACCGGCGCCGGATACGATTGCGGATGACGGCACCGCCGACCTTGCGTGTGATCGTGAAGCCGAACCGCGGGCATCCCACGCCCGGTTTGCCAGCGACGTCTGCGACCTGCCTTGCCCGCCCCTCGAGGATGAACCACGGTGTCGCCTGTCGACCGCCACCGCGGACCCGCTTGAAATCGGCCGGCTTCTTGAGGGTCTCGAAGTGCATAACGCAAGCCCCGCAAGCCGGCGCAGGTCCGCGTGCAGCCCCGAGCCTCCGATTCGTCCCGCTCAGGCCGACAGCCGCTTGCGACCCTTCGCCCGCCGCCGCGCCAGCACGCGCATGCCGCCGACGGTCGACATCCGCTTCCTGAATCCGTGGCGGCGTTTGCGCACGAGCCGGCTCGGCTGATAGGTCCTCTTCACGTCGGTCTCTCCGTCCGTCGCGAGACTCCCGGGCCTCGCCCGCATGCCTCGGCTTGGTCTCGCCTGCTTCCCTTTTCCCGACGGTGCTTGCCTCGGCACGCCCAATGGCACGCCCCAGCCGATGTGCAGCGTCGACCGCGCACCCCCTCTGAGCATCACCTGTCACGGGATTGACGGCTTATAGGTGCGCGATCGTGCGCCGTCAACGCCAGTAGCGGCCGGCGCACCGCCCGGCCTCGATCCACCGATGCACCGGGTCCGCGGGGCCGGATTCGACACTTGGCGACGCCAATGCTAGACGATCGAACCGCTTACACGCATCGGCCCCCGACGCCTCCTGTTCGGAAGGCTCGCGTCTGCCGTCGGTTGCACGGCTTTCGGACGATGGTCCAGTCGCCAGCGCAAACCGGCCTGGGACCAGCAATTCCTGAGGATCACGCAATGCCCGGCACGATGACGCGTGCTGCCGTCATGGCACTCATTTCGGCACTCCTGCTCGTGGGCTGCGACAGGTCGCAGTCCAATGTCCAGAAAGGGCCGCCGCCTCCGCCGAAGGTGACGGTTGCGCTGCCACCGACGGGCATGGTGCCGCGGGAGGACGAGTACGTCGGTCGGTTCGTCGCTGTCGACAGCGTCGACGTCCGCGCCCGCGTCGCTGGATACCTCGAGGCGGTGCATTTCCGGGACGGCGAGATCGTGGAGAAGGGCGCCGCCTTGTTCACCATCGATCGCCGGCCTTTCGAGATCGCCCTCGACCAGGCCCGCGCCACCCTGGAGCAGGCGAAGGCCAATCTCGAGCTCGCCGAGAGCGACCTTGCCCGCGCCAAGGACCTCGTCCTGGGCTCGACCATCACCCGGCAGAGCATGGATCAGCGCCTCGCGGCCAAGCGCGCTGCCGAGGCAGCCGTCATGGCCCAGACCAACGTCGTCAAGCAGGCCACGCTCGACCTCGAGTTCACGGCGCTGAAGTCACCCGTGCGAGGCCGCATCGGCGATCGCCGCGTCTCGGTCGGCAACTTCGTCACCGCGGCCACCACCGCCAACTCGACGCTCTTGGCAACCATCCAGTCGACCGACCCGATCCGCATCGAGTTCACACTCGACGAGGCGGCCTACCTGCGCTTCATGCGCTCGCGCAGCGAGCGCCCTGCCGACGGTCCTGTAAAGGTACACCTCAAGCTGCTCGACGAGAAGGAGTTCGCGCACGAGGGCCGCATGGATTTCATGGACAACGCCATGAGCCGGTCGAGCGGCACCATCCGAGGGCGTGCGGAGATCGCCAACCCGGCGGGCCTCTTCGCGCCCGGCATGTTCGCCCGCGTCCGCCTCGCCATGGCGCCGCCTACCGAGATGCTGCTCGTTCCCGACGCTGCGATCGGCTCGGAGCAGGTGCGCAAGTTCGTGCTGGTCGTCGGCGACGACGACGTGGCGAGGCCGCGCTATGTCGAGCTCGGCGGCGTCTTCGACGGCCTGCGATCGGTGGCGAGCGGGCTCAAGTCCGGCGATCGTGTGGTCATCGACGGCCTTATGCGCGTGCGGCCCGGCATGAAGGTCGCCCCACAATCCGGAAAGATCGAGGCTGCGTCGGCAGCCGCAAAGTCGCCGTCGCGCGCCAACTGACGGGCTTCCACCGATGCGGATCTCGCATTTCTTCATCGACCGACCGATTTTCGCAGGCGTCCTATCGGTGGTGCTCACCATCCTGGGCGCGGTGGCATTCCTGCGCCTGCCGATCGCGCAGTACCCGGAGATCGCGCCGCCCACGATCAACATCACGGGCCAGTATCCCGGCGCCAGTGCCGACGTCGTTGCCGCGACCGTCGTTGCCCCGCTCGAGCAGCAGGTCAACGGCGTCGAGAACATGCTCTACATCTCGTCGAACAGCACCGGCGACGGCCAATTCACCATCGCCGTCACGTTCGAGCTCGGCACGAATCTCGACGTCGCCCAGGTGCAGGTTCAGAACCGGGTCGCGACCGCACAGCCGCGCCTACCCGCCGACGTCCGCAATATCGGTGTGACGGTCAACAAGGCCTCGCCCGACCTGATGATGGTGGTGCACCTCTACTCACCGGACAATTCGCGCGACACGCTGTTCATCTCCAACTACGCCAGCATCCAGGTGACGGACGCCCTGACCCGCCTCGATGGCGTCGGCTCGATCACGGTGTTCGGCAACCGCGAGTACTCGATGCGGGTCTGGCTCGATCCCGACCGCCTGCAATCGCTCGACCTCACGGCAGGCGACGTCGTGGGCGCGCTGCAGGGTCAGAATGTCCAGGTCGCTGCGGGCGTGCTCAACCAGCCCCCCGTGGAGAAGTCAGGGGCTTTCCAGCTGACCGTGCGCACGCGCGGCCGGCTGATCGAGCCCCACGAGTTCGCCGACATCGTCGTCAAGCAGGCCGAGACGGCCGTTGTGCGCCTGAAGGATGTCGGGCGCGTGGAGCTGGCGGCACTCGACTACAACCGCAACTCGTACCTCGACCGTGACCAGGCGGTCGGCCTCGGCGTGTTCCAACGGCCCGGCTCGAACGCTCTCGCCACATCCGAGGCGATCAAGCGGACGATGGAGGACATCTCCCGCGATTTCCCGGCCGGCCTCAAGCACACCATCATCTACAATCCGACGCAGTTCATCGAGCAGTCGGTCAGCGCGGTGATCACGACGATCTTCGAGGCGGTGTTGCTCGTCGTGCTCGTGGTGATCCTGTTCCTGCAGACCTGGCGCGCCGCGATCATCCCGATTCTCGCCATCCCGATCTCGCTCATCGGCACCTTCTTCTTCATGAGCGCCTTCGGTTTCTCGCTGAACAATCTCTCGTTGTTCGGGCTGGTGCTGGCCATCGGCATCGTGGTCGACGACGCGATCGTCGTCGTCGAGAGCGTCGAGCGCAACATTGCCGCCGGTCTCAGCCCCCGCGATGCCACGCGCCAGACCATGGACGAGGTCGGATCCGCCCTCGTCGCCATTGCCCTCGTTCTGATCGCGGTGTTCGTGCCGACGATCTTCATCACCGGAATCTCAGGCCAGTTCTACCGCCAGTTCGCGCTGACCATCGCCGGCGCAACGATGATCTCGCTGATCGTCTCGTTGACACTGTCACCCGCCATGTGCGCGTTGCTGTTGAAGCCGCATTCGCACGGGCGCGGGCACTGGATCATGGCGCCGGTGCGCGGGTTCTTCAGTCTGTTCAACTGGGGTTTCGACGGCCTCTCCAATGGCTATGCCTGGCTGACTGCGCGGCTGGTGCGGATCGCCGGGCTGATGCTCGTCGTCTATGCCGGTATCGTTGCCTTCGGCATCGCCGAGTTCCGTCGCACGCCGATCGGCTTCATTCCGCAGGTCGACCTCGGCTACATGATCGTCGTGGTGCAGCTCCCCGGGGGCGCCTCGCTGGCGCGCACCGACGAGGTCAACCGCCGCGTCGGTGCGGCGGCGCTCGAGGTTCCGGGCATCGCCCACGCCGTCAACATCGTGGGATTCTCGGGCGCGACCTTCACCACCGCGCCCAACTCGGGCGCCGTCTTCGCCGTCCTCGAGCCGTTCGAGGTCCGTGCCAAGGACCCGACCAAGTCCGCCGAGGCGATCCAGGCCGCGCTGCAGGCAAAGCTCTCGTTCGTCAGCGAGGGCCTGGTCATCGTTGTACGTCCACCCCCGGTGCGCGGCATCGGCACTGCCGGCGGCTTCCGCATGATGATCGAGGATCGCGGCGGCCTCGGCTCGGCCGAGCTGCAACGGGCCGTCTACGCCATGATGGGCAAGGCCGCACAGACCTCCGAGGTGCAGCGCGTATTCTCGCTGTTCGAGACCTCGACGCCGCAGATCTTCCTCGACATCGACCGGACCAAGGCCCAGCTGCTGGGCATCCGGCTGCCGGACGTGTTCCGCGAGTTGCAGACGTTCCTCGGCTCGGCCTACGTCAACGACTTCAATCTGCTCGGGCGCACCTTCCGCGTCACGGCGCAGGCCGACGAGCGCTTCCGGCTGGACCCGAGCGACATCTGGAAGATTCGCGTCCGCAATCAGTCGGGCGATGCCGTACCGCTGGCCTCTTTCGCGACTGTCAGCGACGTGTCGGGATCCTATCGCGTCCCCCGCTACAATCTCTACCCAGCGGCCGAGTTGGACGGGGCACCCGCACCTGGAGTCTCGCAAGGCCAGGCGATCCAGATCATGGAGCAGATGGCTCGCGAGACGCTGCCCCCCGGCTTCGCCTTCGAGTGGACCACGCTCGCCTTCCAGCAGCTCCGCGCCGGCGACACCGCGATCTTCGTGTTCGCGCTGGCCGTCGTCTTCGTATTTCTCGTGCTGGCCGCGCAATACGAAAGCCTGACGCTGCCGCTTGCCGTCATCCTCATCGTGCCGATGTGCCTGATCGCTTCGATCGTCGGCGTCGTGCTGCGCGGCCAGGACAACAACATCCTGACCCAGGTCGGCTTCATCGTCCTGATCGGCCTCGCCGCCAAGAACGCGATCCTGATCGTCGAGTTCGCGAAGCAGCTCGAGGACAGCGGTCGCGATCGCCTGTCTGCTGCCGTCGAGGCGGCGCGCCTGAGGCTGCGCCCGATCATCATGACGTCGCTGGCCTTCATCCTCGGCGTGGCGCCCCTGGTGTGGGCGACGGGAGCCGGCGCCGAGCTGCGTCAGACGCTCGGCACCGCCGTGTTCTCGGGCATGATCGGCGTCACAATCTTCGGCCTGATCTTCACGCCGGCGTTCTATGTGCTCTGCCGGCGGCTCGCCGCCAGCAGGCATCAGCCCCACATCGCGGCCACTCCCGCCGACGCTTCGGTGCAACATTAGAGCGCCGCACCCTCAGCGAGGTCCTATTCGACCGGTTTGAACCCGGCAGCGATGCGGCGCATCTCGGGCAGCAGGCGATCGCGCTCCTCAGTCGGCATCTGACCGACGATCCGGTAGTATCCTCCGCCCCGCGGGAGCAACAGCACCTGATAGACCGCGATCTGGGCGCCGCCGTCCTTGTCTGTCGCCGTGCCGACCATCTCCACGCTGTCCATGCCGGCGATCTCGAGCCGCCGTCGATCCTCGATCTTCGGTTGCGACAAGCCGGGTAGTCCCTCGAGCAGCCTCTCGGCATAGCTATCGGGCTCGGTCACCAGCCGTCGATCGAGCGACGGAGCCACGATCAGGATCGGCCGTGCCTGTCCTTTCGCCTGCGGCTCGATGCGCCCGTCGAGCGTGAAGGCGCGCGTTGTCCCGAGGATCGCGCCCGCCGCCTTGAACGGCCCGAGATAGCCGAGCGTGAACACCTCGCGCGCGGGGGCCGGCTCGGCTGCGATCGACGCGCTCGCCAAGGCACGACGCACGACATCGGCGCTGACGAGCCCCTCGGCGAGAGCCGTCTTGCGCACGTTCGCCGTCACCAATGCCGTCACGCCGGCCTCGCGGAACACGAGCATCAGCTTCGCGAACTCGCCGGCCGGGCCCGACTGCTCTGCTTCGATGAAGACGTACGGCTCCGCCCGCGCCAAGGTCGAGGCGCGTGCGTTACGCACCCCTTTGGCCTCGAGCGCCTCGGCCGTCATGCCCCTGGCGACCTGGTCGTAGGCAGCTGCCGGCATTTCGACGACCACGAACGAAGCACCGATCGCCTCGCTGACGAAGCCGGAGAAGAGGGGCGACGGGCTGAATCCCTCCGGCAGGTCGAGAACGACCCGGCTCGATGGCGCCTGCTGCAGTCGCGCCTGGGCCTCCCGCGCAGAGCCGAGAGGCCAGATCGCAATCATCATCACCGTGAGCAACGCCGCAGTCCGCGCGATCCAGCGCATCGGCGCCCTCCATCCGCTTGCTGAGATGCAATTGCGAACAAGCCGATTCATGCGGCCGATTTACGGCACTCGCCTTCACGTCGGTGTCATGGCATGACCCTCGGGCGGCCCGGACATGCCGCGAGGCGGGAGCGCGGCGCCATGACGACGGTCGACATCGAGAAGGTGGTGCGGATCGTGCGCGATGTCGCGGCCGCGGAGATCCTGCCGCGCTGGCGCAATCTTGCGGAAGGCGATGTGACCACGAAGGAGGGCGCCGGCCTCGTCACGGTCGCCGATCACGCCGCCGAGGCCGCGCTGACGGAGCTTCTGGCCGGCTTGCTGCCCGGCTCCGTGGTGGTCGGGGAGGAGGCAGTCGCAGCCGACCCCGGGGTGCTGCAACGGTTGGGGGATCGGGAGCCGGTCTGGGTGATCGATCCGATCGACGGCACGCGCAAGTTCGCGGATGGGGAGCCGACCTTCGATGTCATGGTCGCCCTCGTCGTCGGCGGTCGACCGGTCGCCGGCTGGATCTATGCCCCCGCCGAGGACGTGCTTTATGTCGGGGAGCAGGGTGCGGGCTCGCGCGTCCGGAGCCCCGGCGGCGATCGCACCATCTCGGCGCCGGCCGGCCTCCCGCTGTCGGAAATGGAGGGGATCGTCTCTCCCGGTGCCTTCACCAGCAGGGGGCAGCCGGACCCTGCCGCCGTTCGCGATCGCTTCCGCAACTACGTCCGCCACCAGTGCGCCGGCCACAATTATGGACGGCTGTTCCTGGACGAGAGCCAATTCCTGATCAATTTCTCGACCTTTGCCTGGGACCACTTGCCCGGTCTCGCGATCGCCAGCGCCGCCGGCTTTCATGCGGCCCGCCATGACGCAGCCCCGTTCGATCCTCTTGATGCCAAGGGCGGTGTTCTCGTCGCGCCAGACCGCGCCAGTTGGCAAGGCATCCGGGCACTGCTCCTCGACCGCGAGCCGGCCGCCGGCCTGCCTCGCCGCCAATGACACCAGGGAGAACCATGTCCGAGATACTCATCGATGCCGTGGTCCGCGCCATGGACGAGGTCGCTGCCCGGGAGGTGATGCCGCGCTGGCGCAACCTCGGGTCGGCAGACATCGCCGAGAAGACCGGCCCCGAGGACATCGTCACCGTCGCGGATCAAGCCAGCGAGCAGGCACTCACCGTTCATCTCGAGGCGCTCCTACCCGGCTCGACGGTGGTCGGCGAGGAGGCCGTCTCGGCCGACCCTGGCGTAAGGGACCGGTTTCGCGGTCGGGGACCGGTGTGGGTGATCGATCCGATCGACGGCACCAGCGCCTTCGCCGCCGGAGAGACCGAGTTCGCCCTGATGGTCGCGCTGGTCGATGACGGCCGGCCCGCAGCGGGGTGGATCGTCGCGCCCGCCTTGGGCCTCGCCGTCTGGGGCGGACCAGCCTACGGCACCCACCTGCGCCTGGCGGGAGCCCCGGTGTCGCCCCTGAGCCGGCCAACGGCTCCCGCGAACGCCTGCGACATGATCGGACTGCTCGGCAAGCGCAACATCACCCCGGAGAGGCGCGCCGAGCTGAAAGCCAAGGAGAGACATTTCAAGGCGCTCGATGCTGTTGCTTGCGCCGGCATCGATTATCCGCGCCTCGCGCGTGGCGAGGCTCACTTTGCCGTCTATTCGAAATCCGAGCCCTGGGACCACCTCCCTGGACTGGCCATTCTCGCCGCCCTCGGCTTCCATTACGCCAAGCACGATGGCAGCGCCTATCTCCCTGGCGACAATACGGGAGGCCTGCTGGTGGCGCCGGATGCTCAGTCGCTGATGACGATTCGCGCGCTCCTGCTCGCGTAGCCACAGCTATGCTGCGGCTCTCGAAGGCCGCCTGCTCGTCAGTAGCGGAAATCCCAGCGCAGATAGCCGACCCCGCTGTCGGCGGCCTGGGGGCCGCTCGATTGCCAGAAATCGACCGTCTCGCGCCGAAGCGTCTCCGAGCAGCTGCGCCCGCAGTCGATCCAGGTGCCACGTGGCAGGCGAACCTGCCAGCCATGCCGGCCGGGCCGCACGGCTCCGGTGATTGTGCCGTTCCCCCAGCGGCTCTCGGCAACGACATAGGCCGGCGGACCGTCATGGCGGCGATAACCCTGAGCCCGCGCGTCGTTGGACGCCAGTCCGTGAACCGCCAGCGCCATGCTGCCGGTGAGCAGCGCGGCGATCACGCGTGCGTTCATGAGTGCCATGGCCAGTCCCCTCTCTTGTGTACCGTTCAGCGCGGTCAAAGGGGCGACGAGCCCGCAAAACGACGATCGCCCCCCTGGACACTGCCCCCCACCACCGCTCGCGCCAGAGTGCGGCCGCAGGCAGGTGGCCTCCACCGATCAGCTACGCGAGAGGCTGATGCTGACGCCTTCCAACGCGATTCCCGTCGTACGGATCGACACGGTTTGACTCGCGCCCGTCGTCCTGACGGCCATCGAGCCCTTGAACGCGCCGCCGTCGATAGCGAGGTTGAGCTTGCCGTCGATCGCCTGCCCGGTCACATCGCCGGAGGCGTTGTAGGTCCTCTCCTCCCAGCGCCCCGACACCCTCCCACCTGAATGCGTCAGCTGTGCGCGAAGCTCGATCTTGTTTCCGGCCGAGGCGCAGCGGATGGCGAGCCCGAGCTCACCAGCACCCTTGGGCGTGTAATAGGCGTTGCATTTCAACGTCTCGGAGTTGCCGCTCGACAGCCGGACCTGCGCAGCGCCCCGCCACGCCCCGGTCAGACCCGCGAATGGTCCGTCTGCGGCGGCGGAACCCGGCGCGACCGAGGAGAGCAGGCCGGCCAGCGCCGCGACTGCCGCCCCCTGCAGCAAATGGGCGACCGGCAGGGAAGAGGAATGGCACGTACCGGCTCCCTCCGGCGCCGGAACCGGCCCGCCGTTCCGCAACCACTTCCTGAAGAAAAACATCACGACGACCTGCTCCCGCCTCTGAATACCGGCCCAGCCTTGGCCCGTCTCGATGGAGCGGGTGGGCATCCCCGCCGCGACCGGCCGACATTGTCCGCGGCGCAATGGTTAGCAAAAGTTCGCTGAACGCGCCATGTGCACGCCACAACGAAGTCCGCCAACAGTGACATTGCTGCCATGGGGCTGATGTCAGGCAAGCCTCCGATCGGCCGGGTGCGTACCTTCCGGCACGCTCGATGCATCAGGGTGCTGCGGCCGCCCCGTGCCGCAGGAGGAAGAGAAAGCCACGATGCAGAAGCCGCCGCATGCCGCCAGTGCAGCGCCCCCCCGCCCTGGCGTCTGCCCGTGCCATATGGTCATGAGGGCGACCGGCGCGCTCGCCGTCGCAGGGGTGGCGGTGATCGTCGTCTATCTCGTCAAGTCCGCGCTCGGCATAGACATGATGCCAGGCCCCTCGCCCCTGCATCATCTGCTCTATCACCTCGTGCCTCGCTGGTGACGCTGTCTCCCGCGGCTTGAGCTGCCACCTGGAATGCCAGGCCGTGAACACGGCCGCGTGGGCGCCGCGGCTCAATCAGTCCAATAAGCGAACATCAAGAACGCCCTCAGCCTCGAATTGTCCAAGGTCTCGATACAGTGCTCGACCAGCCGGCCGCGTGTCCGAAAGACGTAACGGCGGCGATCGACGAGCTCGTGCCCCGTGTCGCGATGACGCAGCCGGTACGTGACGTTGGCACACACGGCCTCCTCGCCCTCCAGCAGAGGATCGACGTCCCACCGCAGAACCTGCCACTCTGCGCGAAGACGCTGCATCATCTGCCGCAGCTCCGCTTTGCCGTGATAGGCGCCGCCAGCACTCGCCAACTGCGGATCGGTCGCAAGAACATAGACGGCGGCGTCATCGAAGTAGGCCAGCGCCGCCTCTGTGTCCTGCAGCGCCAAGGCAGTAATGAGCCCGTCGATCGATGCCAAAGCGTCCTCACGCATGACCAAGCCTGCCAGAAGCCACTCCCGGCCTCACCTGCATCGAGCGCTTCTCGTGCGAGGCGGCCAGTCACTTTAAACAACTCGTTGAAACTGATGGTCGGTGGCTTTTGACACAGGGCGCTCGATTTTTTGCCGCACATGCAGCGCTCCGCCACTTGTGCACGTATGGGCGGCAGCATGCCAGGCTGTTCGCATCAAGGCGGACTCGGCTAGTCTCGCCGCCGAGCCAAGTCCGATTAGCCGGAGCCGAAGCATGCAGATCAGAGGGGCCGTCCTCCACCAGCAGGGCCTGCCGCGCCCGTACGCCAGCAGCAAGCCGCTGAGGATCGAGACCCTGGAGCTCGAGCCACCGCGCGCCGGCGAGGTGCTGGTCAAGGTACGCGCGGCGGGCCTCTGCCATTCAGACCTCTCGACCATCGAAGGGGCGCGGCCCCGCCCGCTGCCGACCGTCATCGGCCACGAGGGGGCAGGAGAGATTGCAGCCCTGGGTTCAGGCGTCACTGACCTCGCCGTCGGAGATCACGTCGTCTTCATCTTCGCGCCGAGCTGCGGGTCGTGCCGCCAGTGCGTCGGCGGCCGGCCGAACCTGTGCACCACATTCAATGCAGCGAAGCAGAAGGGCGACCTCGCGACCGGCGGCCGCCGCCTCAAGCTCGACGGTCGGGACGTCGCCCACTACGCTGGGCTGTCGTGCTTCGCCGAGCACGCTGTCGTTCCCCGCAACTCGGTGCAGAGGATCCCGAAGGACGTGCCCTTTGCCGATGCCGCCCTGTTCGGCTGTGCCGTCGTCACGGGCGTCGGTGCTGCGGTGAACACGGCCGAGACCAAGGCCGGTGACGTCGTGGCCGTGGTCGGGCTCGGCGGTGTGGGCCTCTCCTGTCTGCTCGGCGCCATCGTCGCCGGCGCCGGGCGGATTCTCGCTGTCGATGTGCACGACGACAAGCTCGCGCTCGCCCGCCAACTCGGCGCGACCGACACCTTCAACGCCCGCGACACGGATTGCGTCGAGCGCATCCTGAAGGCGACCGACGGCGGCGTCGACACGGCCTTCGAGATGGCGGGCACGATCAAGGCCATGGAGCTCGCCTACCGGATCACCGTCCGCGGCGGCAAGACCGTCTCGGCGGGCCTGTCGCCGGCCGCGGCACAATTGACGCTGCCGCACTATCAGATGGTGCAGGACGGCCGTCAGGTGCTGGGCAGCTACATGGGCGGCTGCGTCATCGCACGGGACGTTCCACGCTACATCGGCCTCTACAAGGACCGGAAGCTGCCGGTGGACCGCCTGCTGTCCGCACGGATTGCACTCGACGACGTCAACGTGGGATTCGATCGGCTCGCCGACGCCGCCGTTGTCCGCCAGGTCATCCTGTTCGAGTGAGTGGCCGGCGCCTGGCATCAATTCCGCGTCGAAGGTGCAGGCTGCCGCTAGGCCATGTACAGGCCGCCATTCGCGTGAACGACCTCTCCAGTGATGAAGCGGGCTTTCTCGGAGGCAAGAAACACGATGATGTCCGCGATGTCGGCCGGCTTCGCCATGGCACCGAGCGGGATCAGCCGCGACTGCTCGGCCATTTCGGTCTCGCTGAACTGGTAGCGCGGCTGCGCCGTGTCCGTGAGGCCCGGCGCAATGGCGTTGACGCGAATGCCGTGCGGCGCGAGCGCCAGCGCCATCGAGCGCGTCATCCCGATGACGCCCGCCTTGCTCGCGGCGTAGTGCACACCGAGCGCGTGCCCGCGCACGGAGGAGGAGGACAGGTTGACGATCGCCCCCTTCCGGCCTTCGGACACCATGCGCCGCGCCACCGCCTGCGCCACCAGGAAGCTGCCCTTCAGATTGACGCCAAGCACCTGGTCCCACTCGCTCTCGGCGAGCTCGAGAAAGGGCGAGCGCGGGAAGACGCCGGCGTTGTTGACCAGAATGTCGATGCCACCGAGACCCGCGTGCGCCTCGGCGACAATGCGCGCGACCTCCGGAGTACTGCCGACGCTGCCCCGAACGGGATGAGCGACACCACCGGCCGCCCGCACCTCGGCGCAAACCCGCTCGGCGGCCAGCTCGTCGTCGAGCCAGTTGACCGCCACGCTGGCGCCGGCCTTCGCCAGCGCGAGGGCCGTTGCTCGGCCGATGCCCTGTTGCGCTCCCGTGACGAGCGCTGTTCTCCCGGCCAGATCGCTCTTCATCGGACTTGCTCCCCTCGGTGCCCCGCTGCGCTCGCTGCATGCCGCCCGGCGATACGCCCGAACACGGCGCCGCGCAGCACCGATGTCGCCCCGGTGTAGGTGCCATAGTAGAGGCCCATCGTCTCGCCTGCCGCATAGAGGCCGGGGATCACCACTCCGCTTGTGTCGAGAACGCGGGCAGAGGTGTCGACCTTCAAGCCTCCGAACGTGAAGCAGTTGCCACACATGATGGGGTAGGCCAGGAACGGCCCTCGGTCGATCCGGCGCGCCCAGTTGGACTTGCGCGGCGCATAGCCGGCGTGGGTGATGAGGCCGTCCACCTCGAGCGGCTTGAAACCTGCCTCGCCGGGACAGGCGACGTTGTAGGCCGCGACGGTTGCCGCGAGCCGCGTCGGGTCGATCCCGAGCGCCCTCGCCAGCCCCTCCAGCGTGGCCGCCCGAACAGGAGGCTCGTCGGAGCGCACGGATCGTTGCCAACCCGGCACATCCTCGATGCGGGCATCGAGGACCGTATAGGCGATGCCGCCCGGCTGCTGCAGGATGACGCGGGTGATGGCCTCGTAGGTTGCATCGACAGTGGCTGGCGCCTCGTCGATGAACCTGTCGCCGTCGCGATTGACCAGGATGCCGTAGTTGAAGACCAGCACGATCGGCTCGGCCGCACCTGATCGCGGATCGAGGGGCTCGGCGTGGAATAGTGTATAGTCACCTGCCGGGGCGGCCCCGATGCCGAGCGCCATGGCGATGCCCTCGCCTTTGTTGTAGTAGCCGCCGCGCGCCACGGGCCGCAAATAGCGCGATTGTGGTCCAAGATAGCGCGCCTGCATCTCCGGATTGCCCTCGAAGCCGCCCGAAGCCAGCACAACGCTCCGCGCACGGATGTCACCGAGGCCGCCACTCCCGCCCGAGATCGCCTTGATGCCGACCACTGCCCCCGACGCGTCCTGGATGAGGCCACGTGCGGTGGTCTGGTAGCGCACGTCGACGCCGTTCGTCTCGGCCCAGTTCCCGAGCGCCTCGACCAGCGCCAGCCCGCCGCCGATGGGAGCGAGCCGCGTCGTCGAGGTCGTGATCAGGTAGCTCGGCAGGAAATCGAAGCGGACGCCGAACGACTTGAGCCAGCCGATGGTCGGCCCGGCGGCATCGGCGAACGTGGCGAGCACGTCGGGATCGGTCATCGGCAACGTTCGCCCGATCGCCGAGCGTTGGTCGAGGTCGGCTGCCGTCTCCGCCACCAGCGCAGGATCGAGATGATAGCCCGAGTTGGCCGTGAAATGCGAGATGAAGTCGTGCGCGACCTCGTCCTCGCTGCGCATGCGCATGAATGCTTCGGTCCAGCGCGTGTTGCCACCGCGGTCCTCGCGCGCCGCGCGCTCGAGAAGGATGACGCTTGCACCGGCTTGCCGGGCGGAGACTGCCGCGGCAAGGCCGGCAATGCCGCCGCCAACGACCAGCAGGTCCGCGTCTGGCTCTTGCATGCTCGCTCCTTTTCTCGAGAAGCCGCGGGTGGAATTTGCGCCACTATGGGAAGCCACGGCAGCCTTGGTCAATGCGGCCCGCGACCGACGCGAACTGATGCCCGCCGGTCGTTCCTGCCACCCGGTGGGTCCCTCTGGGGCTGCCCTTTACCCACCGGGTCTTTCATTCTCGCCGGCAACACCGGCTTGCGCGTCGCCAGCCGGCGCGGGATAGAGCCCGCAAAGCCTGCGAATACGGAGAGCATCCGATGAACCTCGACAGCATCCGAACCACCGCCGGCCTCGACGTCCGGGGCAAGCGCGTCCTCGTCCGGGCCGACCTCAACGTTCCTGCGAGGGATGGCCGGGTCACCGACGCCACACGCCTCGAGCGCCTCGTGCCGGGCCTGCAGGACCTTGCCGGGCGGGGCGCCAAGGTCGCCGTGCTCTCACATTTCGGCCGTCCGAAAGGGGGCCCCGACAAGGAGAGCTCGCTGGCGCCGGTCGCCGCCGAGCTCGGCCGTCTGATGGGACGCCCGGTGGCGCTCGCGCCCGATTGCATCGGCCCCGCCGCGGCCGCCGCCATCAACGGCCTGCCGGAGGGCGGCATCGTCGTTCTCGAGAACACGCGCTTCCACAAAGGGGAGGAGAAGAACGACCCCGCTTTCACGGCGGAGCTCGCCAGACTCGGCGACCTCTATGTCAACGACGCCTTCTCGGCCGCGCACCGGGCACACGCCTCGACGGCGGGGCTCGCCGCACTTCTGCCGGCCTACGGCGGACCGCTCATGATGGAGGAGATCGGCGCCTTGCGCGCCGCGCTCGAGAAGCCCCGGCGCCCGACCGCTGCGGTCGTGGGCGGCGCCAAGGTCTCGACCAAGATCCCCGTGCTCATGAACCTGCTGCCCAAGGTCGACAAGCTGATCATCGGCGGAGGCATGGCCAACACGTTCCTGCAGGCTCAAGGCATCGGCGTCGGCAAATCGCTGGCCGAGCCGGACCACCACCAGACCGCCCGGGAGATCATGTCGGCTGCGAGGGAGCGTGGCACCGAGATCGTGCTGCCGGTCGACGCCGTTGTCGCCGCGGAGTTCAAGGCCGGCGCCAAATCGACGACCGTGACCCTCGACAAGGTCCCTGCCGATCAGATGATCCTCGACGTCGGCGCAAAGTCGATCGCCCATTTGACCGAGGTGCTCGCTGGTTGCCGGACGCTGCTCTGGAACGGACCGCTCGGCGCCTTCGAGATCGAACCGTTCGGCACGGGCACCTTCGCACTCGCCCGCGAGGCTGCCCGCTTGACGAAGGCCGGCAGCCTCGTCTCGGTGGCCGGCGGCGGCGATACCGTCGCGGCCCTCAACCAGGCCGGCGTCACCGGCGATTTCACGTACGTCTCGTCGGCCGGTGGCGCCTTCCTCGAATGGCTCGAGGGCCGCGAGCTGCCGGGTGTGGCAGCGCTCGCCGGCAAGGCCGCCTGAGATGCGCGAGGCAACCGATCCGCCGCGCTGGCCCTGCGCCGTCGTGTTCGACCTCGACGGCACGCTGGTCGACAGCGCCCCCGACATCCAGGAGGCACTCAACGCGGCCTTCGGACCGCTCGGCGTTCCCACTTTCGAGCTTCGGGCCGTCAAGACGCTGATCGGCGGTGGGGCGCCGGCCGCCGTAAGGCGTGCGGCAGCAATGGTCGGACTAGCCCTGAGCAGCCCCGACGAGACACGCGTCCTCTCCCGTTTCTACGATGTCTATGTCGCCGCCTCGGCGCGCGGCCGTGGCCTGTATCCGGGCGCCCACGAGCTGCTCGCAGCGCTCGCCTCTCGCGGCGTGGCGCTGGCGCTGTGCACGAACAAGGCCGAGCACGTCACTGCCGTCGCGCTGAAGGCGCTCGAGATCGATCGCTACTTCGGCGCGGTGGTCGGGGCCCTCGACGACCGCCCGAAGAAGCCATCGCCCGAGCCCGTCCTGCTGGCGCTCCGGGGCCTCGGTGCCACAGCCGGCGAGGCCGTGATGGTCGGCGACACGAGCGCCGACATCGGTGCAGCGAAGGCCGCCGGCCTTCGCTCGATCGCCATCGCCCACGGCTATGCCAAGGGCCCCGTGGAGGATCTCGGAGCCGATCGGGTCGTCGGGTCTCTTGGCGAGGTCGACGCAGCACTGGCCGAGATCGGCCGGCTCAGGAGGACGTGAAGCCGGATTGATTTGCAGCCGCCCCCGCGACACCCTACCTCAACAGTGCCGCGCCAATGCCCGACCCGGCGGACAAACAAGGACTCCCAGGCGATGCTGTCCACCCTCTCCCTCTATCTCGGCGTCGGGCTCGCCGGCCTCGTCAGCTTCCTCTCGCCGTGCGTGCTGCCGCTGGTGCCGCCTTATCTCGGTTATCTCGGCGGCATGACGCTCGAGCAGATGACCGACGAGAAGGGCATCGACACAGCGGCCTGGCGGCGCGTCGTCGTCGCCTCGGTCTGCTTCGTGCTGGGTTTCTCGACGGTGTTCATCGGGCTTGGCGCGGGCGCATCGGCCTTCGGGCAGGTCATCCAGACCTACAAGGCCGAGCTGGCGATGCTGGCCGGGGTCGTCATCATTCTGTTCGGCCTGCATTTCCTCGGCATCCTGCGCATTCCGCTCCTCTACCAGGAGGCGCGCTATCACACCGAGATGCAGGGCGCGAGCTACCTCGGCTCCTACCTGATCGGCCTCGCCTTCGCCTTCGGCTGGACGCCCTGCGTAGGTCCCATCCTGGCCACCGTCCTGACGGTCGCCGCCAACGAGGCGAGCCTCGCGACGGGGATCAAGCTGCTCGCGGCCTACTCGCTGGGCCTGGGCATACCGTTCATCCTGGCGGCCGTCGCGATCGGGCCGTTCATGGGTTTCATGAAGCGGTTCCGGCGTCACATGGCGCGGGTCGAGCAGGTCATGGGCGTGGTGCTCGTCGTCACCGGGCTGCTGTTCGCCGGCGAGGCGCTGGGCTGGATCAAGCAGGCGCTGGTTGCGGCGGCTCCTGGATTGGCGGCGGCCTCCGGCTGGATCGGTCTCGCGCTGGTTGCTGCCGGGATCGTGCTCCTGCTCCGCCAGGGCCGGCACGTCCGGCTTTCCGGCCTCGTCGGCCTCATGCTCGGAATGACGCTGATCGGCGGCTCGATCAACGTGCTCGGCCAATGGCTGATCGAGAACGTGCCCGTGCTAGGGCAACTCGAGGAGCTGACCACCTCGAAGGAGTTGCAGACCGAGATCCTCAAGCAGGGGGTCCGCTGACCCTCTCACTGGACAGAAAATGCGCGAACACCAGACGATGCCAGCCGTCGCCCTGACCATTGCCGGCTCGGACAGCTCGGGCGGTGCCGGCATCCAGGCCGACCTCAAGACGTTCACCGCGCTCGGGGTCTATGGTGCCTCGGTGATCACCGCGCTGACCGCGCAGAATACGACCGGCGTACAAGCCGTGCACGCGGTTCCGGCGGACTTCGTCATGGCCCAGATGACGTCGGTGCTCGACGACCTCGAGGTGCGTGCGGTGAAGACCGGCATGCTCGCCGATGCCGACATCATCCGCGCCGTCGCCGACGGGCTTGGACGCCGCCCTGGCATCCCGCTCGTCGTCGACCCCGTCATGGTCGCCACCAGCGGCGACCCGCTGCTCAGGCCCGACGCCGTCGCCACCATGAAGGCCGTGCTGATCCCGCGGGCGCTTCTCATCACCCCGAACCTGCCGGAGGCCGCAGCCCTCACCGGCACGCCACTGGCGACGACCGAGGTCGAGGCTGCAGCACAACTCTCGGCGCTCGGCCGGCTCGGCGCCGGCGCCGTCCTCCTCAAGGGCGGTCACGGTGCCGGTGACGAGGCCGTAGACCTTCTCCAGATCGGTACCTCCGTGATCCGGCTCGCCGGTCCGCGCATCGCGACCGTCAACACCCACGGCACCGGCTGCACGCTCTCAGCCGCGATCACCGCGGGGCTTGCCGATGGTGCCGATCTCGAAACTGCCGTCCGGCGTGCCAAGGCCTGGCTCGGCGAGGCCATCGCGGCCGGCGCCGGCCAGCGCATCGGCCACGGACACGGGCCGGTCGATCATCTCTTTGCCATCCGCTCCGCCGAGCGGACCGTCGGCCCTTGAGGGCCCGCAGTTGCGTGGCCTTCGAGCAACTCAGGCTCGAATTGTAGCAGCCTCGTATTGCCAGGCGATACGCACACCGATAGGGTCCGGGCGTGGCTTAGACCCTTTGCCGGATGCGCTTTACGGAACACCGAGAAGGCGCAAGGCAGGTCCGGGGGGACTTGGGGGAGAGTATGTGGCATATTCGCCACGGATATGCTGCGGACTCTTGAGAGAGCCGGCGCGGATCATCCCGCGCCGGTTTCTTTTTCCAGCGTCCATCGCACTCATCACCAGCGCTCGGTCACCGTTCCGGTCTCGCGTGTGATGCGGCCACCTTCAACGGACAGATCGATGGTCAGGTGCGATGTCCCGCGTCCGCGCGACGAGCGTCCCGGCGACGCGACGTCGAAGGTGTAATCGAACCGCACATCGTACACCTTGGGGCGACCCGGCTGCTCGGTGACCCGCAACGTCTCCCGGATCAGACGATAGCCGCGGCGGGGCCACCGCGCATAATAGGCCCGCTTGTCGGCCAGCACGCGCTGCCGTGGCCAGTGCCGATTGTCGAAATAGTCGACGCTCGACGCGTAGAGCAGGGACAGCTCCTCGTCGGTGAGCGCCTCTCCGGACAAATACAGCCGAGCGACGAAATCGGCCACACGGTCGTCGAAGGACGGAACTCGTCCGGCTGGTGCCTCCGCATCGGTCTCAGGCGGAAGGCCCGCAGCCGGCGCCGTCCCGGAGAGAGAGCCCTGCGCGCCGCCGACCGCTCCTGCCGGTAGCGACGCCGTCCCGAGGACACCTGCGAACACGAGAGCAGCAAGCGAGCGCATGACGCTTCCTCCGCTTCTTGCATTCCTGTTATGGCGGCGCGGGTGGCCGGATGCACGCCCTCCCGCGCCCCAAACGTGCCGGCGTCAGCGAATGCCGGCCCCGGTGGCCGAACGCCTGCCTATGCGGGCGGCAGAATGGCCATATCGATGACCTTGCCTCCGAGGCCCTCGATGGCACCAGTGGTCTTGGCAGCGCCGGTCGCGAGGTCGATCTCGTACAGCCTGCCGCCGGAGAGCAGCCACGCCGCATTGCCACCTTTGCCGTCCGACCAGATGTCGAGCGCGATCGGACCGTCGACGGGCACGCCGAGCGCACCCACCGTCACGAGAATGCCGTCGTTGGGCGGCGCCTGCTTCAGCAGCCAGCCGTTGGCTGCATCGACGTCATAGAGCGCCGTTGCCTTGGTGCCGGGATGACTGTTCGTGTATCCTGCCGCCGTGACGCGGGGCGCCCTGCCGGCGCCCTTGTCCCCGTCGGCATACTTGAGGCGACCATCGACAATGGCTTTGCCGTCGTCGACATTGACGCGGAGGTTGGTCCCCTCGCTGCCGATGACCCGCAACCTGTCCGCAACCGGATTGAAGTCGACCACGACCGCGGCATTGGCCGGCAGCTTCTCGCTGAGCTGGCTCTTGCGTTGCCATTTTCCGGACTGCGGGTCGATCGTGACGATCTGGCCATCTGCCGTCAGTCCGTAGAGCTTTCCGTCCGCCGGCCGCACGTCGATCCCGACCAGCCGGGCGCCACCGTCGATTCTCACCGAGCCTGTCACCTTGCGGTTCTTGATATCGATCCACGCGATCGAGCTGCCGTCGATGAGAGCCGCCACGGTACCGGCGGCCGCGGCCGACGCGGTGGCGATCGTCACCGACGCTGCCGCCGCCGACGTCATGAGCACGGCCGTTGCCATCGCGAGCCAATTCATCCTGTGCATGGTCTTCTCCTGGTTGCTGGTATGACGCCTCGGCACCTTTCGGGAGCCAAGCGCTCAGCCCGGTCGCGAATTCGGCTCAGAGCTTCCCGCCGCCATGTCGGAGCGACGACGCCGCAGCGGGGTCGGTCTCCACCAGCGCCACAACCAGCGCAAATCCGCTGGTCAGTAGCACCAGAAGCTGAAGGAGCACCCTGATCCGTTTCATGACGTGAGCCTTCCCTGATCCTCTCTGTCGCTCGGGTACGAGCACTCGGAGGTACGGGAGGTCCGGCTCAGGGTTTCGCCGACACGCGATCACGAGATGGTGAGCCGTCGCGGCGCGCCCGCTCAGATGCTCGCGGGATAGAGCCGGCCGTGGAGAGCGGGGCCGGTCGGCCGCCCGGTCGGTGACCCACCCGGCGGCTCGAGGCTGATGCCGAACGTGGCATCACGCAGGACGTCAGGGCCAAGTGTGTCCAGTGTTTTTCGGGTCGGGCCGGCGAGCGTCGACTCGATCAGACCAAGCGATCGAGGCTGGGGGCCCAGCTGCTTGGCGAGGATCCAAAGCTGGTAGGTCCGCTCTCGCTGAGGCTCTGCAGTCACTGGGCGAATGACGAGCTCGCGAGTCCTCAGATCGACGGACAGCAGGAAGGCCGGTTGCTGGTCGTCTTTCTGGAACACGGCGACGAAGCTCTGCGGCGGTCCCGGAAGCAGCGTGTCACGGAAGCCTATGACGAGCGCCAGCGAAGCCGCGAGCGCCGTGGCCGACCATGCAGCCCTGCGCCAGAAGGCGACGCGCTTCTCGAGCACAACGATCCTCGCGTCACCGGGCAACGCCGCCCCGCGTGGCGCCTCGTCACTCCCATCGAGGCGCGCCTCGATCCTGGCCAGGAGATCGGTCCCGGGCGTGACGTGTGCGGTGGCATCGTTCAGCGCCGCCAGACGCTCCTCCCAGGCGGCGATGGCCGCATCGAGGTCCGGCTCGCGTCCGCGCCGCGCTGCGACGTCGGCACGCTCGGCACCATCCAGCGTGCCGAGCACGTACTCGGCGGCCAGCATGTCGATGTCCCCGCGCCCGGTCATCCGCTGAGGCAATCCTTGAGTTGCTTGAGGCTGCGATGCAGCCAGGTCTTGATGGTTGCGACGGGGGCGCCGAACCTTGCCGACAGCTCCTCCCGCGAGAGCCCCTCCAGATAGGCGAGCCGCACGATCTCGCCACGTCCCGCCTCGAGCCCGGCGAGACAGTCGGTCAGCCGGCGCCCCGTCTCCGCAGCCTCGATCACCTGCGACGCCAGCGGCGCCGGATCGGCAATTCGCGCCACCGCATCCTCATCGTCGGCGGCCACCGGGGGTGCCTTGCGGCGCACCTCGTCGAGCGCCCGGTTACGGGCAATCGCCGCCATCCACGCGATCGCCGAGGCCTTCGCCGGATCGAAATCCGCGGCGTGCTGCCAGATCTTGACGTAAGCCTCCTGCATCACCTCGTCGGCCACCTCCCTGCGCCTCGAGATACGGAGAATCACGCCATAAAGTTTCGCCGATGTCCCCGCATAGAGCGTGCGAAACGCTTCCCGGTCGCCCGTCGCCACCAGGGCCAGGAGCAGGGCCGGATCACGGGGATTCTCGCTCATACGCCTCGCTGCTGGCCGTTGCGGCGCCCCGGTCGGACGCCGCCATGCTCGTTGAGACGGGCCGATGGCGCCGCGCAGGTCCGGCGCGGACAAGCCCGGCGCGACATTATTTGCATGCCTTCTGCTTGGCGAGGCAATAGGTGGTGAGACCGTCCTTGCAGGTGAGCTTGATCGGCCCGGCAGGCTTCGCGCCCATACCCTTGATCGAGTTGCCGAGCGCCGCCTTGGCCATGAACTCGGCGAGGTCCCGCGTGATCATGGTCGCCGAGCCGCCGGCCACGACGCACTTGCCCGCGGCGTGCGCCGTAGAGCCCGCGCTGCCGCCAAGGCCTATGACTGCCGCAGCAAGGAGTAGTGCCAACGTACGTCCCATGGATGTCCCCGGTTCTGGCTCGTTCTGGTTGCCGTTCAACTGTTACACGAGGCGCTGCCGGATTTCTGTGCCTAATCGAGCACATTCCGGAGTTGTCGGTGGATCGAGGCGTCTCTACTCTCGCCCGCGATCCGGAAAAAGGAATGTCCAATGGACCCGAAAGCCGAGTTGCGCGCCGCCCTCGATAAGGTCTTCGCCGCCGATAGCGCACTGTATCAGAACCGCGGCTTCCAACGGCGCATCGGATACGGCAAGCGCCCGGCCCTGATCAACATCGACCTGGCGAACGCCTGGACCCGCCCCGGCAATGCGTTCTCCTGCGAGGGCATGGAGACCATCATCCCTGCGACCCAGGAGCTGCTCAAGGCGTTCCGCGCGCGAAAGCTGCCCGTCGTCTACACCACCACCGCCTACGACGTGACCCAGGGCCCCAACAGCGACATGGGTCTCTGGCAATACAAGATCCCGGTCGAGGTGCTCAAGACGGGCAGCTGGGAGGCGGACATCGACGACCGTATCGCGCCAGAGCCGGGCGAGCACGTGATCGTCAAGAAGCGCGCCAGCGCCTTCCACGGCACCTACCTGGGCGGAATGCTGCGCGCCGCCGGCGTCGACACGGTCATCGTCACGGGCGTGACGGCGTGTGCCTGCGTGCGCAACACGGTCGAGGACGCCATCGCCGACGGCTTCCGCCCCATCGTCGTGCGCGAGGCGGTCGGTGACCGCATCATCGGCGCCGTCGAGTGGAACCTGTTCGACATCGACGCCAAGTTCGGCGACGTCGAGCCGCTCGAGAAGGTGCTCGGCTATTTGAAATCCAACGACATCGGCTGAGACGACACATGTCGGGCGAGGCACATCTCGTATTCGTCTACGGCACGCTGAAGCGCGGCTTTCCGAACCACGGCTACATGGATGGCGCGCGCCTCCTTGGCGCCGCCCGCACGAAGGAGCGGTATCCCTTGGTGGTCGGCAATGCTTGGTTCACGCCCTACCTGCTCCCCGAGCCAGGGGAAGGCCACCGCGTGAAGGGCGAGCTCTGGGAGGTGCCGGACGCCATGATGCCCGCGCTCGACGAGCTCGAGAGCACGCATCTGCCGAACGGCTACCGGCGCCGGGAGATCCCCGTGGTGCCGGATGGCGCGGCCAACTCGGTCATGGCGTGGACCTACTTCCGCGATCGCCGGCATCTCGCCGTGATCCACACCGGCTACCTCGACGACTACCAGGACCGCCGCTACGTGGCGTCCGAGGATCGCGGCATCTGACGCTGCCGCGGCGAGGAGACACCGATGCGCAGACCAGCCGAGCCCGTCGTCCTTCGCCGCGACGATCTATCGGGCGAGCCGACTCGCCGCCTCGTGGCGCGCCATCTCGCCGGCATGCACGCCAATACGCCCGCGGACTCCGTGCACGCATTCGACATCGACAAGCTGGGCTCATCGGACGTCACCGTCTGGTCCGCCTGGATCAGCGGTGAAATCGCCGGCTGCGGGGCACTGAAGCGCCTCGACGGGGAGCGCGGCGAGATCAAGTCGATGCGCGTCGCCGATGCGTTCCTCGGGCGTGGCATCGGCCGCGCCATCCTCCATCATATCGTGGCGGAGGCGCGCGCCATGGGCATGAGAAGCCTCTGGCTCGAGACCGGCTCGGCGGCCGCCTTGCCGGCGCTGCGACTGTACGAAAGCACGGGCTTCGAGCGCTGCGGCCCCTTCGGCGGCTACCACGACGATCCCTTCAGCGTGTTCATGACCCGCCCGCTCTGATGCAGCGCCGACGCGGCTCGAGCCCGCTCCGCCGCCTTCGGGGTTTCCGCCCTGTCTCGCCTCACCTATGGTGGCACTCGATCCCATGCCGGACGCGAGCGAGACCCCGATGCCCCCGATGCCTGCCAACAAGGACCTGCATGTCCTGTTCGCCCACGTCGCCTACGAGTTCGCCGAGCCGTTCCGTGCCCGCAACACGGGCATGACGTTCGACGTCGCGCGCAGCTACGACGAGTTGAAGTCCAAGCTTCCCGACGCCGACGTGCTCTCCGTGTCGATGATGTGGAGGAACGACCTGGCGCCGATCGCCAAGCGCTTGAAGCTGATCCAATCGATCAGCGCCGGCACCGATCAGTACGACCGTGCGGTGCTGAAGGAGCAAGGCATCCGACTTGCCAGCGGTCAAGGCGTCAATGCCAACGCCGTTGCCGAGCACGCCATCGCACTGATGCTCTCGCTGTCGCGCCAGCTCCATTTCCTTCGCGACCATCAGCATGACGGGCACTGGCGCCCGATGCAGGGCGACCGCCGCATCCGCGAGGACGAGATCGAGGGCAAGACCGTGCTCATCGTCGGCCTCGGCGGCATCGGCCAGCGGCTTGCTGCTCTCTGCAAGGCGTTCGGCATGAAGGTTCTCGCCACCCGGCGCGACCCGTCGAAAGGAGCCGGCGGCGCCGACGAGATCCACGCCGACAAGGACCTGATCGGGCTGCTCCCGCGGGCCGACTTCGTCGCGCTGACCACGGCTCTGACGCCCGATACCACAGGGCTGATCGGGCGCGAGCAACTCGCCGCAATGAAGCCGACCGCCTTTCTCGTCAACGTCGCCCGCGGCAAGGTCTGCGACGAGCTGGCGCTCACCGCCGCTCTCTCGGCCAGGCTCATTGCGGGCGCCGCCCTCGATGTGACCGCGGAGGAGCCTTTGGCCAAGGAGTCTCCACTCTGGGCCATGCCGCGCGTCATCATCACTCCCCATTCGGCCGGCGAGACGGTGCGCTACGAGGATCGCGTCATCGACCTGCTGATCGAGAACGTCGGCCGCCTCCAGCGCGGCGAGACCAGCCTTGCCAACGGCATCGTCTGAGCCATGGCCCACGCATCGACATCGCTGCTGGCGATCTCCCGAGACGACGTGATGCGCCTCGTCGACCCCGCAAGGGCCATCGAGGCGCTGGCCGAGGGCTTCAAGGCGCTCTCGCGCGGCGAGGTCCAGGCGCCGCCCCGGCCCAAGGTGGACGTGCCCGGCAAAGGCTTCTCGCTGGCCATGCTGGCCTGGGCTCCGGGCCGCATGATCGCGCTCAAGACGGTCAACGTCTTCGAGGGCAATCACGTGCTCGGCCTCGAGAGCCATCAAGCCCTTGTCTCGCTGTTCGACGCAGCAACAGGTGCCCCCGTCGCCATTCTCGACGGTGCGAGCCTCACCGGCATTCGCACTGCGGCGGGCGCCGTGCTGTCGGTCCGCGAGTTGGCCCGCCCGGACGCGCGGATCGCCATCGTCATCGGCGCCGGTGTCCAGGCCCGCGAGCACGCTCGCCAGCTCGGCCTGGCCCGCCGCTTCGATGAGATCCGCGTTTTCGCACGCAGGCTCGAAGCCGCGAAAGCCATCGCCGCCACCGTGCCCAACGGCATCGCGGTCACCGATCTCGAGGAGGCCGTTCGTAGCGCCGACGTCGTCTGCCTGACCACGTCGGCCACGAGCCCCGTCGTCGATGACACCTGGATACGCCCCGGCACCCACGTCACATCGGTCGGGTTCGCCCCGCCGGGAAGCGAGCTGCCGGCCGCCCTCGTCGACCGCGCCACGCTCTTCGTGGAGGCGATGGGTGCATTCCAGCCGGCCCCTGTCGGCTGCGCCGAGCTTGCTGGCCGTGAGCCATCCCAAGGCGCCGAGCTCGGTCAGATGCTGCTCGGCTTGCGGCCCGGTCGCACGTCCGACGAGCAGGTCACGCTCTACAAGTCTATGGGTAATGCCATGGAGGACATGATCGTCGCCAATCTCGCCTACGAGGCGGCCGTGAGAGATGGCGCAGGGCAGAGACTGCACCTGTAGTCTCTGCCGGGCCAAGATGTCCGGCCGGGGAGCGCGAGTGGGGCTCGCACCCATCCCCGCCACGGGAGCGCGCCCCCCGGACCCTCAAGCGAATGGGAGCTCAGTAGATCGTCTCCTCCAGGCGTTTCGGATAGGCCGTGTCGTAGGCCTTGCCATCGAACCGGCCCTGCGTCAGCGCCTCAAGGATCTCTCCGGAGGACGGCAGCTCCGAGCGCGCGATCTGGGCGCCCTTGTCCCAGAGGCGCGAGCGCACCAGCGCCTTTGGACACTGGAAGTAGACCCGGTCGGCCGTCACCTTCAGCACCGTGCGCGGTAGCTTGCCGTTGACCGCGAAGCTGTCGTTCAGCGCCGCATCGTTCAGAATCTCGGCGGTGCCGTTGATGCGCAGCGTATTGCCGATGCCCGGAATGAGAAACAGCAACGAGCACCGTGGATCGCGGACGATGTTGCGGAGCGCATCGACCCGGTTGTTGCCGCGCCGGTCAGGGATCAAGACCGTTTTCTTGTCGACGACACGGACGAAGCCGGCAGGGTCGCCTCGCGGAGAGCAGTCGAGGCCTTCGGGACCGACCGTCGCGAGAATGACGAACGGCGCCTTGTCGATGAAGGCCCGGTAGTGATCCGAGATGTAGTCGATCTCCTTGACGATCGCCGCCTCGACCGGCGCGCCATAGAGCGCGTCCAGCTCCTCGATCGTGGTCACCTTCGTCATGGCATCTCCTTCAGGGCGGCGTGCGGACTGCGGGGGTTGCAGTTTCCGTGGTCGCCTCGCGATGCGCAATGCCAGGATCGCATGAATTCGAGCCTACCGTCCGGTGGCACGTGACATTGCTCGCAAACCCGCGCTAGCATTTGTCCATACAAAGTCACCCAGGGGAGACAACGCCATGGCCACCGCGCCGCGCTTTGCCGTGCAGATCGGAGCCGTCGATCGCCTCGGAGCGACCGATACCGAGATGTACCGCGAGGCGATCGTCGACGCGCGCTACGCGCAGGAGCTCGGCTACGATGCCGTCTGGATCGTCGAGCACCATTTCTCCGACTACTACCCGACGCCCAATCCGTTGATGTTCCTCTCACACCTCGCCGCCGCCTGCCCCGGGATGGGCCTTGGCACCGCGGTGATGGTGCTGCCCTGGTACGATCCCGTGCGCTTCGCCGAGGACGTCGCCATGCTGGCCTCTCTGGCGACCGGCGAGCTGCACATCGGCATGGGCCGCGGCACGGCCAAGCTCGAGTACGACGCGCTCCGCATCGACATGAACGAGGCACGCGAGCGCTTCCAGGAATGCTGGGAGGTGACGCGGCTGGCGCTCGACGGCAAACCCTTCACCTACGACGGAAAGTACGTAAAGCTCGATCGCCCGCTCACCGTGCGCCCGCGCATCGACACGTCGCGGAGGATCAACTTCTTCGGCGCCATCGGCTCACCGGGCTCGGCCGAGATCATGGCGGACATGGGGCTCGCGCCACTCTCGCTTGCGCAGTTCCCGGACTACATGCTCGTCAAGATCCTCGAGCGCTGGCGCCGCCGCATGGCCGACAAGGGCCAGCTGGTGGCAGCGGACGCCATGCTGCCCGTCTCGACCAAGTGCTTCATCGGCGACACGGATGCAGCCGCTCGCGACGAGGCGCGCGGCCACATGGCCCGCTTCTACAAGCTCCAGGCCGAGCACTACACCACCGACACCACGCCCTGGGGCGACATCAAGGGCTACGAGCAGTTCGCCAAGATCTTCGCCAATATGCGCCTGATGGGCGATCCCGCCCAGAACGATCCGATCCTCGACCGCAACCTGATCGGCAGCCCGGAGACCGTTGCCCGCCGCATCAACGAGCTGCGCGCCATCGGCTTCAACTACATCCTGTTCTCGAACGCCATGCACGGCGTCGAGCGCGAGGTGCGCCATCGCATGATGCGCCGCTTCGCCGAGGAGGTGATCCCGCTGGTCAACAGCCTGCCCGTGCCGGCGGCGCCGACGTTCGAGAAGGTCAGGGCGGCGGAGTAGCGGCGCGCCCGCCGCCCTCTAGAGGATCGGGGAGCTGTCATGGACGACAAGATCGACGTCACCAAGCTCCAACCAGCCGTGCTCGCATCCCATCTCGGCAATCCATCTGGTGAGATCGGCCTTGCGGTGATGGCCACTCTCAAGGTGGCCAACACGGGCTGCTACCAAGCCGCATTCGAGCGACTGCAGGTTGCCTTGGGCGACCGCGTCCTCGAAGTCGGATTCGGCAATGGCGATTTCATTCGCGACATTATTTCTCTGGCCGACCGCGTCTCCTACACGGGGATCGATATTTCGGAGACAATGGTCGAGGCGGTTTCCGCTAGCTGCGCATCCGAGATTGCCAGTGGCCGGGTAACGCTGCGGCTCGCCTCGAGCAGCGTGATGCCCTTTACATCACAGAGCTTCGACAAGGCACTCGGATTGAACACGCTCTATTTCTGGCAGGATCCCAGACAAGACCTTCGCGAGTTGCGACGAGTCCTGAGGCCCGGAGGCAAGCTGGTACTTTTCGCGGTCACACCCTGGAGCGCCGCGGGGCGCCCGGTCTTCGCGCAGAATTTCAATTTCTACGGCGAACGAGAGCTCGGCAGCCTGGTTCGCGAGAGCGGGTTCACGACCTCCACGATCGAGGTCGTCAACGAGACCATCACTCCCCCGACAGGGAAGCCCTGGAACCGGGATTCTTTTGTCGTGACTGCATCCTGAAGCAATCGGACAAGGGAAGCCCAAATGAAAGACACCATCGGATTCATCGGCCTCGGTTCCATGGGCGGCGGCATGGCGGCCAATCTCGCCAGGGCCGATTTCAAGGTCGTCGGCATGGACATCGATGCCCGCCGCACGGCCGCGCTCGCCGAGAAGGGCGGCACCATCGTCGCGACGCCGGCCGAGGTCGCGCGCGCCGCCAAACGCGTCGTCACCATGGTCGAGACGACGGCGCAGACCGAGCAGATCATCATGGGCGAGAACGGTGTTCTGGCCGGCGCAGGTCCCGGCCACGCCATCGCCATGATGAGCACCATCGACCCGATCGCCACCAAGCGCATGCACGACACGCTGCAGGCGAAGGGCATCACGATGGTGGACGCGCCCGTCTCGGGCGGCTCGGGACGCGCCGCAGACGGCTCGCTCGCCATCATCTGCGGCGGTGACAGCGCCGATTTCGAGGGCTGGCTGCCGGCCTTCAAAGCCATGTCCGCCAACCAGTTCCACGTCGGATCGATCGGCCAGGGCCTTGCGCTCAAGCTCGTCAACAACATGTTGATCCAGACAAGCACGGTCGCCATCGCCGAGGCGTTCGTGATGGGCGCCAAGGCTGGTCTCGACCCCAAGGTGATGTACGACGTGATCCGTGTCTCGACGGGCGCCAGCTTCGCCCTCGATTTCCGCGTGCCGCGGTTCCTCTCGGGCGACTTCTCGCCGGGCGGGACGGTCGACATATCCTACAAGGACCAGGAGCTCGAGACGGCTTTCGGCAAGGCGCTCGGCGTGCCGCTGTTCATGGCCAACATCTCGCAGCAGATCTACCAGATGGCCCGCGCGCAAGGCCTCAACAAGCAGGACGGCGCCTCGGTCGTGAAGCTCTACGAGCAGATGGCCGGCGTGAAGCTCGGCCCGCGATAGAAACCGAGGAGAAAAGGAAACCCCATGACCGAGAAGAGCGAGCTCTACAAAAAAGGTGAGGCTGTCCGCCGCAAGCTGCGCGGCGATGCCGAGTACGAGAGGAACATGAAGGAGTATGCGGCCGACCCGCATACGCTGAAGTTCATCGAGCTGGCCACCGAGACGGTGTTCGGCGCGCTCTGGGCGCGACCGGCACTCGGCACCAAGCTGCGTGCTCTCATCTGCGTCATCACCGACGCCACCATGGGGCGCCACGACGAGCTCGACATCCACCTGCGCTTCGCCCTGAAGGAAGGCTGGACCGAGGACGAGCTGGTCGAGGTGCTGCTGCACATGTCCGGCTATGTCGGCGTGCCGCTGATCCGCGAGGCGATCTACTGCGCCAAGGACGTGTTCGCCGACGAGCGG
This sequence comes from Hyphomicrobiaceae bacterium, assembly GCA_033764055.1. Lineage (GTDB taxonomy): Bacteria > Pseudomonadota > Alphaproteobacteria > Rhizobiales > Hyphomicrobiaceae. Next base: position 191,273 of record JANRJI010000136.1, read on the forward strand.
GCCAAGAAGGCCGCGAAGGGCTGAGGCCTGGTCGCGCCGTTGGCGCGAGCGGGGCTAGCCCCGCACCCTATTGGGGGAGGGATACCCCCAACCCCCACAATTTTTTTGGGTTGAAAAAGGGCGGGTCTGGGGGGGGCGGCCACCCACGCCGGCG
>JANRJI010000137.1:0-13275 GCA_033764055.1 Hyphomicrobiaceae bacterium
ATGGAGTCCACTGATTGAGTCCGATTCAGTGTCGCCAGCACAGGGGAGCACTTCGTAAACTTACGCATGAGCGCAACAAGCCATTGAAAACAAATGGTGGGCGGTGAGAGGGTCGAACTCCCGACATCCTCGGTGTAAACGAGGCGCTCTGCCACTGAGCTAACCGCCCGCGAGGAATGGCTTAAGGTGTTCGACCCATGTCTGTAAAGAGTGTGGGCCGGGGCGGTCGGCGTGCATCGGGCTTTGGCTGTGACGTTGTCACGGCCAGCGTGAGCTGCCGGCGGTAGTGTTCCGTCGAGAGCCGATACCGGCCCTGAGCCCGCGATGACATGAGGAGGTGCCGTCGACGAGATCCCGACGACGGCCTGAACGGCGCGGTTGGAGGGCAGCGGAGATCCACTCGCAGACGTCAGCCAATCAGCCGCCGCACCTCGAGTCTCAGCGCTGGCAGCGCGTCGGCCTCGAACCAGGGGTTGGCCTTGATCCACGCGTTGTTGCGCCATGAGGGATGCGGCAGGGGAAAGACCCGGGGCGGCTCGTTCCGCGCCAGTATCTGCCGCCAGTGCTGAACCGAGCGGGTGACGTTGAAACCGGCGGCGCTGGTATCGCAGAGGTGCCAGCGTTGCGCGTACTGGCCGGCCAGCAGGATCAGCTCGAGCCGCGGCAGCTCTGCCAATAGCCGGGCACGCCATCGGGGCGCGCATTCGCGCCGCGGCGGCAGGTCGCCGCCCTTGGCATCGAGCCCCGGAAAGCAGAAGCCCATCGGGATGACGGCAATGCGGGAGACATCGTAGAACTCGGCCTCGTCGACTCCCATCCACTGACGCAAGCGATCGCCGGACGGGTCGGTGAACGGCACGCCCGATTTGTGCACCCGTGTGCCCGGCGCCTGCCCCGCGATCGCGAGCCGTGCGCTCGACGAGACCCGGAGGACGGGCCGCGGCTCGTGCGGCAGCGGCTTTCCGCGGGGCGTGTCCCGGCAGAGCCGGCAGGCGCGGATCTCGGCCAGCAACGCCTCGAGGCCGTCGCCTGCCTGCCGGGGCGGCGCGGCCGCATCGGGAGAAGCCGTGCTCACACGTCCAGCACCAGCCCGTCCGCGGCGTGCACGATGCCAGGCCCGATCGCCCGGTCGCGGTTGGCCAGCATGCGGTCGTTCATGTGCGTCAGCATCACCTTCCGGGCGCCGATCCTCGGCAGCTGCTTCGAGATCGTCTCCCAGCTCATGTGGTAGCGGATCGGCCCGTCCAGCGCGTAGCACTCCATGATGAAAAGATCGGCAGCCCTTCCGCACTCGACGAGGGGCTCGACCCACTCGGTATCGCCGGAGAAGGCCAGCGTCCGGCCGCCGGCCGTCAGGCGTAGCGCATGCGAGGGAGCCCCCGAGGGATGGCTCACCTCGTAGGCCGCGACCATGCTGCCGGCGATGTCGGCCGGTGCGCCGGCCCGCATCTCCTGGAAGCTGAGTGCGAAGCGACGCTCGACCTTGCTCGAGCCTGGAAACAGGGCCTCGCAGGCCGCCGTGAAACGCGCCTCGATGCCCGGTGGACCGGCGATGGTCATCGGACCTGTCCGCTTGGCGACGTGCTGGGCGTGGAGCAGCCACCAGACGAGGCCGGCGAAGTGGTCGCCGTGGAGGTGGGAGATGACGATCGCGTCGACGCCGTTGGGATCAATCCCCAGCCGGTTGAGGCCGATCAGGGCTGTCGCGCCGCAGTCGAGCAGTATGCGACTGCTCCCACTATCGACATGATAGCAGGTCTGCAGCCGGCCGCCGGAGCCGAAGGCATCGCCGCAACCGACCACGGTGAGTCTCATGCCGTGCCCTTCCTCATCTTGACCGGATCGTCGCCGTGCTTGGCGCTCGCTTCACGCTTTGGCGCTCGGACGGGCCGAAACCTCCGCGTGCCAGCGCTTCACGTGGACCATGCTGTCCGGGATGGCGATCCGGGCCGGCCTCATGAAATCGATCGCGACGAGCGCTGTGATGTCCGCCACGGTGTAGGCGTCACCGGCGACGAACCGGTTGGACGAGAGCTGGTTGTCCAGCATGGCCAGTACGTCGAGCGCCTTCTGTTTGTTGGCCTCACCCCACTCCTTGACCTGAGGCACCTCGAGATGCGCCATCGCCGGGTGCGTGTGGCGGAAAGCCTGCGACACGTGCGTCATCAGCCCCAGCTCCATGCGCCGGTTCCACATCTCGACGTTGGCCCGGCCAATGGCCGAGTGGCCGAAGAGGGCGGGCTCGGGCTTCGATTCCTCGAAGTAGCGGCAGATGGCCATGGTCTCGGAGATGGCGGTACCGTCGTCCAGGATGAGGATCGGCACGCGCTGCGCGGGATTGAGCTTGGTCATCTCCGGCGTCTTCAAGGCGCCCTTCATCAGGTCGATCTCCTCGAAGGGAACGGCAATGCCCTTTTCGGCGAGGAAGATGCGCACGCGGCGCGGGTTCGGAGCCTGGCGCGTCTCGATGATCTTCATGCTTGGTCTCCGGTGCGCTCCCGGGCTTGGTCCGGCCCGATCGATAGCTGCTGGAAAAACCGTAATGACATGGTCGCCGCCACGCAAGCCGGTCGCGGCGAGCCGGAGCCGCGAGGGCTCTGTTCCCGGCGGATGGATTGGCGGCACGGGACCGGCCCGGCGGCGCCCGAAAGCTCAGTAATGTAACGGAAAATTAGCGACCTTGCAGCAACTTGAGCCTGGGTTGGGAGGGTTGGAGCGGCGCGTTGAGACCGGGTGGGGCCGGTTGCACGAGGCCGATTGAGCCGATGGGATCGTGTCCGCTTGAAGCGTCCTGTGTCCATAAGCGAGCCCGCGACGGCGGCGCGTGGCAACCGCCGGAGCGGGACCGCCGCACAGCCTCTCCAGGAGGTGCGCGAGCGGCTGGTGCAGGGCTCGCAGATCAAGCCCGAGTTCCAGTACGAGCTGATCTCGATGTTCGTCAGGAACGAGCTCGGCGCCATCGCCACCATTCAGCTGCTGGCGGTCATCTTCTCACTCGCTTCGATGTTCTGGGCGCCGGTCGGTGAGGCAATCGCCTGGCTCCTGCTCGTCATTTTCGCCAAGGTCGCTCTCCTCGAGGTCTGCCGCCGGTTTCTCGCGATGCCCAGGGCGGATGTCGATGTCGCCCTATGGACGCGACGCCTGGTCTTGGCCGAGTTGATCGGCGGACTGGTCTGGGCGGGTTTCGCGCTGGTCGGTCGCGATTCCCCCGATGCCGCGAGCCACGTCTTCATCTTCGCCTCGCTGATCGTCGTGCTGGCGATCCGCATGACCTTCGCCTCGACGGTGATGCCGATCCTCTATGTCGGCACCGTGCCCATGACGATCGCGGTCGTCGCGCGTCTGATGCTGCTCGGCCACCCGTTCTACTGGGCCATGGCGTCTATGGCGGTCGGCGTCCACGTCTACTTCGTGTTCCTGGCAAAGGGTCTCAACTCGACGTCGCTCGCCATGCTGGAGTTCCGGGCCGAGAAGGATGCGCTGATCGGAGAGCTCGAGAAGGAGAAGGCCATCTCGGACGAGGGTCGCCGTCGGGCAGAAGCGGCCAACGTCGCGAAGTCGCGATTTCTCGCCACAATGAGCCATGAGCTCAGAACCCCGCTCAACGCCATTCTGGGCTTCTCCGAGGTCATGAAGGCCGAGATCCTGGGACCGCTGCAGAATGATAGGTACAAGGAGTATGCTGGCAACATCCACGACAGCGGCAGCCACCTCCTGCACCTCATCAACGAGATTCTCGATCTCTCTCGGATCGAGGCCGGCCGATACGAGCTCAAGGAGGAGGCCGCCCGGCTCGTCGACGTCGTCGAGGATTGCCATCGCCTACTGAAGCTCAGGGCCGAGAGCAAAGGCCTTCGCTTCGTGCTCGACGTGGACGAGGGCTTGCCTCAGCTCTGGATAGACGAGCGAGCCATCCGTCAAGTCTGCCTCAACCTCCTCTCGAACGCCCTCAAGTTCACGCCCAAGGGTGGAACCGTCACCATTCAACTGGCTGCGACCGCGGACGGCGGCCAGCTGATGTCGGTCAAGGACACGGGGCCAGGCATTCCGAAGGACGAAATCCCGAAGGTCCTCCAGGTGTTCGGGCAAGGCTCGCTCGCCCACCAGACCGCCGAGGGCGGCACGGGACTTGGGCTCCCAATCGTGCAGAACCTTGTCGAGCTTCACGGGGGCCAGTTCGAGCTTCTGTCCGAGCTTCGCAAAGGCACGGAGGCGCGCGTGACGCTGCCGCGTCAACGGGTCATGCAACCCGTGGGGCCGTTGCAGCCGCTCGGTCGCGAGCGCCACGGGCCCGGCCGCGGCGAACGTGTTGCCGCTACGAGCCCGTCCGGAGAGGGGCGCCGTCGGGCGCCGCGGTTGAGGTCGCGTGGCGCCGTGTCTGCCGGGTAGGGGACGTCGTGTCACACGACTTCTACCGTCGGGCGCGGCCCTTGTCGTATCGCAAACCCGGATCGCTCGATTTCGCCTGGCGAGCCCGTGTTCAGGAGTTGAGCGCCGGTTTGTTGCCGGAGTGCTTTCGCATGCCTAAATTGTGCTTAGAAACCGAACAACACTCGAGTCAGCCGGTTTTCGGCGACGAGGCGACGGCCGAAGCATGGAAACCCCTTGCGTGAATGTCTGCGTGGTCGATCCGACGAGCCGCCGGTGCGTCGGCTGCTGTCGCACGATTGACGAGATCGCGACCTGGGCTTCGCTCGGGGCCGAGGAGCGCCGCCGGATCATGCAGGAGCTGCCTCGGCGTCGCGCTCGGGCCGGCGGAGGTGGGTGATGATGCGGTTGGCAATCCTGATCCTGGCGGCGGTCGCAGCGTACGTTTTCCTGTCCGGCGCCAATGGCGACGCGCTTCGGGCCATTTTCGCGGAGGAACGCAGCTCGATCTCGGTCGAGGCCCAGGAGCTGATCGCCCTGGCGGGCACGGTTGCGGCCCTCATGCTTGTCCTGCCGGCCGTGTTCAGTGGCTACCGGGGCCGGGTCGGCGGCGCCTTTCGCGATCTGATGAGCTGGGCCGTTCTCGCGATCGTGCTCGTGGCCGGCTACAGCTACCGCGACGAGCTCGGCCGCATCGGCTACCGGATCGCTGGAGAGTTGACGCCGCCGGGTGCCGCGGTTGGCGTCGAGCAGGGGCAGGCCGGTGAGAGGGCGGTAAAGATCCGCAGGCGCCTGGACGGCCATTTCGTCGCCCGGGTGACGGTCGAAGGCACCAGCGTGTCGATGCTGGTCGATACAGGAGCATCGACGGTCGTGCTGCGCCAGTCGGACGCGAGGGACCTCGGGGTCGATACCCGGCGATTGCGCTACACTGTCCCGGTGCAGACGGCGAACGGGCTCGCCTATGCGGCGCATGCCCGTCTGCGCCAGGTCGCCGTGGGCTCGATTGTGCTCACCAACGTCGACGCGCTCGTCGCTCAGCCCGGTGTGCTGAAGGAGAGCCTGCTCGGTATGAGTTTCTTAAGTCGCCTGCGGTCATATGAATTCGCCGGCGAGTTCCTGACCTTCCGGAACTGATCAACGGCCGTTCGGTGGCCCGCCGCGCAAATTTCGGTTGGCAGGCGAAAAAATGTTGTCCTCTGGTACCAAGAATCTCCTCCAGCTTCTGGGCGGATGGATCCTGACCTTGGCTTTGGTGGCCTTGACGATCGTCAACTTCGACGAGATCCGCTCGACGCTCGGATTGAAGCTCGGTCCCGCGGATTTCGGCGTCACCGCCGACGAGCGGATGCCCGAGGCAAGGCCGCGGGCCGTGGAGGAGCGGGTCGAGCGCCCCCGCGAGGACGACCGCGACGCACCGCGGCCTCCTCCGCAGGCACGCCGGCGGGCGAGCCATGGGTCCTCGGTCGAGCTCCAGCGATCGCCCGACGGTCATTTTCACGCCGATGCCTATGTCAACGGCCAGTCCATCCCCGTCCTGATCGATACCGGCGCGACCCTGGTCGCGTTGAGCTACGACGACGCTATCGCGGCCGGCATCGCGGTCTCCGACGGCGATTTCATCCACTGGTCCAACACGGCGAACGGCAAGGCGAGGTTCGCCTCTGTCATGCTCGACGACGTGCGCATCGGTGATGTCGTGGTCCGCAACGTCCGCGCGGCGGTCAGCGAGCCGGGCCGGCTCACGAAGACGTTGCTCGGCATGTCCTTCCTCGGGCAAACCCGCATGCAGATGCAGGGAGCCTCGCTTGTGCTCGAGCGGTAGTGGAGGCCATCGGCCCTGCGACGCATGACTGGCGAGCGCCAGTCTCGACCGCGCCGCAGTTTTGCTCTAGCGGTCGCGCAACCCCACCGCGACCCGAAATTCCGTGAGGTCCACATGCTGCCGAGACCGAGAGCCGACCTGAAGCCCAACACAGCCGACTTCGAGCGTCTGCCCCTGGTCAAGCCGACCGGATTCCGCGAGTACGACGCGCGCTGGCTGTTCCCGGGCGAGATCAACCTGATGGGACTGAATGCCATCGGGCTAGGGCTCGCCACCCTTGTCCACCGGCGGGGCGTCGCGCCGCGCTTCGTCGTCGGACACGACTTCCGCTGGTATTCGGCGAGCGTGAAGCAGGCGTTGATGACGGGTCTGTTGGCCGGTGGCGCCGAGGTGCATGACATCGGTCTCGCGCTGTCGCCGATGGCCTATTTCGCCCAGTTCGCTCTCGATGTGCCCTGCGTCGCGATGGTGACGGCCAGCCACAACGACAACGGCTGGACGGGCATCAAGATGGGGCTCGCGCGTCCGCTCACGTTCGGTCCCGACGACATGTCGGAGCTCAAGGAGATCGTGCTGTCCGGCAGCTCCGAGACGAGGGGGGGCGGGCGCTACATCCACGTTCCTGACATCCCCGAGCGCTACATGGCGGACCTGTCCAATCGGCCGAAGCTGAAGCGCCGTCTCAAGGTTGTCGCGGCCTGCGGCAACGGTACGGCGGGCGCCTTTGCACCGCAGGTGCTCGAGGCCGTTGGCTGCGAGGTGGTACGGCTCGATTGCGACCTCGACCACTCCTTTCCGCGCTACAACCCGAACCCCGAGGACATGAAGATGCTGCACGCCATCAGTGCAGCTGTCGTCGAGCACAAGGCGGACGTCGGCCTCGGCTTCGACGGCGACGGCGACCGCTGCGGCGTCGTCGACGACGAAGGGCACGAGATCTTCGCCGACAAGGTGGGCGTGATGCTGGCGCGGGACATCTCGGCGCGGCATCCGGGGGCGACGTTCGTGGCTGACGTCAAGTCGACAGGGCTCTTCGTCACGGATCCCGTGCTGCAGGCGAACGGCGCCAAGGCGCTCTACTGGAAGACCGGCCACTCCTACATGAAGCGCTACACCTTCGAGCAGAAAGCGCTGGTCGGCTTCGAGAAGTCCGGCCATTTCTTCTTCCAGCCGCCGCTCGGCCGCGGCTACGACGACGGTCTGGTCGCGGCCCTCGCCGTCTGCGACATGCTGGATCGCAGTCCGGGAAAGACCATGGCTGAGCTGCAGCGGGCCCTGCCGAAAACCTGGCAGTCCCCGACCATGTCGCCCCACTGCGACGACGAGAAGAAGTACGGCGTGGTCGATCGCATCGTCGCACAATACAAGGCCGCCGAGGCCAAGGGCGAGAGCATCGCAGGTCAAGCCATCCGCGACCTCGTCACAGTCAACGGTGTCCGGGTCACGCTGGCGGACGGCACCTGGGGCCTGGTCCGGGCCTCCTCGAACAAGCCGGAGTTGGTCATCGTCGTCGAGAGCCCGGTGTCGGAGACGAACATGCGGGCGATCTTCTCCGACATCGACGGGCGCCTGTCGCAATGCCCCGAGGTCGGTGCCTACAACCAGAAGATCTGACGGTATCTGCTGGCGCGAGCGGCACGGCACGTTTCTGGCGCGCCGCTCGCGGGTTTGGGCGCTACTTGATGCCCCGCTCCTGCAGCACCTTGCGCGCGATGCGGAAACACTCGACGCCAGCCGGGAAACCCGCATAGATGCCGATCTGGTGCAGGATCGCCTTCAGCTCGTCCTTGGTTACGCCGTTGTTGAGCGCGCCATTCAGGTGGAGCTCCCACTCGTGCATGCGGCCGAGGGCGGCCAGCATGGTCAGGTTCATCATCGAGCGGGTCTTGGCGGGAATGGTGTCGTCCCCCCACACCTTGCCCCAGCAAAACTCGTTGAGCATGTCCTGCCATTCGCGGTTGAAGTCGTCGACCGTCGATAGCGACTTGTCGACGTACTCCGCGCCGAGCGTCCTCTTGCGGGCGGCGAGGCCCTTGTCCCACAGTGCCTTGTCCATGATCCTCTCCTCGGTCGGGCTCAGGCCGGCCGATCGGCCGGCAGCAGCGCAACGAGCTGCGCTGGGCCCATGATTGGCAGCGTTTCGTGGCGCGCTCAAGCGGACCCGGTGGGCTCCGGCACGATGCCCGGGATGCTGCCCGCAGCGACTGCGGCAGCTTCTTCCTCCAGCTTCTGTCGATGCGCCTGGCGGGCGTGCGCGACGCGCCGAACGTGCTCCGCGAGGGCCGGGGCCACGGCTTCCAGCTGCACGAAGTCGTCGCGCTCGAGCTTGAGGAGCCTGGTGCGGGCGACGGCCCGGTAGGAGCCCAAGCTCTGCCCGTCCTGGAGCATGGCGACGACACCAAAGAAATCGCCGACGCGATAGTCGTGCGTGACGAGGGGCGAGGTCTGTCGCACGTGCCCGCTGGCGACGAAGAACATGGCGTCGCCCGGGGCGCCGTCGGCGATGACCTCGGTGAACGGCGAGACGCTCTTGGCGTGCATCAGCGGCATCAGCCGGGCCACCTCGTTGGTGTCGAGCTCGGCGAACAGCGGGATCCGTGACATCAGCGACCAGGTGAGCACGAAATCGTGGCGGCCGACCTCGGTCGCAAAGCCCGTGGCGATGATGGCCACCGGCAGCGCCAGAATGCACAGACCGCAGAGCATAGTCAGCGACGCCCAGAGCTTCCCCATGGGCGTGACGGGGGTGACGTCGCCGTAGCCGACCGTCGTCAGGGTGGTCATCGCCCAATAGGCGGCGTCAGGCACCGAGCCGAATTTCTCGGGCTGCACCTTGCCCTCGATGTAATACATGCCGGTCGAGAAGATCAGCAGCGCCGCGACGAGGAGGACGAAGGCGCCTGCGAGGGGCCTTTTCTCGCTCGCGAGCACGCGGAGCAAGGTGTGTATGGCTGGGGAGTATCGCGTGAGCTTGAGGAAGCGGAGCAGACGGAAGACCCGCAGCACCGACAGGTCTGCCCCGATGAGCGAGCCGAGATAGAACGGCAGGATCGCCATCAGGTCGATGACCTGGAACGGTCTGAGGGCCCAACTGAGCCGCGCCCGCCAAGGGCGCTTGCGCGCCAGGAGCGGCACCTCCACTGCCGTCCAGATGCGCAGGACGTACTCGATCGTGAAAGCGGTAACGGCGAAGACCTCGAAGGCCTGCAGCCACCGGCCCCATCGGCTCTCGATGGAGGGCACCGTCTCCAGGCAGAACGCAGTTATATTGGCGAGGATCAGCGCGATCAGAAAGTAGTCGAACCACTTGCTCGCGCCGTCCTCGCCTCGACCGATCTCGATTACGTGATAGACCCGTCGTCGCAGGCTGGGTCGAATGCGGGATGGCGTCTGGCTCATGGCTCGCTCTGCCTCGCCCTCTTGCTCGGCCTCCCCCGGGCGCGCTGGGGCCTGGTGGCCGCCGTGCCCGGGGGAGGCCGCCTCGTGCCCACTGCGGCCGGCCGTGGTCGCTCGGGCGCTCGAGACTGCTCGCACGACGAGGCGAGCAGATGGCCAGCAAACAGCGAGTCGCCCACAGCGGTTCAATGCCGCGCCCGGCGGTGGCGAAAGAGCTTGCTGCTGAGTGCCCCCCTGTCAGTATGGCAACTCTACGATCCACCGCTGCCGGGAAAAAATTCAGCTTCCCGCACCTGGAATGCTTGACCTATGACCGACCTCAGCGGGGCCTCCTCCTATCGGCGCAACGTGCTGCTGCTGGCCGCTGCGCAGGCCTTGTTCATGACCACCCAGTCGATGGGCATCGCCACAACGCCGCTCGCGGGCCACGCGCTGCTCGGTGCCGACAAATCCCTGGCGACGCTGCCGATTTTCCTCAATCACGCCGGCATCATGCTGACGACCATCCCGGCGTCCCTGCTGATGGGGCGGATCGGCCGGCGGGCCGGCTTCACCATCGGCGCAGTCCTCGCCATCTTGTTCGGCGCGATGGCGGTCTGGGCTATCCACGCTCGCAGCTTCGAGCTGCTTTGCGCCTCGGCCCTGCTGCAGGGCTCGGCGGCGGCCTTCGCCTGGTACTACCGCTTCGCGGCAGCGGACGCCTCTCCGGACGAGTTCAAGCCGAAGGCAATCTCTTATGTGATGGCCGGCGGCATCGTTGCGGGTCTTCTCGGCCCGCAGATCGCCAAATGGACCGTGGATTGGTTTGCGCCGGTCACGTTCATGGGGGTCTACGTCGCCATCACCATCACCGGCGCGCTGAGCGTCCTACTGATGCAGGCGCTTCGAATCCCGCGGCTCACGGCTGCCGAGCGCGCCGAAGGCGGAAGGCCGATCGGCGAGATCATGCGCCAGCCGGCCTACGTGGCGGCCGTCATCTCGTCGATGTTTGGCTATGGCGTGATGACTCTCGTGATGTCGGCCACCCCGCTCGCAATGCTCGCCTGCGGCTTCCAGTTCGGCCATAGCGCCACCGTCATTCAGGCCCATATCGTGGCGATGTTCCTGCCATCGTTCTTCACGGGCCACCTGATCAGGAAATTCGGTGAGCTCACCATCATCGCGGTCGGAGCGCTGATCCAGGTCGGGTGCGCGCTGGTCAATCTCGCAGGCATCGAGTTTGCGAACTTCCTGATTGCCAATGCGCTGGTCGGCCTCGGCTGGAATTTCACGTATGTCGGTGGATCGACGCTGCTGACCACCACATATCGGCCAGCCGAGCGCGCCCGCGTCCAGGCGAGCCACGACTTCCTGGTCTACGCGACGACGGCGACGGCAGCGGCGCTGGCGGGCTTCCTGCAGCAGAAGGCCGGGTGGACAGCCATCAATCTCGCTGCCCTGCCGCTGATGGGGATCGTCATGCTGTCGGCCCTGTGGCTCGGCATGAAGCAGAGGACGGCTGCAAGGACCCAACCGGCGGAATAGAGCCTCTCGGGTCCAGACGATTTTGCAGATCTCAGGTGCCCTGCCCCTCGACCTCGCGCTTCAGGTCGTCGTAAGCCTTCTGGGCGCCGGGCGCGAATGGGTGGATGTCGAGGAGCTGGCGCATGACGCCGAGGGCACCACGCTTGTTGCCCGTCTCGCGCCAGATCTGGGCCAATCCTTCCATGGCCTTGTAGTGGTTGGGATCAAGCGCGATGGCCCGCCTGAGGTCGCCGACAGCGGCATGATAATTCTGCTGCTTGAAATGGAGGAAGGCGCGCTGGTTGAAGGCCTCGGCATAGTCCGGAGCCATCTCCACGGCATTGTCCAGCAGCCTGGTCGCAAGGTCCATCCGTTCCTGGCCGATGGCTTTCGAGGCGCGTCCGATCAGCAGGTTCACGGTGTCGCTGCCGGAGATGCGCCAGAGCCGCTCGATCGAGCTGGCAATCTTCTTGGCTGCCTCTTCGCCATCCGCGGCGGCGAGCTGGGCATAGAGGTCGGAGAGCGCCTTGCTCTTCTCCTCCGCAGTCTGGGGGGGGCGGTCGAGCGGTCGCGCCCCGTCCGACTTGGCCGGGGGCAGCATGGGCTTTCCGCCCTTCGGTGCAGGCAGCGGAGCGGCGTCGGGCGCGACCGGCAGTCCCGGCGGAGCAGGTGGAGGGGGACGTGACCCGTCTTGCGCCAGGCACGGTTCGGTCAGGAGCACCGCCAGCGCCAGCGCTGCCGTCAAACGGATCGCACGTCGAGAGGTTCTGGGATGTCTGCTCATGGCGCCATACTATGACCAAGCGATCATGGCGTCAAAAAGCCGGCACGGGCAGCAGCATCCGCAGTGCGGCGTGGCCGTGCCGTGGCACGATCCCCAAACGAAATCGGCACGACAAGCGGAGCCTGCCGTGCCCTTCGTGCCGATTTCCCGCCTGATGTTCAGCCCTGGCGGGCCTTGAAGCGCCGGTTCGTCTTGTTGATCACGTAGACGCGCCCCTTGCGCCGCACGACGCGATTATCGCGGTGGCGGCCGCGCAGGGACTTGAGGGAGTTTCTGACTTTCATGGCTGTTCCGGTTCGGTAGAGGGGACCACGATCGCAAAACCATCCTGCAAGCGCGCCGACACCGGGGCGCATCGGGACAGGGCGACGAGATCCTTTGGAGAGCTGGCCGCAAACTAGGTGTGGCACGCGGTCATGTCAACGCGTTCCTGGCGGTCGTGTGGGTCTCCAGCGGGATCAGGGAGAACGGCATCGGCAACGCCTTTTCCACATGAACCTGAGCGACAACACGATATGGGCTTGCATGTGTCATATAAGTCACAATCGTAGAATTCCTGGCACGACAGTCCACCGTAGACCGATTCACTGTTGTCGGAGGACAGTGGCCCTGTTTTGATCATGTCGTTTTGGCGTCGTGTCTGCGTAGGAGCGTGCCGTGCTTTCGTTCGACGAATTGATTGCGGCCATCGCGAAAGGTTTTGGTCGGTCGGCGATAGGGTCGATCGACGATCTGGCAGACGATCTGAAAATCCAATGGGCTGCCGAGGAGGCCTTCGAGGCCCTCCCGCAGCACGCCCGGCTCCTCGTCAAGTACAGTCTCTCGCGCGAAGGCTTCGAGGCTTACGTCTTTGCGCTCCGCGATCGGCTCGTCGCGGCCCACTGCACCTGTTTCGCAGAGTTCGCGGGTCGGCGTCCAGGCGACGTGTGGAGCGAGATGCCACCCAAGCTGGAAGCCCTTGTCATGGTCGGCATGGGGGCCTCGCTCGAGGTGCCGGGAGCCCGCAAGCCGGATGCAGGCTCGCACGCGTCGTCACTGCAAACTCCGCCCATGTGGTACCTGCTCCGGCACAACGCCCAGCACGGCCCATGGACGGATGAGGAGTTCCTCGCCCTTGCCGAGGCGGGTTTTCTCGAGACGACCGACCTGGTCTGGAGAGTGGGCTTGCCTCAGTGGGTGCCGCTGACCCAGCTCCCGGTCTATGCCTCGCGGGACGTGCCCTGGCAGGTGGTGGGCGCTAGAGGGATCGAACCTCTGACCCCTACCATGTCAAGGTAGTGCTCTACCGCTGAGCTAAGCGCCCGGCCGGCCTCGCGGCGCGGCGGAAGGACTGTCCTATATCGGCTGATGCGGCGCGATGCAAGGACCAGACGGAGGATTGTTCGCCGCGTGCGGAGCA
>JANRJI010000138.1:0-10407 GCA_033764055.1 Hyphomicrobiaceae bacterium
GCCACGGCGCCATAGATGAAGTTGTCGTTGCCGAGGCCACCGGTCAGGTAGTCGAGGCCGAGCCCGCCGGTGAGGCTGTCGTTGCCCGCGGCGCCATCGAGCCGGTTCGAGCCCGTGTTGCCGACGATGGCATTGGCAAGCGCGTTTCCGGTGCCGTTGATGTTGGCACTGCCGAGCAACAACAGGTTCTCGACCTGATTGCCGAGCGTATACGAGATCGACGCCTTGACCGTGTCGGTGCCGTTGCCGGCCACCTCGCCGACGAGGTCCCCGACATTGTCGACGACATAGGTATCGTTTCCGCCGTGACCGAACATGCGGTCGGCGCCGGCGCGCCCGTCGAGCACGTTGTTGCCGGAGTTGCCTATCAGCGTGTTCGCCAACTCGTTGCCCGCACCGTTGAGATGGGCCGTGCCGTCGAGAATGAGCGTCTCGAGATTGGCCGCGAGCGACTTCGACACGGTGGCACGGACAATATCGCTGCCCTGGTTGAGCGCCTCCGTGACGATGTCGCCAGCGTGGTCGATATAGAACACGTCATTGCCGAGACCGCCGATCATCGTGTCGGCGCCGGCGCCGCCGTTGAGCGTGTCGTTTCCAGCGTTGCCGGTGAGGACGTTGTCCGTGGTGTTGCCGGTGAGCATGTCGGCTTGGCCGGAGCCGATCACGGTCTCGAAGCCGGACAGCGTGTCGCCCTGCGCGTCGCCACCAGTGCCGGTGCCGGTCGCCAAGTTGACAATGACGCCGGCCGCCGAGCCCGAATAGCTGGCGGTGTCGATGCCACCCCCACCGCCGAGCGTGTCGTTGCCGGCCGAGCCGTGAACCGTGTCGCTGCCCTCGCCCGCATCGACGTTCCAACCGCCGGTGGTGCCGGCGAGGTTGAACGTATCGCCCCCTGCCGAGCCGCGCAGCAGGCCGCTGCTGTTGGCCGCGAAGTTGCTGCCGATGCTCCCCGTCGTCGCCATGTTGATCGAGAACGTGCCGTTGACGTGGCTGCTGGCCACGTCCGCGAAGCCGTTCAGTTGCGCCGCTGTCAGCATGACCGCTGCGCCCTCGTTGCTCGGAAGCAGGCGCAGATGCTCGATGTTCGAGATCGTCGCTGCCGTCAGATCCGTCGAGAAGCTGTTGATGATCAGCGTGTCGTCGTCCGCCCCGCCGTCGAGCGAATGGGCGCTACCATTGACATTGAACGTGTCGTTGCCGCCGCCGCCCTGAGCGATCACACCCGTGCCAGTGACGTTCATGACATCATTATCATTGCCGCCATCGAGGCTGTCACCCGCATCCGCGCCATTGAGCGTGTCGTTGCCAAGACCGCCACCTACAACATCGGCTTCCGCACCTCCATTCAAATAATCGTTTCCTTCATCGCCCGAAATCGTATCGTTGCCACCCCCGCCGTCGATATTGTCGTCCCCGACTCCACCTGAAAGAAAATCGGAGCCCAATCCGCCGATTAATGTGTCATTCCGATTGGCGCCCCAGAATATATCGTTGCCAGACGCGCCAACCAGTGTATAGCCAAAATCCAATTGATGGCCATCGACTTCAAACGGCATATCTTGGGCAGTGAATGTCGAGTTGACTCCGTCCTGAGCAATTATCTCATTGAACACACTGTAGGTCTGGGTAATGTTATTAAATGTGAATGGGTCATTATACGCGCTCCAGACGTCTCCCGCCACGAATTGAACAAATACAATAATCGACATATTTCACCCCCCCATTTGCAGCAACGTTTGCAGAGCTTTTCCACAACTGAGAAACACTTGGGCGCTACCAGCTTCTCGTCTGCCGCTTCCAAAAAACAGTCTATCAACAGTGTCAACGCTGATCAACTTCAAGCTGGCATGAAGACTGCCGCCAGCCAACTATCTCCTCCTGACGAATCGCGCCTCCTTGGCCGATCGGTAGCCGACCCCGTTGCACCTTTGCTGCACCGCAGCTATCTCTTGACGCGGAACAACGACGGAACAGGCCCGATCGGAGAGACTTCTCCGCGGAGGGCCGCGGAGACCATGGACCAGCTCAAGCTGATCGCTTTCGATGCCGAGGACCTGAGCGTCGTCTCGGCGCATCTGCAGGATGCCGTCACACGGGTCGGCGACATGACCTACCTGCCCCGCGAGCGCCGTTTCGCGGCGCTGCTCAATCGCTTCGACTGGGCGCAAGCCCATGCGAGCGGTGACAAGATGGCCCTGCGCCGGCAGTCTGCGCTCCGGTTCGAGCGGGTGCTCTCTGCTCGCTCGACCGGCCTCGATCTCGCCCGCAAGGACGAGGTGTTGGCACTGCTGGCCGTCGCCTTTGCGCCGTCCGAGCCCGAGGACCCGTCCGGCACCGTGACGCTGACCTTCGCCGGCAGTGCCGCGGTTCAACTCGACGTCGAGTGCCTCGAGGCCGAGCTGCGCGACCTCGGCCCGGTGTGGGAGGCACGTTCCCGCCCGGACCATCCGCTCAAGGAAGGATCCGGCCCGACGGGCCGCTGACACTCGATGGGCTGGCCTTCGGCCGCACCACACGCGCAAGCCAATCCGGAGCGCCCTGCCAGATGCCGATCCGCCTGAAGACCACAGATACCGACTTCGGGAGCCGCTTCGAGCACTTCCTCGGGGCCAAGCGCGAGGCGTCGGCCGACGTCGAGGCAGGGGTGCGGGTGATCGTGGCCGACGTGCGGGCGCGCGGCGACGCGGCGCTCGCCGAGCTGTCGCTCAGGCTCGATCGTGCGGACCTCGGCAAGCTCGGCCTGCGGATCACCGCAGACGAGCTGGAAGCCGCGCGCGCCGCTTCGCCGGCGAACGTGCTCGCGGCCCTGACGCTCGCCCGCGATCGCATCCTGGTCGCTCACGAGCGCCAGAAGCCCGAGCTGGAAGTGCGCCGCCGCGACTCGACCGGCGCCATGCTCGGCCACCGCTGGACCGCTGTCGAGTCGGCCGGCATCTATGTCCCCGGCGGACTCGCGTCCTATCCGAGCTCGGTGCTCATGAACGCGGTGCCTGCCAAGGTGGCGGGCGTCGAGCGCGTCGTCATGGTGGTGCCCGCGCCAGGCGGCGTCATCAATCCGCTGGTGCTGGCGGCGGCCGATCTCGCGGGCGTCGATGAGGTCTATCGCGTCGGTGGCGCCCAGGCGGTCGCCGCGCTCGCCTACGGTACCGCCACCATTCGCCCCGTCGCCAAGATCGTCGGGCCAGGCAATGCCTACGTAGCCGCCGCCAAGCGGCTGGTGTTCGGCACGGTCGGCATCGACAGTATTGCCGGCCCATCGGAGGTCCTGGTGATCGCCGATCGCGACAACGATCCGGAGTGGCTGGCGGCCGACCTCCTCGCCCAGGCCGAGCACGATACGGCGGCGCAATCGATCCTGATGACGGACGACGAGGGGCTTGCACGTGCTGTCGAGGCCGCCGTCGAACGTCAGCTCCGCGTCCTGCCGAAGGAGGCGATCGCCGGGGAAAGCTGGCGCACCTTCGGCGCCGTGATCCTGCTGCGCAGCCTGGACGAGGCGCCGGCCATCGCCGACCGCATCGCGGCGGAGCACCTCGAGATCGCGACGCGCGACCCGGAGGCCATGGCCTCGCGCATCCGGAATGCCGGCGCCATCTTCCTCGGCGCGCTGACGCCCGAGGCCATCGGCGACTATGTGGCGGGGTCCAACCACGTGCTGCCGACCGCGCGCAGTGCGCGCTTCTCGTCGGGCCTTGGCGTGCTCGACTTCATGAAGCGCACCTCGCTCCTGTCGCTCGATGCCGGCGCACTCGCCGCACTCGGGCCCGCGGCCATGACGCTCGCTCGCGCCGAAGGTCTCGAGGCGCATCGCACCTCGGTGGCGATCCGGCTTAGCGGCACAGACGGGCGAGGCACCTCATGAGCGATCGGCCGGCCGACACCGCTGCCCTGGACGACGGCGGCGTCACAGCACCGGGCGACCGGGCGCGCCTCGCGTCGATCAAGCTCGACCAGGCCTCGATCCGCCGCTCGAACGCCAACATCGAGCATGAGCGCGAGGTCGCCATCTACGACATCCTCGACGGCAATCGCTTCGTCCTCGTCGGCCGCCACGATGGCCCCTATGCATTGACCATCGGCCTCGCCGAGGATCGGCTCGTGCTCGCCATCGCCAGCGAGGGCGGCGATACCCCTCTCGCCACCTACATGCTGTCGCTCTCGCCATTCCGGAGGATCATCAAGGACTATTTCCTCGTCTGCGAGAGCTACTACCAGGCGATCCGCACGGCCCCTCCCTCGCGCATCCAGGCCATCGACATGGGGCGGCGGGGCCTGCACGACGAGGGCAGCCGCGTTCTCGTGGAGCGCTTGAAGGGCAAGATCGAGGTCGACCACGACACGGCCCGGCGCCTTTTCACGCTCATCTGCGCGCTGCACTGGAAAGGGTAGGTGGCATGCGCGACGGCAGGGAGGGGCTGCCCGGGTCGGTGCTGTTCGCGTGCACGATGAATGCCATCCGATCGCCCATGGCGGCGGCGATTCTGCGCCATCTGGCCGGGCGACGCATCTATGTCGAGTCGGCTGGCGTCAGAGCCGGCGAGCTCGACGCCTTCGGTGTCGTCGTGATGGACGAGATCGGCATCGACATATCGCATCACCAGCCGCACACGCTGCGCGAGCTCGACGACACCTCGTTCGATCTGATCGTCACGCTGTCGCCCGAGGCGCACCATCAGGCGCTCGAGATGACGCGGACCATGGCCGTCGACGTCGAGTATTGGCCGACCTTCGACGCCTCCCTCATGCTCGGCCAGGAAAGCCGCGAGCAGGTGCTCGGCAGCTACCGCAGCGTCAGGGATCGCTTGTTCAAGCGGATCAAGGAGCGCTTCGGGCTTACCGGCGGCCCGACCGTCTGATTGGCCTCAGGCCCACTTACCTACGTCGATACTGGACGAAGGGTGCGAGCTCGGCGACGTCGTCATAGAGCGCCCGCGCCGCCATATTGCCCGCCTCGGTCACCCAATAGGTCCGCGTCGCACCGCGAGCGTCGGCCTCGCTATAGGCCGCCTCGATCAGGGCCCGGCCGACACCACGACCGCGGGCAGCCGGTTCGACGAACAGATCCTCGAGGTAGCAGTACCAGGTTGGGGACCATGTGGAGCGATGGAGCACCAGCAGGGCGAAGCCGACCGGGCGATCGTCGCCATCCACCGCCACCAGGCCCGTCATCTCGCCCGCCGACCCGTTGAGCCGCTGCCATGTCAGCTCGATCACCGAGTCCGGCACGTTGGCGCGGTAGAAGTCGATGTAGGCGCGAAACAGTGCCTCCCAGGCGTCCCTGTCCCGTGGCGCGAGACGGCGCACGCGCTCAGCCATAGGCCCTCCGTGAACTCGGTGCTCAAAACAGAAACAGCGTCGCAAGACCCAGAAAGGCAAAGAAGCCGACCACGTCCGTCACCATGGTCACGAAGACGCCCGATGAGACGGCCGGGTCGAAGCCGAGGCGCTCGACGGCCAGCGGAATCAGAATGCCGGCGAGCGCCGCCGCAAAGAGATTGAACAGCATGGCGGCCGCGATGACGAGTCCGAGCTTGCCGACCCCGAACCAGAGCAGCACGACGGTTCCCATGAGGAGCCCGAAGGCGAGGCCATTGAGCAATCCGACCGACGCCTCGCGGAGAATGACGCGAACCGTGTTGCCGGGGCCGAGGTCGCGCGTGGCGAGCGCACGCACGGCCACGGTCATGGTCTGGGTGCCTGCATTGCCACCCATCGAGGCGACGATGGGCATCAGCACCGCCAGCGCCACCATCTCCCTGATCGAGGCGTCGAACAGCTGGATCACCGACGAGGCGAGGAGTGCCGTGCCGAGGTTGATGAACAGCCACAGGAAGCGGCTCTTGACCGTTGGCACGACAGAATCGGCGAGACTCTCGTCGCCGACGCCCGTCAGGCGCCGCAGATCCTCCTCGGTCTCCTCGCCGATCACCTCCACGACGTCGTCCACCGTGACCACGCCGACGAGACGGTCGTTGGCATCGACCACCGGCGCTGACCGCAGGTCGTAGCGCTCGAACTGGCGTGCCATCTCCTCCTGGTCGGACGTCGCCAGCACGACGTGCCGGTCCGCATCCATGATCGTGTCGATGCTGACATGCCGCTTGGTCCGCAACAGCCGCGACAGGTCGACGCTGCCGAGCACGCGGAACGCCGGGTCGATCACGAAGATGTCGGAGAACGTCTCAGGCAGCTCCTCGGCCTCGCGCATGTGGTCGATGACCTGACCGACGGTCCAGAACTGGGGAACCGCAACGAAGTCCGTCTGCATCAGACGGCCGGCAGTCTCCTCAGGATACTCGAGGTTCTTCTCGAGGGCCGCCCGATCGCTCGACGGCATATGGGCGAGGACGTCCTGCTTGTCCTCCTCCTCGAGGCTCTCGAGCACGTAGGCGGCGTCGTCGGTCTCGAGCGCCGTGACGACTCGCGCCAGCACCTCGTTGGGCAGGCCCTCCGCCAGCTGGTCACGAACGCTCTCATCGAGCTCGGAGAAAACCTCCGGGTCAAAGCTCCCACCGAGCAGCTCGACGACGCGCACCCGCTCGTCAGGCTCGAGCAGCTCGATCAGATCGGCAAGGTCGGGCGCCTTCAGGCCGTCACAGACGTTGCGGGCCGCACCCGTGTCCGACCGCTCCAGCGCCGCGCGCAGCTCGTTCACGAGCTCGTGCGGTGCGGGGCCGGCCCGGTCGTCGCTCGCGGTCTCGCTCGTCTGTTGCTGCTGCATGCCGGCCCACCACCATGGCCCCAGGGGTCGTCAGGCGCGACGACGGCGCGTGCGCCGCCTGAAAGCGCAGCACACGCCGACGTCGCCTTCGGTCGCGTCATTATCGGGCCGGCAGCCAGCGCGACTGTGTCGCCGAGGCATCACGTCATCGCGATGGATTCGGGTTCGGGCCAGATCGCTGCATGTCGCATGTCGCCATATTCTTTTTCCAGTATTTTCGACAAGGGACCACGCCGCTTGGTATGGCCGCCGTGCACCGGTGCGCGACAACGCAGCGGACACGCACGAGGGGATAGGACGACACCAATGCGCCTTCGCACTGCCGCAAGCCTCGTCGGCCTGACGCTACTCGCCGCTTCCGCCGTGACGGGAGCGGCTGCGCAGTGCCCTGCGGGCGCGATCGGAACGTCCCGGGTCGTCGAGATCGATACCACTGGCGGCCCGCGCTTCGGCCACAACCAGTACCCCGGACCCGACTTTCTCAATCCGGGCGAGATCGTGCTGACGTTCGACGACGGGCCGCACAAGCAGCTCACGCCGACCATTCTCGACGCTCTCGACGCGCATTGCGCCAAGGCTACGTTCTTCATGGTCGGGCAACGTGCCATGATGTATCCGGCCATGGTGCGCGAGGTGGCACGCCGCGGGCACACCATCGCCACTCACACCTGGTCGCACCGCAACCAGAAGGAGGCCGGACCCGACGCCGGCATCAGCGAGATCGAGCTTGGCATCAGTGCAGTGCAGAAGGCCTACGGTCAGGCCGCCGCGCCGTTCTTCCGATTCCCCTACCTCAGCGATCCGGCATTCGCGCAGCAGCACCTGAGGCGCCGGAACACGGCGATGTTCTCGATCGACGTCGATTCGTACGATTTCCGGACGCGCAGCCCGTCGGTCGTGATGCGCAACGTCATGAACGGTCTCAGGAGCAAGGGCCGCGGAATCATTCTCTTTCACGACATCCAGCCATCGACGGCAGGCGCGCTCGGTGCCCTGCTCAGCGATCTCAAGGCGCAGGGCCATCGCGTGGTGCACATGGTGCCGCGGGATGCTCAGACCACGCTGGCGGACTATGATCGCCGGATCGGCGGCCAGCCCCTCGGCAGCACCTCGCCAGCGTCACTCGCCCTCTCGCAACGGACCGTCGTCAGTCCAGCCTGGGAGCCCCGCGTCGTCCCGAGACACACTGCGCTGCCATCGGCTTCTCTCGATCCCCAGCCGCAGACAGCCGCGCACCGGGCCGCTCCTCCTCCAGTCCTTCGGCCCGCAATCGAGGAGCGACCGCAGCGTCGCCCTCCGGCCGAGGACTGGCGCAACGCGATTTTCAGGGGCTACTGACACCCGTGATCGCGTGCCGCGTTGCGCGGCGGCGGCTGGCGTTAACCGGGTGTTTGCCATGGCGCGCGCCTAATGCGGCTCTTGCAGCCGTGCCGGTCCCCCGCTCATGACCCATCCCCGCCTGCTCCTTCCGCTGCTCGCCAGCGCCGCCGGGCTATTGGCAGCCGCCGTGCTCCTCACGGCCGGCGACCTGCCGTTCGAGCCGGCGGCCTCCGTCACGCGTTGGGTCACGACATCGGTGGCAGCAGTCCGGCTCGAGGGAGCGCTTTCGCCCACGCTCCTTCTGGGCGGATTGATCGGCTGGGCGCTGCGCTGGCTGTACGAACTGCCCTGGATGGCGATCCCAACGGCCATCGTGGAGTGGATGCGCGGCTGGCGGCAGCGCGCGAGCCTGCTCCTGGTCGCGCTCGGCTGCATAGGAGTGCTGTTGCTCTACTAGCGGCGCGGGCCTGCCTCCCAAGGTTGCAGGAGCATTGCCGTCTCGACCTTGTCGCATCTATGCGATAGGCAAGATGATCCAAGTCGTCTTGCACCTCGAGGTTGAGCGAATGGCGGCATCGCCGTCGATATGGCAAGGCCTTGCGAGCAGCCGCTTGCTGAGGTCCCTCGCGCGCTCCGCCGACCCGCGGTTCCTTCTGAGCTTTGGCCTGCTCACTTTCGGGCTGCTGATGGTGGCTGGTCCCGTAGCCGCCAGCGCGGCCATCGCCGGCGCCCTGCTCGGCTACGGCGCCGTCCGCCGACCGGCAACTGACGACGACAAAACGTCCCTGGCACCCTCCGCCCCCGCCATCAAGGCGCTGGCCACCATGACAGCGGCAGCCCCTTCGGCGGCTCCCGCGCACGAGCGAGCCGCGCCTACCGCGACGCCCTGGCCCGCGCTGCTGGACGCCCTGCCCGACCCCGCGCTGGCCATCGACCGCGAACGCGCCGTCGTCCACGCCAACCAGGCCGCCCACGACCTCTTCCCATCGCTCCGTCGCGGGGGAACGATCGCGCTCGCCAGCCGCAACCCGGCCCTCGCAGAGGCGGTCCAGCGGGCCCTGGACCGCGGCGAGCGACGGACGGTGCAACTGCATGAGCGCATCCCCGTCGAGCGACGCCTCGATGTGGCGCTCGCCCCTCTCCCAGCCATCGGGGCCGGCGAGCCCGCGGCGCTGATCGTGCTGCGTGACGTCTCGGAGCGAGAGCGCCTCGCGCAAATGCGGGCCGATTTCATCGCCAACGCCAGCCACGAGCTGCGCACGCCACTTGCCGCCTTACGAGGCTTCGTGGAGACGCTGCAGGGGCCGGCCAAGGAGGACGTCAAGGCGCGCGACCGGTTCCTCACCATCATGGCCAACGAGTCGAGCCGGATGACCCGCCTCCTCGATGACCTGCTATCGCTCAGCCGAGTCGAGATGCGCGCCCACATCCCCCCGACGGATCACGTCGATCTCAGGGACATCATCGATGACGTGATGGCGACCATGACCCAGATCGCCGATGCCGCAGGCGTTACGCTGAAGCTCTTGGCCCAGCCGGAGGTGGCCGAGGTCAGGGGCGACCACGACGAGCTCGTGCAAGTATTCGCCAATCTGGTGCAGAACGCCATCAAATACGGCCGCCGTGGCGGCTCGGTCGAGGTGACGATGAGGGAGGTGGGGCTCGGCGAGCGCCGCTGGGTGAGGGTCGCGGTCGTCGACAACGGCCCTGGCATCTCAGAGGAGCATCTGCCTCGCCTCACAGAACGGTTCTACCGGGTCGACGACAAGTCGAGCCGTGAAAAGGGCGGCACGGGCCTCGGACTCGCGATTGTCAAGCACATCCTCAACCGCCACGGTGGCGAGCTGCGCATCGCCTC
The DNA here is from genome assembly GCA_033764055.1 of Hyphomicrobiaceae bacterium. Classification (GTDB taxonomy): domain Bacteria; phylum Pseudomonadota; class Alphaproteobacteria; order Rhizobiales; family Hyphomicrobiaceae. The sequence goes on from JANRJI010000138.1 coordinate 9,903, forward strand.
CAAGCTCGGCGTTGGCTCCACTTTCACCGTCGATCTGCCGATCGCGAATGGAAATTCTAAATTATGACAATTAGTTGGATTGTCATAATGGCGTTGTCACACAGACTTATGAAGCTGAAGCGCGAGCACGGGGCCGCACCTCTGCCGCACGACGAGAGGGTGACTCATGGAGCATATCGTCAAGTCCTACGAGGCCGAGCTCGCGCAGCTCGACCAGAAGCTCAGCCAGATGGGCGGTCTGGTCGAGGGATTGCTTGGCAACTCCGTGCAAGCCCTCGAGCGCCGTGATCCGGGGTTGGCGGCCTCCGCCATCGCCAACGATCGCCTGATCGACGATCTGCAGCGCGAGATTGAGGAGATGGCGATCAGCATGATCGCTCGGCGCCAGCCGATGGCGCTGGATCTCCGGCAGATCGTTGCCACGCTCACGGGCGCCGGCGACCTCGAGCGGATCGGCGACTAGGCCAAGAATAGCGCCAAGCGCGCGCTTGCCATCGCCACCGAC
>JANRJI010000139.1:0-19840 GCA_033764055.1 Hyphomicrobiaceae bacterium
TCAATCCAAACCGGCAAGACGACTTGTCGGGCCTCGGCCATTTGTGCGCGGCCGGTGTGACCTTCATGGCCCTGGTGGCAACCGCGCGCGAGCTCCGGCGGCGCAATCACTATGGCAAAGGCACCAATCCTCCGGATCTGCTCGCGATGCTCGACCTCGTCGCTCTGGCGACGGTAGCCGACGTGGTTCCATTGCGGACGCTCAATCGGGCTTTCGTCGTGCGTGGCCTGGAGGTCATGCGTCAGCGACGCAATACGGGACTCAGGGCTCTGCTCGATGCGGCGAGCCTCAACCAGCCGCCGACGCCTTATACGCTGGGCTTTGTTCTCGGCCCCCGCATCAATGCGGGCGGCCGGATCGGCGATGCGGCTCTGGGCGCGAGACTCCTGTCGACAGACGACGAGACCGAGGCGGCGCGCATCGCGGCCGTGCTCGACAAGCTCAATCGGGAGCGCAAGGCGATCGAGACCTCGATGCTGGAGGCAGCCACGGCCGAGGCGGATCGGCTGGTCGATGCCGATCCCGACTTGCCGATCGTCGTGGTCGGCTCGCCCGAGTGGCACAAGGGCGTCGTCGGGCTCGTTGCCTCGAGGCTGGTCGAGCGCTTCAGGCGTCCAGCCTGCGTCATCGCTTGGGAGGACAGTGGGCAAGGCACTGGCTCGTTGCGCTCGATTGCGGGCATCGACATCGGTGGGGCCGTCCGCGCCTTGATGGCCGATGGCCTGCTGGTCAAGGGCGGCGGCCATGCCATGGCCGCGGGCTTGACGGTGGCTAAGGACAAGGCAGACGCCGTGCGGGCCCGGTTCGACGCCATGCTGCGCGACACGGCGACCGCGGCGCGTGCCGCGACCGCCCTCGAGGTCGACGGTGCCCTGACGCCGGCCGGTGTCTCCGAGGAGTTCCTGGATCTCCTCGACAAGGCGGGACCCTATGGCCAGGGCAATCCGTCGCCGCGGTTCGTGCTGCCGGCCCATCGCGTGCGCTTCGCCAAGGTCATGGGCGAGGCGCATCTGCGCTGCACGCTCGAGGCAGGTGACGGCTCGAAGCTCGATGCGATCGCCTTTCGCGCCGTCGGCCAGCCGATCGGCGACGCCCTACAGAACGCCAATGGCATGCCATTGCATATCGCCGGCCACCTGCGTCGCGACACGTGGGGCGGTCGCACGCGCATCGAGATGCAGATCGAGGACGTGGCGCAGACTGCCCGGCGGTAGCTCAGGCCACCTGCCGCTCCACCAGCGCGACGATGTCGCCCATGATAGCGTTGAGCTCGAAATCCTTCGGCGTATAAACCGCCGCAACGCCGAGTTCCCTCAGCGTTGCCGCATCGCCGGCAGGAATGATGCCGCCGACCACCACAGGCACGTCGTCCATGCCTTCGGCACGCATACGCTCCATCACGTCACGGACCAGCGGCACGTGGCTTCCCGAGAGGATCGACAGTCCGACCACATGCACGCTCTCGTCGATGGCAGCCCGGACGATCTGGGCCGGCGTCAGGCGGATGCCCTCGTAGACCACCTCCATGCCGCAGTCGCGGGCCCTCACCGCGATCTGCTCGGCGCCGTTGGAGTGCCCGTCGAGCCCTGGCTTGCCGATCAGCACCTTGACCCGCCGGCCGAGTTGCTCGGAGACCTTGTCCACTCGCTTGCGCACGCCGTCGACGCCGCCGCTGGCGGCAGCGCGGGCCTGGGCGACGCCTGTCGGAGCGCGATACTCGCCGAAGATGCGGCGTAATGCGGCGCCCCATTCGCCGGTCGTGACGCCGGCCTTGGCGCAGGCGATCGACGGCTCCATGACGTTGCGGCCCTCCTTGGCTGCGCGCTCGAGCTCCCTGAGCGCGGCCGCGGCGGCGGCCTCGTCGCGTGCCTCGCGCCAGGCTAGCAGCCGTGCGATCTCCTCCCGCTCGACCGCCTCGTCGACGGTCAGGACGGCTCCTTCGCCGGTCGCCAGCGGCGACGGCTCGGTCTCGGTCCAGCGGTTGACGCCGACGACCACCTGCTCGCCGGACTCGATCTTGCGCAGACGCTCGCCGTTCGACTCGACCAGTCGCCGCTTCATGTAGTCGATGGCCGCGACTGCCCCGCCCATGCGCTCGATTTTCTCGAGCTCGGCTTTGGCTTCGGTCTTCAACTGCGCGACCTTCGCCTCGATCGCCTTCGAGCCGTCGAAGATATCGCCATGCTCGAGGAGATCGGTCTCATAGGCCAGCACCTGCTGCAGGCGCAGGGACCATTGCTGGTCCCAGGGCCGCGGCAGCCCAAGCGCCTCGTTCCAGGCAGGCAGCTGCACTGCTCGGGCCCTTGCCCGCCGCGACAGCGTCACCGCGAGCGTCTCGAGCAGGATGCGGTAGACGTTGTTCTCCGGCTGCTGCTCGGTGAGCCCCAGCGAGTTGACCTGGACGCCATAGCGAAACCGGCGAAGCTTCGCGTCGGTCACCCCATAGCGCGTCTCGCACAGCTCGTCCCAGAGCTCCGTGAACGCCCGCATCTTGCAGATCTCGGTGACGAACTTGAGCCCCGCATTGACGAAGAACGAGATGCGTCCCACGACTTGCGGCAGCTCGGTTGCCGGCACCTCGCCCGATGCCCGTACCGTGTCGAGCACAGCCTCAGCAGTCGCCAGGGCGAATGCCAGCTCCTCGACCGGTGTCGCTCCTGCCTCCTGAAGGTGGTACGAGCAGACGTTGGTCGGGTTCCATTTCGGCACCTCGCGGCACGAGAACACGATCGTATCCTTGATCAGCCGGAGCGACGGCTCGGGCGGGAACACGTAGGTGCCACGCGACAGGTACTCTTTAATGATATCGTTCTGAATCGTGCCGGTCAGCTTGGCGCGGGCCACACCCTGCTCGTCAGCCACTGCGACGTAGAGGGCCAGAAGCCAGGCACCCGTGGCGTTGATCGTCATGGACGTGTTCATGCGATCGAGCGGAATCTGGTCCAGCAGCGTCCGCATATCGCCGATGTGCGCCACCGGCACGCCCACCTTTCCGACCTCGCCTCGCGCAAGCACGTGGTCCGGGTCGTAGCCGGTCTGAGTCGGCAGATCGAAGGCAATGGAGAGCCCCGTCTGTCCCTTGGCGATATTGGTACGATAGAGCACGTTCGATTTTGCCGCCGTCGAATGCCCCGAATAGGTCCGGAAGATCCAGGGCTCGTCACGCTTGGCTGCCGTCGTCATCTCACTCGCTCCCGAGGCCGGACGCATTCCGTCCAGGCGTCATGCTGCGGCGCAGTATCCGTCTTCCGCAACGCAATGACAATGCTTCCGGCCACTCCGCTCAATGTCTCAGGCGGGCTGGCACCGAGTTGACCTGGTAGGTGCGCGGCTCGGTCGCCATGTTGCGCTTGCGAGAAGGTTTCGCGCTGCAATATCATGCTGCATCGCAGCGCCCGAGGAGGCACCATGTCATCCAACTCCACAGCCGTCAGGGCAGAGGCGGTGTCGTCGATCGACGCGCCGCGAAAGGATCTTTACGAGATCGGCGAGATTCCGCCCCTCGGCCACGTTCCGAAAAGCATGTACGCATGGGCTATCCGCGCCGAGCGGCACGGCGAGCCGGACAAAGCCATGCAGGTCGAGGTGTTACCGACCTGGGAGCTCGACAGTCACGACGTGCTGGTTCTCGTGATGGCAGCGGGCGTCAACTACAACGGTGTCTGGGCGGCGCTCGGCACCCCGATATCCCCCATCCGGGACGTGCATAAGAATCCCTTCCACGTCGCCGGGTCCGACGCCTCCGGCATCGTCTGGGCGGTGGGTTCCAAGGTGAAGCGGTGGAAGGTCGGCGACGAGGTCGTCATCCACTGCAACCAGGACGACGGCGACGACGAGGAGTGCAACGGCGGCGATCCGATGTTCTCGCCGAGCCAGCGCATCTGGGGCTACGAGACCCCGGACGGCTCGTTCTCCCAGTTCACCCGGGTTCAGGATCGCCAGCTCATGGAGCGGCCGAAGCACCTGACCTGGGAGGAGAGCGCCTGCTACACCCTGACGCTCGCCACCGCCTACCGCATGCTGTTCGGCCATCGCCCGCATATCCTGCGGCCTGGCCATAACGTGCTTGTCTGGGGCGCATCAGGTGGACTCGGCTCGTTCGCGGTTCAGCTCTGTGCCACGGCCGGCGCCAATGCCATCGGCGTCGTCTCGGAGGACGACAAGCGCGACTTCGTCATGCAGCTCGGCGCCAAGGGCGTCATCAACCGCAAGAAGTTCAATTGCTGGGGACAATTGCCGAAGGTTGGCTCTCCCGAGGAGAAGGCCTGGATCGCCGAGGCCCGCAAATTCGGCAAGGCTATCTGGGACATCACGGGCAAAGGCGTCAACGTCGACTTCGTTTTCGAGCACCCGGGTGAATCGACCTTCCCGCTCTCGGTGCTGCTCGTGAAGCGCGGCGGCATGGTCGTCATTTGCGCTGGGACCACAGGCTACAATCTGACAATGGACGCACGCTATCTGTGGATGCACCAGAAGCGCGTCCAGGGCAGCCACTTCGCCAACCTCCTGCAGGCAGCCCAGGCCAACAAGCTGGTCGTCGAGCGTCGAATAGATCCCTGCATGTCGGAGGTGTTTGCCTGGGAGCAGATCCCGAAGGCGCACATGCGCATGCTAAGGAACGAGCACAAGCCCGGCAACATGGCGGTTCTGGTCAACGCGCCGACGACCGGTCTCAGAACCTTCGAGGACGTCCTGGAAGCGAGTCAGGCGAGGTTCGCGTAAGGCTGAGGCGAGGGCTGCGTCGGGCTGCGGCCCGGCGCACTGCGGAGCCCGACGGCCTACTGGCTTTACGACACGACTCTGCCACAAGGAGGCAGCGGAGGCTCGTAGACGTCAAGCCCGGTCACGCGAGAGAAACGCAGCGAGACGCGTCTTCAAATCGTCCGAAACCTGCCGGGCCACACGGTTCTCAGCATCCTCGCGGGCCCGAACGTTCGAATAAATCTGTTGGAAGCGCTCGAACTCGGCCCGGGCGTAGCTGGTGCCCTGAAGCAGGACCGACTTGTCGCTGATCCGTACCAGCTTGAAATTGGCATCGAGATTGTAGATCTGACTGAGCGCCTCGCCGGAATTCTTGACCAGCGTGGAGCCGAGCGACTCCTTGATGGTGATCTCCAGGCGATACTGGCGTGGCGCGGGCGTGCCGCCACCGGTACTCTCGAAGATCAGCTCGTTCCGGATGCGCTGGCCAACCCTACTCGGGATCGGTGCCACCTCGACGGACGCCATCTTTTCCTGGACGCCGATACCAGACGTCGTCGCTCCATACATCGGGCGAAAGCCGCCGCCGTCGCTGCAGCCCGCACTGATAGATCCGATGATTGCGCAAACGATCAGGGCGCCGCCGGCATCGAGGCGCCGCCGGCCCCTCGTCCGACGCGGATCAAACCACGACATTGACGATCCTTTGCGGCACCACGATCACCTTTTTCGGCTTGCGCCCCTCCAGGGCGCGGACGATAGAGGGTAGACCCATAGCCGCGGCCTCCACCTCTGCAAGGGTCGCGCTGCGGCTCACCGACAGCTCGTCCCGCCGCTTACCATTGACCTGTACGGCAACCACAACCGTATCGTCAACGAGCAGCGCCGGCTCGGCCTTCGGCCATGGCTGTTCTGCGATCAAGGTGTTGTAACCAAGTCTCGCCCAGCATTCCTCTGCAAGATGCGGCATCATCGGCCCGAGCATCTGCACAAGCAGCTCCGTGGCCTCTCGCTGCGCCCAGCCGAGGCCGTCGCCCGACTTGCCGAAGGCCTCCGACAACGCGTTCGACAGCTCGTAGAGCTGCGCCACGGCGACGTTGAACCTCAATGCCTCGATATTGCGCCCGACCTGGTCGAGCGCCTTGTGCGTGGCTCGCCGCAACGCCAGCGCCTCGGACCCGATGCTCTCCGGGCGCGGTGCGTCCTTCGCGGCTGCCTTCTCGATGGCCAGATCAACCAGGCGCCATACGCGCTGCATGAACCGGCCGGCGCTCGAGACGCCTGCCTCGGTCCAGATCACGTCGCGCTCGGGCGGGCTGTCGGACAGCATGAACCAGCGCGCGCAGTCGGCCCCCCAATGCTGAATGATGTCGTCCGGGTCGACCAGGTTCTTCTTCGACTTCGACATCTTCTCTATGGAGCCGATGATCGCCGGCTTGCCGGTCGCGATCTCGGTGGCCTTGCGGCCGTCGCCGTCGCCTTCGATCGCGACCTCGGTCGGAAGCAACCACTGCGGTGGCTCGACGCCAGCGCGACGGTAGGTCTCGTGCACCACCATGCCTTGGGTGAACAGCGCCGCGAACGGCTCGCGGATGTTCTTGCCTCCAGCGTGTCCAGTCTCGCCCATCGCCCTGTAGAAGAATCGCGAGTAGAGCAGGTGCAGGATCGCGTGCTCGATGCCACCGATGTACTGGTCGACGGGCATCCAGTAGTCGAGGGCGGCCCGGTCCGTCGGAGTCTTGGCATCCGGTGCCGTGAAACGCGCGAAATACCACGAGGAATCGACGAACGTGTCCATCGTGTCCGTCTCGCGCGTGGCAGCCTTTCCGCACTTCGGGCAGTCGACGTGCTTCCACGTCGGGTGCCGGTCGAGCGGATTGCCGGGCAGGTCGAAGGTCGCGTCGTCTGGCAGCGTCACCGGCAGTTGGTTGTGCGGTACCGGCACGGTCCCGCAATCCTTGCAATGGACGACCGGGATGGGACAGCCCCAGTAGCGCTGCCGCGAGATGCCCCAGTCGCGCAGGCGATAGTTGATCTTGCGCTGGGCGACGGGCGTACCGGCGAGCGTTTCCGCTTCGAGCCGCTTCGCAACCTCGTCGAAAGCCTCGGCGGGCGTGAGCCCGTCGAGAAAGCGCGAGTTGATCATGACGCCGTCCTCGAGAAAGGCGACGCCCTCGTGCACCTTAGCAATGGCCTGGCCGCGCTTAGGCTCGTCCTTCGGCGCAACCACCGGCAGTATTGGCAAGCCGAGCTTCTTTGCGAACTCGATGTCGCGCTGGTCGTGACCAGGACAGCCGAAAATGGCGCCGGTGCCGTAGTCCATCAGAATGAAATTGGCGACGTAGACCGGCACGGTCCAATTCGGATCGAAGGGGTGCACTGCCTTGATGCCGGTGTCGTAGCCCTTCTTCTCGGCCGTCTCGATTTCGGCGACCGACGTTCCCATGCGACGGCATTCGTCGCAGAAAGCGGCGAGGTTCGGATCCTTGGTGGCAGCGGCCTTCGCCAGCGGATGGTCGGGAGCAATCGCCATGAACGATGCGCCGAACAGCGTGTCGGGCCGCGTCGTGAAGACCTCCAGCTCGGAATGTCCGGCCGGCGCCGTCGCGGCATCCAGCGTCCAGCGCAGCATCAGGCCCTCGGAGCGGCCGATCCAGTTCGCCTGCATCAGGCGTACCTTCTCGGGCCACTTCTCCAGCGTGCCGAGAGCCTCCAGCAGATCCTGGGTGTAGTGCGTGATGCGGAAGGCCCACTGCTGGAGATCCCGCTGCTCGACCAGCGCGCCCGAGCGCCAGCCGCGGCCGTCGATGACCTGCTCGTTGGCGAGCACGGTGTGGTCGACCGGATCCCAGTTGACCTTGGCCGAGCGGCGGTAAACCAGCCCCTCGCGCAGCATGTCGAGAAACATGCGCTGCTGGTGCACGTAGTAGCTCGGATCGCAGGTGGCGATCTCGCGGCTCCAGTCGAGCGACAGCCCCATCGATTTGAGCTGTCCCTTCATCGCCGCGATGTTCTCGTAGGTCCACGCCTTCGGGTGGACCTTGCGTTCCATGGCCGCGTTCTCCGCAGGCATGCCGAACGCGTCCCAGCCCATGGGGTGCAGCACGTTGAAGCCTTGCGCCTTCTTGTAGCGCGCCAGCACGTCCCCCATCGTGTAGTTGCGCACGTGCCCCATGTGGATGCGTCCCGACGGGTAGGGGAACATCTCGAGCACATAGCACTTCGGCCGCGAGGTGTCGGTCGCGGTGCGGAACGTCTGCCGTTGCTCCCACACCTTTTGCCAATGTGGCTCGCGCTCGGGTGCGTTGTAGCGTTCGATTGCCATGTGCGGTCTCGGCTGGGGCCGTCTCGGGGCTGGAGGCTGGTTGTTTGGGCGGGACTAAGAGCCTGAAAGGACGGAGGTGGTCAAGCAGGCGAGAGCGGAGCAAACGCCAAGGGACCTGCCGCGGCATCGCCTTGTCGGCTTCGACATGGCCAAGAGCCGCTCGACAGCCGCTCCTAAAGCGGTCGTCCGCCCGGCGCACGGCGAGCGCGCCGGGGGTGACGCCGATGCACGATCCGGTCTAGCCTTCCGTACGTCTCCGGAGTGCGAGGGTCAGCCATGTCCGACGTCGACAAGCTCAAGACCATGATTGCCGACGCCCGGCGCATCGTCGCCTTCACCGGCGCCGGGATCTCGACCGAATCCGGCATCCCCGACTACCGCTCGCCCGGCGGCATCTGGACCAAGTACCGGCCCATCGAGTTCCAGGACTTCATGGCCTCCGAGGAGATGCGCCGCGAGAGCTGGCGCCGGAAGTTCGCCTCGGACGAGGTCATGCAGAAGGCGACACCTAACGCCGGCCATCGCGCCCTGGCCAAACTCGTCGAGCAAGGCAGGATGCTCGGCGTGATCACTCAGAACATCGACGGATTGCACCAGGCATCAGGAATCCCCGACGACAAGGTCATCGAGCTCCACGGCAACGCCACCTACGCCGCCTGTCTCGATTGCAGGCGTCGGCACGAGCTGGCCTGGGTCAAGCAGATCTTCTCCGAGAACGAGACGCTGCCCAAGTGCATGGCCTGCGGCGGCATCCTGAAGACCGCCACGATCTCGTTCGGACAGTCCATGCCCGAGGCAGCCATGGAGCGCGCACACGACATTACCCATCAGGCCGATCTGATGATCACCGTAGGCTCGTCGCTCGTTGTCTACCCGGCGGCGAGCTTCCCGATCCTGGCCAAGCGGCTCGGTGCGAGATACGTCATCGTCAACCGCGAGCCGACCGAGCAGGATGACATTGCCGACCTCGTGATCAACGCCGAGATCGGCCCCACGCTGAGCCGGGCGGTAGGCGTGAACTGAGGCTGCGGTGGCTCCGGCCTGCGAGGGAGATCCCGATGAAAAAGCAAATGCACATCAATCTGTTCATATACAGCCGGGGCCACCACGAGGCGTCCTGGCGCCATCCTCTGGCCACTCCGCGCTCCCTCACCGACGTTCAGTATTATATCGAATGCGCCCAGAAGGCCGAGGCGGCCTGCTTCGATTCGATCTTTCTCGCAGACACGCTCGCTGCCCCCGCGGACCTCAACAGCGCCTCCCGCGTCTGGCTCGAGCCGCTGACGACGCTCGGCTCGCTGGCCGTCACGACGAGCCGGATCGGTCTGATCGCCACAGCGTCGACCACCTACACGGAGCCGTTCAATCTCGCCCGGCAGTTGGCCTCCGTTGACCACTCGAGCGGCGGCCGCGTCGGCTGGAACATCGTGACGACGTTCAGCAATGCTGCCAGCCGCAACTTCGGCAGCTCGGCCCGCCCCAGCCACGCCGAGCGCTACGACATCGGCGACGAGTTCGTCGAGGTGGCCAAGGCCCTCTGGGACAGCTGGAGCGACGACGCCATTGTCGACGACCGCACGAGCGGCGTGTTTGCACGCAAGGATCGCATTCGCCCGATCAACCACGAGGGACGCCACTACCAGGTCGCCGGCCCACTCAATATTCCTCGCTCGCCTCAGGGCAGACCGGTGCTCGTGCAGGCCGGCTCGTCGGATACGGGTATGTCCTTCGCCGCGCGGCATGCCGAGGCCGTATTCACCGCGCATCTGAACAAGGCGACCGCGCAGCCCTTCTATGCCGACCTCAAGGCCCGAACCGTCGCTGCGGGGCGCCCCGCGGACCAGATTCTGATCCTGCCCGGGATCAGCCCGATGATTGCCGGCACGGAGGCCGAGGCGAAGCGCATGGAGCGCGAGCTGAACGAGCTCGGCGATCCCGAGATCGGCCGTATGAAGCTGTCCGACCGCTTCGACGGCATGGACCTCTCGCACCTGCCGCTCGACCGCCGCCTGTCGCCCGAGGATTTTCCCGACGCCGCAAAGAACGAGGCGAGCCGGGGCCGGGTCGAGCTGATCCTTCGCGCCGTCCGCGAGGAGCGCCCGACACTCCGGCAACTCCTGGCGAAGCTCGCGGGAGCGCGCGGCCATCACGTCATGGCCGGCACGCCCGAGCAGGTCGCCGACGTCATGGAGGACTGGATCGACAGCGGCGCAGCCGACGGCTTCAACCTGATGCCGCCGATCCTGCCCCTCATGCTCGACGCCTTCACCTCGGAGGTCGTGCCGATCCTCCGCCGCCGTGGCCGATTCCGGACGGAGTACCGGGGGACGATGCTGCGCGACCACTACGGCTTGAGCCGTCCTTCGGCGTGAGGCTCGTGCATCTCCGATTTTTTCGTAAACGGAGCTGGTCGTGAGCGACCGCGGGGCGAGATCTCGGCAGGATGGGGCTAACGGTGCAATCGGCTTTCGATCACAACTTCGCTGACCTTGGCGACGTGCGCCTGCATTATGTGACGAGCGGACGTGGCCCTGCGGTCCTGTTGATCCACGGCTGGCCGCAGACTTGGTACATGTGGCGGGACGTCATCTCTGGGCTCGCGCCGAATTATCGGGTTATCGCACCGGACCTTCGCGGGCTCGGCGACAGCTCCCGCCCGGTGCTCGGCTACGACAAGAAGACCTTGGCCAACGACCTGTGGCGGCTCGTGCATGACGTCCTCGGCGAGGAGAGGCTATACGTCGTCGGCCACGACTGGGGCGGTCCGACCGCCTATGCTCTTGCTGCCCAGCACCTCGACGCCGTAAGGCGCCTGGCCATCTTCGATGCGCCTGTGCCGGGTGACGGCACGCCCGTCATGTTCAACAACCGGTGGCACCATGGCCTGCACTGGGAACCGGATTTTCCAGAGGCACTTACCGCCGGCCGCGAGGACGTCTACCTCGGCTTCTTCTACCGCAACTGGGGTGGCCGCCCGGATTCCATCAGCGAGGAGGCGCAACAGGAGTATATCCGCGCCTACCGGCTTCCTGGCGCCATGCGCGCTGGGTTCAACCTCTACCGCGCGACGCCGCAGGACGTTCTGGATAACGAGGCATTCGTCGCCCGAGGCAAACTCCAGATGCCGGTGCTCTGCTACGGCGGGGCCCTCGGCCGCGGCCGAGGAATGGGTGCCATCGAGTCCTGGCGCCGCGTCGCAGACAACGTGAGGGGAGGCATCGCCGAGAGCTGTGGGCACTGGATTCCCGAGGAGCGCCCGCAGTGGGTCATCGATCAGCTGCTGACGTTTTTCGGGGAAGACAAGGGCGAATGACGCGCTTGTCCGAGCGCGGTCACACCCTGATCCGGTAGAACCGCGCCGCGTTCTCGGCAAAGAGCTTCCTGCGGTCCGCCAGCGGCAGGTCGGCCACGGCCGTCTTGAAGCACGTGTAGAGGTAGTCCCAAGAGCCCTTCAGCCCGTCGACCGGGAAGTTCGACGCGAACATGCAGCGGTCGACGCCGAAGATGCCGATGGCGTCGCGGATGATCGGCTTGTTGGCGGCGAGCGTCCACGGCTCGCCGAGCACGGTCAGGCCGGAAATCTTGCAGTGCACGTCGTTGGGCAGCGCGGCCAGCGCCTCCATGCCCCGCCGCCAGATCTTCAGAGCCTCGGGCGAGCGGTCGAGCGGGTAGCCGGTGTGGTTGAGCACCACGCGCAAGGTCGGGTGCTCGGCAACGACCTCTGCCGCCTCCTCGAGATGCCACCACGTCACCCGCAGGTCCCACGAGAGGTCGTGCTTGGCCAGCAGGCCGATGCCCTGGCGCCACTTCGGGTCCTGCATGCTGCGCGGCTGTCCCCTCACGCTGTCGCCCGGCCCCTTCGAGATGATCGGCTTCGTGCGGATGCCGCGCACCATCGGGAACGCCTTGTGCGCGAGCAGGATCTCCTCGGAGTTGGGCTCGTCGATCCAGGCGTGCGCGACGATCGCGTTCGGCATGCCGTATTCGGCGGCGACTTGCGTAACCCACGCCGTCTCCGCCACCTGCTTGCGCCGATCGCACTCCGCCTCGATGTGCACTGTGGCGACGACATTGTGCAGGGCCGTGTCGCGCCAGTACTCCGGCGGCATGTACGTTCGGCGAAGGGCCGAGTTGTCGCCCATGTAGGCGTGCTCGGTGCTGGTGTGCCACGGGTAGGTGAGCCCGCCTGCGAGATCCCAGAGGTGATGGTGCGCGTCGATGATCGGCAGATCGTCGTAGAGAGCCGCTAGGGCAGGCTTCGGCGGGGCGGCCATGGGATGGACCTCTGCAGCTATGGGCGCTTGAACCTGCAGGCTGCCATGGTGGCGGCTGCGGTTCAACGAGACGTCACTCGCCCGAGCGGCCAGCGGCCACCTTTGCGCGACACACCGTCACGCTCGAGGTGCGGTCGTCATCGGCGCCGACCGAAGCATCTGCCATAGCCTCCTATCCGGCGGCAGCCGTTTTCAGCGCGCGTGCCACCCGCTCGGGTGTCATCGGCATGGACGTCACGCGGACGCCGATGGCGCGGCGAATGGCATTCGCGACGGCGGCGGCCACCGGAACGATCGGCATCTCGCCGACGCCACGCAATCCATAGGGCACGCCCGGGACGGGCGTCTCGATGATGACGCACTCGATCGGCGGCACGTCGAGCGCCGTCGGAAGCCGATAGTCGAGCAGGCTCGCATTCCGAGCGCGGCCCTCGGCGTCGTAGTCGATGGCCTCGGTCAACGCCCAGCCGAGACCCTGGACGACGCTGCCCTGCATCTGTCCTTCGACTGCAGCCGGGTTGATCGCCCGGCCGACGTCCTGGAATGCCGTGTAGCGGAGAATTGTCACCTGACCGGTCTCGGGATCCACCTCCACGTCGACGACGTGAGCGCCGACCTCCACGCCGAACGGCAGCTTGGTCGATACGCCGCGGCCGATGACGGCGCCGTCGGTCAGTGTCTGGCGCATGAGCTCGGAGAGGGTGATGGCCGGCGTCATGGATCCGCCGGCTCTGGCGCGGAAAACACCACGCTGGTAGGCGACGTCCGCCTCCGGAGACTGAAGCTTCTCCGCGGCGCGCCGCTTGAGCTGGCCGAGGGCATCGGCACAAGCCTCGACGACGGCGGCGGCCATGGTGCGGCCGACGCGGCTGCCGGCTGCAGCATCCGAATAGGCCGAGGATTTGGTGTCCGCCATGACGACGTGCACGTCGTCGAGGGGAAGGCCGAACTCCTCGGCTGCGACCTGCGCCATCGTCGTGCGCGTGCCAGAGAGGTCGACAGTGCCCATGGTGACGGTGACGCGTCCGTCCCCCGTCAGGGTGACCTGGGCCGCGGAGGTCATCGACGTGCCGCGCCAGTAGCCGAGTGCGAGGCCACGCCCCCTGGGCAGGGTGCCCGGTGCAATCGGGTCGCGCCAGCAGTCGTGCGAGGCCACGCGATCCAGAATCGTCGTGAGCCCGATCGAGGGAAACGGCGTGCCGATCGGCATCACACTGCCGGTGACCGCGGCATTGCGTCGGCGGAAGGCGAGCGGGTCCATGTCGAGAGAGATGCTCAACTCGTCCATGGCCTGCTCGACGGCGAATGCCGCCTGGATGCCACCGGGCCCGCGATAGGCCTCAGTGCGAGGCTTCGACGTGACGACGTCCATCCCTTCGAGGCGAATGGTCTCGGTCTGATAGCAGGCCGCCGAGGCCTGCATGAGGAGCGTTGTTGGCGTTCCCGGGATGCCGCCGGTATCGACCAGATATCGTCCATCGATTGCGGTGATCCGGCCGTCGGCCGTGGCGCCGACCTGAATCTCGATGCGCGCGGCTGCCGGCGGCCCCGAGCCTCCCCCGAGCATCTCGGCGCGGCTCATCACCATGCGCACCGGCCTTCCGGCGAGCTGGGACAGCCGAGCCGCCAGCGGCTCCAGATGCACCGTGATCTTGCCGCCAAACCCGCCACCGATCTCGAGCGGCACCACCTTCAGCTTCGACTGAGCGAGGCCGAGGACGCCGGCAGTCTGGATCTCGGTCTGGAAGGCTCCTTGGGTCGATGTCCAGATCGTCACGAAGCCTTGCGGATCGGCCTCGGCGACACAGGCATGGGGCTCGATGTAGCCCTGGTGACCAGTGTCGACGGTGACGGAGATCGTCGAGGACCTGCTGGCGGAAGCGAGCGATATGGCCGTATCGCCACGCGCGACCACGGTGCGGCTGCCGACGTTGGGCAAGACGGCAGCGCCAGGCTCGAAGCCCTTGGCTTTGTGCTCCGGATGCAGGACCGGAGCGCCCGGCGCCATGGCCGCGTCGATGCTGGCCGCGACTGGCAGCACCTCGTACTCGACATCGATCAGGTCGAGCGCCGCCTCGGCGGTGCGCCGGTCGATCGCGGCAACTGCGGCGACGGGCTGTCCGACCCAGAGGACCTTCCCGCGTGCCATGACGATCACGGCGGACACCCACAGGTCGGCGCCGGTCTCACCAAAGGGGATGATCGTGTTGGGGCGGATATCGGGAAACTGGGCGGCCGATACGACGGCCTTGACGCCCTTCAACGCCAGCGCCTTCGAGGCGTCGATTCTCTTTATGTTGGCGTGCGCATGCGGGCTGCGTTTGACTGCCCCCTCGAGCATGCCCGGACGGGTGAAGTCGGCCGGATATGTGGCGCGGCCGGTGACCCGCTCGCCGGCGTCGACGCGAGGGACACGCTGGCCGACGATGGCGAGGGACTTGTCCACGATCTCGCTCATGGTGCTCCTCCCGCTTCTGGTGCGGTAGCAGCGGCAATGGCGGCGACGATCTTGTCATAGCCCGTGCAGCGGCAGAGGTTGCCGGCTATGGCATGGCGGATCTGGGTCGCATCGGGTCTTGGCTCCCTGGCCAGGAGGGCCACGGCGGACATGACGATGCCAGGTGTGCAAAATCCGCACTGAGTGCCGCCGTGTGCGACCAGGGCAGCCTGAACCGGATGCAGGTCGTTGCCGTCGGAGATGCCCTCGATGGTCGTGATGCGGGTGCCTTCGGCCTCGACGCAGAGCATGAGGCAGGCACAGACCGGGGCGCCATCGACCAGCACGGTGCACGAGCCGCAATTGCCGTTGCTGCAGCCTTCCTTGGTGCCGGTGAGGCCAAGGGGGCCGCGCAACATCTCGAGCAGGGTATCACGAGGATCGGCCAATGCCTCAAGGGCCTCGCCGTTCACCTCGCAGCGGACGATGGCTTTCATGGTCGGGCTCCTCCAGAGGCGATCTCGCCGACGCAGGCTTCGAGGGCCCGCCGGGTGAGGACGGCCACGAGGTCGCGACGGTAGTCGGCCGAGCCGCGGGTGTCGGAAATGGGCCTCGCCTCGGCAGCCGCGATGCGTCCTGCCTCGGTCAGCACGGCCTGTGTCGGCCGATGCCCGACGAGCGAGCTCTCGGCTCGTGCCGCCCGAAGCGGGATAGGTGCTACGGACGCGAGTGTAATGCGGGCGTCCGCAACGGATCCGTCGGCGGACAGGGTCAGCACAACTCCGGCGCCTGCAATGGCGATGTCCATCTCCCGGCGGGGAGTGAAGCGGAGATAGCGGGCGGCAGTGCGGGGCGGGCGCGGCGGCAGATGAAGCGCCACAAGGAGCTCGCCAACGGCCAAAGTGGTGCGCCCCGGGCCTGATGGCAGCTTATGGACAGGGACGCGCCGACGTCCCTGCGCGCCGGCGATCTCCGCCTGGGCATCCAAAGAGATCAGCAGCGGTACGGCATCGGCCGAGGGGGCCCCATTGGCGAGGTTGCCACCGAGCGAGGCGCGGCTTTGGATCTGCAGGCTGCCGATGAGGCGGGCAGCCTGAATCAGACCGGCGTGGTCGGCGGCGAAACCAGCGTCGGCACCGAGGCGGGAAATTGTCGTTGCCGCACCGATCAGCCA
This sequence comes from Hyphomicrobiaceae bacterium, assembly GCA_033764055.1. GTDB lineage: Bacteria > Pseudomonadota > Alphaproteobacteria > Rhizobiales > Hyphomicrobiaceae. The sequence goes on from JANRJI010000139.1 coordinate 15,912, forward strand.
GCCACCGCTCGCTGTGCGCGACACGGCAGTCAGATCGGGGATGTGCTTCAAGTCGACAATCAAGCTGGCGTGGCGCCGGCGCTCCCGCAGTTGTGGAACGAGATCCGTGCCGCCGGCGAGGGCGCGTGCGCCGTCGTTGGCCAACAGTCGGGCCGCTTGCTCCACCGTCGTGGGTCGTTCATAGGCGAAGGGTTGCACGATTGGCGCTCTCGCTCGGGTTCAGGGCCGCCGGCTCCCGATTTATGCACGGGCGCGGCCTCGGTGAACAGCCATGGCAAAGCGCTGTGCGCCAGCAGCCTCCGGGCCAGTGTAGAATGGCTCGATCGTCGCACACCCGTGGCAACGGTGCCGCTCTCGCCTATGTGTGCTCCCTTAGAGCTCATTCGCCCACCGGGTGGGGCAACAAGGAGACCCCGATGCCACCGCGACCGGAGATCATCGAAAATTGTACGGCGTTGCTCGAGCAGTACGACGTGCTGTTCTGCGATGTCTGGGGCGTGGTGCACGACGGCAAGCGTGCTTTCGAAGGCGCGAACGAAGCGCTCTCGACCTTCCGGGGGCGCGGCGGCACAGTCGTGCTGGTGTCGAATGCGCCGACGCCGTCAAGCAACGTGGCCCGGGTTCTCGACGAAAAGGGTGTCGTGCGGGAGGCCTGGGACGCGATCGTGTCGTCGGGTGATCTGGCCCTGGCGCACGTCCGTCGGGAGGGATGGCAGAGCATCCATCATATCGGTCCGACAAAACGGGACCGTGCCTTTTTCGAGGCGCTCGGCGCGCCATCCGTGGCGATCGAGGCGGCCGAGGGCATCACAGTCACCGGTCTTGCCGACGATCGCCGCGAGACGCCAGAGCACTATCGTGCACGCCTAGAGATGGCGGTCGAGCGCGGGCTGACTCTGGTTTGTGCCAATCCGGATCTCGTGGTGCATGTCGGGGCGGATCTGCTGCCATGTGCAGGTGCTCTCGGCGCCCTCTACGAGGAGATGGGTGGCGACGTGCACTGGGCTGGAAAGCCGTTTCCGATCGCCTATGAAACGGCACTGGTGGAGGCAGCCCGGCTGCGTGGTGCCGCGGTGCCGAGGACGCGCGTCCTGGCGATCGGCGATTCGATCCGAACCGATCTGGCGGCGGCCGCGGGCGCGGGGATCGATGCGCTGTTCATCACGTCCGGCATCCACCGCGATGAGACGATGGAGGACGGCAGGGTCTCACAGCGTGGGCTCGACAAGCTGCTCGGCGAAGACGGACCGGGCGCGCTGGCTGCTGCCGTGGCACTGAGGCTCTGACGGATGCGCGTGCTCCGGGCCGCTGCCGTCTGGCCGCTGGCGGCTACCAATCCCCAGGACCCGTCTTGCCGCGTCCCTTCTTGACGTCGCTGCGCTTCGCCTTCGACTCGAGGCGGCGTTGCCTCGAGGCTTTCGTAGGCTTGGTTTTGATGCGCGGCTTCGGCTCCTTCGACGCCTCCTCGACAAGCTCGGCCAGACGCTCGCGGGCGTCAGCGCGGTTCTGCTCCTGAGTCCTGAAGCGATCTGCGCGGATGACGAGCACCCCGTCCTTCGTGAGCCGGCGCCCGGCCAGCCGCGTCAAGCGGCCCCGGATCGCCGGGGGCAGGCTCGGGGAATGGCGCACGTCGAAGCGCAGCTCGACGGCGGTGGACACCTTATTGACGTTCTGCCCGCCCGGTCCCGAGGCGCGCAGAAAATGCTCCTCGATCTCGTCCTCGGGAATTGTGGGCGGGTCGGCTGGCATCGTCATCCGGGGCGTCAGTCGCCTTTGGCGACCGAGATGTCCGGCGCCTCCTCGTTCTTCATGCCCTGGATATGGTAGCCGGCATCGACGTGGTGCACCTCACCCGTGACCGCCTTGCCGAGATCCGACAAAAGATAAAGTGCCGAGCCGCCGACCTCCTCGATGGTCACCGTCCGCCGGAGCGCAGAATTGTACTCGTTCCACTTGAGAATGTAGCGGAAGTCGGCGATGCCCGAGGCGGCGAGCGTCTTGATCGGGCCGGCGGAAATCGCGTTGACGCGGATGTTCTGGCGGCCCAGGTCGGCCGCCATGTAGCGCACGCTCGCCTCGAGCGCAGCCTTGGCCACGCCCATGACATTGTAGTGGGGCATGACCTTCTCGGCGCCGTAGTAGGTCAGCGTCAGCAGAGAGCCGCCGCTCGGCATCAGCTTCTCGGCGCGTCGAGCCAACGCCGTGAACGAGTAGCATGAGATCAACATCGTCTGGATGAAGTTGCGCTCGCTCGTGTCGATGTAGCGACCGTCCAGCTCGCTCTTGTCCGAGAAGGCGATGGCGTGAACCAGGAAGTCGAGGCTGCCCCACTGACGCTGCAGCTCGGCGAATACCGTGTCCATCGAGCCGGGGTCGGTGACATCGCAAGGCAGCACGATGGAGGAGCCCAGCTCGGCCGCCAGCGGGTCGACGCGCTTCTTCAGAGCGTCACCCTGATAGGTGAAAGCCAACTCGGCCCCTTGGGCAGCGCACGCCTGCGCAATGCCCCAAGCGATCGATCGATTGTTGGCGACGCCCATGACGAGGCCGCGTTTGCCGCGCATCAGTCCGCTTCCGCCTGCCGATGTCATCTCCGGCTGCCCCTTGGTGGCATGTCGTTGTTGCTGCGGCCGGACTCTACACATTCAGCCTCGGTGGTCCAGCGATGCACGGCAGTTGCCAAGATCAATCGGCGCGGAGGCTTGGTGGCGGTCATTGGCGAGTGCGCCGGGACGACAGAAATCGCTGTCGCTGCGGGAACCTCGACACCATGAAGGGATTTGTGGGATGGCCACGGCTTGAGCTTTGTGCTCCCGACGTCCTCGACGGTCCGGATGCCGTGCCGCCGCAACGGACTAAGCTCATGGGATTGGTAGAAAAATGAGGATTTGACGCAACAGATGGGGTCCAATCAAGTGGATGGGCAAGACAGAATTCCATTTGCCAGTCAACATTGCACGCGAATGCGAGCATATTTTTTTTGTCCGAGCTGATTCGGACAAGCAACTCTGATCACTGGGAGAATGGAAATGGCCAAGGCTGCTGCGAAGAAGGCCCCTGCGAAGAAGGCTGCTGCCCCTGCTGCGAAGAAGGCTCCGGCCAAGAAGGCCGCTGCCAAGAAAAAGGCGGGCTGAGCGGCGACCGGAGGCTGTGCGCCCCCGGCCGGGCACCGGGGTCGCTGCCTCCGCCTCCCATCCCCGCGACGTCTTGTGCGCCTCCTGGCGCCTTGAGACCGGATGCTGCCTCGGGCGCTCCGGTCTTCTTCTTTTCCGACTGTTTTTCAGGGTATTGCCTATGTTTCCTTCTTTCTTCATCAAATATGTAGTCCCACCCAAATGAATCTATTGATCTATTTACATCTCATTAACCTTGCAGATGGCACGGTGGTCTCAGCAAGTCACACTGATTCGTCCGGGCAGACGGTCAGGCTTGCTTCTGGGAGAAGAAGGAGAGACGACAATGGCTGCCACTGCAAAGACGACCAAATCGGTGAAGAAGCCTGCCGCCAAGACCGCCGCCAAGACCGCTGCCAAGCCGGCTGCGAAGCGCGCTTCCAAGACGAGCAAGGCTGCTGCCAGCACGAAGCGCTCCGGGACGGCGCGTCGCGCGGCCACCAGCAAGAGCGCGACGACCGCGAAGGCCGCTGTGAAGGCACCCGCCAAGCCGAAGGCCCCGCGCACCCGCAAGGCGCCGGCCGCTGTGACCGCGACGGAGTAAGCTTACGCTGCGGTCAGAAGCCGAGGTTTCCTCCAAGCGTTCGGCCGGTCCCTCCCTGCGGAGGGTACCGGCCGAAGCGCTTTCAGAGCAGCGGTGCCGAACGGACTCGCCAGCCTATACCCGGCGCTCGACCATCAGCTTCTTGAGCTCGGCGATCGCCTTGGCGGGGTTGAGGCCCGTCGGGCAGGCCGTCGCACCATTCTGATTGGTGT
>JANRJI010000140.1:0-14528 GCA_033764055.1 Hyphomicrobiaceae bacterium
GGGCGGCGTCGACGGCACGGTGGGGAAGCTCGGCGCGCTGGCCAGAGATATGTGCCATGAGAATCGCGGCGACGAGGCTGGACAGGGTCATGTTGCGGTTGGCCGATTCCGCACTGAGCCGGTCGTATGCAGCGGCGGCAACCCTGCTCCGGATCAAGTGCGGCCGAGGCTCCTTGGCGTCGGACACTCCTTTCCGGTAGCCACGTGTCGGCATTCGCACTCTTCCGTTCGAATTTCGGCGGGACCGCCGGAGGCGGGGTGGTGCAGCGGCACAACGCTGCCTTTCCGGAGGAGGGTCGGCCATTTTGTGGCCGAACCCATACCTCGCTACCTCCCTTTTACTTTCTTCCTGTCTGCACCGTGTGTGCAGATCCGCTGCCCGTGTTTGCATCATCTTTGCGCAGTGGTGTGGTTTGTCGGACGAATTGCGAATGGGCTGACATTGAATATGGAGAATATGGACGCCTTCGGCGGGTTTCGATGCGGGGCCCTGCCCGGCACCCGGGATACGGTCAATGTGAGGCGGCAAAGTGTATACGGGGCCGCCGTCCCGCTCAGGACCGGGTCTCCTGCAGCGCGGCAAGAAGGTGGTGCCGAGCGCCCATGAGGTCGTCGCCGTCGACGAGGGCGAGCGCGCGGGCGACGGCGATGGCGTGGTAAGTCCGAAGGCGGCCGTGCTCGCGGGCGAGGACGTGGGCCGCGAGGCGAGCCGTCAAGGCAAGCTCACCCTTGAGGGCGTGCCACGCCGCCGTGCCGCCGAAGAGCATCGCATCGACTGCGGCGAGCCGCGACTGTAGCGCGGCGACGGCAAGCGTGGCGCGCGGATGTTTCACCGGGAGCGCGCTTGCGCGGCGGGCCCACCGCTTTTGAAATCGCTGGCCGGCCGGCGGATGTCGGGGCGGGTGCTCATGAACCCGTGCTCATTGACGCGGCGCTTGGGGCCAGCGATGCGGCGGCCTTCGAACGGGTCGGCCGCATGCAGCGCGGTGATCGCCTCGTAGGGAACGGCAGCGAGGTTGTTCGGCGACACATCCAGCGCGCGGGCGAGCTCGAGAAGAATGTGGACTGCCCAGATGCGACGGTCGTCGTCGGAGATCCGGTTGCCGGTGACGGCCTCGTCCAGATGAAAGGTCCAGCCGGTCTTGTCGGCTTTGGGCTCGATCCAAGCCTCGAGGCTGCTCTTGCCGCCGAGGTAGATGCGCTGCTGGCCGGCCTGGTTCTGGTTGACGGTGACGATTATGAGGGCGAGAGTGACGGGGGCGGGGAGCATCGACAAGGGGACATGCCGACAGCGTGGGCAGCGTCTCGGGACAACGGGTCGATTTTCGGCCGGAGTGTGGTGTCGACGCACCGGGGGCCCGTGCTGCTGTTTCCCGGAGCCGGCCCTCGCGCCTTGCCCTTCACCTCCGGCGCGCCAGCGGGGCAAGGCGCGCGGGCCGGCGGAGAGCGGCAGCGCGTGCGTGCTGTTTCCTGGTGGGTGCCTGAGCGCCTGCCTCGGGTGATGCATCGGTGGGCAGATCGGTTTGCAGCGGAGTCGTGACACGACAGACTGGCCGGGCGGTGCAGCTGGGAAGCGATGACCGCCAATGTGAGGGCGCCAATCGGCGCCTTTCTATTGGCTGCGGCACCGCGACCGCAAAGTTGGCGGTGCGTGGCGTCCCGCTCCAGGAAGCGTGGGCGCGGGTCACCTGAGCCGCCGTGATGTCGGCGATGGGCTTGCCTTTGAAGATCGGCGTCAATTGCAACCGGATGAGACTCTCGTACATGGCGGATGATTTGGGCTTGAGCCGTGGGCCATGGACCCGCATGAACTCGGCGGCCACCACCTCGAAGGGGGCGGTGACGTGGCGTCGGGCGTCGCGCTCTGCGGCAGGGTTCTCACCGGCGCGGATGCCGACCAACAACCGGGCCGCCTCCTTGCGCGCCATCTCCGGCGTCCAGGGGCTGCCATGCCGACCAATGGTCAGGCGCTTGAGGCGGCCGTTGATCCGCGTGTGCACGAAATAGCTGATGGTCGAGCTCTGGCGGCGGACGCCGAAGCCTCTCAGCTCGCTGTCGCGCATCTCGTCGCCGGGTTGCAGCTCGCGAACAGCGGAGAGGGTGATCTTGCCGGTAATGGACATTGCGGAACTCCGAATGCCGAGCGTCGGATCGGGTGACGGGCAGGCGCCGGGAGGGGCGCTGTGGCGACGTCCCATCAGATGGCCGTCAGAAGGCCCATCTCGGGTAACGCCCAGGGAACATGAACGGTGTAAACCTGCCGACTTGCTCCGACCACCCTCTCAATATTCGCGTTGTTTTTCAATGATAATATGGAACACCGCCCGAAGATGGATTCTTCTGACTCTTAATCAGCGGGTCGAAGGTTCGAGTCCTTCATCACCCACCATTGTGCCAAGGGCCTAGCTCAATTCCTCGAGCGTTCGCGATCGCTTGCGGGAGTTTTGCGGGAGATCGCATCCAACCCGACCTCTGAGCACGACCACTTCGGGTTGCGCTCCATTGCGTTCAGTGACCCTCTCGGCCGCCTCCAAGAGCCGTGACAGCTCGGCTGCCGAATAGTGGGTCGTGATCCGGCCCGAGCGGTGCCCCAGCAGATTCTGACGATCCTCGAAGCTCACCCCAGCCGCACTCAGCCGACGCCCAAGCGCATGTGTGAGGTCAGGCCTAGTGCGGCTGCGTGTGCCCTGCCAAAGTCACTGGAAAGTCAGCAACCGCCTGGGGGTGCCGACCGTGATGCGCTCGATCTCAGCTTCTGAGAAACCCCGGCGACGCATGAGCGGCACCACGTTCTCGAAGATATGGCCGTAGCCGTGCCCGCCGAAGCAAGACAGCCGCGAGCGATAGCAGATGTCGTGGCTGATCACGATCTGGTCGAGATGTCCACGCTCGATCAACCTCCGGATCCAGCGCAGCCGCTCGGCATCGTTCGGCAGATCGACTGTGAGGTCGAGCGCGTAGTAGGACTGCTCCTGTCCGAACAGGTCGAGCTCGATCACGACGCCGCTATCGGCGAGACGGAACAGGCGCTCGTCGTCGAAGATCGTGCGGTCGATGTGGCTGATGACGAGGCGGCTCATGTCGGCACCACGAGCACGAGCGAGCTCGGCGACCTCTTGCGGCTGGTCCGGGTGCCGCCCCGGATGCACGTTGAGAGCAGCACCCGTGGCACTCTGGGCGATCAGTGCGCCCTCCATGACGCGCCGCTCGAGCCCGGTCCAGGGCGACTGGCAGCCGATCTCGCCGATAATGCCGGCACGCACGTCCGTGCCCCACGCGCCGAGCGTCAGTTGATCGATCATCTCGCTCGCGAAATCGTCGACCGTTCGGGTGCGATTAGACGGGTCCTGGTACTCGTCGACGTAGTGGCCGCACCCCATGACGATATGTGCATCCGTTGCCTCGGCCACCTTCCGGAGGCCGAGCGGGTCGGGCTTGAGCCCCCCGACAGTCAACTCGACCATCGAGCGGCCGCCTGCCCGTCGCATGCGACGCATCTCCTCGGTGGCGAGGCCGTGGTCCACGAAGACCAGGTTGTTAGGTGTCTTCCGGTAGCCACCGTTGACCGCGAAGTAATTGCACAGACACAACTCCGGTCCCTGGTCGGGATCGGCCTGCATGGCTGGTGTGCGAATGTCCCAGAGTAGGTGCTCATGCATCAGCGTGGCACCGAGCTCGACCGGATCGACGAGGCCGCGCACCGTTTGTGCATGGCCCTTCAACTCGTCGCGTGACAATCTACGCATGGGCGATCTCCTCGAGCCTTTCCCGGCTGTCGCGATCCGTCAGGAGTATGCGGGTGGCGTGGCCGATCCGTATTTGCGGCCATCCGGATAATACTCTGCGTTGTGCTGAACGATGCCGGCTGCCTCGGGCCCGTCGACGGCCTCGATGAAACCCAGCAGCAGGTCCATTCCCGCGGAAACGCCGGCCGACGACCACACGTTGCCGTCGCGCACCCAGCGACGCTGGACAGCTCGGACGCCCGGCTCCCTGCCGAGACGCGCCATGGCCTTCCAGTGGGTGGTTGCCTCTTTGCCGGCGAGCACGCCAGCGGCCGAGAGGATGAAGGAGCCCGTGCACACCGAAAGCACGTGCTCGGCCCGCGCCGCTGTCTGGCGCACCCAGGCGACGAGCGTCTCGTTCCGCATCTCGTCGAAAGCGGCGAAGCCACCCGGGATCAGCAGGTAGTCGAGTGGTGGGCAGTCGGCGAGCACATGATCCGCAATCGACTTCAAACCCTTCGCGCAGGCGACGGGGCCACCATGCTCGCTGACCGTCACACAGGCAGGGCCGCCAGCATAGTCGCGCCACATCGTTGCCATTTCCCACGGCCCGATCAGATCGAGCTCCTCGTATAGCGGATACATGAGGAAGCCGAAGCGGCGCGTACGATCGGTCATTTGCTCGTCCCGTGAAGCGTCATGCTCGAACGAGGCTATCACGGTGCCTGCCGCCGTAGCAGAGCCGCCACGTCGGCGCTCTCGTTTCGTGTCCGAGTGCTGCGGTGATGACGCAGTCCGGTCTTTACTGGCATTGCGTGTTGTCAAAGCCGATCGATTCGCGATAATTTGAGAATGGAAGGGGTATGTCTTTGAAGCGCATCTCCACATTCGCTCGCGCACTCGCGATCATCGGCATGCTCGTGCATGCCGGATGGATCGTGTGGCACAATGTGGCAGCGCTCGGGACAATCCTGCAGCATCAGGCTCTTGCTGTGGCGCTGGCGGAGATCTGTCACGGCGCCGGATCTGCAACACACCAAGTCGATGGCGAAAGTCCCACTCTTCCAACCGACCCCGTCGACCAATCGGCATGCCCTATCTGCAAGGGCGCCGTCTCGGCAGTCGCCTTGCTGCCTGTGATCGAGCTTCCCGGCCATATGCCGGATGCCGATGCTGCGCGCATGGAGGTTGTCGGGCGAGCGATTACCCTGCGCCTGCATGAGGTTCGCCCCCCGACGTGCGGGCCCCCGTCGGCCGCCTGAGCCCTATCCGCTCTCTCCTTCCTTTGCCGTATCCAGGTCCTGGTGCGACCCGGCCCGCATGTCTTGCGCGGGCGGGATACGGCTCAGTCGGGTCGGTCAAATGCAAAGATCTATCGGCCGTAGGCCCCGCGGACTTTCGTCCAAGGTGCGCCTCGAGATCGCTGTGGCGGTGGCCATCAGCGTGCTCGCTATCGCTATAGCCGTCGCCAGCGCCGCCGCGCCGTCGGCGACATTCTCGAGTGGTCACACCTAGGACGACGCTCGAGTTGCGCGCGGTCGCGACTGCGGCAGCGGGAGGCGAACGACCGGCGTGGCAAGCGCAAGTGCGCCATCTCCGACAGCACCACTTCCAAACCTGCCCGACGTCATGGGCGGTGTCGCAGAACAGTAATCGAATCTTCTTGCCCGGGGGGCAACATGGGACAGTCAGGAAATGAGCGGGGCCGACGCGCATACGGCCCAATCCAAGCAACGCTGGCAGTGGGATCGGCCGTAAGCGCATTTTTACTGCTGGCAGCGATTGGCATCGCGCACGCGCAAGTGCCATCCTCGGCACCGGCGGCGGGGACGACCTTGCCGACAGTGCCGGTCGAGCCGCCCACGGCGCAGCCGAAGGCACCGCTTGCCGTACCGGCGCCCGCGCCCAAGGCGGCAACCCCGGCTCCTAAAGCTGTTCCCAAGGCCCAGGCCAAGGCTCAGCCCGTCCCACCCCCTGCGCCTCCTGCCCCAGTTGCCGCGCCCGAGCCTGCTGCTACCGCGCCGTCAGCAGCGGGCAGCGTCGCACGTGAGGGGAGCCTGACTGTTCCGACCACCGCCGAGGCTCGTCGAGAGCTGGCCGGCATCCCTGGATCGGTGTCGGTGGTGGCAGACACTTCCTTCAAGAACGATACACCAGCGACGACGATCAAGGATGTCCTCGATTATGTGCCCGGGGTTTTCGTGCAGCCACGTTGGGGCGAGGACAGCCGCCTGTCCATCCGGGGATCGGGGCTTTCGCGCAACTTCCATCTCCGCGGCGTGACGATGCTGATGGATGGGATGCCGATCAATACGGCGGACGGTCACGGTGATTTCCAGGAGATCGATCCGACGGCCTACCGTTTTGTCGAGGTCTATAAGGGCGCTGCCGGCATGCGCTTCGGGCTGAGCACTTTGGGCGGAGCCGTCAACTTCGTTACGCCCACCGGGCGCGATGCCTCGCTGATCAGCGCCGGCATCGACGTCGGGAGCTTCGGCTTCCATCGCCTGCAGGCGTCGACCGGCGCCGCGGCTGGCCCGTTCGATTTCTTCGTCACCGGCACATGGCAGGAGCAGGACGGATACCGGGTCCACAGCGCTGGCGAAGCGGCCCGCCTCAGCGGCAACGTCGGCTTCCGCCTCGGGGCCGACGTCGAGACGCGCTTCTTCTTCAATGCCAACGACATAAAGCAGGAGATCCCGGGCACGGTGACGCGCCGCGTGGCCCTCGACAGGCCGAAAGACGCGGCCGCCATAAACGTGCTCAACGACTGGCACCGGGACGTCGAATCCTACCGCATCGGCAACAAGACGACCTTCCGCCTCGCACCGGGCACCGTGCTCGAAGTGGGCGCTTTTGCCGTCGACCGTCACCTGGTGCATCCGATCTTCCTCTATTTCGATTACCAGTATCGCGACGTTGGCGGCTTCGGAAAGCTCACGCACGAGACGTCGATCCACGGCTTCAAGGATCGCCTCGTCGTCGGCTTCAACGCCCACGACGGCACCACCGATGCGCACCGCTTCCTCAATATCGGCGGCGACAAGGGCCCAGAGGTGACCCGCTGGCTGCAGACGTCGCGCAATACCTCGGCATTCGCCGAGAATTATTTCTATTTCCTGCCGACGGTCGCGCTGATGACCGGCACGCATTTCCTGCACGCCGTCCGCGAGCAGGAGGACCGTCTCGGTTTCGGCAGCGAGGGCCGCGACGAATTCAACGCTTGGAGCCCGAAGGCCGGGCTGCTCTGGGAGATCAGCCGCAATGCGCAGGCGTTCCTCAACGTCTCGCGGAGCGCCGAGGTGCCGCTGTTCGACGACCTTTATCATCCCTTCACAGGCGCCCATCTCGACACGCGCCTCCAGCGAGCCACCACGGTCGAGATCGGCACGCGCGGCCGGCTTACCGACTTCACCTGGGACATTGCCGCCTATCACTCGCGCATCAAGAACGAGCTGCAGTGCGTGTTCCCGTTCGGAATCGCGGACTTCTGCATCGTCGAGAATGCCGACAAGACCATTCATCAAGGCGTGGAGCTGGGCTTCGGCGCCGCGATCTGGCGCGGCATTCTGCGAGGCCACGATGACGACAAGACCGACAGGCTGTGGCTGAACGCTGCCTACACGTTCAGCGATTTCCGATTCGACGGCGATCCGCAATTCGGAGACAACGAGCTTCCCGGTGCACCCCGCCACTTCGTCAGGGCGGAGCTGCTCTACAAACACCCGGCAGGTTTCTATTTCGGGCCCAATGTCGAGTTGGTTCCCGAGGCCTATTTCGTCGACAGCGCCAATACGCTCAAGACGGCGGCCTATTCCCTGCTCGGTCTCAAGGCCGGATACGACGGCCAGCATTTCTCGGCATACGTCGAGGGCCGCAACCTCACCGACGAGCACTATATCGCGAGCACCGGCATCACCAACGTCGGCCATCCGGATTTCACCAACCTCTTCGAGCCGGGCAACGGCCGAGCGGTCTATGGCGGCGTGAAATACAAATGGTAGGCCAAAACAAAGTTGTGCCGATGCCAGGGCTTTGCCTGCTCCGTTCTGCCGTCATGGCGGCGGCCCTGGTGGCGGGCTGTGCGGCCGCCAAGGCCGACGACACGACTGCCGACAAGGCAGCGATCAAACAGTTGGCCCGCGCCACATGGGAGCGAGCCGACGCGCCGCTCGGAATGGAGCCGATCGTCGTCGTTGGCGACTACGCCATCGCCGGATGGGTGCAAGGCGGACAGGGAGGGCGCGCGCTGCTGCGCAAGCGAGACGGCACGTGGGAGGTGACTTTGTGCAGTGGCGACCAGTTGCGGTCGGCTACGACGGCAATCGCCGCCGGCGTTCCAGCCGAAGTCGCGGCACGGCTCGAGCAGCGGCTGCGCGAAGCCGAAAGCCGCCTCACATCGGAGTATCTGGCAAAGCTCGCCCTGTTCGACGGCATCCTGCGCATGGACGCGCCGGCCGCTGGTCACGGCGATCCGCACAAGCACAAGCACAAGCACTGACGGCAGAAATGAATTCCGGGACTCGGGGGAAGAGTACGAACATAGACAAGTATCAGCACTTGAAGGTGCACCGGCACTCGCACCCGCTGTTGGGCGGCGTCGCGGCGGCAGCCATAGCGCTGACAGGCGCTCTTGGGCCAGCGTACGCTCAGGCGCCGCCATCCTCGGCACCGGCCGCCGGCACGCCGCTGCCGACCGTACCGGTCGAGCCGCCCGCGGCGCAGCCGAAGGCACCGCCACCGGCCGCGCCGAAGGCAGCTGCCCCCGAACCGAAGGCTGCTGCGCCCAAGATCGTTCCCAAGGCCCAGGCCAAGGCTGCGCCGAAGCAGCCCGCGCCACCCGCGCCGGCGCCGGCTGCCGTGCCCGAGCCTGCCACGGCCAGCCTCGCGTTGCCGCCGGGTGTGATCGTCAATCCGTCCCTGCCCGTCACCGCGACCACGGCAGGACCGGTGCAGGGATATCGCGCCCTCACGGGGTTCTCGTCGACACGCACCGATACGCCTGTGGAGCGCATTCCTCAGTCGGTCTCGATCCTGCCGCGATCCGTCATCGACGACCAGAAGCCCGTCGGTACCAGCGAAGCGCTTCAGAATGTCAGCGGCGTCGTGCCACCGAGCCCGATCATCACGCCTGCGTTCGATCCGACGCTCCTGCGCGGCTTCTCGGCCGACCGTTGGGTCGACGGGCTGTCGATCCAGTACAATCCCGGTGATACGCAGGGCACCATCAACATCGAGCGGATCGAGGTGCTGAAAGGGCCAACCGGCTTCCTCTACGGCGGCGGCATCGGAAATCCGGTCGGCGGCGCCGTCAATATCGTCTCGAAGCTGCCGATGCCGGAGGCCTTCGGCAAGGTCGGTATCACGATCGGCAGCCACGCCCACGTGCAGCCGTTCTTCGACATCAACCAGCCGATCACGCCCTTGGTGCTGTTCCGCATGACGGGCGAGTACACGCAGGCCAAGAGCCACATCGATGTGATCGAGACCGAGCGATACAACATCAACCCGACGTTGACGCTGACGGACCGCTCGAATACGACGCTGACCGTTCAGGGCACCTTGCGCAACTGGAAGCAGCCGGAATACCAGGGCCTTCCGGCAACAGGTACGGTGGTCGGCGATTTCCGCCTCCCGCGCTCGATGTTCATCGGACCCGCCGACATTCCGGACAGCCATTCCCGCTACGAGGCCGTTACCGTAACGCTCGATCACAAGCTCGACCCGGTTTGGTCGTTCAACGTGAAGGGACGCATCGCCCGCTCCGAGTTCGAGGAGAACGTCCAGACGATCGCCGGTGCCGACGGCTTCATCGGCGACCGGCCTTTCTTCCCGCCGTCGACCTGGGGCCTCTATAATGCAGAGCTGTTCCAGGACCAGCAGGAAGCAACTGTCACGGCGCACGCGCTCGCCAAGTTCGACTGGGGCCCGGCGCGCAACAAGCTGCTGTTCGGCTTCGACTACAGCCGCCTCAAGGACCAGGGCTTCATCAACGCGGCCCTGCTGGGTTTCGTTGACCTCCAGAACCCTCTGTTCCCGCCTTATTTCGATCCGGGCCCGCGCATCAAGGACCAGATCGTCGTCACCGAGACGAGTGGTGCCTTCGTGCAGCTGCAGTCGTCGCTCTGGGAGCGATTACACATCACTGCCGGGCTGCGCGCGGCGAGCGTCGTGACCAACTTCACGAACACCGACCCGTTCTTCGGCTTCAAGGCCATCACCGACGAGGACAAGCTGCTGCCGCGCGCGGGTGCCGTGCTCGACGTGCTGCCGGGCATCTTAATTTTCGCTGGCTACAGCGAGGGCATGCGGGCGCAACCATTCCTGAATTTCGTCGATGAGCCCAAGCCTGAGCTCTCGGAGCAGGTCGAAGGCGGCATCAAGTTCAACTTCGGCGGCATGGTCGGCGGAACGCTCTCGGTCTACGAGGTCAACCGGCACAACGTAGCGATCACGGACGTGACGGACCCACTGTTCCGAAGCATTGCGGTCGGCGAGCAGCGCTCCCGCGGCTTCGAGGCCGAGAGCACCTGGCAGCTCTCCAAGGCATTCAAGGTGCTGACCGCCTACGCATACACCGATGCCGAGTTCGCGAAAACCGTGCCGGGCACGCTGTTCGCGGCACCCATCCTCGCTGGCTCGCGCATCCCCGGAGTTCCCGAGCATTCGGGGCGTGTTTGGTTGAACTATGCCTTCCAGCATGACTGGTTGAGGGGCTTCAGCGTCGGCGCCGGCGTCTATGCGGCGAGCGACAAGCTGATCTCCACTCAGAACCCGTTCACGAGCGACGGCTTCTACACGATCGACGCCAAGATCGGCTACGAGAGCGAGCGCTTCGAGGCGGCCCTCGCCCTCAAGAACATCACCGACGAGAAGTACTTCGATCGCTACGGCTACTTCTCGGGCCGGGTCGTTCCATCGGACGGCTTTGCCGCATACGGAACCATCGCGGTTAAGTATTGACGCTACCGCGTAGAAGTGCGGCCGGTCATGCCCCATGACGGCCGCCCACCCCAAGAAATGCATCAGGAACGGAATGCGGAATGACACCCGAGCCACCGAGTGAGAGCAGTCGGCTTTTTCGATTCATTCGGGGCATGCCGATCGCCGGCTATGCGATCCGCTGCCTGGAGGCCGAGGCTTTCGGGGAGCTCGCGCTGCTCGGTGCAAATGTCCTGATGGCCGCGATCGTCGGCATTCTGGTGCTCGGCTACCCGTTCCTGATCACGCTCGCGCTCTGCGCCACGGCACTTGCGGCGCTCGTCATTCTCAGTGCGACCCTCGGATGATCCCGACAAGTGCGGAGCATACGCGATGACGATCTCGAAACGCGATTTCCTGTTGACCATGGCTATTCTCGCGGGCAGCGCCGTCAGGTCGACGGATACGAGCGCGCAGCCGGCGAAGGGGGCTGCACCTCCCGCCGAGCAAACGCACGATATGAGCCATTTCCCGGCCCACTGGCACGGCGCGGAGAAGATCGCTTTCCTCGCCTATCCCCAGTTCACGGCCCTCGATCTCGTCGGGCCACACTACATGCTCGGCAATCTCATGGGGGCGACGACCCATATCGTGGCCAGGACACGCGAGCCGGTCGTAAGCGACATGAAGCTCGCCATCGTGCCGACGGCCACCTTCGATGAGTGCCCGAAGGATCTCGACATCATCTGCGTGCCGGGCGGAACCGCCGGCACGCTCGCCGCCATGCAGGACGAGGCGACGATCGCCTTCCTCAAGGACCGCGGCAGCCGGGCGAAATTCGTGACGAGCGTGTGCACGGGCTCCCTCCTGCTCGGCGCGGCAGGACTGCTCAGGGGCTACAAGGCGACGTCGCATTGGGTGACGCGGGACATTCTGCGCATTTTCGGCGCCGAGCCGGTCGATCAGCGCGTCGTGATCGACCGCAATCGCATGACGGGGGGCGGGGTTACCGCCGGCCTCGATTTCGGGCTCTCGCTCGTCGCGAAGCTGCGCGATGCCGACTACGCCAAGGCGCTCCAGTTGCTGGCTGAGTACCAGCCGGCGCCGCCATTCGATGCCGGCACCCCCGCAAAAGCCGGCGCCGAGGCAACCGGCATGATGACAGCCATGTTCGATCAGTTCGTGAAGGACGCAAGAGCCGCAGCAGAGGCGGCCGTGCGGCGCCTTTGAGCTGGAGATCGTTCGACGACTCGTTGGGACACAGCAAGGACAGACGGGAGGAACCGGGATGAGTGAAACCAGGCGTAAGACCTGGCTGGGTGTAAAGTTCGCCTTGGCTCTCACCATTGGAGCGGCGCAGTATTTGGGCAAAGCTCTCGGCCACGTAGTTTCGGCGACTGTGACTGGGCGGCCAAAGCCATCGAGCTCGGTATTCAACTGCACATGGGAAGCCAATTCGGAACGCTCAACCAGATTGACTTGGCCGTGCCGTGCCTCGGCCTGATCATGCTCATCATCACGGGGCCTTACCTGCGGCGGCAGTGTCGCCCGAGCGGCTCGATCGGCGCGCTGCGCCAGCTCGCACCGGCCCAGCTCGCACCGGCACCGATGCGGACCTTGGCCCTGATCACCATGGGGCATGGGATGGCATTTCCGTTGGCCGGCGCTTCGCTCATCGTCGTTGGACTTCTCGACCTCTCACTGAGACTGTTGCGTCGCGGCAGGCGGGCGAGACCGGCCGCTTGAATGATATGAGCAGCGCTTGTCACCTGCCGAGCCTCATCGCGCCATCCCAACCCTCTGCGCGAATCGACCGTTCGCCCGTGGGTAGGGATGCATTGAAACTGGAGGCAAGCCGTGCCTGCATTGAGCCGGCCGGCGACGCACCCGCGATCTGGGCTCATCGGCCGGGGGAGCCGGCCGACGCAGCCGTTGTGCCAAGGCCGTCGTCCAGCGCCCGGATCATCGCAGCCGGCGTCATCTCGCTCGCGCTGCACGGTGCGCTCCTCGGATGGCTCGTCCATCGCCCACCCTTGGACGGGATCGGCGCCGGCGTGCAGGACCTGGAGGCCGTCAGCATCGAGGTGATCAGCGCCGCGGCTCTGGAGAGCCTGTCTGCCCGTGCCAGCACGGCTGCAGTGGGGGCTGCCGCACCCGTTTCCGAGGCCGTCGGTGTCGATGCGCCGTCGCAAGCGGAGAGCATCGCGGTTGCGGCGGGCGAGCCGGAGCCCAAGCCCGAGGCGAATCCGCCGCCGCCGCCCGACATCGTGGCCAAGCCCGATCAGGGGCCGGAAGCTGCGGACGCCCTGGTTGTCGCCGAGACTCCGTCCCCCCCGTCAAAGACATCCGTTGAGAGGAAGCCCGAGGCACAAGAGCCCGTCGAGAAGCCCCCCACGCCAATCGCCGCCACGGCATCCGAAGCGCAGATGGCGTCGGTCACCGGCGGTGCTACATCTCACGCCGCGGCGGCTGAGAGCGTCGAATCTGAGGCGGCGGCCGGCGCCTCGCCCGGCGAGCTCGCCCGCTACGCTCTCGCAGTCCGCCTCGCGCTCGGACGGACGCGCCCCTCGCATGTCGGCCGGAAGGGCAAGGTCGTCGTATCGTTCCGTCTTTCGCCCGATGGCACGATCGAGATTGCAGAGATCCACCGGACCAGCGGCAGCCCCGCCGCGGACCGAGCAGCACTCGCCGCCATGCATGCGGCCACCTTTCCTCTGCCGCCGGCTGGCAGCACCGCAGCTCAGCGGAGCTACATCGTGCCCTTCGATTTCAAGTAGGTCTATCCTGAGCCGAAGGACAAGCAGGGATATGCGACAGGCTATCGGCGATTTGAGAATGTGCTGCCGATGTAAGTGATGAGCCTGTCCGCCACCTCGAGAGTGGCGGTGCCGCGGCGTACGCTGGCGATCAGCATGGTCTCATAGTACGTGACCGCCGCAAGATGTCGCAGCAAGCGGGACAAAGCCAGCACCGCGTCGGGCAATGACGTCGCTTCGGGATCCAGGCTGGCGTCACGGCAGCCCGAATGATCTTCGGCATCGGGCTTCTCCGTGATGCCGAGGCTATTTCTCCTGCAAGGTCTCTAGGTAGCTCGTCAGTTCGAAAATGAGGGCCCGTGACATGATCGGATCGACGTGGTCACGAAACACCTCGCCCCATGCCGGCATGTCGCTCGAGCCGTGGCTGGCGATCTCGCCCCCGTCGCGGATGATTTTGGCGATACGGCTGAACGGGAAGTGACCGTTGTTACGTCGCGTGATCTGCGTGAGGTCCGCTGGCGGCTTCTTCAGCGAAGGGGCGAGCGGGCCTTTCCCCTTGGCGTCGAGGCCGTGACAGACCGAGCAGTAGCGTACGAACTCCTCGGTGCCTGAAATGTCCGTGTCCTCGGACGGCGATGCCTCCACTTGCTTGGGCTCGGCCGCCTCCTGATCGGATGCCGAGCCAGCGGGCGGTGCCGCGGCTGGAGACGGTGGCGGCGATTGGGCTCCGACAGCGGTCGGCAGCAGCAGCAGGCCACCGAGCAGCAGGGCTCTGAAATCACACACGGTCATTTGCGATCTACCTTCTTCTGATCGGGACGCAGGCGGCGCCCTGTCTGACAGTGCCCGGCGGGCAGGCAACTGGCCGCGGCGGCGGGGGTTTCGGGACGACCCTCACAGGTGGCCGCGGTGGTGGTAGAGGCTTCGCCGGCGGCCGCGGAGGCTGCGGCTTGACGGGCGGCTTCGGCGGCAACGGCTTGACCGGCGGCTTCGGTGGCGGTGGCTTTACGGGCGGCTTTGGCGGCGTCGGCTGTACCAGCCTGATACACTGGCCTCCTTGCCTGACGAAGCCTGGCGGACAGGCCGGCGGGGTCGGCGTCGCGACGGGGACGCAGCGTGCGCC
>JANRJI010000141.1:0-53693 GCA_033764055.1 Hyphomicrobiaceae bacterium
GTGTTCTGGGTCTGGAGCGACTATTTCAGACGGATTATGCCCAAATCGAACGGTCAGATCGCCACCGTCGTAGGCGGCGACCTCCGGTGGCGGTCGGTCGACCTGGCGGCTCCACTCGCGCTGCCGCCGGCCGAGCGCCGAATCCTGTGCCTCGAGCAGGGGCCGACCCTTGCCTATCATCTGCGGCGCGGGAGCCCGCTGCCCGATCCGGTGGTGGCGTCCATTCGCGCTGCACCGCCCGGCTGGCAATGGCTGATCAGGTTGCATCCCCGTATGATCAGCAACGTCAGCGCCTTCGTCGAGGGCATGCGGCGGCAAGGCATCGAAAACGTGCTCGTCGAGGGACCGTCGCTGGCGCCGCTGTCATCGTGCTTGGAGTCGAGCGACGCTGTCCTGACCGGCTTCTCGGCAGGGGCCATCGAGGCGCACGACGCAGGCTTGCCGGTGGTCTTGTTCGAGCCGATGGCGCAACAGCTCTTCCGCGAGCCGATCGAGGCGGGCGCAATGCAGTTCTCCGACGACCCCGCGGGAATCGTCGCCGCACTGGCAGCTGCGGCCCGGCACCATCAGGCACCGCTGATCCGCCGCGACCGGCGGCTGGCGCTCGCCGCGATGGACGAGGTGCTTGCCATGGGAGCCGGGTTGGGGAAAGGGGCCGCATGACGTCCAGTGTCGAGCTGTCATACCGGCGGCCGCGCGCCGACGAGCGTGTCCGTTTGCAGGAGCTGCTGCGCCAGCACTGGCGAGCGGACCATATTTTCGTTGCCGATTCTCGATGGCTCGACTGGCAGCATCTCGATGCCGACGGCAAGAGCTTTCATGCGGTCATTGCGACCACGCCGGACGATAGGATCGTCGGTTTCCTGGGGGTGATGCCTTACGGCCGGATCGGCGACGACGTCCTCGACCTCTGCACCGGCATCTGGATCGCGCTGAAGGGCGAAGGGGGCGGACGCGCCGGCCTCGGATTGTTCCGCGCGCTCGAGCAGATCTACAAGCCACGCTTCATCGGGTCGCTGGGTGTCAATCCCGCGGCGTCGGGCGTACTGCGCATGATCGGACACAGGAGCGGCTCGTCGCAGACCTACTATGTCGCCAATCCGGACATGCCCGATCGGCTGGCGCGGCAGCTGGACCGTGGCGTCCCGCCCGAGCTGCCCGCCAGCGGCGAAGCGTGGCTCGATGAGGTGGACAGCGCCGCCGAGCTGGCGATGTTCGCTGCGGGACGCATGCCGTTGAAGCCGGCGCATTGGCTTGCCTGGCGCTACGGATCAGGAGCGCCGTTCACCTATCGTTTCCTCATCGCTGGGCGAGAGGGGGGGGGCGCCGGCGTCGGTATCGTCATGCGCGTCGTCGAGCACGGCGGCGCCCGGTGTCTGCGAATCTCGGATGTCGTGGGCGACATAGGGTCGGTCGGCTCGCTCGCCCGATCGCTCGTCGCTCTGTGCCGCCGCGAGAAGGCGGAGTACATCGACTGCCTGGCCGGAGGGCCGGGCGGCGAGGTGCTGGCAAAGGCGGGCTTCCGGGCCGCGGCCGATCCGGTCGTCGTGCCGAACTATTTCGATCCGTTCGAGCAGCGAAACGTCACGCTCGGCTGGACCATCAAGGCACCCGCGGCGGGCGGCTTGCTGTTCAGGGGCGACGGCGACCAGGACCGGCCGAACAGGCCGTCGCTGGAGGCGCCGCGGCCGCGGTGGCAGGATCAATGACAGGACGGTCAGGCGGGGTGGCATGACGGCACGAGTAGGAATTATCGGTCTCGGGCGCATGGGAGCCCGACATGTGGAAGCCGTGGGGCTGGCTGGTGGAGAGGTGGTCGCGGCCCTCGATACGGCGCCCGAGCCGTTTGCGCTCGGGCCTTTTCCGAAGCTCGCCGGCGTGCTGGTGCGGAGCCTCGATGCGCTCGTCGCCGCCCGGCTGGACGCGGTCATCATCTCGACCACTGCGACCACACATGCGCCGCTCGCAACGGCGGTCATCCAGGCGGGCGTGCGCCGGGTCGTCGTCGAGAAGCCGGCCACCGCCAATCCGGCCGATGCTGTCCGGCTGAAGGCCGTCGCCGATCGGGTCGGCGCGCGCGTCGTGGTCAATCACGGCCGCCGCTACTCGCCGAACTACCAGCGCATCCGGACGGTGCTCGACGGGTCCGAGGCACTCGGGCCGCTGCGCGCGGTGGTGGTGACGCAAGGCGGGGGCGGACTGGGCTGCGTCGGCGTGCATTACCTGGACTTGTGCAACTATCTCATCGGCGCGCTGCCGGCGACCGTGTTCGCGCGTTTGACGACGCCTGCCGATATCAATCCGCGAGGCGCGCAGTTCTTCGATCCCGGCGGGTCGGTGATGATGCTCTATCCGAACGGTGCCCGCGGCTTCGTCGAGATCGGCGACGATGTGGGCGTGCTCGGCACCATCGAGCTGAGATTCGCGCGTGGCTTCATCCGGATTGCGGACGAGATGCGGCCGTGGACGATCCAGCAGCGGAAGGCCGAGGTGCGCGAGCGTCCCATGTCGGCCTATGGTGCGCCGCAGGAGGAGGTGCCGTTTCCCGATTTCGTGCCGCACAGTGCCGTCGATGCGGCGCGGGACGTGCTGCTCGATGCGCTCGCGGATGGACCGACGACCTGCGGCATCGATGTGGGGCTCGGCATCATGCAGACGCTGGCCGCCGCGCACCTGTCGCATGCGGCGGGTGGGCCCGTGCCGCTACCGGCCAAAGAGGCTGAGATGGAGCTCGATCTGCGCATACCGTGAAGCGGCGGGAGGCCGTGTGCTGCCGGCGGGCCACGGCACCAAACACCGCCGTGGCTGCCCTCACCTCCTGCGGCCGATCACTGCCGCAAGGTCCTGCTCGCCAGCCGGAAGCGAGGCCAGCTCCGCGACCGTGATCGGCTTCACCGGGGGCCGGGGCCGAGCGGTGCCCACCTCTGCTTGTGGGACGCCACGCCGGCTCGCGATCATCTCGGTCACCGTCAATCCGCAGAGGCGGCCTTGGCATGGCCCCATGCCGGCCCGGGTGAAGGATTTGAGCTGGGCGGGACCGAGGCATCCCAGATCGACTGCCCGTTCGATCTCGCCGGCCCGGACCTCCTCGCAACGGCAGACGATCGTATCGCCCGTCGGAATTCGGAACGAGCGTGCCGGCCGGTACAGCCGGTCGAGAAATCCCCGCGGCCCCTCGAGAGCAGCGAGGCGGCGCCGGCATGCGGCGGCGTCCGGCAAGCCGTCGCCGGTCCCACCGAGCGCGCGCACCGCCGCTATGCCGGCGAGATGCCCTCGCGTTACGGCGGCTTCCCAGCCTGCGATGCCGGCGCTGTCGCCGGCGATGGCGATCCGTTCATGGCTGGTGGCACCGTCCGCATTGATCTCGGGCACGAAGCAGAGCTGGTCGTCGTCCCACCGATGCCGTACGCCGGCGGCCATCGCGAGGCTGGTCTGCGGCACGACGCCCTGATGCAGGAGAACGGTGTTGGCCGGAAGTCGCGCCTCCTGCCTCCTCGCGCACGCGTAGCGGACACCGTCGACCTTCTGGTCTCCTTCGATGACGAGTGAGGTCACCTTGCCGACGACGCGCACGCGACGCCTGACCTCCGCCATGAGAGCGAGGCCCTTGCCGAGATAGGAGGAGGCGAGGAACGACGGGAGCCGGGCCGCGGCGGCGTAGCGGGCCCGACGATCGGTGGTGTCGAGGATCGCCTCAATGCGGCCCCCGGCTCGGAGCAGCTGGGCCGCATAGAGCCAGATCAGCGGCCCCGTGCCAGCAATCACGAGGCGGCCGCCCGGGTACAGACCCGACGCCTTGAGCAGGCCCTGTGCGCCACCGACTGTCATGACCCCGGGCAACGTCCAGCCGGGCACAGGGAACGGCCGCTCGAGCGCGCCGGTCGCGACGATGACGCGGCTTGCGGTCACGATCCGCGCGCCGCCGCCGTGCGACAGGCCGGCCCTGCCTTGGCCATCGAGGCTCCAGACTGTCGTTGCCGGCAGGTAGACGGTGCCGGATCGCTCGAAGGCTCGTACGGCGTCGGCGCCGCACCAGTAGTCGTCACCGAGCACCGGCCGGCGCATCACCGGCGTCGTGGTCACGGCCCGCCATATCTGGCCGCCTGGGGATGGGCCCTCGTCGACCAGCAGCGTCGAGAGGCCCGCGCGCGATGCCACGGTGGCAGCGGCCATGCCAGCCGGACCGGCGCCGACGACCAGCACGTCCCAATCGGCGGCGAGGCTTGTGATCGTCGTCACGGTCCGATCTCCCGCAGTCCGGGCTGCCTGTCGATCCGCATGCCCTCTGCGACGGGGATCATGCAGGCTTGGCGATTGGCGACGCCATCGATCGTCACGAGACATTCGAAACAGACGCCCATCAGGCAGTAGGGAGCGCGCGGACTGCCGGCTACCGGCGAGGCGCGCGTCGCGCCGATTGCGGAGGCGAGCAGCGCCGCGGCGACGCTGTCGCCGGCCTTGGCCTCGAACGGGCGGCCGTCGATGGTGATGCCGACGGGCACCAGCGGGCGGTCATGCATGCGCTTGAGCATCGAGCCTCCGCGCCGAGAAAACGTCGAGCTCCGGGTCGAGAGCACCGCGGGCGATCATCGGCGCGATCGCGAGTGCGTGGTTGGCGGCGAGCGTCACGCCCGAATGGCAGGTGACGACGAACGCGCCGGGCATCGTCCGCGACTGGTCGTAGATGGGAAAGCCGTCTTTGGTCATGACGCGGATGGCCGACCAGGTGCGTATGACGTTGAGCTGTGCCAGCGCCGGGAAATAACGCATCGCCCGCTTTGCCATCAGCGTGTTGATCCCGATCCTGATGCCGCTCGGATCCTGCACCTCCTCGCGGCTGTCGCCGATCATCACGGTGCCCTCGTCCGTCTGGCGCACGTTGACGATGGGGTGTCTCAGGAACGGTGCGACGCGCTCGGTGACGATGATTTGGCCGCGTTCGGGCAGCATCGGTACCTGGAGGCCGACCATCGGGGCGAGGTCTGCCGTGGCATTGCCGGCAGCGATGACCACCTTGCCAGCCACCACCTCGCCTTTCGCGGTCGACAGCCGGAAGGCGCCGTCCTTGTGCTTGATGCCGTTGACCCGCTGGCCCGGCTGGTAGCGCGCGCCGTGCCGGGCCAGGCCCGTGTGCAGCGCCTTCAGAAGCCCCTGCGAGTTGACGTGCCCGTCGAGCGGGCAATAGCTGCCGCCGACGACCTCGGGACCCACCGCCGGCAGCATTCTGCGGATCTCGGCCGCTCCCAGCATGTTGGTCTCGTAGCCGACCATGTGCGGCTGGTTGTGCAGCCGCCTCAGGGTCTGCGCCCGGGTCTCGAGCTCCTCGTCGGAGAGCGCCAGATGAAAGCCGCCGGGCCGTTCGAAATGCACGTCGACGCCGGTCTCACGCCGCAGCTCGTCGGCGAGGCCGGCCCAAGCATTCGACGAGCGCACGGTCCAGCCGGCGTACTCGGCCATGCCGAGGCCCTTCGATTGGACCCAGACCAGCGCGAAGTTGCCGCGCGAGGCGCGGCGGACGTCGTCGCCTTCGTCGAGCACTGCGACACGGTGACCGAGACGCGCAAGACCCCAGCCGACGGCGGCGCCGACGAGGCCACCGCCGATGATCGCGACCTCGTAGTCCCTCGCTGTCCCGGCAGTCATCCGGCGGCCCCGTCTCGATCTCGTTGCTGCCGTTCCAGGTGACATCGCTGCCACAGCGGCGTCAATCTCGGCTGCAAGATTTGGCCCGCTCCCAGCCGGCAGCGACCGTCTGCGTCCGCAATGCGCCGTTGCGGGGCTCCCGCGGGTGCTGATAATGCGGCTGTCGCGCCGGCAGGAGAGGTGGCGGAGTTCCCATGCACCGATTCGTGGCACTGCTTGCGGCCATCGTCACCACGCTGGCTGCGTCCACTGCGCTTCGAGCCCAGCCGGCGGACAGCGACCGCTTCGCACGGACGGCGCGACCCAAGGTTGTCGGCGGCGTGCCGGCTGAGGCGCGCGATTGGCCGTCCATCGCGACGCTGCGCTATCGGGATGCCGCCACGGGTCTGTCGGGCCACGTTTGCGGCGGCACGATCATCGCGCCCACATGGATGCTGACGGCAGCTCACTGCCTTGTGCAGATCGCCGACACCGGCCGCTACGAAGGCTGCTTCAGGGACGAGCAGCAGGCTCTCGTCTGCGGCACGCTGGAGGCTGTCGTCGGCCGAGACGAGCTGACCAAGCCGCTGGACGGGTCGGTGTTCGTGGTGGCCGAGGTGGTGGTCCACGAAAGCTTCCTCGCGGCCTATCGCGCGTTGCGTGCCAACGGTGTCGAGCCGGACGAGGCAGTCGATAGCGTGACGCAGCGCAATGGCAACGACATCGCGCTGGTGCGGCTGGCCACGCCCTGGCCAGGCCCTTTACAGCGATTGTCGCTGTCGGTTGCCACCGACCCGTCGGGCCCTGATGGTGCCGATTTGCGCGTCGCCGGCTTCGGCTTCACCGACAAGAGCGAGGCGGACCGCCGGCTGCGCCGCTACGTGAGGTCCGGCAACGAGACGTTCTATGCTGGCTCCAGCAGGCTGATGACCACGAAGCTGCCCATGGTGGCGACGGCCGCCTGTGAGGCCCGCTACAAGAGCGCCTTCCCGGAGGCCAATATCGCCGTGGGGCAGCTTTGCGCCGGCACTACGGTCGGCGGCAAGGACACCTGCCAGGGCGACAGCGGTGGCCCGCTGATGGCCTATGACGCCGCCGACAGGAAGTTCCAGATCGGCGTGGTAAGCTGGGGGGCGGGCTGCGCGGAGCCCGGCTGGTATGGCATCTATACGCGCGTCTCGAGCCACGCGGCGTGGCTGCAAGCCAAGGTGGGCAAGCTCGCTGCAGTTGCGCCGAGCGAAGTGCCGGGTGGCTCGACGCCGGCTGGCTCCGCCGCCAGGGGTGCGGCGCTGGCCGCAGAATCGGCCCGCCTGGTCGATGCGGCACTTGCCCAGATCGCTGAGGCTCTCGGCCCGGCCCGCGGACGTGTCCGCATCGCCATTCCCGGCGGGCCTCGCGTGACCCTCGGTCGCGAATACCGCTTCGAGATCCAGTCCGACGTCGCCGGCCGACTGATCGTCGTCGACGTCGACGCGGCAGGCAAGGTGACCCAGATCGTACCCAACGTCTACATGACCGCGGCCGGAGCCCAGGGCCTGGCTCGTATCGCGGCCGGTGGGCGCATCTCGGTGCCGCCGGCCGATGGTAGCTGGGGGTTCCCCGCCTTCCGCGCCGCGCCACCGGCGGGCCGCGGCAAGCTGCTGGCGCTGGTGGTGCCGGACAATTTCCCGATCGACGCCACCGTCTGGTCGGCCGAGCAGCAGGACCTGACGAAGAGCTTCCAGTCGTCGCCGCCGCCATCCTATATGATGAACCTCGTCGCTGGTGTGCTGTCGGCACTCGAGGCTTCACCCGGCGGCACCGCAGGAAGCGGGTGGGGTCATGCCGTGCTCGACGTGGAGATCGGACCATGAGGAGGGGCGCAATGATTGCAGCGGCTTCACGGACGGTGCGCCGCGCGGCGCTGATGATCGCTGCCGCCGTGGCGCTGCACGCGAGCCTCGCCGCGGCGCAGACCGCGCCACCGATCCCGGAGCCGCAATTGCGGATCGAGGCCGGGCAGCACACGGCCGTCATTCGCCGCATCGGTCTCGGCGCCAACGAGCTGATGCTCGCGACTGCATCCGAGGACAAGACCGTGCGCCTGTGGTCGCTGCCGGACGGCCGGCAGCTTCGGGTGCTTCGGGTTCCGATCGGTCCAGGCAATGACGGCAAGATCTACGCGGTGGCGCTGTCGCCCGACGGGCAGACCGTCGCCGTCGGCGGCTGGGACGCAGCCTACCGGTTCGGTGCCGCCAACTACATCTACCTGATCAGCACGGTCACCGGCTCGATCACTCGTCGTCTGGGCCCGTTCGCTGGTGCGATCAATCACCTGGCATACTCCTACGACGGCAGCCGCCTCGCGGCGGGCATCGGCGGCGGGGCCGGCATTCGCGTCTGGGATGCCGGCGATTGGCGTCTCGTCGGGGAGGACAAGGATTACGCCGATCTGGTGTTCGGCTTCGGCTTCGACCGCGCGGGACGCCTTGCCGCGAGCGGCTTCGACGGCTTCGTACGCCTCTACGACGAGAATATGGTCCGGTTGCACAAGGTTGCGACGCAGGGCGGAAAAAAGCCCTATGGCACGGCGCTGTCGCCCGACGGCCGCTTCGTCGCTGTCGGCTACCTCGACGTCGCGCGGGTCGATGTGCTCTCGTCGAACGGCTTGAAGTTGTCCCACATTCCCCTGTCCGACGGGCTGCAGGGCCAGGATCTCGTCATCGTCGCCTGGTCGGCGGATGGCCGCACACTGTTCGGCGGCGGCCGGCAGTACGTCTGGACCAACGAGAACCGCTGGCGGACACCGGTGCTGCGCTGGGCCGATGCCGGACGCGGTGCTCGCCAGGCTTTCCCTGCGGGCCCGCGCGATCTGATCAACGACATGAAGCCCTGGGGCAGCAACGGCGTTGCCTACGGCACGGGCGACCCGGCGTTCGGCATCCTCGACGGCAATGGCCGTCCGGTGCTGCAACGCGGACCCGTCACCGCCGACCTCAGCGAGCACCGCGGTGCCGAGTTCCTGGCATCGGAGGACCTGAGGCGCGTGCGCATCAGAATGGGCGGCGTGGCCGGCGATCCCTGGCTACTCGACATCGCCGAGCCTTCGCTGAAGCCGATGTCCGGTCCAGCCCCAGATCTGGTGCCGGCCAAAGAGCAGGGCTTGCCGCTGACCGACTGGAAGAACTCTCTGGCCCCGAAGCTCGGCGGAAAACCGCTGCCGCTCGAGCCCTACGAGACCTCCTTCAGCGTGGCCGTTCTACCGGCCGGCGCCGGCTTGCTGATGGGCACCCATTTCAATCTCCGCCGCTATGATGCAGCCGGCCGCGAGGTCTGGAAGCGCCACGTCCCCGCCGTCGCCTGGGGCATTCACCTGTCTGCGGACGGGCGCCTTGCCTCAGTGGCTTACGGCGATGGAACGTTGCGTTGGCACCGCACCTCGGACGGACAGGAGCTGCTTGCCTTTTTCGTGCATGTGCCACAGGACAAGGCGGCCGAGAAGCGCTGGGTGATGTGGACGCCCAAGGGCTACTACACGTCGTCCGCCGCCGGCGAGGACTTGATCGGCTGGCACGTCAATCGCGGCTGGAACGACGCACCTGACTTCTTCCCGGCCGCGCAGTTCCGCAACCAGTTCAACCGGCCGGACATCATCCGGCTGGTCCTCGACACGCTCGACGAGGAGAAGGCGATCCAGCAAGCCAACGCCGCATCGCGCCGGGTCAGGGAGGTAGAGGATATTCGCAAGCGCCAGCCGCCCGTCGTCATGCTGACCAGCCACCGTGACGGGGAGCGTTTCCAGACGTCGAAGGTAGCGATCGGCTATTCGGTGCGCTCGCCGTCCGGCCTGCCGGTTCGTCGCGTATGGGCGCTGATCGACGGCCGCGAGGCCGAGACGACGAAAGGCTTCGTGCCGGTGGCTCCTGGTGCGCCAGGAGAGACCAAGGGTAGTCTCACTCTCGACCTGCCGGAGCGCGACGTGCGCGTCGCCGTCATCGCGGAGACGGATCAGGGAACGGCCAGCGTCCCCGCCGAGATCCAGTTGCGTTGGGGTGGTGCACCAGCGGCCGTGGCTCCTCCCTCCAGCCGGACCACCGGGCCGGGCCGGGCCTTGCCGCGGCTCTACGCGCTCGCCATCGGCGTGGCCAGCTATAAGGACAAATCGATCCCGGCGCTGGAGTTCGCCGCCAAGGACGCCCGCGATGTCGCCGAGGCCCTCAAGGCCCAGAAGGGCCGTCTCTATGAGGACGTCGAGGTGCGCCTGCTGACCGACAACGGCGCGACCTCCAGCGAGATCCGCAAGGGGCTCGGCTGGATCGCGACCAAGCCGGCCCAGTCGGACGTCGCCATACTCTTCCTGTCGGGTCATGGCGTGACCGACGAGACCGGCGATTATCAGTTCCTGCCCTTCGATACGGAGATGGACGCCAGTGCCCCGATCTGGCTGCCCGTCGAGGGTACCGCGCTACCGCACTCGGACTTCACGCGGGCGCTGAAGCGTGCTCAGCGTGCGCACACGTTCTTCCTGTTCGACACCTGCCATGCCGGCGATGCGACCGGCGCGCGGCGCAAGGGCCGGCCGAGCTACACGAAGTTTGTCAACGAGCTGGCCAGCGCCGAGACCGGCGTCCGCGTTCTCGCCAGCTCCGAGGGGCGAGAGGTGAGCCTGGAGGACGCACGCTGGCAGAACGGCGCCTTCACCAAGGCTCTGGTAGAGGGATTGTCAGGCGCCGCCGATCTCTACCAGCCGACCGACGGCGTGGTCACGGCGGACGAGCTGGCCTTGTTCGTCAAGCGGCGAGTGCAGGAGCTGACCCGCGATCGTCAGCATCCTGTCACCCAGTTCCCAGGCATGGTGCGGGATATTCCTCTTGCCGCTCTGCGTTGACCGGCACTGGGAGCGGGCAAAGTGTGGCCCTGCGGCTACGATCATTCGGAATGCGGCGATTTCCACCCAATTCACAGAGGAATTGCCGGACGAGATTCAATGAGAGCCATCGCCAGTCACGTGCGCTACACAGTGCCGACGAAGCTGGCCGGCGACGCCTGCGCGGGGCAGGCGTCCGGAGTGTGTTGACGGCGAGAGGGGCCGTCAGTGCGCTCCGGGTGCCGGCCGGCTTCTCGAGCTATTCCTGGGTCTCGTGCTTCTATCGACCGCTGCAGCGCCTGCGCAGGAGACCAGTCAACGCTGCTTCTTGCAGCCAGGCGATTTGCAGGCGGCCTCGCGATCTGCAGGTCCGTCATCATCCGTCTTCCGATCTGTCGATCATGACGTGGACCTCCACCGCCGTCTGCGGCTATGGATCATGCATGAGCATGTGGCAGACACTCGCGCGACAGGCCGCCCAGGCACTGCGATCCGACACGGTGGCGCCCCTCCTGCGGGCGCTGGGTCTCGATGCGCCGCCGCGCGACCGGCCGCAACTCGGGCTGACTTTCACCATCGCGATCGTCGCTCTGTCCGCGAAGATGGCGAAGTCGGACGGTTTCGTCACGACCGACGAGGTGGCCGCTTTTCGCCGTGTTTGCCAGTTTCCCCCGTCGGAGGCCGACAACGTTCGCCGCGTGTTCGATCTCGCCAAGCAGGACGTCGCCGGCTACGAGACCTATGCGACGCAAGTCGGCCACCTGCTGGCGGACGAGCCCGATCTGCGGCGCGACGTGCTCGAGGCCCTGTTCGTCATTGCGGCGGCCGATGGCATCCTCCATGGCAAGGAGGATCGCTTTCTCGCGTCCGTGGCCCGGCATCTCGGCATCGCGCCGTCGGAGCTGGCCTGGGTGCGGTCGCTGTTCGTCGCCGATGCCGGAGGTCCCTATCAGATCCTGGGCCTCGAGCCGTCGGCGACGGATGCCGAGGTGAAGGCGCGCTGGCGCAAGCTCGCAGTCGAGCATCATCCCGATCGTCTCGTCGGTCACGGGGTGCCGGAGGAGTTCGTCACGATTGCCGAGAGGAAGCTCGCGAGCATCAACGCTGCCTACGAGGCCATCGTCGAGGAGCGCGGCCTTTGATCGAGCGTCCGGATTCTCCACTCGTCGCGCGGTTGCATGCTTCACCCAACATCGAGCCGCGCAGGGGCGTCGCCAAACCGGACATGCTGGTCCTGCACTACACGGGCATGAAATCGTGCCGACGCGCCGTCGACTGGCTGTCGCGGCCCGAGTCCCGCGTCTCGTGCCACTACGTGATCGATACCGACGGCGAGATCACGCAGATGGTCGCCGAGGCCGACCGGGCCTGGCATGCCGGTGTCTCGGCATGGGCCGGCCACACGGACATCAACTCGCGCTCGATCGGGTTCGAAATCCACAATCCTGGCCACGACGACGGATATCCGGACTTTCCAGAGTGCCAGATGGCGGCCGTCGCGTCGCTCGCCCGCGACGTGATCGGCCGGCAATCGATCCCGCCCGAGCGCGTCCTGGCACATTCGGATGTGGCGCCCCAGAGGAAAATCGACCCAGGTGAGAAATTCGATTGGGCTCGTCTCGCAGCTGCCGGCGTCGGTCATTGGGTGTCACCCGTGCGACACGACCCTGGCGACGCGGGCATTCGGCCCGGCACCAGCTCCCGGGTCGTCGCTGCTGCCCAGAGCCTGCTCGCCAGCTACGGCTATGACGTGCCCCGGTCGGCCGAGCTCGACCCGGCAACGGTCAAGGTGGTGGCTGCCTTCCAGCGTCACTTCAGGCCGGAGCGGGTCGACGGCCATATCGACACGTCGACGCTGGCAACGCTCGAAGCTTTGATCGCGTCCCTCGGGTCGAGGTCGTGCCCGGTCGACTGACATGCGCCGGGCGTCCGAGGCCGCAGGCTGCTCGCCCGGGGGACGGGTTACGAGCGCAGCAGGCCCTTTCCGCCGGACACGCAGTGTGTGTAGCCTTGCCGCCGGACGACGGCTGGCGCTGCCGGGGAGGCACAATGGACGGAGAGACCTACGATTTCATCGTGACGGGCGCGGGCTCGGCGGGCTGTGCCGTCGCCGCGCGGCTCTCGGAGTCCGGGCGCTACCGTGTCCTGCTGCTCGAGGCTGGCAAGCGCGACGACTATCCGTGGATTCACATACCGGTCGGTTACCACAAGCTCTACACGCACGACACCTACAACTGGAAGTTCGAGAGCGAGCCGGTTCCGGGCCTGAACGGCCGCACCTCCTACCAGCCGCGTGGCAAGATGCTCGGCGGTACGTCCTCGCTGAACGGCATGGTCTACATGCGTGGCACGCCGGGCGATTACGACGGCTGGCGACAGCGTGGTTGCGAGGGCTGGGACTGGGCCAGCGTTCTGCCCTACTTCCGCAAGGCGGAGGACCAGGAGCGCGGCGAGAGCGAGCATCATGGTGTCGGCGGGCCGTTGAAGGTCTCCGACTCACGCTTCCGCAGCTCGCTGGTCGATGCAGTGATCGACGCTGCCGTCGAGGCTGGTGTGCCCCGTAACCCCGATTTCAACGGCCCGACGCAGGATGGAACGGGGTACTACCAGTGCACCACCGGCGGCGGTCGCCGCTGGAGTGCCGCGGTGGCCTACCTGAAGCCCGCCCGCAATCGCACGAATCTGGTGGTCGTGCCTGAGGCGCATGCCACGCGCATCCTCGTCGAGGACGGCCGCGCCACAGGTGTCGAGTACAGGACGCCGAAGGGCCTCGAGACGGCGCGCGCGCGGGGCGAGATCGTCGTCTCGGGCGGAGTCTACGGCTCGCCGCAGCTTCTCTTGCTCTCAGGCATCGGACCGGGTGCGCATCTCCGCGAGATGGGCATCGCGGTCAAGCACGACCTGGCGCCGGTCGGCGCCAACCTGCATGACCACTTCAACTCCTACGTCGCCTGGCGCGTGTCGAAGCCGGTCACCCTCAACGACATCGCCATGTCCCCTTGGCGCCAGATCAAGGCCGGCATCGAGTATGCGCTCGGCCGCGCCGGGCCCCTCGCCGGCATCTCGACGCTCGGCGGCATCTTCGTGCGCTCCGATCCGCGCTTCGATCGGCCCGACCTGCAGCTCAACATCTTCCTCTGGTCGATCGAGAAGCGGGACTCGACCGGCATCTACGCGCACAAATGGCCTGGCTTCTCGATCTCGCCGGTGCACCTGAGGCCCGAGGGCCGTGGCCGGTTGAGCCTGAAGAGCCCTGATCCTTTCGCCCCGCCGAAAATCGAGTTCAAGTTTCTCGAGACCGCCTACGACGTGGACGCGATGCTGCACGGCATCAAGCTCGCCCGCAGGATCGGCGGCATGCCGGCCCTCAAGCCCTGGATCGTCCGTGAGGAGCAGCCAGGACCGGCCATCGCGTCGGACGAGGCGCTGATCGAGGACCTGCGCAATCGCGGCGTCTCGAACCTGCATCCCGTCGGCACCTGCCGCATGGGGCCCGGTGGCGACAGCGTCGTCGATCCGCGCCTCAAGGTGCACGGCATCCGGGGCCTGCGCGTCGCTGACGCCTCGATCATGCCTCAGGTCGTCGGCGGCAACACCAACGCGCCCTCGATCATGATCGGCGAGAAGTGCGCCGCCATGGTGCTCGAGGACGCGATGCGGTCGTGAGCCCGTCGCGAAGGGGTGCGGAGCGCGAACGGTTGGCGGCCGCCGCGATTGAGGACCGTTGCGTCAAGGCGCCAGGTTGCGGACGACACGGAAGCCGATGCTTTGGAACCGGCTGTCCTCGCCATAGCTGAGTCGAGCGGCCGATCTGACGATTCGCGGAAAATCTCCGAAACCGCCGCCGCGGACAACGCGCCGATCGCATTCCGCGACCACTCGTGCCGAGCCGTCGCCTGGGGTGCCAACCAGGTCGCTCGACCAACAATCCTCCGTCCACTCCCAGACATTGCCGTGAACGTTGAAAAGGCCCCAAGGGTTGGGTGCGAAAGCGTCCACCTTCACCGTTCGACGCAACGGCTCGCCGATGTCCCCGCCATATCTGGCATTCTGCAGATAGTTGTAATTCGAGATGGATGGCTTGATGTTCGCTCCAAACCAGAAATAGGTCGTAGTCCCGGCTCGCGTGACATACTCTCTTTCGGCCTCCGACGGTAGTCGATAGGTTTTTCCCGAGGTCTTCGAGAGCCAGGCGACATAGGACGTCGCATCCTTCCAAGAGACGTTGATGACCGGCATCCGCCCCCGTCCCCACCCGGAATCGTCGGGCTTGTAGGCATTGCAGCCCCCGGACGACGCGCACGCGTCCCATTCGTCGAATGTCACCGAATAGCGCCCGACGGCGAACGGTTTACCAATCGTTATGCTTTGTTGCGGGCCTTCGTTGGCATATCGTCCCGGCTCATCGGGTGGTGAGCCCATCAGGAGCTTGCCGGCAGGAACGGTGACCATCTCCGGGCATGCCGCACAATCACGAAAGACCGTGCCGGCCTTGGCAGCCTCGCTGCCGGCGGGAGCATGCGCGACTTGTGCTGTGGCGCCTGCGCTGAATGCTGCGCCAATCAATAGTGCCCAAGATATTCGATTCAACATGATGCAACCCATCGAACGCGGTTTCGGTCCAGCGCACAGTCTGCGCTGATTGCCCTACAGCAAATACTGCTGCGGAAACTTCTAGGGCGCAACATCGAGTTGTGGCTTTTGCTTCTGCAGTCTGGTTTTTGTACGGAAAATCCGCCAAGAGCAGCGTCCGCGGATCAAACTCTGCAATTTGGCGGCGGTCCCGTGGTCGCAAGAGCCCACGCCGTGGCCCCTACGACCGGCCTCGATCAGACGCTCGCGCTTCCGTTCACTCCTTCGCCGGTGCGTATTTGCCGCCGGTCTGCGGAGCCATCGGCGGCAGGCCGCGGCTGGTGCGCTCGAGACGCGTCTCCGTCTCCCAGGTGCGCTTCAGGTCATCGCGCACATTGAATTTGAGTCGGCCCAACCCCTCCGTCTCGAGCTCGATGACGTCGCCGTCCTGGAAGGCATGCAGGCCGCGATGATTGGTGCCGGTCGCTAGGATGTCGCCCGGCTCCAGCGTGTGGATCGAGGTTGCCCACTCGATGCAGCGCCTGATGTCGTGCGCCATGTCGTTGGTATTGAAGCTCTGCCGGAGCCGACCATTGTTCCAGAGCCTGATCTGCAGGTTCTGCGGATCGGCGATCTCGTCCGCCGTCACGATCCACGGTCCGATGGGCGCGAACGTGTCGCGCGACTTCATCTGGAAGAACACGTTGTTCGGCGGCGGCAGCCCGCGCGCCGAGCCGTCGATGAAATTCATGTAGCCGAACACGTACTGCATCGCATCGGCGGCCTTGACGTTGCGTGCCCGCTTGCCGATCACGATGGCCATCTCGGCCTCGCCCTCGAACACGGCTGCCGGCACATCGGGCAGCACCATCGTGTCGCCGGGGCCGATGATCGCCGATGGTGACTTGTGGAAAGCGTTGATGGGAGCCGGCTTCTCGAGCGTGCCGTCCTCCATGTAGTTGACGGCCATGCAGTCGATGGTGATCGGCCGCGGCAGCGGTGCTCTCAGTCGCACCGACGCCAAGGGCACCGACTTGCCGGAGGCGGCGGCTGCCTCGAGCTTGCCGCGCAGGCTCGCGAACCGCTCGATGACGCCATTGATCAGGTCGTGCGGGCCCGTGCGCGGCACGTCTGCGACGGCGTCCGTCACGTCGACAATGGCGTCGCCGCGGACGACGCCGAGCCTGTAGTCGTTGAAAAATCCGATCTTCATGGCGGCTGTCCCGAAGTGTGAGGAGGTGTAAGGACGGGGGTCGCCGCCTGACCCGATCGCAGAGCAGTCAGCGGCTCGCCGTCAGTATGGCGCGGCGAGGCGCTTGCCGCCAAGCGTGCGGGCTCGGCGTGCAACTCAGCCGGCAGCCGTTGCCGGCTGTCGCTTGCGATCCTTGCTCGTGACCCAGAGCACGCCTAGCACCAGCAGCGCGACGAGCCCGCACATCGCGATGATGCGCATGGCCACAGGCGAGGCGAAGGTGCCGAACAGATGCCCGGCGAAGTAGTGGCCGAGCATGGCCGAGCCGATGAACATCGACAGAACGCCCGTCGCCTTGCCGCGGTGCTCCGGCGGCGTGCTGACGTGAACCAGGGCGTACTGGGTGGCCGTGAACGACGCCGCGGCCATGCCCATCAGCAGCAGGATGGGGATCGCCGCCGTTACCGTCAGGTGAAATGACAACCCGAGGACAAGGGTCAGCATCATCGTCGGCCCCAAGAAGTAGAGCGGGAACAGGCGCCGGTCGTTGCCGATGATGCCCACGACGATGGCGCCCACCGTCCCGCCGATGCCTTCGAGCGAGGACATCGCGCCGACCAGGTACGGCACCAGTTGAAAATCCTTCTGCGAGATCACCGGCACCATGGTCAGGAAGGGGAACGAGCACAGATTGTGCACCAGCGTGATGCCCATGATGATCGCGAACCGGCGATTTAAGATCAGCTCGCGCGGGATGGCGAGCGAGGCGAGCACCCCTTTTTGTGGTCCGTTATCTGCCGTCGGCTTCCGCGTCAGGCCGACCGCCATCTCGAGGCAGACGAGATAGGCGATGGTGATCAGTGCGTAGATGCCCTCGATTCCGAGCAACTGGTACGTGGCTCCGCCAGCGAGTGGCCCGAGCGCCCGGGTCGCATACGTCGTCGCGTTGTCGAAGCCGAGAGCGGACGCGATGTTGCCGTCGCCCGCGACGTCGGCCATCAAGCGCCGCCGCACCGGCATGTCGACCGCCCAGAAGACGCCGGAGACGAACGTGACCACGGCCACCGCGGTGTAGCTTGCATGGCCCGTCGCTGTCAGGATCGTCATGCCGAGCGTCACCAGCGCCAGCAGCGACGTCACCAGCATCATCAGCCGGCAGCGATCGAAACGGTCCGCCAGCGCGCCGATGAAGAACCCGAGCAGCACGTAAGGCGCCATGCGGATGACGGCGAGCAGCGCGACCATCTGCGGCGACCGGGTGAGCTCGTAGGCGTAGATGCCGAGCGCGATGAACTCGAGCCAGCGGGTCATGCCGCTCAGCGCACCGGCGACCCACAGGCGTCTGTAGTCCGGAATGCGGAACAGGTCGCCGGCGGCGCGGAAGGGATTGAGGCTCAAGGCTGTCGGTTCCTAGCGGCCCTTGAAGCGGGGCTTGCGCTTCTCGATGAAGGCGGCGATGCCTTCCTTGCTGTCATCGCTCATCGTCGTCAGCGTGAACTGGTCGAGATCCATGTGGCTGGCGAGATCGTCC
Organism: Hyphomicrobiaceae bacterium; assembly: GCA_033764055.1. Classification (GTDB taxonomy): domain Bacteria; phylum Pseudomonadota; class Alphaproteobacteria; order Rhizobiales; family Hyphomicrobiaceae. The sequence goes on from JANRJI010000141.1 coordinate 17,764, forward strand.
AGCGCACCGGCGAGTCGGTTGACCGTGGTCTTGGTCATCTTCACCGGGAGCGGCGGCATGGCGGCGATGCGGCAGGCCAAATCCATGGCGACTTCCAGTGTCTTGCCGTCGTCGGCCAGGTGCTCGACCAGCCCCCAGGCCAGCGCGTCGGCCGCCTCGATGCGCTCGTTGGCAAGGATGACGGCCTGCTTCGTCCGCGCTGGCCCCATCAGCTGAAGCATGCGCGGAATGGAGCCCCAGCTCATGTTCATCCCGAGCGCGATCTCGGGGATGCGGAAGTGCGCGCCCTTCGCCAGCACACGGAAGTCGGTCGATACCGCCAGCGCCGCGCCGCCGCCGATGGCGAACCCCTCGATGGCGCAAATGGTGACCTGCTCCATCTCGGCCCAGGCCCGGCACATGGAGGGACCGATGCGCAGCGACTTGCGCTGCTCGCCGAGTCCGAGCCCCGCTTTCGATTTGCGCTCGGTGTCCTTGAGGTCGAATCCCGCCGAGAAAGCCTTGGCGTTTCCCGTCAGCACGACGACCGAGGTCTCGAGATCGTCCTCGAAGGCGCGTGCGGCGGCCCTGAGCTGGCGCATGGCTTCCGGCGACAGGGCATTGACGGCATTGCCCCGGTCGAAGCGCACGATTGCGACGCGGCCCTCCGGCCCGATGCCGCGCTCGGTGGTCACGTAGGTGGTTGTCATTCTCGTGGCGTCTCCTCGTTGCCGGGAAGCTAGCGCGTCATGCCAGTGGAGGGAATGGCCGAGGCGCGCAGGCCGAGGAGCGCTGCTGAGCCGCGCTGGCAGGAACAGGCATCCAGGCCGCACGCATGCCGAAGGGGGCGTGGGCGAGCCCGGTGAGACTAGATGCGGGAGGCGCCGTGATCATCATCCTCCCGCTTTCGCCCGCTCGATCTCGAGCTCTTTGAGCGTTCTCCGGCGAATCTTGCCCGTCACGGTCTTCGGGATCTCTGCGATGAACTCGATCGCGCGGGGGTACTTGTAGGGCGCCGTCACGGTCTTGACGTGCTCCTGCAGCGTCCTCGCCAGCGCATCTGTGCCTTCGACGCCGTCCTTCACCACCACGAAAGCCTTGACGATCTCGCCGCGATCTCTGTCAGGACTTGGAACCACGGCGCATTCGGCGACAGCCGGATGCTCGAGCAGCGCGTTCTCGACCTCGAGCGGGCCGATGCGATAGCCGGCCGAGTTGATCAGGTCGTCGGCGCGGCCCTGGTACCAGAAATAGCCGTCCGCATCCTTCGATGCCCGATCGCCGGACAGATACCAGCGCCCGTCAGGTCCGCTGACGAAGCACTGCGCCGTGCGCTCGGGGTCCTTCCAGTAGCCGAGCATCAATTGCGGACTGGGGGTCAACAGCGCCAGATGACCTTCGACGCCGGCCGGCTGGCGCACGCCACTGTCGTCGACGATATCGATGTCGAGGCCCGGCTGTGGCCGCCCCATCGAGCCATAGCGCACAGGCTCCGACGGATAGTTGAGCACCATCATCAGGGCCTCGGTCTGGCCGTAGGCCTCGGAAACCTTGCAGCCCGTCGTCTGCTCCCACCGCTCGGCAGCCACCGGATTGACCGCCTCTCCCGCCGATACCGTGCGGCGCAGGGCAGACAGGTCGTAGGCCGTGGTATGCTCCGCCGATAGCCGGAGGATCTCGGTGCTCGAAGCGCAGAATACGGTGACCTTGTGCTTGGCGAGAAGCCGCAGCCGCTCCGTGGGAACGTAGGGGCCGTCATAAAAAAAGGCGCAGGCGCCGCAGCTCCATGGTCCCCAGATGATGCTGGTGCCGGCCTTGCTCCATCCCGTATCCGCCGTGCACCAGATTCGGTCGGACGGGGTCAGGTCGAGCCACATGAACGCCTGCATCCGCCAGACATAGAGCGCGCGCGCAGCGTGCAGAACGCCCTTGGGATGCCCGGTCGAGCCTGAGGTGTAGTACATCAGCGCCGGGTCATCGAGGCGCACGTCGGCGGCCGCGAAATCGTCGTACCCCGATGCCTTCGCGTCCGTCCAGGACGTCCAACCGGGCGCCCCGCCGACTGCGATCCGGACCGGAACCTTGTCTGCGATCTCCGCGCACTTCTGCACCTGCACATCGCGGCAGATGATCGCCTTCGGCTCCGAGTTCTCCACCCGGTAGGCGATGTCGCGGCTGGTCAGCATCTCGATGCAGGGAATGGCCACCGCGCCGAGCTTGAGACAGGCGACCATCGCGATCTGCCATTCGGGAACTCGCGGCAGCATGACGATCACGCGATCGCCCTTGGCGACGCCGGCAGCGGCCAGCGAAGATGCAAGCCGGTTCGACAGCCGGGCGATATCGGAGTAGCGGAACGCTGCCGCATCGCCGTCGGCGTTCTCCCAGACGAGGGCGAGGCCGTCGCGCTCCGACGCCCAGGCATCGACCACGTCGCGGCCGAAATTGAAGGTCTCGGGCAGGTCCCAGCGAAAATCGCGCACGAGCTGTGCGTAGCGCTTGTGGCGCGCGATGCCGAATAAATGGTCGTCTCTCACGATTGAATTTCAGCTCCTGTCGAACTTGCCAAGGAAAGAACGGCAGCAGGAGTCATCATGCTCCCGCGGGGGTGAACCCGCGCCCGCCGTCGCCGAGTGCCTCATAGCCGTTTTCCGTCACCAGGATCGTGTCCTCGAGCTTGATGAACCCCTTTCTCGGATGCGCCATCGTCGTCTCGATCGATATGACGTGCCCGGGCTCGAGCGGCCGCTCCTTGTCGTAACCGTCGTAGGAAAAGCGCGGGCTGTCCATCAGCCGCGGGGCCTCGTGGCTGACGAGACCCATGCCGTGCGCCATGAAATGCGTGTACTTGCGATGCGGCGAGGCATCGAGCATGCGCTCGGCCACGTCGCAGATGTCGCCGCCTCGCGATCCGGGCCGGATCGGCTTCCTGACCGCCTGCTGGACGGCCTCGATGAAGCCCAGCAAATCCTCGTTCTCGGAGTCGGTCTTGCCGCCGACCACGCCCATGCGGCAGAGATCGCCGATATAGCCTTTCCAGTTGCCGCCGGAATCGAGGGTCATGATGTCGCCTACGGCGAGTTTCTGCTCCGAAGGCGAACGGTTGAGGCTCGTGCCGGCGGTGATCAGGCAATAGTCGAAAACGAGGCCGCGGCTGACCTCCTCGCGCCTCAGCGCCTCGACCACCTCGGCCTTCGTCGCTCCGGGCATGCAATGCGTCTTGAAGGTCGCCAGCATCGATTCGACGACCCGCTCGGACGCCTCGCGCAGATAGGCGATCTCTTGCGGCGACTTCCGTGCGCGCAGGCGCTCCAGCGGAAAGTTGGCGTCTGTCAGATCGACGTTGGCGAGCCCCCGGCGGAGTGTCGTCTCACCGTCGGCCGGCAGGAAGCCTGCCTCGATGCCGACCCGCCTGACGCCGCCGAGCTTGGCGATATGCGCTGCGACGCTTGCCATTGCCGCCTGGCTGCCGACCGCGCCAAGCGCGACAGTGGGCGTCCAGAATTTGCCGAGCTCACGCTCGCCGCCCTCCATCGCGCAACCGATGTAGGCCGTGTCGTCGGGGCGGCCCTTGCGATAGACGACGGCCGACAGGTAGCGCGAGATGCCCATGGCCTCCATCGTGTCGAAGAAGAAGAAGCGATAGCCGCCGAGCAGGTACTGCACGTTGTGTTTCGACGTGGCGACGATGGCGTCGAGCCCCGCCTCGTCCATCAGCCGGTCGAGCAGGCGTGCATCGAACGGGATCGGCTTCGCTGTCGAGGGCGCGGCAGTGGCTGTGGACATGGGCGGGCTCCACGGGATGGCTCACTCGGTGGGTCGTGATCGCAGCCCGGCACTCGCAGTGGCGGTCCGGGCACCTCGTTCAAGTATAGCGCCCAGCCGGATTCGCACGCCAGCACGACGGCCACTACGGCCTCGCGCCGCCAAAGCCATTGAGTTCCCCGGACCGTGGATCGAGGACGTGACTTGAATGCCCTGGTCGGGCCGTTGACCAGGACGTCGGGACGGTGCCGCGCATTGCGACGGGCAACCAATCCAGGCTCGGTCCGCATCCACCTTTTGACCGCGGACCGTGTTCTGCGCCAGGATTGTCCTCTCGCTCCAGTCAACGAGGACGGCGCCCATGCAGCTCCAGGCAAACCGCTTCCCCCCGCCCAATCCGCGTGGCTCCAAGGCCCGTGTCTTCGACCGCACGGTGGAGGATCTCGGCAACGTGGTCATGCTCGAGCATGTCAACGTCACCGTGCCCGACCAGCGCCCGGCGACGCTGTTCTACATCGCCGGGCTCGGTCTCACCCGCGATCCCTACCTCATGACCGGCGTGACCAATATGTGGGTCAACGTCGGCCGCAGCCAGTTTCACCTGCCTCACTCGGCCAAGGCACAGGTGCTGCGCGGCATCACGGGTCTCGTGATCCCGAGCAAGCCGGCCTTGCTGCAGCGCCTCGAGAGCGTTCGCGAGCAACTGGCGGGCACCAGGTTCGCCTTCCGCGACATGGGCGACCATGTGGACGCCGTCTGCCCCTGGGGCAATCGCGTTCGAATCCACGAGCCCGGCCCGGCATTCGGCAGCATGCGGCTCGGCATGCCTTACGTCGAGCTCGAGGTGCCGCGCGGCACGGCCGACGGCATAGCGCGGTTCTATCGCGACATTTTGGCCACCGGGTCCCGCGTCGAGGAGGCAGGCGGCGCCAAGGCCGCCCGCGTGTCGGCCGGCCCCGACCAGCACCTCGTCTACCGCGAGTGCGATGCCGCCGCCAGCGCACCGGCCTTCGACGGTCACCACATTGCCATCTACCTCGCGGATTTCTCGGGGCCGTACAAGCGCCTGCTCGAGCGCGATCTGGTGTCCGAGGAGAGCGACCAGCACCAGTACCGATTCGAGGACATCACCGATCCGGTTTCGGGAGCCGTTTTGTTCAAGCTCGAGCATGAGGTTCGCTCGATGCGTCATCCGCTCTATGCGCGCGAGCACGTCAACCGCAATCCAGCGCAGTCGAACCGCGTCTACGCACCCGGTCACGAGGCTCTGCCCTGGTCTCTGCCAGCCGCCCAATAAGCTGGACGGGCCATGACCCGGGGAAGGAGGGGCCGATGCCCGACGGAACGACAGGCGTCCGCAGCGACGGCACCGGCACCGCGGTCGTCGATCCGGCAGCCGTCGCGCGCTTGCTCGGTCCCTCCATTCGTGCCACCGCCGACACCATCGAGCGCACGCGGCGCATTCCCGAGCCACTGCTCACGGAGCTCTTCGCCTCCGGCCTGCTGCACCTTCTCCTGCCGCGCAGCCTGGGAGGCGGCGAGGTTCCTCCCGGCGACTACTTCCGGGCGATCGTCGAGGTCGCCCGCCACGACGCCTCTGTTGCCTGGAACATGTTCGTGGCCAACAGCGCCGCACTCATAGCGCCGCATCTGGAGCCCGATGCGGCACGGGCGATCTTCTCTGGCTCGCGCACCCTGATCGCCTGGGGACCGCCCAACGCTTGCCGCCTGGCCGCGGTCGACGGCGGCTATCGCGTCAACGGACGTTGGGATTTCGCCTCCGGTTGCCGGCAGGCCAACTGGATGGGGGCGCACGCCCATGTCGTCGAGGCCGATGGCTCGCTTCGCCTCAACCGCTGGGGACGCCCGACCGTTCGCACCGTCTTGTTTCCGGCCGCCCAGGCGACACTGCTCGACACCTGGCACACCATCGGCCTCAAAGGGACGGCGTCGGACAGCTATACCGTCGATGGCGTCATCGTCGCCGAAGCCTTCTCCGGAACGCGCGAGGATCCGGCAGGGCGGCGCATCCCTGGACCACTCTATGCTTTCACCATGCAAGGGCTCTACGCCGTCGGCGTCGCCGGGGTTGCGATCGGCACCGCGCGCGAGATGCTCGCCGAGCTGATGGCGCTCGCCGCGGCCAAGACGCCGCGAGGCCTTGCGCGCCTCGCCGACCAGCCGCTGGTTCAGTCGGATGTGGCCAAGGCCGAGGCTCGACTCGGCTCGGCGGAAGCCTACCTGCTCGCGACCCTCGGCGAAATCTACGCCAGCGCCGGCGATTGGGATGTCATCGGGGTCGACGACAGGTCCCAGGTGCGCCTCGTGTGCGCCAACGCGATCCACGCCGGCATCGAGGTCGCCGACATGGCTTACAAGGCGGCCGGGGTCGATGCGATCTTTCCCGGCAGTCCCTTCGAGCGCCGTTTCCGCGACATGCACACGCTGTCCCAGCAGATCCAGTCCCGCGCCGCCCACTTCGAGGCCGTCGGCCGCATCATGCTCGGAGCCAAGGACGAGCATTTCATGTGATCTCGCGCCGCCTTCGGGCATTCGGCGGCGAAGTTATCCCCCTGCGCCTGCCTGCAACTAGGATCGTGCTCGTCCGAGACCAGCGAGCCGATCCGATGAGCCAGACACCGAACCTCAAGCTCCCTTACCTGCTCGCAGCGCAGGCCCAGAAGCACGTCACGCACAACGAGGCGCTGCGGATGCTCGACGCGATCGTGCAGATCAGCGTCGCGGATCGCGACCTCACGGCCCCGCCGGGGAGCCCGGGCGACGGCGACCGCTACGTCGTCGCCGCCGCTCCCAGTGGTGCCTGGGCTGGCCACGCGGGCGAGATCGCCGCCTATCAGGACGGAGCCTGGGCCTTTTTTCCGCCCGGCGAAGGCTGGCTCGTCTGGGTCGCCGACGAGGACATTCTCGTCACGTGGAGCGGCACCGCGTGGAGCACTGCCAGCGTCCCGTCGATCAATCCGGCCCCCCTCGTCGGTGTCAACACGACGGCCGACGCCACCGATCGCCTCGCGGTGAAAGCCGATGCGGTGCTGATGTCCCATGACGACGTGACGCCCGGGACCGGCGACATGAGGGTCAAGGTCAACAAGGGCGCTGCCGCCCGCACCGCTTCGCTGATGCTGCAGACGTCGTTCTCGGCCCGGGCCGAGATCGGGCTGGCCGGCGACGACGACTTCCGCCTCAAGGTCAGCCCCGACGGCTTTGCCTTCCGGGATGCCATCGTTGCCGACCGCACCAGCGGCCATGTGGCTCTGCCTGCGACCCGCAAGGTCGACAATTTCCTGGTCAACGGAGACTTCCGCATCAATCAGCGCGGCTTTGCAGGTGGCGCACTGCCTGCCGGTGCCTATGGACACGACAGATGGAAGGCGGACACCGGGGGCGCCAGCTACTCGGTCGCGCCGACCGGTATCGTCACGCTTACGTCGGGAACCCTCGTGCAGCCGGTCGAGCCGGGTTTGTGGGTCGGGCTGGGTCTCACGCTCGCTGGCGAGACGCTGACGTTGTCGGTCGAGGAGTTGACGGGCGGAAACCTGACCGTCGCCGTCGGCGCGCAGACCGCAACCATCGTCGCCGGCAGCGGACGGCGCAAGGCCACGGTGACGCTCGGCGCAGGAGAGACCGGCAGCATCCTGGTCAAGCTCACGCCGGCTGCAGGCGCCATCGGCTTCCGTCGCGCCAAGCTGGAGCTCGGAACGGTCGCGACGGCCTGGGTCGACTTCACGTTCAACGAATTGCTGGCGCTGTGCCAGCGCTACTTCCGCAAGAGCTACAATATCGGCACGGCTCCCGGCACTGCCACGGCCGCCGGTGCCGCCGTGCTGTTCGATGTGGCCAGCTCCACCCAGAAGTACGGCTTCAATCAGCGCTTCGAGCTGCAGATGCGGGTTGCCCCGACAGTGGTCTGGTACTCGAGCGTAACCGGCGCTGCGAACACGATCCGTCAGGCCACCGGCGCCACCGGCGACAAAGCCGTCATTGCGACGTCGTCCTCCGGTGCCGGAGCCCTCGGCTACCCGGTGCTCGGCTCCGCCGCGGGCGGCATCGGTGAGGTTCTGGCCGCCCAATTCACTGCCGACGCGGAGATCTGACCGATGCGTTACGCCGACTTCGACCGCACCGCCATCATCGTCGACGACGGAACGTGCATCCCCGTCGCGCCGGGCAATCGACATTTCGATGCGTTGATCGCGTCCGGCGCACAGATCGCTCCGTGGACGCCCGCTCGCACCGCCGATGACGTGCGCCGGGAGGCCTCGCGACGCATGCAGGCTCTGCTTGGTGCGCGGGACGCGGCCCACCTCGACTTGCTCATTGCGAACGGGTCCCGCGAGGCGATACGACTGCTGCGGTTGCGCACGGAGCGGCCCTGGACAGGGGAGGAAGCGGAGCGCGCCGAGCGACTCGAGATGATCGACTTGATGATCGAGGCAATCCGGGCCGCCTCCAACGCGCTCGAGGCCGACCCGCCCCCCGATTACGCCAGCGACGCGCATTGGCCCTGATGCGGCTTCATGCCAGGAGTGCCGGCACCGACAGGAAGCCGCGGAAGCGGGCCCGGCCGCCACGCACGGTCTGGCCATCAAGCCGATAATGCGGAAACCGCCCAAGCAAACGACCAACGGCGATACGGCCCTCGAGGCGGGCGACATTGAGACCGACGCACTGATGTGGCCCCGACGCGAACGCCAGGTGCCGGTTCGGCTGGCGGCCGATGTCCAGACGATCCGGCTCGGGGAACTGCGCCGGATCGCGGTTGGCCGCTCCGATCAGCAGCGTCACAGAGGTGCCGGCGGCAAGCGGCATGCCGCCGATCGTGGTCTCGCGTGTGGTCATGCGGTTCCCCAGCTGGTTCGAGGATTCGAAGCGCAGCAGCTCCTCGATCGCTGAGCGGATCAGCTTCGGATCGCGCGCCAGCCGGTCGCGCTCCTCCGGCCACTCGGCCAGTGCAACGAGACCGTTGCCGATCAGATTGGTCGTCGTCTCGTGGCCTGCGTTGAGAATGAAGATGCAGTTCTGCTCGAGCTCCGTCGGCGTCAGGCGCGTGCCGTCGGCTTCGCCCTGGATCAGGCGAGTGAGCACGTCCTTGTCGGGATCGCCTGGCCTCGCCCGACGATCGGCAATCAGCCGCTCGAGGTAGGTGACGAACTCCGTGACGGAGCGATTGCCGGCGTCGAGCTGGGCTCGCGTCGGGGCCGGCTCCAGCGCGCCGAGGATCGCGAGCGACCAGGCCCGCAGGGGACCGCGCTCGTCATGCGGCACGCCCAGCAGGTTGCCGATCACCTCGACCGGAATGGCGGCGGCAAAATCCTCGATCAGGTCTACGGGACCGGCCTTCCGCTCCATGGCATCGAGCAGACTGTCCACCAGCGCCGTGACGGGCGCCTCCATTTCGCCGATGGCACGCGGCGTCAAGGCGCCGGCGATGATGCGCCGCACGCGCGTGTGCAGGGGCGGGTCGTTGAAGACGAGGCTCGTGGTGTGGTGCAGGTAGAGGGGTGAATCGCCGAACTTGGGCAGGAACTCGGCCTTCTTGTCGGACGAGAAGGTCACCGTGTCTTTGTAGATGGCCTCGAGGTCGCCGTGTCGCGAGACGAGCACGCTGCCCGATGCCATCCGGTGAACCGGTGCATGATCCAGCAGTGCGTGATAGACGGGATAGGGGTCGGCGTGAAAGCCGGCCGGCAGGGCGACGACTTCGAAGGTGCGCGCTACATCTCGCGCCAGCCCTTCCGGAAGCCGTCGGCGACCGCTCGCATCGAGCGGCAGGCTGCCGGCAAAGATTTCCATTGGGCCGGCGCTGCTCATCCGTCACCGCCGCGTAGGGTCGAAGCGCCTGTCGAGGCCGTTCCAGCAGTCGGCATAGTCCTTCTGCAGGGTGTCGAGCGTGCCGGCGTATTCCGTCACGCGCTGCGCGTAGCGGGTCTCGAACATGAAGGCGAGCGTGCCGGTGAGCTTGACCGGCTTCAACTCGGAGCGGGTGGCGTTCTCGAAGGCGTTCAAGTCCGGTCCGTGCGGCAGCATCAGATTGTGCAGGCTCATGCCACCGGGCACGAAGCCCTCGGGCTTGGCATCATAGACGCCGTAGATCAGCCCCATGAGCTCGGACATCACGTTGCGGTGGTACCAGGGCGGGCGGAACGTGTCCTCTGCCACCATCCAGCGCTCGGGGAAGATCACGAAATCGACGTTCGAGGCGCCGGGCGTCTCGGACGGAGCCGACAGCACGGCGAAGATCGATGGATCGGGATGGTCGAACGAGATCGAGCCGACGGCATTGTAGCGCCTGAGGTCGTATTTATAGGGCGCGTAGTTGCCATGCCAGGCGACGACATCCAGCGGCGAATGCGGCAGGTCGGTCCTCCACAGCTGGCCGCCCCATTTCACGGTGAGCTGCGTGGGCGTGTCCTTGTCCTCGTACCAGGCCTGTGGGCTCAGGAAATCGCGCGCATTGGCGAGGCAGTTGGCGCCGATCGGGCCGCGCTCGGGGAGCGTGAAGGCGCCGCCGTAGTTCTCGCAGACGTAGCCGCGTGCGGGCCCGGCCGGCAGCTCGACTCGGAATTTCACGCCGCGCGGCACGACGACGATCTCACCGGGCTCGGCCTCGATGATGCCGAGCTCGGTGCAGAGCCGCAGCCGTCCGAGCTGGAGCACGATCAGCAACTCGCCGTCGGCGTTCCAGAACACCTCGTCCTGCATGGAGCGGGTCGCCAGGTAGATGTGCGCTGCCATCCCGGCCTGGGTGCCGCAGTCGCCGGCCGTGGTGATCGTTCGCAGCCCCTCGATGAAGGACAGCGGCTCATTCGGCAGGGCGACCGGCCCCCAGCGGAGCTGGCCGAGCGGCATCTCGAAGTCGGTGCAGGGTGCGGTGCGCCAGAGGCGGCGGTCGGCCTTGCGGAAGTGGCCGGAATGGCGAACCGACGGCCTGATCCGGTAGAGCCAGGAGCGCTCGTTCGTGGCACGTGGCGCGGTGAACGGCGAGCCCGAGATCTGCTCGGCATAGAGGCCATAGGCGCAGCGTTGCGGCGAGTTGCGGCCGATCGGCAGTGCGCCCGGGAGCGCCTCGGTCTCGAACGTGTTGCCGAAGCCCGAAAGATAGCCTGCCGAGCCGATGGCGGGATTGGAGGCGGTTCGGACCTGCGCATCAGGCAGCGTGTCCTGGGGCATGGACAGTCTCCTCACGGACCTTGTACTCGCCGAGCTGGGTCGCCACGGCCGGACCCGCATCAGCTTACGACGGAGGTGCGCTTTGAGGAAGCAACGGGGCGTGACCTTGTTTCCCGACGGCGTTCGCTAACACCCGGCCTGATGAACGGGCCATCCAAGGATGCGGTTTGGTGACGCCCGCATCTCACGCGTCCACCACCACGTCGGGGTGGCGATCGCCGGTCTCCAACAGGTCTGCTGCGATGCGGGCGAGGGCCGGGGCCATCAGGTAGCCATGACGGTAGGCGCCATTGACCATCAGGCGACGGCCTTGCACGACGATCTTCGGCACATTGTCCGGGAAGGCTGGCCGTACGCCAGCCGAGAGCTCCAGGATCTCGGCCTCGCCGAATGCGGGATGGACAGCATAGGCCGTGCCGAGCAGATCGAGGGCGGAGCGTAGTGTCACGGCGCCGAAGTCCTCGCGCTCGATGACGGTGGCGCCAATCATGTAGCGATCCTCGCCCCACGGCACGATGTAGAGCGGAAACCGGGGATGCAGCAGGCGAACAGGCCGCTGCAGATGCACATCTGTGGCCCGGACGACGGCCATCTCGCCGCGCACGCCGCGCAGGTCGCGCAGATCGGCGCGGGCGGCGATGCCCCGGCAGTCGATCACGACACCACCTGCCGGCGCCGCCAGCCAGATCGGATCGGCCACCGGATCGCCGAAGACGAGGTTGGCGCCGAGGCGGCGCAACTCGGCAATCAGCGCCGCCAGCGCGCCGCGAGTCGAAACATGCGCCTCGGTCGGGAAGTAGAGGCCGCGGGCGAAGCGGCCGGCGAGATCCGGCTCCATCTCCCCGATCTCGATCTGGTCGACGTCACGGTGCCCCTGCGTCATGCGCGCGAAGCGGCGTAGCTCCGGCAGGTCGCGGGCACCGGCCACGACGAGGCTGCCCTTCTGCGTGACGTGCGGGAAGGCCGCCTTCCACAGCTCGAGCCCCTCGAGGCCCAGACGCATGACCACGTGCTCGGCCGCTTCGGCCTCGCAATAGGGGGCTAGCATGGCACCGGCAAAACGGCTCGAGCCGCCGCTCTCGGCCTCCGGCATCGCCTCCCGCAAGGTGACGGTATGGCCGCGACGAGCCAGCTCGAAAGCCTGCCAGAGGCCGAAGATGCCGGCGCCGACGACCGTGATCTCGAGTTTCTGCAAGGCGGTGCGTTCCGGGGCTGTGAGGCGGGCGCACAATAGGCATTACCTCCTAGGCGGTTGGCAATAGGCGCTGGGGCCGGCCAGATGTCCGGGTGGCGGGCCTCGCTGCTATCGCCGTGTGGCCGGGGCGCCTTCGAGTGCGATCTCCTTGATGAGCTTCGAGAGGATCGCGTTGCCGAACGCTTCGTGATTCTCCGCGGCGATGGCGAACGAGTTGGGGCCGCCGATCACGGAGGTCTGGTAGTAGTTGAGCAACCCGCCCGGCGGGTGGGTGTGCAGCGGATTGAACGGCAACGGCACCTCGCTCAGGATCGCGAGGCCGTTGATGGTCACGCCCTGCGCCAGGGCCATGCGCCGTGCCTCCTCGAGATCGATTCCGCTGTTGGAGGTACCATCGCCTGAGACGTCGATCAGGTGGCGGGCAGCTCGCCAGGGGCTGCGCGGAAGTTGCAGCAAGGCGAACTCGATGGCCGATCCGACCGCCGTGCGGCCCATGAACGCGCGCGGTGCGGCGCGGATGCGCTGAGCCAGGGCTTCGGCCTCGGCGAGACTGCCGACTGCGGTCCAGTCTGCGATGATGGCCTGCTCGGCGACGCCGGACCATTCGATGAGCGAGATGGCGATACGACCGGCGACGCCGGAGCCGATGGCGCGGATGACCTTGGGATTGGTGAGCGCGGCGGCATAGCCCTCGCGCTGAAGGCGGAACTTTCGCTCGTCGACGCTGCGCGAGATGTCGACGGCGAGAACCAGCAGGAGATCGACCTCGCTGCGGGCGCCAGGGCTTTCGCCGACCGACGGGGCCGGACCGGAGCCGCCTGCCGGAGGACCCTCGGCAAAGGGGCCGCTGGCGGCGGCCGGGGCAAGTGAGAGGGCGAGGCCGATCGCGGCCAGGCCCGCACAGATCCAGTGGCGCATCACGTGCGCTCCTTCGACCAGCTGCGGTTGTCCCCGTCCCCGCCACCTTTGGCCATCCTGGGGCTCAAGTCGCGGTGACGCAACACAAATTCACGATGGATCTTTTGGCAGGAATGGTTGGCTGCCGGGCGACGGCGGCTTCTTCCGTTGGTGTCTCCACAGCGCAAATGGCCGTCAGCGGGCCGCTTTCGGCGCCGGACCGGCGCGACCACGGGGAGCCGACAGGTTCGGGAGCGACGCGGCCTCCCCTTTTCAACCATTCCACTTCTGCGGCCCGCGGAAAGGCCGCATGTCGGGATAGCCGCTGGTGTTCCAGGCGCCGTCGACGAGCAGGCTCGAGCCCGACACGTAGCTGGCCTCCTCACTGGCGAGGAACAGCGCAGGGCCGGCGATCTCGGCAGGCTGCGCCGGGCGGCCCATGGGGATGCGGCCTCGGAAGGCGTCGAGCCGCGCCGGGTCCTGGAAGTGGGGCCGGGTCAGGGGCGTCTCGACGAGCCCGGGGAGCACGGCATTGACGCGAAGGCCTCGGTCGGCCCACTCGAGGGCACCATTGCGGGTCAGCATCTCGACGCCGGCCTTGGCGGTCGAGTAGGCGGCGCCGCCGTGCATCGGCACGTGGGCATTGAGCGAGGCGATGTTGACGATGGCCCCGCCGCCCTGGCGCAGCATCTGGCGCGCCTGATGCTTCATGCCGAGGAACACGCCCTTGAGGCACAGGTCGATGACGAAATCCCACTCGGCCTCGGTCTGGTCGACGATGTAGTTGGCCCGGTTTCCCCCGGCGACGTTGAAGGCGCAGTCGAGGCGGCCGAGCTTGTCGACGGCGAGCGACACCAGTGCCTCGGCTGCCGCCTCCCTGGTAACGTCTCCCTCCAGTCCGGCAAATCGGCTGCCCAGCTCGTTACCCGTCGCTCGAAGCAGGTCACCGTTGATGTCGCTGCCGACGACGCTGGCTCCTTCGGCGATGAGCTGTCGTGCGATGGCGAGGCCGATGCCCGACGCGGCGCCCGTCACCAACGCCACCTTGCCCGCAAATCTCCGTGCCGCAGTGCTCATGGTTTGCTCTCCGGTGTCCAATTTCACGAGGACAGCTTGGACCGAGGTGGCGGGTCCGTCGAGGTGGAGGCCTACCGACAGGTAGAGCCAGCCGACGCGACCCCGGGGCCTGAGCACGGTGCACCTCCCGCCCTTCACCGGCGACGAAAATCCTGCTTATGTGGCGGCCCTTCCTGCGCCACTGGCGCCAGACATCCCCGCCATCCGGAGCAAACTCATGAGTGCGAAGCCGAAAGTCCTGCTCGTGCCGCCATCCGAGGAGACCGGCGAGCTTGCGCGCTCGCTCGCTCCGTCGAACATCGATCTGGTGTTGGCGCAGCCCGGAACCGACGCCTTCCAGCAGGCGCTGCCGGATGCTCAGTTCATGATCTGCTATCCGAACGTCAAGATGGAGGACGCCTTCTACAAGGCCGCCCCCAAGGTGCGACTCGTGCAGCTGCTTTCGGCTGGCTATGACGCCGTGGACATCGAGGCGGCACGACGGGCCAAGGTGCCGGTCTCGAACAACGGCGGCGCCAACGCCATCTCGGTCGCCGAGCACGCCATGATGCTGATGCTGACCGTGGCGCGTCGCGTCGTGTGGCAGCATGCCAGCGTGTCGGGCGGGCGCTGGCGCGGCAATGGCCCGCCGCCGGCCATGTACGAGCTTTTCGACAAGACGCTCGGGATCGTCGGCCTCGGCAATATCGGCCGCAAGGTGGCGCGCCGGGCTCAGGCCTTCGGCATGAAGGTCGAGTACTACGACATCAAGCGGCTCACCGAGGACGAGGAGGATGCGCTCGGCGTGAAGTTCCGCCTCCTCCGCGAGCTGCTGCGCCGGTCTGACTTCGTATCCCTCCACGTGCCGCTCAATGCCTCGACCAAGCACATGCTGGGCGCGGCCGAGCTGGCGCTGCTGAAGCCCACCGCGATCCTGGTCAACACCTCGCGCGGTCCGGTCATCGACGAGCAGGCGCTGGCCAAGGCGCTCGAGGCACGGAAATTCTTCGGGGCCGGGCTCGACGTTTTCGACGAGGAGCCGCCGCCGTCCACCAATCCTCTGTTCAAGCTGGACAACGTGGTCCTGACCGCGCACTTCGCCGGTCCGACGTCCGACAATCACGTAGCGCGCTTCCGCAATGCCTTCGACAACGTCGAGCGCATGATGCGTGGAGACAAGCCGTTCTGGGTGGTCCCGGAGCTTGGCGGCTGAAGCGGGTTCGGCGATGCAGTGCAGGCGCGGTGCCGTCGATTGCTGAAGGCATCGGCCCCGGGCGCTTGACCCGGGTCAAGCGCCGCACACGCGGAACTGGGCATGCTCCGGCATCGCCCTCTGCCGCCGGTGCGGCGCCTCGCTGGAGCATTGAGATGATCTCGTTTCGCTTGGCTTTCGTGGCCGCTCTGGTCGCCTTCGGGCTCGCCGTGCCGCCGGCCGCGGCGCAGGACGTCGGCTATCGGGTGCACACCAAGAAGGGCGCCTACGCCACCGTCCGCGAGGACCTGAAGGACGCGATCATCAATCGCGGCTTCGTGATCGACTACGAAGGCCACTTCAACAAGATGCTTGAGCGCACGGCCGAGGCCGCCGGCCGCGCCACGGCGACCGGCACGCCATCGCCCTACGCGAATGCCGAGTACCTGCAGGTCTGCCCGTCCAAGCTCACGCACGAAGCGGTCAGCGCGACGCCGTTCGGCATCGCCAACTGTCCGATCTCGGTTTTCGTCTACGAGCTTCGGGCCGAGCCCGGCAAGATCGTGGTCGGCTACCGGCTGCCGGTCGGCTCGCCCTCCAAACGGGTGAAGGAGGTCAACAAGAAGCTCGTGGACCTGCTCGAGGGTATCGCCAAGGAGGCGACCAAGTAGCGGCGGAGCGGCAGCCGGAGCTTCGCCGGATGGCCGGTACATTTGCCCTTGTGCCCCTTGACGGCGGCTTCTTGCTCCGACACAGGAAAAGGCCCGCTCACGTATCGGCATCCGCGAGGCCCCATGGACCCGATGAGCCTGCCCTACCGGCCCTGTGTCGGCGTCATGGTGCTGAACCCCGCGGGCAGCGTGTGGATCGGGCGTCGTGCGGACAAGCCTCATAAGGAGATGGGGGGCGGCTGGTGGCAGATGCCACAGGGCGGCATCGACGACGGCGAGGAGCCCGCGGCGGCCGCCTTGCGCGAGCTGGCCGAGGAGACAGGAATGCGGTCGGTGACGATTCTCGCCGAGAGCCGCGACTGGCACCCCTACGATCTGCCGCCGCACCTGATGGGGCGCATTTGGGGAGGGCGCTACCGGGGCCAAACCCAGAGGTGGTTCGCGCTGCGCTTCACCGGTCCCGAGAGCGAGATCAATCTAGAGCCGCACGGCCACGAGCCGGAGTTCGATCGCTGGCGTTGGGCGCCGATCGATGACGTGCTCGCGCTCATTGTGCCGTTCAAGCGCGATGTCTACCAGCGCGTGATCGCCGAGTTCAGGTCGGTTGCCTTAGCGGGAGGCAAGTCATGACGCTTTCACCGCGCGTCTTCCTTCGGGCCGGGTTCGTGATCCTGGGCCTCAGCACCGCCTTCGCCGTGTGGACCGGCACCAACGACCTTTTCGGCTGGTGGCTCGCACTTGCTGGCGTCGCTGCTTTCGCGGTCGTGACCGGCATCGGCGAGGCGATCGTCCAACGCGCGGCGAGGTCAGCCACGCACACCGCAGCCCCAGGGGACTGCGGCCGCCGCCCGCCCGGATGAGCCCGGGACTCAGTTCAGGCGCAGGGTCCAGTCGATACCCGTTGGAAACCGCGGAGGAATCGCTCCGAAGCCGGCGATCAGGGTGTCCCTGTCGTCTCCGGTCTCCGGGTCGACCTCCCGTTCGAGAATGGCGACCCCCGCAACGCGCGGCGCGATCTGCGCGGCAGCCAGCCGAGCCTTGGCGATGGCATCGAACATGTAGGCTTGGCGCGGCCCGATAGTGATGCCGACCCGCTCGAACGGGACAACGACGTAGGCACGATCTGTCATGTGAAGCACTCGGGGACATTCGAGACGGTCACGGGAGGTGACGACGACGTGGCGACAGGCTGCCGCCTCGGCAGCGGAGGCTGCGGCGAGCGCCGCAGGCCTCCGCCCTCCTGAGGGCCTCAGAAGTCCATGCCGCCCGCTGGCATCGGAGCCGGTGCCGACTTCTTCGCCTTCTCGGCGATCATCGCCTCGGTGGTGATCAGCAGGGAGGCGACCGACGCTGCGTCCTGAAGCGCCGTGCGCACGACCTTCGTCGGATCGATGATGCCGCTCGCGATCATGTCGCAGTATTCGCCGGACTGAGCGTTGTACCCCCACGCATAGCTGGGGTTCTCCATGATCTTGCCGACGATCACGGAGCCGTCCTCGCCGGCATTCTGTGCGATCTGGCGGGCAGGCGCCTGGATCGCGCGGCGAACGATATTGATGCCGACGCGCTGGTCCTCATTGGCCCAGTTGAGGCCATCGAGCGTCTTGAGAGCGCGCAGCAGAGCCACGCCGCCGCCCGGTACGATGCCCTCCTCGACGGCCGCCCGAGTGGCATGGAGCGC
The DNA here is from genome assembly GCA_033764055.1 of Hyphomicrobiaceae bacterium. Lineage (GTDB taxonomy): Bacteria > Pseudomonadota > Alphaproteobacteria > Rhizobiales > Hyphomicrobiaceae. Next base: position 35,388 of record JANRJI010000141.1, read on the forward strand.
ATCGTCGACGCGGTCCTTCCGCTCCTTCACCTCGACCTCGGTGGCGCCGCCGACCTTGATCACCGCCACGCCGCCGGCGAGCTTCGCCAGGCGCTCCTGCAGCTTCTCGCGATCGTAGTCCGAGGTGGTTTCCTCGATCTGTGCCTTGATCTGCTTCACCCGGGCCTCGATGTCGGCCTTCTTGCCGGTGCCGTGCACGATCGTCGTATTGTCCTTGTCGATCGATACCTTGCCCGCACGGCCGAGCATGTTGAGCTTGACGTTCTCGAGCTTGATGCCGAGGTCCTCGGAGATCACCGTGCCGCCGGTCAGCGTGGCGATATCCTCGAGCATGGCCTTGCGGCGATCGCCGAAGCCCGGAGCCTTGACAGCCGCAACCTTGAGCCCACCCCGCAGCTTGTTGACGACGAGCGTCGCCAGCGCCTCGTTCTCGACCTCCTCGGCGATGATGAGCAGCGGCTTGCCGGTCTGCACGATGGCCTCGAGCACGGGCAGCATCGGCTGCAGGCTCGACAGCTTCTTCTCGTGGATCAGGAGATAGGGATCCTCGAGCTCCACCGTCATGCGCTCCGCGTTGGTGACGAAGTAGGGCGAGACGTAGCCGCGATCGAACTGCATGCCCTCGACCACGTCGAGCTCGGTCTCGAGGCTCTTGGCCTCCTCGACCGTGATGACGCCCTCCTTGCCGACCTTCTCCATCGCCGTTGCGATCATGCGGCCGATCTCGCCGTCGCCGTTGGCCGAGATGGTGCCGACCTGGGCGATTTCGTTGTTGTTGGCAACCGGACGCGAGTTCGATCTCAGGCTCTGCACGACGGCGCCGACGGCGATGTCGATGCCTCGCTTGAGGTCCATCGGATTCGATCCGGCGGCGACGGACCGCGCACCCTCGCGCACGATGGCCTGGGCGAGCACGGTGGCCGTCGTGGTGCCGTCGCCGGCCAGATCGGCCGTCTTCGAGGCCACCTCGCGCAGCATCTGCGCACCCATGTTCTCGAACTTGTCCTCGAGCTCGATCTCCTTGGCAACGGTCACGCCGTCCTTCGTCGTCCGCGGCGCGCCGAACGATTTCTCGATGACGACGTTGCGTCCCTTCGGTCCGAGCGTGACCTTGACTGCGTCGGCCAGAATATCGACGCCGCGCAACATCTTATCGCGGGCGTCATGAGCGAATTTCACTTCCTTGGCGGACATGCTCTTTCGTCTCCTCGAAACGAGCGCGACAGGCGCCGCAGGCCGCGAAGATGACAGCAGCCAGCATTGCGAGCGCAAGCAGCGCGCCCACGGCACTCGGTATCATCGGGTTCGGTTGGAGTTGGCTTGATTGACTGTAGTAGGTCAGGCCGCGGCCTTGATGCTTCCCCGCGTCTCGAGAACGCCCATGATGTCGCTCTCTTTCATGATCAACAGCTCCTGGCCGTCGATCTTGACCTCGGTGCCCGACCATTTGCCGAACAGCACCGTGTCCCCGATCCTCACCTCGAGCGGAACGATCCGTCCCTGATCGTCGCGCGCTCCCGGACCGACAGATAGCACCTCCCCTTGGCTCGGTTTCTCCTGGGCCGTATCGGGGATGATGATGCCGCCACTCGACTTCATCTCGGCATCGATGCGGCGCACCACGACGCGGTCATGCAGAGGGCGAAACTTCATGTTTGACCTCCTGTGTTTGCCCTAACCAGCGATGTGCAACAGCGAGGACGGACCCCGTCCGGGCGCCCGCCCCCGGCCGCCTATTTCGGTGGGGTTCCTGGCACTTTCAAGAGGAGAGTGCCAGGAAAATTTCAGGCGCGTTGCGGGATGTCATGCCAAACAAATACTGTTTCAAATCAATGTCCTGGATGAGTTTGACACCCGCCGTCGCGCTGAATCGCGGTCAACGTCCATATTGCACGCGCTTTGCGGAGGGCCAAGCAACGCGGTAGCCTAGCTCCAGCACGCGCTCCTCGTCCGGCTCCAGTTTGGAGTCCCAGGACATCACGCCACGGCGGTCGTCGATGTCCTTCCGCGTCGGCGGCGTCTTGGCGACCATCTCCACCTTGATATCCTGATGCTGGGACACCGGCACCTGATCCAGGATCGAGAGCTGGATCGCCTGCGCGTGGGCATTCCTGACCGTGATGCGCCAGCTCCGCACATCGGTCTTCGAGGTCGAGATGATGCCCGACTCACCCCGCTTCTCCTCGACGAGGGCATAGCGTACGCGCACCGAGTCGTCCGGTCCGAATCCGAGCTCATGCTCCTCGCCGGGGGTGAGCTGCGGCAGATGCCCGTTGCCGACGAACGTGCCGTCACGGAACAAGGAAACCTGCCCCGGCAAATAGGGCGTCGCTTTCGGTGTGGCGATCTTCGCGTAGAGGTAGGCCTTGGCTTCGATCCTCGGTGCCGTTCGAACGGCCAGGGTCGGTGCAATGTCGGCCGTGTCGAGTTGGACGCGCTTCTGCTCACCGGTGGCGGGCACTGTCAGCTTCCCGGGCACCTTGAAGACGGCCTGGAATGCGGCCGCCTCGACCGCCGCCCGACGCTCCTCCGCAATCTCCATGGCCGGCGGGGCAGCGGCAGGGGCCGCCGCCATCGGCGCAGCCAGGTCCGAGTCGGTGGCCTTCATCGACCGTGAGGCGCCGATACGCGGCTGCGGAACCGGCCTCGGCGGTGGCGCATCAGGCTCGAAATCGACCGTCTGCGGGTAGAGCTCGGGCGCAGCGGTTCCGGTGCCGGGACGCGTCGTCGAAAGCTCCAGCGCAACGTCGGTCCAGTCCTCACCCGAGCGCTGCTGGATGGAGGCACGCCGCACCAGGGTGAGCTTCGGCACCACGCCTTTCGTGCCGGTGCCCAGTCGCGCGTCGTAATAGGGATGCCAGGACGCTTGGCCGACTTGATAGCGGATCTGTAGCTCGGCCTCGAGGTCGCCCGCCGCTGCCACCGACACTTTGACCTCCGTGCGCTGGGACTGGCCGGGAGCCAGGCTCGCGAGCTTCTTCTCCAGGTCCCTGATCTGCCGCTCGACCTCACGCGACTTGACCCGTGCCTCGAGTTGCGCGCGCTCGGCTTCGGCAAGCTTGGCTCCGACCAGGGTGAAGATCTGGCCCCAGTCGGTCGATGCAGCTCCCTGCGGCCCGGGCGCTGGGGGCACCGATGGCAGCTCGGTCAGCTTTGCGATCAGGGCCTTCTGCGCGTCGGTCGCTTTGATGTCGGCCTCGATCTGCGCCGCCGCGTCACGCAGCTTCTCGATTTCAGCCTCGATCCGTCGCCGCTCGGTAGCCTGTGCCTCGGGGTCGGTATGCGGCACCAGGACACGGCGCGTGTCCACCGACCCGATCTCCAGGCGGCCGGACCCCCGGCCTTCCACGCGGATGGAGCCCGGCACCGCGAGCGCTGGCAGGTGGTTGAAGACGAGCGTGTGCTCACCTGCCGGGATTTTCACCTTCGCTCCGCGTGTCACCTCTGCGCCGGTCGGGAACACCGTGACAGCATCGATCCGCGACGAGGCTGCGATGTCGGCCGCCTCGGTGACGGACGAGCCGAGGACGGCAGCGAACACGGCAACGGGCAGGCGGCGCATGGCGGGACCCTCGGCATCCAGGTTGAGCGGCGCCCGGAATGGGCAGCCGGAACACTATGGCACGGGAGAGGCATCGTGCATCCGCCTCGCCAGGCGGAATTGGCAGCCAAGTGAAATGCAGACCCCACCTCTTGCGTCTCCAGGAACGTAACGATGACCGATATTCGTGGCGACTTCACGCCCGGGTTCCAGGTTACAAGCGCGCCGGACGACGCTAGCTTGCGGCGCCAGAGCGACAGCCAGCCAGGAGAGCGACGACGATGACTGCCGATTTTCAGCCGCTGAAGGGCATTCGCGTCGTCGAGCTCAGCCACATGATCATGGGCCCGTCGTGCGGCATGTTCCTCGCATTCCTCGGTGCCGAGGTGATCAAGGTCGAGCCGCCGGCCGGTGACAAGACCCGATACCTGACTGGGATGGGGAGCCCATTCTTTCCACTTTTCAACCGCAGCAAGAAATCGGTGCAGCTCGACACGGCGAGCGAAGCCGGTCGTGCCGCGCTCGGCAAGCTGCTTGCAACGGCAGACGTGCTGGTCGACAACTTCCGCGACGAGTCGCTGGGGCGCATGGGCGCCGACCCGGCCGAGTTGCGGCGCCTCTACCCCCGCCTCATCCTCGCCTCTCACAAGGGCTTTCTGCACGGGCCTTACCAGGACCGTACAGCATTGGACGAAGTCGTCCAGATGATGACCGGCCTCGCCTATATGACCGGCCCGAGCGGACGGCCGCTTCGTGTCGGCTCCTCGGCCAACGACATCATGGCTGGCGCCTTCGGTGCCCTGTCTGTCGCCTGCGCCATCATGGAGCGCCGGGAAACGGGTAAGGGCCGCGACATCCGTATCGGTCTTTTCGAGAACTCCCTGCTGCTCGTCGCCCAGCACATGGTGCATTACGAGCTTGAGGGGGTCGTGCCACCGCCGATGCCAGAGCGGGATTTTTCCTGGCCGGTCTACGACATCTTCTCGACCGCCGACGCCAAGCAGATTTTCGTCGGTGCCGTCACCGAGGGGCAATGGGCCATCCTGTGCGATATCCTATCTCTACCCGAGCTTAAGTCGGACCCGCGCCTCCAGACCCGGATGGAGGCCATCAAGGCGCGGAGCTGGACGATCCCGATCGTGACCGAAGCCATCGCCCGGCGCACCGCTGCTGAGCTGGCACCGGAGTTCGAGCGCCACGGCATCCCGTATGCACCGATCGCCAAGCCGAGCGACATGTTCCAGGATCCGCATGTCCTGCGTCCTGGGGGCCTCGTCACCTCGAAGCTTCCGGACGGGCGCAGTTTCCGGGCGCCGACCCTGCCTATCGAGGTGGACGGCACGGCCGTGCCCGGAGGTGGTGATCTGGCGGCCGTCGGAGCCCACACCGAAGAGATCCTGGGCAGCCTCGGCATGGACCCGACCGCAATCGCAGCGGCTCGCGGGGGGCGAAAGGCGGATGCTGCCGCCACCTGAGGGCGGGTGGCATCGCGGCGCGACATTGGGTAGTGTGGCGCCATGACCGATAGCAAAAGGCATGTCGAAGCGGCCGACACCTCTCTTCAGGGGCAGCTCCTTCTCGCCATGCCGACCATGATCGACAAGCGCTTCCATCGGGCCGTGATCTACATGTGCCGCCACTCCGAGGACGGCGCCATGGGTATCATTGTCAATCACCGCGCCAAGGACCTCAGCTTCACCGGGCTGCTCCGCCAGCTCGATCTGGTGGGAGACGATGTCGAGGAGACGGTGCCGGCGGCCCTGCTTGACAAGGCCGTCCATGTCGGTGGGCCGGTCTCGACCGAGCGCGGTTTCGTGCTGCACAGCAGTGACTTCGTGATCGACGAGGCGACCCTGAAGGTGAGCAGCGGCATCTGCCTCACGGCGACGGTCGACATGCTGAGGGCCATCGCCGGCGGACGGGGCCCCCGCCAGTCGATCCTGGCGCTCGGCTATTCGGGTTGGGCGCCCGGCCAGCTCGAAAACGAGATCCAGGCCAACGGGTGGCTGCATTGTCCCGCCGACAAGGATCTCGTCTTCAGTCCGGACGTCGACCTGACCTACGATCGCGCTCTTTCCAAGATCGGCATCGATCCGGCGTTCCTGGTGAGCAGCGCAGGTCACGCTTGACCTCGCACCTGCCGCGGCTTCGGCTCGATCTCGGCGACCACGACTGACGCCAAGCCTCCTCCTTTATTCGGCGGCGTCCGGCTTCTTCCGCCCTGCATCGACGGAGCTTTCGCCGTCCGTGCCCGCTGCGCTCGCGGCATCGGCTCGACCCGCCAGCCGCGCTAGGCTCGCGGCCACCGAAGGTGAGAGCGTTGCGAGACTGGGCCGGCGGCCGTCGGACCCGCTCGCCGGGCCGGGTCGGGTGGTCGGCCCCGTCCGCGCCGCCGATTCGGCTGCCCTATGCGGCTCCGCGGTCGAGGGGGCGCTGGCCGCCGGGGCGGTCGTCTGCGCTGGCTTCACGGGCGACGGCGGAGGTGCTCGCCCGCTTTCGAGCGACGTCGTAACCGGCCCTGCCGGAGCCTCGCGCGTCTGCGGCCTTTGCGGCTCGGCCGTGCGGCCCGGCGGCACGGCAGCCGGCGATGGAGTCGGCGCTGCGGCCCCCGGCATCGGACCAGAGGCGATCGGGCCTGATGATGGTCGCTGGCTGGGCGGCGCAGGTGCAGGCGGCCGTCGCGCAGGCCCAGGTGGGTTGGCCCCATTGGTTCCACTGGGGGCGGCTTGAGGCCGAGGACCGACAGGAGCGGTCGGGCTCGTCCATTCCTGCGACTGAGGTCGGGTCTCGAAGCCGATGGGAACCGACCGAGGCTGCGTGTTGACGACGGTGTCGGGACGTGGCGGAGCCGCTCCCGCAGGTGCTGCCGGGGGCGCGGACCCCGTCGCCGCAACTACCGGCGGAACTGGCCTCTGTGCTGAACCCGCTGCCGGTGGGGCTGCAGCAGGTCCCTGAGGTCCGGTGCCACGCCCGTTCGAGCTCGCAGGTGCGGTTGGCGGTGCGGGCTTCTGCCCACCGGGGATGGGCATGGAGACTTGCGATTGAGGCGATGCAAGGCCTGGGGCATCCGGCACGATCGATGTCGTCGAAGTCTCGCTGGACTTCTTCTTGTCTTGCGCGCGCACCATGCCCCGGCGCCGCATCCGCCGCTCCGATTTCCGTATGAGACGGAGGAGGCGCACCACCTCGTCCTCGCCCATCGCCTCGCCGTAATGGAAGCCTTGAGCGAAATGGCATCCGACGGAACGCAGGAACGCGGCGTCCTCGCCCGACTCGACGCCATCACCGGCCACTTTGCGGCCGAGCTCGTGCGCGACCGCGACCATCGAGCGAACGAGTGCGGCATCCCGTTCGCCCTGTCCGCTCCACTCGACGAGGGCCCTGTCGAGCCGGAACGTCTCAAACGGGAAGCGGGCGAGATAGGCCAGCGAGCTGTAGCCCGTCCCGAACCGGTCGAGCCAGAGGTCGACGCCCGCGTCGCGCAGCAGGTCGAGCACGTGCGAGGCCTGCTCCGGGTTTTCCATCACCAGGGCCTCGGCGAATGCGAGCTTCAGCGTGCCGGCCGGCAGCACAGCTCGCGCACGCGCATGCCGCACCTCTTGTATGAGATCCGTCGAGATGAGCTGCCGGCTGGACACGCTCACCGCGACGAACAGCGGCCGGTCCGGCCGGGCCAGCTCCTGCTGCCAGCGCGCGAGATCGGTGACGGCTCGCCCGATGACCAGGGAGCCGAGCCGCGTCACCAGATCCGACCCCTCGGCGAGCGGCATGAAATCGGCTGGCGACAAGGCGCCGAGCCGCGGATGCTGCCAGCGCACGACGGCCTCGAAGCCCACCAGCTCGTCATTGGCGAGCGAGACCAACGGCTGATAGAGCACTGTGATCTGGCGTTGATCCAACGCCCGGGCGAGGTCGCGCTCGAGCTCGGCACGTTCCTGACGCTCGCTGATCAGCTCGGGCGAGAAGATCTCGGCGCGATCACTGCCTAGGCGCTTCGCCCGGTGCATCGCCACCTCGGCATCTCGCAGCAGGTCGCGCGGGGTCTCGGCCGTTCCGTCGTGGATGGCGATGCCGATGGAACCGGTCAAGACGATCTCCTGGCCGGCAATCCGAATGGGAGACCTGAGCGACAGCCTCAAGCGCTCGGCGAACGCGGCAAGATCCCGCGGGTTGTTGTCCCCGACCAGGAACACGGCGAACTGATCGCCGCCGATCCGCGCCAGGGTGCCGGAGGTGCCGACGATCCGAGCCAGGCGCCGGGACACGGTCAGAATGATGCTGTCGCCGACGACCAGCCCGAAGGAGGCGTTGACCGAGCGGAACTTGTCGACGTCCAGCATGAACACGGTCACCTGCTGGGACGGCTCGCCGACCGTTGCGGCGCGCATGACTGCGGCCAGCCTGTCGACGAGAAGCTCCCGGTTCGGCAGGGACGTCAGGCTATCATAGACGGCATTGTGCAGGAGCCTTTCCTGCGCTCGCTTGGCATCGGTGGCGTCCCGGACAAGACCGACACAGCGCAGGTTGCGCCGATCGGATGTCGGCACGCTCGCCCCCTCGAAATCGAGCCAGCGGTACGAGCTGTCGGCGTGTCGGACGCGTATGCCGGTCCGCAGCATGCCGCCACCCCGCTCGCGAATGGCCGCGAGCTCGTGTCGAAAGCGCTCGCGGTCGGCGGGGTGAAGATAGGCGATCAGTTGGTCGACCCGGGTCGGCAGCTCGCCGGGCGCGAGGCCCAGTGCGGCCTCGATCTCCGGGTCGAGCCTCAACTCGTCGCGCCGGACGCTCCACTCCCAGAACGCGACGCCGGCCCGGTCCATCGCCGCGAGCCGCAACTGCTGCCCGCCCGGACCGGTGCCGAGCAAAGGCTCAGCCGAGCGGAAGGCGAATTGTGTCACCGTGAAACCGATCAGCACCAGGATCAGCACGAGGCCCGACACGATGCCCGAGATTGCGAACTCGCCGGACAATCGGCCGGTGAGCGTGACCGCGGCGCCGAACAGCCAGACGAGGAACAGGATCCACGTGGGCATCAATGCGAGTGCGCGGTCCAATCCCCTCACCGACAGCAGGAGGATCAGCAGCAGGCCCAGGACGCCGATCAGTCCAAGGGACAAGCGGGCGACCGTCGCCGCCAGCCGCGGATCGAGGATCGCAATCCCCACGATTGCGAGCTGGGCGACAATCCACACGACGAACAGCGTCCTCGCGAAGCCGTGCCACAGGCTGACGCGAAGAAAGGCAGACAAGAAAATGACGAGGCTGGCGGCGAGCGCAGCCTCAGCCGCCGCCCGGTACTGGGCGTTGTCCTCCGGCTTCATCTGGAACAGCTTGTGCCAGAAGCCGAAATCGACACACAGTAGCCCCAGCGCGCACCACGCGACCAACGCGGCGGTCGGGAAGATCGCCTTATGGTTGGCGGCGAACACGGCCGTCAGAAACACCGCCAGCAGCCCGGTGATGCCGAGCATGATGCCATTGAAGAGCTGGCGTTCCCGCTGGCGCTGCTCGAACTCGATGGGCTTCCAAAGCATGATCCGTGAGAAGCGGTCCGAGGCCAGCTCGGCCACGTAGGTGATCGTCTGGCCGCGCTCCACGGTCAGGCGGAACACATCGACGCGATCGTTCTTGATCCGCTCCGGCGCGAAGCCCGCCGAGTGGGTAACGGCGGCGATACGGCGTGTATCGAGATCCGGCCAGACGATGCCCGAGCCGATGGGATTGTAGCGGTCGGCTGTCAGCCACAGCTCAATCGCCTTGTTTGTGGGATTGTTGAGAGCAAAGACGATCCAGTTCGGATTGGTTCCAGCCTGCGTGGCCCTGACCGCGATGCGCGCCGTCGCGCCGTCGGCTGCTGGCGCCGTTTCAATCTGCAGCGTATCGCCGCGCCCTTCGTAGGCTTCGCCGAGGGCCGTGACCTCGAGCCAATCCTGGTTGCCCGTCAGCGTAATGGGCTTGAGTGCCGCCGCCGGCCCAACCAGGGCAAGCCAAGAAAGGATGCAGAGGCAGACCGCCAAACCGGTGCGCCCACCACATCGCGGCTGCCGTCGGTTGTGCCCGGCCGGCCCCACCCCGGCTGCTCGTACCGGCCAGCGATACGTCATGCGGCCCATCCGTCGGCGGACGGCGTGTCGCCGGTCTTGGACGCTTGCGCTGTTTCGACCCCTGCGCCTGCCTGCCGCGAGCTCGCGGACAGACCCAGTCCGGCTTCACCGCTGCCGTCCATGACGGCGACCTCGCTGCGTTGCAACGCGACACCGCGGTCGTGTCTGAGGCGGGCGAACAGCAGGTGGTCCTCCCAGCGTCCATTGATCCTGAGATAGCTACGCGCCAATCCCTCGTGACGGAACCCGGCGCGCTCGAGCACCCGAATGGAGGCCCGATTCACGGGCATGCAGGCAGCCTCGATGCGATTGAGCTCCAGCACCTCGAACGCGTGCTTCAGGATCGCGGCCAGCGCTTCTCCAGCGTAGCCCTGCCTCACAAAGGACGAGCCCGTCCAGTAGCCGACCGAAGCCGATTGCGAAATTCCGCGGCGCACGTTTGAGAGGGTCACGCCACCGACCAGGGCCCCATCGGACCGGCGCATGACGAGGTAGGCATAACCCATGTCGTGCCGCCGATCGTGCCGGTACCGCTTGAGACGCCGACGCCAGCCCGCTCGTGTAAGCTCGTCGTCGGGCCACTGCGGCTCGAATGGCACGAGATGCTCGCGGCTGGCCTCGCGTAGCGTTACCCATCGCCTGAAGTGCCGGCGATCGGGCACCGCGAGCACTGCGCGCTCCGTCAGGAGCCGCGTGCCCGTGCCGTCCGTCAGCCATGGCAGCAGCAATGACATCCCGTCGAGCGGTCGCACCGCTCCCCCTTCGTCACCCCATCGACGCCACAGCCCGCGCTGCGATCCGCTCCGCGTCCGCCCCGGCCCCCACCAGTGCCATCGTTGCGAGCGAGCCGGTCAGCAGCTTCGCGGCCGTCTCGCGCACGGCCTCCGACGTCACGCTCTCCACCCGATCGACCAGCTCCTCGGCCGTCAGCAGCCGGCCGAATGCCAGCAGCTGCCGGGACATCTGCTCAGCCCGCGATACCGAGCTTTCGAGGCTCATCGCAAGCCCGGTCTTCAGCTGAGCCTTCGAGCGCTGCACCTCGCGCTCGTCGGGCCTGTCCGAAGCGGCCCGCCTCAGTTGCTCCCGCACGACCCCCACCAGCTCGTCGAGCATCTCGGGGCCGGTCGATGCGTGCACCGACAGCAGCCCGGTATCTCCCAATCCCCACGCGGAGGAGTAGATCGAGTAGCAGAGGCCCCGCTTCTCCCTGACTTCCTGGAACAGCCGCGAGGACATTCCGCCCCCCAGCAGCCCGGAGAATACCTGCGCCGAATAGAAGGCAGGATTGCGGTAGGAAAGCCCCTCGTAGCCGAGGAGCACATGTGCCTGCTCGAACGGCCGCGACGAGATCCGGGGCCCGCCGACGTAGCGGGCAGAAACAGCGTCGCCCGGCGTACCGTCGGACAGTCCTCCGAACAACCGCTCGGCAAATCGCACGAGCGTCTCGTGCCGTATGTTGCCCGCCGCAGAGAGCACCATGTTCCCCGCCCGATAGCGCCGCGCGAGAAACGATCTGAGGTCTCCGGCCGTGAAGCTGGCGACGCTTTCCGGCGTTCCCAGGATCGGTCGTCCGAGCGGCTGGCCCGGAAACGCCGTCTCCTGGAACAGGTCGTAGACGGTATCGTCCGGACTGTCGCGGGTTGCTGCGATCTCCTGCAGGATAACCTCGCGCTCCCTCTCGAGCTCGCCTTCGTCGTACGTCGAGTTCTGGATGATGTCGGCCAGGATCTCGAGTGCCACCCCGACGTCGTCCTTGAGCACCCGCGAGTAGTAGCAGGTGGTGTCGAGGCTGGTTGCCGCGTTGATCTCGCCGCCTACTTGCTCGATCTCCTCCGCGATGTCCTGGGCAGAGCGCGCTCGCGTCCCCTTGAAAGCCATATGCTCGAGCAGGTGCGAGATGCCGTGCTCGGCCTCGCTCTCGTGTCGCGCACCGGAGGCCACCCACACGCCGAGCGCCACGGTGCCGAGGTGTGGCATCTCGTGACTGACGACCCTGAGGCCGTTCGCAAGCGTCGAGAGCGTGGTCGTCATGCGATCCTCCCGACCCGGCTCCTGGCCGAGACGAAGGCTGCAACGGCCGTGAGGTCGTTGGGCAGCCGGTTGATGCGCTCGGGCAGCAGGCGCTGGCGTACGACGGTCTCGGGGGCAGGAGGCTCTCGACCGATGGCGCTGGCGATAGCCGACGGAAACTTCGCCGGGTGCGCCGTAGCCAGCGTTACCATGGGTACCTCGGGATCGCGTTTCACGGAGCGCGCCGCCGCCGTGCCGACGGCCGTATGCGGATCGGCGAGATAGCCCGTCTCGCGCCACAGGCGCTCGATCTCGGCCAGAGTCTCGGCCTCGTTCGTCCGCGTCGCGTCGAACAACTGGCCGAGGAGCGCGTGCTCGTCGGCGGCCAGCCTCATCCGACCTTCGGCCGTCAATGCCGCCATCAACCCGTTCACGCGGTCCGGACTGCGGTCGGCGATCTCGAACAGCAAGCGCTCGAAGTTGGACGAGATCTGGATGTCCATGCTCGGCGAATGCGTCGCCACCACGCCCTTCGGCTCGTAGACGCCCGTCTCGAGAGTGCGTGCCAGGATGTCGTTGACGTTGGTGGCGATCACCAGCCGCTCGATCGGCAGCCCCATGCTCATGGCGGCGAAACCGGCAAAAATGTCACCGAAGTTGCCAGTCGGCACGGAGAAGCTGACATTCCGCTCCGGAGCGCCGAGTGCGACCGCAGCCGTGAAATAGTAGACGATCTGGGCCATGATCCGGGCCCAGTTGATCGAGTTGACGCCGGCAAGGCGCAGGCGATCGCGCGTCGGATGATCGTTGAACAGCGCCTTCACCAGGGCTTGGCAGTCGTCGAACGTGCCGTCTATGGCCAGCGCGTGCACGTTCTGGTCCGACGCTGTCGTCATCTGCCGCCGCTGCACGTCGCTGACGCGGCCCTCCGGATACAGGATGAAGATGTCGATGGCCTCGCGCCCACGGAAGGCGTCGATCGCTGCGCCACCGGTGTCGCCAGAGGTTGCCCCGACGATGGTTGCCCGCTCGCCGCGTCTGGCGAGCGTCCTGTCCATCAGGCGGGCGAGCACCTGCATCGCCACGTCCTTGAAGGCCAGCGTCGGGCCATGAAACAGCTCGAGCAGCCAGTCCGACGGACCGATCTGCACCAGCGGCGCGATCGTGCGGTGACGGAACCCTGCATAGGACTCGCTCACGATCCGCGCCAGATCGTCGTCGCCAACCTCGCCGCCCAGGAACGGGCGCATCACCTGCACCGCCACCGCCTCGTAGGGCTGGCCGGCCATGCGGGCGATGCCATCCTCCTCCAGCACGGGCCAGCGTTCTGGCATGTAGAGACCGCCGTCCCGGGCGAGGCCCGTCAGCAGCACATCCTCGAATCCAAGCTCTGGGGCGGCGCCCCGGGTGCTGACATATCTCACTGCAAACGGGCTCTCGGCTGTCTCCCGGCCTCCGGCACGAAGCCCGGCGACCGTAGAAGGGATGGCTCTCGACCACAAGGCAAGGACGGCTACGTGAACTGGCTGTCCCCAGCAAACACCGCAACCTCCGATTTAATTCGGCGTCGACGGGCGGACGTGGGACGATCGTGACCAGACGAGAGCCACATACACGCCGACCAGCGTCAGGGCGAGCCCATACCAGGTCATGGAGTACTGGAGATGGTTGTTGGGCAGCTCGAGCCGCGTGGTGCCCCCCGCGGGCGTCCGGGGCGCGGCCGCTCCGGCGGCGCCGCGCTCGACGTCGATGAGCACCGGCAGCGCGCGGAAGGCTCTCTCTCGGAGCATGACGCGAGCCATTCCCTCGAGATCGCGCCAGTACCAGATATTGCGGCCGACATCATTGTCCGGAGTGAAGGTGCCCCGGGCCTCGGGCTTCCGCACCAGGCCGACGATCTCGCGCACCGCGTCAAGTTGCTCCGGTCGCCGCGCCGGGTCGCGATCAGCGTCTGCCACGAGGCCACGGTTCACGATGACCAGCTCACCGGCCTCGGTCTCCATCGGCGCATAGATGTGCCACGCTGGCCCGGCGGTCCCCGGCGCCCAGTAATGGCTCTCGAGGCCGGACAGAAAGCGGCCACGTATCCGGACACGGACATATTCGACGTCGTCGCCGCGCGCCAACCGCGTCTTCAGGTCCGCGAGCGCGATCGGCGGCGCGCCGATCCTTTCCGTGATGCGCGCGATCAGGCCTTCCTTCCAAACCATCCGCTGCCACTGCCACGAGCCGAGGCCCAGGAGAATGGCGACACCGGCGACCGCGAAAATCGTCGGCCACAACAGGCCGCGGTCCTGTCGACCGGGCACCGTGTCGACCATCATTCGCCAGCCCCTTTGACGTGGGCCCCGCCCGCCTCGTGGGCCTTGTAGCGGTACTGCATGGCCGCGAGCGTGGCCTTGAGCGTTCGGAGGAGGCCGATGGCCAGCAGCGGCGTCAGGATGCCCCAGAGCAGGACATGCCCCCACACCGGCACGCCGAACGCGAACTCCGCGATCAGCGCCCCGCCCAGGACCAGAAATCCCAGGATGAAGATGGCGAACACCGCCGGCCCGTCGCCAGAGTCGATGAACTTGAAATCGAGGCCGCAGTTCTCGCAGCGATCGGCGAGCGACAGCGACAGCAGGCTCTTGAACAGGCGTCCCTTGCCACACCTCGGGCATCGGCAGGTGAGACCGGCGACGATCGGCGATGGCAACGGCTCCGGCATCGTGAGGCCTCGTTTGGGCAATGGCGGCGGACGGCCGCACGGCATCATTTGGTATCGCCTGCCCGCCCGGCCAACACGGCCATTCGACGCGGACAGCGCCGCGTGTGGCTCTCGCCGGCTACGCACTGCGGTCGATCCCAGCCGAGCCCGCTGGCTGACCGGTGGCGCTGGCAGCGCTATCGCTTGCACCGAGGCCGTGCGTCAACCTCCGAAACCACAGCCTGGGGCGCGCACCTGGACCTCGCTCATTCCACGGGAGGCGTTAGCAGCCTAGAGTGATATGCGATGAGCCTCGGCTCCTCGCCACTCCTCGAAATGTGGGAGCCGTTCCAGCCAATGCGCCTCAAGTCGGAAATCTGGGTCAAAGCGTACCTCAGGCGCGCAGCGTCCGCCGGGGTGCCCGGCGTCGTTGCCCATCGTGGCGACGCCGACGCGGGCGTCATCCTGATCAAAATCGCGCGCCTGGACGGCACGGCCGACTTGTTTGGCCCGGTTCCGGCTGGCTACCAGTCCGATGACGGCGAGCGTCGGTGGACGCTGCTGGCGGGAGCGGCCGCTGAACCGGAGGTCGACGGCAGGATCTCGCGAGAGCTGCGGCTCGATCGCGACACCTGGGTCGTCGAGCTAGAGGACAGGGTCGGTCGCCACTTTCTCGAAGGCTGGCTGGCGACGACCTAATCCGTTGCCGGAAGGCCACGCCTGTCAGCTGGCATGCCCGCCGTGAGAATTCCTTAACCTGCTGTGGGCCCAAATCAATGTATCGAGCCTCAGTCAGTTGCTCGGTCGATTGGACCGAGTGGCTTCAGCGCAACGAAAGCGCCGACGGGCAGGAGGGTCCCATGGCAACTATTCTGGAGTTTCGGGCATCGGGCGAGGAGTTGCGGCAGCGGCCGACTCGTCGCATCGGTCGCTCTGCCGAAATCGTCATATTTCCCGGCATCCGCTACGAGCGCTGGCAGGACGCTTCCGGCCAACGCGAAAAACCGCCGCAGAAGGTGACCCGCGACATTCTCAAACTGGTCGACTGACCCCGGAACGGACTGCTGCTGGCAGTCATCCTCCACGGCGCACGGCGCATTGCGCCCGCCGCAGCACGGCCTCTATCTCTCCCGCGAATGCCCGCCCGCGCACAGGTGCGCGAATGACGACGAAGCCGGTCGTCTCAGGTACCTCGATCTGTGAGATCGACAGTACTGCTTGTGGTCTCCCCAACGTCAGCAGGCTGAACGAGCGTTCGCCCGGTGCGACGAGCGTGAGCGTGATATCGCTCGCGCGCTGCTCCTGAGCCGGGAGAACATAGAAGTTGTCCCCATGGTTCGTGTAGGCCCCGAACGTCCAGCCCTTGTCGGGCAGGGCGAACGTCACCGCCACCGCACCATCGCTGACATCGTAGCGGCAGATGGCGAGGCGAACATCCGGCCCCAGGAAGGGAATTGGCTGGCCGCCAGCCTCAGACGGCGGCAGCATGCGCATGCGATTGAGCGGCAGCGAATCGGTCAGCCGCTGGAATGCGCTCGCTTTGGCGAGCTGTGGAACCACCAGCGTCGCCATGATGTGGATGATGCCGCCCGCCACCAGCGCCAACACCGTCGTATAGAGGCTGATCCCTCTGACCCAGCGTGGGATCATCGACATGTGACCCTCCGAATTTGCGGCGGCCGCCAGCGCCCTGCCTGACCTTCGCCAGCCTCGCGCAGCTCCTCCACCGTCAGCATCAGCGCCAGACGCCCTGCGCCGCCCGTCGGCAGCCAGTTTCCTGGCCGCGCGCTCCTGGCAATCGCCACGGTCATCCGCCCGCCGGCCCCTTTGAGCAGGGTCGCGCTGTTATAGGAGTAGCGTTCCGCCGGATTGGGAATGAGCCCGCCATTCTCGTCGAACACCGACAGCGACCAGAAGCGCCCAGGCGGCTCGTCGCCATCGACGACGTACTCGCAGGAGGAATGCAGCCGTTGCCCGTCGCTGTCACTGACCGCCTCGAACGTCACCGCCAGCGCAGACGACACCGGCAGCATGCCGCGACGCATGAAATGAGCGCGGGTATACGGGTCGGCATCGGAGCGGCCGGCTGCGACCCAGGCACTCCATGGTCCGAACGATCGCGTCGTGAGGGCGCTGCCACGCTCGATCATGTACCACGATGAGCCGAGCCCCCCGACCACGGCAATCATCACGAATACCAAGACGTTGGCGAGCATCCCTTCTCCCGTGCTGCGCTGCGGCCAGCCGCTGGTGATCACGGCCTGGCCGATGTCCCGGCAGGTGACAAGGCCTCAAGCCCCGCCTTGCGCTGCCGGCCCGTCCCACCCGACGGGCCGGAAGGGGCGGTCGGTGTTCCCGCCCCTGGCGGAGCGCCTCCGCCTGGCGCCGACGCCGGTCCGGGCCGGACCGCTGCCGGAGGCCCCGGCGTTGGCTCGGGTGGCGGCGGCTCAGGCAGCCCTGCTGCCACACGCATCGATTTCGCCACGTTTCGCAGCGCCTCCTTCAACCGATCAGGCATCAGGCGCTCCTGCCGCCCGCCGGCGCCACGAGCGGAATCCTGGGCGAGCTGAGGCTGGGATCGCCGCAACTCCTCGACCTTGGCCCGTTCGGCAACCTGTACCGCATGCAGAGGCAGACCTGCGATCTGCTTGATGTTCATGCTGGTGTGGATGACGGACATGACGCTGTGCCAGGCGGTTGCCGGAATGCTGCCACCGGTGACATTGCTCATCGGCCGGAAATCGTCGTTGCCGATCCAAACGCCGGTCACGTAGTCGCCGCTGAAGCCCATGAACCAGGCGTCGCGGTAGCTCGACGAGGTGCCGGTCTTGCCCGCGGTGTAGGTGAAGTCGAGCGCGGCGCGTTTGCCGGTGCCCTCCGTCACGACCATCTGCATCATCTGGTTCATGTAGGCCGCGTGCTGCGGCTTGACGACCTGAGGAGCCGGCGGCTCATCCTTGTCGCGACTATAGATGACCTCGCCCCGGGAATTCATGAGCTCGAGCACTGCATAAGGCTTGGCGAGCTTGCCGCCGTTGGCATAGGTGGCGTAGGCGCCCGTGTGCTCGATGACGGTGACGCCGCCGTCGCCCAGAGCCATCGAGCACGTCTTGCGCACGCCGGTCACGCCGAGCCGCTTCGTCAGGTCGATCACGTTCTGCCGGTCATACTTGAGCGAGAGCTCCACCGCGGTCGTGTTGTAGGATTTGGCAAAGGCGACCCCCATCGGCACGGCACCTCGCCCGCCGGTGCTGCCGTCATAGTTCTTGGGGGACCAGTTCCCGCATGAGACATGGCTGTCACGTACCGTCGACGTCGGCGTCAGGCCATGCTCGACGGCATTGGCATAGACATAGAGCTTGAACGACGAGCCCGGCTGGCGGCGCGC
Source organism: Hyphomicrobiaceae bacterium (assembly GCA_033764055.1). GTDB lineage: Bacteria > Pseudomonadota > Alphaproteobacteria > Rhizobiales > Hyphomicrobiaceae. The sequence goes on from JANRJI010000141.1 coordinate 53,120, forward strand.
ATGGGTCGCGCGATTGAACTGGCTCTCGCCGTAGTCGAGGCCACCGACGACGGCCCGCACCATGCCGTCAGGCTCCATAACCACCATGGCACCGGACTTGGCGTTCTTGCTCCGACCCTCCTGGCGGATCGTCGAGATCAGCGCCTCCTCCGCCGACTGTTGAATCTTCTGGTCGACGGCAACGCGGGCGGTGAGAACGTAATAGCCGCGGCCCTCGGCAATCCGCTGCACCTCCTCGAACGCCCAGTCGAGATACCAGTCGGGGCTGTAGGCGATGCGACTTTCGATTGGCTTGGCCGGATTGAGTCGTGCGGAATGCACCTGGCCCGCGGTCATGAAGCCCGCTTCCACCATGTTCGACAGCACTTCGTTGGCGCGCGCCCGCGCAGCGGGCAGGTCGATGTGCGGCCCATACTTGGTCGGCGCCTTGAACAGGCCGGCCATCATGGCGGCTTCCGCGAGCGTGACGTCGCGGACCGACTTGCCGAAGTAGAACTGGGCCGCGGCCTCCACGCCGAATGCGCCGCCACCCATGTAGGCTCGATCGAAATAGAGCTTGAGGATCTGACGCTTG
>JANRJI010000142.1:0-58060 GCA_033764055.1 Hyphomicrobiaceae bacterium
GGTGGGTCGACGAGCAACGCCAGGCCTCCGGCCGCCTGCCGCGGCGCTACAAATCCGTCGAGGAGGCCTTTGCGCGGATGCAGGAGCAGAACAAGCATCTGACCGAGGAGCAGGCACGCCACCTCACTGTGCAGGGCGTCGCGCAGAACGAGGACGGCACCTACTCGTGGAAGTTCGACAACCTGGTCCGCGTGTTCCTGCCCTACGACATGCCGCAGGCCGACATCGAGACGCTCTGGCACAACATCTCCTCGCCGTCGCTGATGGTCTACGGCAAGGAAAGCTGGGCGTCGGATCCGCGCAAGGACGGCCGAGCCCAGCACTTCAAGGGCGCGACCTTCGTCCAGATCGCCGGCGCCGGCCACTGGGTCCACCATGACCAGCTCGAGACGTTCATGGCCCTCGTCGAGCCGTTCATCAAGGGCGAGCCCGTGCCGCAGGGCGTACCGGGAGTGGAGTAAGTGGAGGGGTGGGGACGCCGGCCGGCTATACCCAGCCAACGATCCCTAGGCCGGTCGCAACGCTCGTCGCGAGCGCGGTAGACCGGAAGGGATTGACACCTCCCCAGCACCTGACACCCGTCAGCCCTTCGGCGCCGTATTGCCAAACCGGTTGACCGCCGGCTTCAGGCCGAGGTTCTCCCGCAGCGTGCGGCCTTCGTACTCGCGCCGGAAGAGGCCGCGACGCTGCAGCTCCGGTGTGATCAGCTCGACGAAGTCCTCGCAGCCCGAGGGCAGATGGGTCGGCGTGATGTTGAAGCCATCGCAGGCCTCGCTCTCGAACCAGTCCTGCATCACATCGGCGATGTCGGCGGGCGTGCCGATCAGGCAGAAGCCGCCCTTGCCGGCGACCTCCCGGTAAAGCTGGCGGATGGTCGGCTGCTCGCGCCTGACGCGCTCGATCAGGCCACGGCTGATGCTCTTCAGCTCGGCCGGGCCGAGCCGGTCCAAGGGCACCGGACCGTCGAGCGGGAACTTTGACAGATCGCCGAAGGCATTGTTCAGCCGGTTGAGACCGACCAGCGGATCGAGCAACTCCTGTAGCGCATCGAATTTCGCCTGCGCCTCGGCGCGGGTGCGAGCGACGATGGGGCGCAGCGCCGGCAGGATCTTGAGGTCGTCTCGGTCGCGACCATACCGCGGCAACCGGCGCTTGATGTCCTCGTAGAACTCCTGCGCGCCGGGCTTCGTGCCGTGGATGCAATAGACGAGGTCGGCGGTCTCGGCGGCGAGCTCACGACCCGGCTCGGAGGCGCCGGCCTGCACGACGACCGGGTGGCCTTGCGGCGGACGCGCCACGTTCAATGGCCCGCTGACGGAGAAGAAGCGACCCTTGTGGTCGAGGGCATGGAGCTTTGCCTCGTCGATGAACTGGCCGCTGGCCTTGTCCAGAACGAGGGCCGCATCCTCCCAGGTATCCCACAGCCCCCGGACGACATCGACGAACTCGGCGGCGCGGGCATAGCGCGTGTCGTAGTCCAGCTGGGCATCGCGGCCGAAGTTCCTGGCCTCGGCGTCCGACCACGACGTCACCACGTTCCACCCGGCCCGGCCACGGCTGATGTGGTCGAGCGTCGCGAACTTGCGGGCCAGGTTGTAGGGCTCGTTGTAGGTCGTCGAGGCGGTGGTGACGAGGCCGATATGCCGAGTGACGACGGCCAGCGCCGGCAGCAGCGTCAACGGCTCCATCTCGAACAGCTCGTAGCCCAGGCGGGCGAGAGAGCCGGCCGGGATGTCGCGCTCGCGGATGCCGATCCCATCGGCGAAGAAGACGAGGTCGCACTTGCCGCGCTCGGCGGCCTTGGCACTCCGGGCATAGTGCTCGAAGTCAAGGGTGCCGGCGGCGGGGACGTCAGGATGCCGCCACGCCGCCGGATGATATCCGAGCCCACGGATCGACATGCCGATGTGCATTTTCCCGCGGGCCATCGCGACGCCTCCAGCCGGCCAGAAGTTGCGGCGCAGGGATCATCGGCTGCCGGATGCCGGTTGTCGACAGCAGGATGTCACTCTGCAAGGCGCCGCTCGGCCGTCAGATGCGCCAGCCCGAGTGGATCGCTGCGATGCCACCGGTGAGGTTGCGGTACTGGACACGGGCGAAGCCCGCCGTGCGGATCATCTCGGCGAAACGCTCTTGGGGCGGGAAGCGGCGGATGCTCTCGACGAGATAGCGGTAGGGCTCGGCGTCGCCGGCCACGAGCTGGCCGATGCGCGGAATCGCCTCGAACGAGAACAGGTCGTAGGCCCGGTCGAGCAACGCGACATCGACACGCGAGAACTCGAGGCAGAGAAAGCGGCCACCATGGCGAAGCACGCGGTAGGCTTCGGCCAGCGCCCGATCGATGTGCGTCACGTTGCGGATGCCGAAAGCGATGGTGACCACGTCGAACGAGCGATCGGGGAACGGCAGGGTCTCCGCATTGCCCTCGACGAGTGCGATGCGGCCGTCGAGGCCGGCATCGCCGACCTTCCGGCGTCCGACCTCCAGCATCTCCGGCGAGATGTCGCACACGACGACGCTGGTCTCGGGCCCGCTCGCCCGTGCGATGCGCAGCGCCACGTCGCCCGTGCCGCCGGCGAGATCCAGGACGTGGAACGGCGTCGTGCCGCGCGGCGGATTGACCATGGTGACGAGGCTGTCCTTCCAGAGGCGGTGGAGCCCGCCGGACATCACGTCGTTCATGAGGTCGTAGCGCTCGGCAACGGCGGCGAAGACGCCGTTGACGAGGCCCTGTCGCTCGTCCTCCGCCACGGGGCGGAAGCCGAAGCTCGCGCCGGAGCCGGCGCCGGATGGGGGATCGGTGATCATGGCCCGCAATCTAAGCTCGCCCTGGCTGAAGTGCCAGCTCCGGACCGGACTTCGGCAGCAAAGGCCTGCGATCGGCATTCGGCCCGACACCCGTCGACGCCGGGGCGGCCGGCGGCTAGCTTCAACGACGGGAGGAGCCGGCGCAACCCGCGCTGCCCGCTTCGCCGACGTCGTCCGAGGGAGCACTGCGACCATGACCAACGAGCAACGCCTGGCACGCCTCGGCGTGACGCTGCCACCGCCGTTCAAGGACGAGGCCAACCGTGTGCGCGCGCTGAGATCGGGCCAGCACATCCACATGAGCGGCCACGGACCGCTCGGGCCGGGCAACGTGCCCTATGTGACCGGCAAGCTCGGCCGGGAGCTGTCGATCGAGCAAGGGGCCGACGCCGCCCGGCTCACCGGCCTCTGCTGCCTCTCGACGCTGCGCACCTACCTCGGCGATCTCGACCGGGTGACGCGGGTCGTGCGGGTGCTCGGCTTCATCAACTGTGCGCCGGGCTTCAATACGCCGTCGAACGTGCTCAACGGCTTCTCGGACCTGATGATCGAGGTGTTCGGTGAGGCCGGGCGGCATACCCGGTCGGCGATCGGCGTGGCGGAGCTCTACGCGGACATCCCGCTCGAGGTCGAGGCGCTGTTCGAGGTGGCCGGCTGAGGTAGCCAGACCACCGGATGGCACTTGGCCCAAGGCATGCCTGGCCGAAGGCGCTTGGCGATGCCGATGTCAGGAGCGTAGCCTGTCGGCGGTGAGCCCGACGCGCGCTCGCCGCCATCGCCGGAGGCCGCAATGACCGCATCTGGACTGTCGCAGTTCTCCACAACTCGCTCGCCAATGGAGGTGCTCGGCCCGCAGGCCTGGTACGGGCGCGACCTGAAGGCCCGCCCGAGCGAGTGGTGCCACGCGTGGACACCGGCGGAGATCGCAGAGATCGAGGCCGCCGTCGCAGGCGCCGTCACGACGGACTCCGACCTGCAGACCATCGCGCGAGCCGACTTCCCGCTGCCGACCGTCGCTCGGCGACTCGAAGGCATCCGCCGCTACCTGCTCGACGGGCCGGGCTTCTTCCTGCTCCGTGGGCTCCCCGTGGAGCGATGGAGCATGCGGGAGGCCGCGACAGCCTTCTGGGGGCTCGGCACGCACCTCGGCGAGGCCTGCTCGCAGAACGGCAAGGGCCACGTGCTCGGGCACGTCACCAACTTGGGTCTCGACTATCGCGACCCGGAGACACGCGGCTACCAGACCAATGCCCGCCTGCCCTATCATACGGATTCGAGCGACGTGGTCGGCCTCCTGTGCCTCAGGACCGCGAAATCCGGCGGCCTTTCGTCGGTCGTCTCGTCGACCACCATCTTCAACGAGGTGGCACGGAGGCGACCGGATCTGCTCGCGGTGCTCCAGCAGCCCTTCTTCCGCACCCGCTGGGGCGAGATTCCCGAGGGCAAGAAGGCATGGGCCGAGGTGCCGGTGTTCATGCCGCATCGGGGCCGCGTCGTCGCGCACTACGTGCGCAGCGCCATCCGGAAGGGGCAGCTCCTCGATGGCGTGCCGAAGCTGACCGGGATACAGAACGAGGCGCTCGATCTGGTCGACACCCTGGCCGAGGATCCAGCCATCCATCTCGACATGACGTTCGAGCCCGGCGACATCCAGCTCGTGTGCAATCATTCGACCTTCCACAGCCGCACCGCCTACGAGGACTTCCCGGAGCCGGAGCGCCGGCGCCACCTTCTGCGCCTGTGGCTTGCCTGCGAGGATGGTCCGAGCTTGCCCGGGTGGATGACGCAGTCCTACGAAGGCAAGACGCGAAACGGCCGCCCCAACGGCATCGTCGTGCCCGGCGTGCCGTTCAAGGCGCCGCTGGCGGCGGAGTAGGACGGTCGCGGATGCCGTCGCGATGGATATGCGAGGCGGCTCGGTACCATAGAGGACATGGGGAAGAGCAGAATGCGGGTCGGCATCGAGGTCGGGGGGACGTTCACGGATCTCGTCGCCATCGGCCCCAAGGGGATCACCGTCACCAAAGTGCCGAGCGTGCCGAAGGCGCCGGACGAAGGCGCCTTCAATGCGCTCATAGCGAGCGGCCTCGCCATCGAGGCGATCGACGATCTCGCGCACGGCTCCACCGTTGCGACCAACGCGGTGCTCGAGCGGAAGGGGTTTCCGACGGCGTTCGTCACCACAAGGGGCTTCCGCGACATCCTCGCCATGCAGCGGCACGGGCGGTCGCGGATCTACGATCTCGAGTACCAGAAGCCGGTGCCGGTGGTGACGCGGGCCGGTAGCCTCGAGGTCGACGAGCGCATCCTCGCCGACGGCACGATCGAGGCGCCGCTCGACATTGCGGACGTGACGTCGCGGCTGGTGCCGGCGCTGCGCGAAGGCGGCTACGAGGCGATCGCGGTCTGTCTGCTGAACGCCTACGTCAATCCTCGGCACGAGCGAGCGCTGCGCGACGTGCTGCTGTCAGAGCTCCCCGGCGTGCACGTGACGATCTCGTCGGACATCACGCGCGAGTTCCGCGAGTTCGAGCGCGCCTCGACGACCACGCTCTCGGCCTACGTGCAGCCCGTGATCGACCGCTACATCGCGCGCTTCCGCGACCGCCTGGGCGAGGCCGGTTTCAAGGGCCGGTTCTCGGTCATGCAGTCGAACGGCGGGCGATTGCCGGCCGAGGCAATGCGGGCGAACGCCATCAACGCGCTGCTGTCCGGGCCGGCGGCTGGTGTGATGGGCGCAGTGCGCCAGACCGGGCGCTCGGGCTACCAGAACCTGGTCACGCTCGACATCGGCGGCACCTCCACGGACGTCTGCGTGGTCACCGGGGGCACACCGCAGCTCACGCAGGAGTTCTCGCTCGACGGACTGCCGATCCGCATTCCGCTGCTCGACATCAACACCATCGGCGCCGGCGGCGGGTCGATCATCTGGGTCGACGACGGTGGCATGCTGCGGGTCGGTCCGCACTCTTCGGGCGCCGATCCGGGTCCGGCCTGCTACGGCCGCGGCGGCACCGAGCCGACGCTCACCGATGCTCACGTCATTCGCGGCAGCGTGAGGCCGGAGGCCTTCCTCGGCGGAAGCATGCAGATCGATGCGGCAGCCTCGGCCCGCGCGTTGCAGCCGATCGCCGACAAATTCGGCATGACCCTCGAGGCGGCGGCGGACAGCGCCGTGGCACTCGCCAACGCCAACATCGTGCGCGCGATCCAGCTCATCTCGACCGAGCGTGGTCACGATCCCCGCGACTATGTGCTCGTGCCCTACGGCGGTGCAGGCCCACTGCATGCCGCGCAGGTGGCCGAGCAGCTCGGCATCGGCACCATCGTGGTGCCGCCGTCCGCCGGCATTATCTCGGCCTACGGCCTCATCGCCTCGGATTTCGTGCTGTTCGAGAGCCTGACGCGCCGGGCGCCAGCGGACGAGAGCGCCGCCGATACGCTGCGCGATGTCTTCGAGACCATGCGGCAGCGCGCGCTCGAGCGGGCACGGGCCTCGGGGCTCGGAAAACGCGTCGAGCTCACGCTCACCGCCGAGATGCGCTTCGTCGGCCAGGCATTCGAGGTGCCCGTCTCGTTCGACGAGCGCGAGATGAAACGGATCACGGCCGAGGGTGTCCGCCGCCGCTTCGCCGAAGCGCATCATCGCATGTTCTTCTTCGGCGGCGAGGCGGAAAAGCCGATCGAGTTCGTGTCGTTCAGGCTGGGGCTGACGGCGCCACTGGCGGAGCTTCCACTGCTCGCCGAGACGCAAGCAGCAACCGCAGCCGAGAAGGCGATCCGGCTCTATGATGCCAAGGCGTGGCGCGACGGCCGGCTGAGAAGCCGGGCCGCATTGAAGCCGAGGGACCGCGTCAAAGGTCCGGCGCTGCTCGAGGATCCGACATCGACGCTCTACGTGCCCGAGGGCTGGACCGCACGGCGGGACGAGAACGACAATACGGTGCTGGCGCGGGCCTGACGCGGGCGTCCGATTGGAGATGGAGGGTTCGATGACGAGTGCCGCCGATTTTCCCCGCTTCGATGCGAGCCCCGCGAACTGGAAAGGACCGGAGCTGGCAGCGAAGCCCGAGCGGTGGCTTCACCTTCTCACGCCTGCCGAGATCGCCGAGCTGAGCGCCGTCGTCGCCAGACACGGCAACCGGACCGACGACCTCAGCCATCTCACGCTCGCGGATGTGGCCATGCCCGCCCTCGCGCCCACGCTGGCACGCATACGCCGGGAGCTTCTCGAGGGCTCCGGCGTGATGCTGATCCGCGGCTTCGACGTCGCGGGCCTCTCGACGCGCGAGGCGGCGACAGCCTTCTGGGCGATCGGGCTGCATCTCGGAGAGGCCGTCTCGCAGAACGCCAAGGGGCATGCGCTCGGCCATGTGCGCGACCTCGGCTTCGACTACAGCCAGCCGAGCTCGCGCGGCTACCAGACCGCGGAGCGATTGCCGTACCATTGCGACAGCGGCGACGTGGTTGGGCTGCTCTGCCTGAAGACGGCCAAGTCGGGCGGTCTTTCCAGCGTCGTCTCGTCGGCCGCGCTCTATCATGCGCTCGTCGATCGCCAGCCGGAGGCGGCGGCAACGCTGATGCAATCCACCTGGCGGGACCGTCGCGACGAGATCCCGGAAGGCCGGGATGCCTGGTACGAGATGCCCGTGTTCACGCCGCATGCCGGTCGCCTGTTCGGACATTACGTGCGTAGCGCTATCCGCAAGGCCCAGCGCTTCCCCGAGGTACCCCGCATCACCCCGGAGCAGGAGCGCGCCTTCGATGCGCTGGACGCGCTGGCGGCCAGCCCCGAGCTGCGTCTCGACATGGAGCTGCAGCCCGGCGACATTCAGCTCGTGTGCAATCATTGGGTGCTGCACAGCCGCACCAAGTACGAGGACTGGCCGGAGCCCGAGCGCAGGCGCCACCTCCTCCGGCTCTGGCTCGGCTGTCCCGGTGGTCCGGACGTGCCGCAATACTATGCCGTCGCGCAGGGACTGACGGCGAGTGGGCGTCCGGCCGGAATTCGGGGTCCGGGCGCAGTGCTGCACGCGCCGCTGGAGGCGGTGGACGGCGGTGCCGGTGAAACGGCGAAGCGTCTCAAGGCCGAGGCCTGAGACAAGGCAACAGGCGCGCGCGCCGAGGGAACGACGATGCAAGAGCGGATCGCCAAGCGCAGGACCAAGGGCAGCCCGGCCAAGACTACGAGCAGAGCCGGAAAGGTTGCACCCACATCGCGCGGCGCCACGCCGGCTGCGCTCGATCCCGTCGACTACGCGGTCATCAGCCAGGCGCTGATCGCGATTGCGCGCGAGATGGGGACGAAGCTCATCCGCTCGTCCTATTCCAACATCGTGCGCGAGGCGCAGGATGCGTCGGCAGCGCTGTTCGATGCCGCGGGCAATGTCGTGGCGCAGGCCGAGCTCATTCCGATGCACCTCGGCTCGATGTCGGAGATTTTCCGTGCCTGCGTCGAGCGCTGCCCGATCAGCGAGCTCAGGCCCGGCGACTTCTACATCAACAACGACCCCTACGGCGGCGGCCAGCACCTGCAGGACGTTTTCATCTTCACGCCGGTGTTCATCGACGGACGCCTCGTCGCGTTCGCGGGCACGGTGGCGCATCACCTCGACCTCGGCGGCGGCAACCCCGGCATGACGCCGGACGCCGTCGACGTGCACGCCGAAGGCATCATCATCCCGCCGTCGCGCTACACCTACGACCGCGACTGGAACGGCGGACCACTCGAGCGCCTGATCGCGGCCAACGTGCGCGTGCCATCACAGACAATCGGCGATTTCTACGCGCAGTTCGCGGCCAACGCGATCGGCACCGCGCGCATGACGGAGTTGTGCACCCGCTACGGCGTGGCGACGGTGTCGGCCGCCATGGACGAGCTGATGGCCTACTCCGAGCGCCGGTTCCGCGCGGCACTCGCGGCCATTCCGGACGGCACGTGGCTCGCCGAGGATTCTGTCGACGACGATGGCCTCACCGACACGCCACTGACGGTCAAGGCCGCGGTGACCAAGCGCGGCGATACCATCTCGGTCGATTTCGCGGGGACCGTGCCGCAGGTCGGGCGAAATCTGAATTGCCCATGGGCCTCCACGGTCTCGGCGACCCTGGCAGCGATCAAGGCGGCGCTGACCAGCCCCGACATTCCCTTCAACGAGGGCTTCAAGCGGCCGATCACGGTGACCGCGCCCAAGGGCTGTCTCGTCAATCCGAATTATCCGGCCCCGGTGCGTGCGCGCCTGCTGCCCGCCTACCGCTGCTTCGACGCGACCTTGAAGGCGCTGGCCCAGGTCGTTCCGGACAATGTCATCGCCGGCGGCAACGACGCGACGCATGCGCTCGCTATCTCGCACCTCGGGCCCAAGGGCTATCGTGTCTATCTCGAGATCTACGGCGGCGGCTTCGGTGGCGGTCCCCGGCTCGACGGCTGCGACGCGGTCGACAGCCCGCTGTCCAATTGCACCAACACGCCGGTCGAGGCGACGGACATGGATTTCGAGCATTTCCGGATCATCGGATATGGGCTCGTGCCGGATACCGGTGGCGCCGGCCGGCATCGTGGCGGGCTCGGCCTCATGCGGCGCTTCCTGATCCTGAAGGACTCGAACTTCGCCACCTATACCGACCGCGTGCGCCTCGCCCCCTACGGCCTCTTCGGCGGCCTCGACGGCAGCCGCACGCGCATCGAGATCGAGCGGAACGGACAAATCATCAAGCTGAAGAGCAAGGATCGTGTGGATCTCAGGGCCGGCGACATCCTCACGCTGACCTCGTCCGGTGGCGGTGGCTATGGCGCGCCGGGGCAACGTGACGCGAGGCTCGTCGCCAACGATGTGGCGCAGGGCTACGTGACGGCCGAGGCGGCGGCCCGCGACTACGGATGGACGGCACCCCGATGAGGAAAGAGGATTATCGCCTCGTCACGGGAGCCGGCGCCTTCACCGACGACACGCCTGCCGAGGGAGCACTCTGGGCAGCATTCGTGCGCTCGCCGCATGCCCATGCCGGGATCCGCGGCATCGACAAGACGGCGGCCATGGCCGTTGCCGGTGCCCGGCTGGTGCTCACCGGCGCCGATTGGCAGGCGGCCGGCTTCGGCCCGATCCCGATACAGCGCCGGCTGGTCGACGCCGAGGGCAAGCCGCCCCGCGACGCGCCCTGGCCGGTGCTGGCGCACGACGTCGCCCGCCACGTCGGCGTGCCGGTCGCGATGTGCGTGGGCGACACACGCGAGGCCGCAGAGGCCATGGCGCTGGCCGTGGCGGTCGACTACGCCCCGCTCACCGCCGTGACCGCCATCGCCGATGCCCTCGCCGACGGTGCACCGCAGATCTGGCCGTCGGCCCCCGGCAACGTTGCCTTCCGCTGGACGCTCGGGGACCGTAGCGCAGTCGACGCCGCGTTCGCCGAGGCCGCACATGTGGTCGAGGCCCGTCGCACCAGCCAGCGCGTCGTCATCTGCCCGATGGAGCCACGCGCCGCGGTCGCTCAATACGACACTGCGACGGGCACCTTCCAGTTGCACAGCGGCAACCAGGGCATGACCATCATGCGCGACCAGATCGCGAGCGCGCTCGGCGTCGACAAGCACAGCATTGTCGTCACCTCGCGCGACGTCGGCGGCGCCTTCGGCATCCGCAACGGCACGTATCCCGAGTACCCGGCTCTGCTGCACGCGGCCCGCTTGCTCGGCGCGCCGGTCCGCTGGACCGCAACCCGAAGCGAGGCCTTCGTGTCGGACGCACAGGCGCGCGACTCCATTATGCACGGCAGGCTGGCGCTCGACGGCCACGGACGCATTCTGGCGCTCGACGTGACGGCGACGGCCGCCGTCGGCGCCTACATGCACCACGTCGGCTATTTCATCGCGACGGCCAACTTCTCGCGGTGCCTGCCCGGCCCCTACCGGATCCCGGCAGTCCATTCCGAGGTGACGCTGGCTCTCACCAACACCGTGCCGACCGCGCCCTACCGCGGCGCCGGACGGCCAGAGGCTGCCTACATCATGGAGAGCCTGATCGAGGCTGCCGCCGAGAAGCTCGGCCTCGATCCGGTCGAGATCCGCCGTCGCAATCTGATCGGGCCGGAGGCGATGCCGCATCGTACAGCGGTCGGCATGACCTACTGCTCGGGCGATTTTCCGGACCTGCTCGACCGCGCGTTGGCCGCCGCCGATTGGTCGGGTCTTCCGGCGCGCAAGGCCGAGGCCCGCACGCGTGGGCGCTATCGTGGCGCCGGAATCGGAATCTTCGTCGAGATCTCGGGTGGCGTTCCCAACGAGCGCGCCAAAATGCAACTCGCCACCGACGGCCGGGTGCATGTCCGCACCGCGATCGGCGCCAGCGGCCAGGGCCACGAGACGATTTTCGCCATGCTGGCCGACGAGCAGCTCGGCCTCGGTATCGATCGCATCGTCGTGGCCCAGGGAGACAGCACCGGCTTCGAGGACGGCGGGTCGAGCTCGGCATCGCGCTCGACCACCATGGCCGGGCTCGCCATTCGCGCCACGGCGCTCGACCTGATCGAGGCTGCAAAGAAGCGCGCGGCCGAGCGGCTGGGCGTGGCTGCCGACAGCGTCCAGTACGAGGCGGGCCGGCTCAGCGTGCCCGCAACCAACCTCGCCATCGGGCTCGAGGAGTTGGCTACCGGCGGCGCGCCACCGATCGATGTCGAGGCTCGTATCGAGGCGGAGCCGACGTGGCCGTCGGGATGTCATATCGCCGAGGTGGAGGTCGATCCAGCCACCGGTGTCGTCGAGGTGGTGCAGTTCGTTGCGGTCGACGATTGCGGGAGGGTCATTCACCACGAGCTGTCCGAGGGACAGGTGCACGGCGCGCTGGCGCAGGGCTTCGGCCAAGTATTGATGGAGCACGGCCACTACGATCCGGGCAGCGGACAGCTCGTCGCTGGCTCCATGATGGACTATGCGCTGCCGCGTGCCCGCGACCTGCCGCACTTCACCTCGATCCTCGCCGCCTCGCCCGCACGCTCGAACGCGCTCGGCGTCAAGGGCGTCGGCGAGAGCGGCACGGTGGGCCCGCTGCCGGCGCTGATGAACGCCATCCGCGATGCCTTGAAGCCGATCGGCGCCATCGAGCTCGAGATGCCCGCAACGCCGCCACGGGTCTGGGCGGCGATCGAGAGGGCACGGAAGGGGTGATCGCGGCCGCCTGCCCTCGAGGCGGTTGGCGTCGCTTCGCGATCGCAACCGGCCTTGCACTTCGAAGAAGATCGCAGCCCTCCAGTCCTCCTGTCCTCGTCTCTTGAGGCGTGAGCGACGGCTAGGCCTTTGACTGCTGCCGGGCAACCACGCGAGCGCGGAACTCCTCGGTGGAGTTGGTGCGGGGGAACGGCGCCGCGGGGATGGGGACGCCAAGATGGCGGCACAGCGGCGCCCAGCCTTCGGCGACGTCATAGACGAGCAGCCGCTCCGGCGCGATCGCAGCTTTCACGGCCGCGACATGGGCACGATAAACGGCGAGAGCGTGCTCCGGATCGCCCAGCCGCTCGTCGAAGGTGCGCCGCTCGATGATATCGTAGGCCATCTCGCCAATCGCCCGCTGCAGCTCGGTCGGCCGCTCGCGCCGCGCCTGCAGGCTCTGGTAGATCGTTGCATGGATCGACTTCAGCCACTCTTGCTCTGGCCTGACCGACAGGAGGACCTTGGCCTTCGGATAATGGGCGGCGATCTCGCGCCAGAAATAGGCCGAGGGCCAGTCGACCGTGGCGCGAAAGCCCTGGAAGACCGTATCCCAATCGCTGCGCTCGCGGCTGGCCGCGGCCGCCCAGAAGGCAATCTGCTCCGGCCGGTCGCGGACCTCGAACATGTGATGGCACGGGCCGAAGCCGAGTTGCTCCAGGGCGAGCTTCAGCGAGTTGGTGCCGGTGCGGCCGAAGCCGGTACCGACGACGTCGAGCGGCATGGGTTGGATCCTTCAGGCGTAGCGGCGCTGGGCCAGCGATGAGACCCAGCTTGTCGTCCGCCGGCTCGAAGAGCAAGCCGGACAGCGGGGTGGTGCACAGCGAGGGGGGCGGACGCCCAAGCGTCCGCCCCCCTCGTCTCATGATGATCGCTGAAGTGGATCAGGTGCGATGCGCCGCGCCGCCGGCCATGGCGTGCGCCGCCTCGCTCTCGCGCGGCAGGACGCCATCGACATCGCGACCGACCTCCTCCCGCCACGGGACCAGCCGCTCCAGGACCATGAGAGCCACCGTCAGGGCGGCGGCCACGCCCAGGGCGACGACCCAGAACGGCAGGTGCGCCATGCCGGAGAAGGTGAGCTTGTCGCCCTTCTCTGCGAAGAAGGCCGTGATGCCCGCATCGAAGTAGCCGTAGGTGATGGCGCCCGCGATGCCGCCGAGCAACACAAACCAAGCGTCGCGATAACCGGCACCGATCTGAGCGAGCGTCGTGCCGGGGCAGGCGCCGGCGAGCGCGATGCCCGCGCCGAGAACGAGGCCGCCGACGATATCGGCCTTCCAGACGAGCGCCTTCAGTTGGAGCGGCACGCCGAAGGCTCCGTTCATGACGGCGAGCGCGACAAGGCCGGTGATAACGGCGGCCAGAAACACCTTGAGCATGATGAAGCTTCTGAGCTGCATCTGGCCGACGATGATACCAGGCTCGAACACCCGCGACTTCTCGAGCGCAAAGCCAAAGACAATGCCGGTGGCGAGACCGATGATGACTGCAGTGAGTACGGACATGGTTGCCTCCTCTTTCGGAGCGGCGTCAGACGCGCTTGAGGAACAGGTTGGCGACGAGCATGCCGCCTGCGAACATGGCAGCGACGGCAACGGTGGAGCCGACCGAGAGCTGCGCCATGCCGGAGATGCCGTGACCGGAGGTGCAGCCACCGGCGATGCGGGCGCCGATCAGCATCAGGAAGCCTGCGACGAAAGCCATTGGCGCTCGCCCGAGGACGCTCGTCGTTCCCGTGGCGCGCGCCCAGACGGGCGAGATGGACTGGCGCACCGCGCCGGACATCCGCATCGACAGGAAGGCGCCGATGGCAATGCCGACGACGACGGCGACCTGCCACCAGTTCTTGGCGCCCGCCATGTGAGATGTGAAATATTTAATCTGGGCGACCTGCGGATCAATCAGCGCCGCCAGATGGGCACCGACGGTGACGAACGACGACGAGGCACCGAGCGCCGTGCTCATGACGAGAAACGTCGGGATTTGAAGGAGGCCGATGATCACGCCGGCCACGTAGGGCGACCACGCCCTCGAACGCATGCCTTCCATGTTGTCCTCCATGTCGAGTGGATGTTGCCAGCCTAGGCCGGAGGGGGCAGCCGCCGATTGATGTGCGGCAACCGTCGCTGCGGCGCGGGCTGGGACGGCAGATGGCAACCCGTAACCCCGCCCGCTGTCGGCGTCGGTGATCAAGTCACCAATGCAGGTCCGTGCTCGGGGGGCAACGGCACGGGCCAGCCAATTCCCGGCCAGTCAATTCCCGACCGGTCAATCTGGGCTTTCAACTCCCGGCTTGCCTGCGCGCCACGGTGGTCTCATCCTCGGTCGGAGCACTCGCGACACCGCCTGGAGCTGCCCATGTCGATTCCTATGCCCCCGCGCGGCGTCGTGCCGCCGATGACGACGCCCTTCGCAAGGAACGGAGATCTCGCACTTCAGCACATGAAGGCCCAGGTCGACTGGATGGTCGGGGCCGGTTGCACGGGCGTCGCCGCGGGAGGGTCCACGGGCGAGGGGCACACACTCGACCGCGAGGAGTACCGCGACCTCCTCGCGGCGGCGACTGGCGCCGCCGCGGGCCGCATCCCGGTTGTCGCTGGGATCATCGTCGATTCGACACGCGATGCCATCCGTCGCGGCAAAATCGCCAAGGACACGAAAGGGGTCTGCGCGCTGCAGGTGACGCCGGTCCACTACCTGTTCCGCCCGACCGACGACGCCATGGTCGATCATTTTCGCGCGATGGCCGACGAGACTGCCATGCCGATCATCATCTACAACGTCATTCCTTGGAGCTATCTCTCGCCGGCACTCCTCGTCCGCATCATGAACGAGGTGCCGCTGGTCGTCGGGGTCAAGCAGTCTGCAGGTGATCTGAAGCTCTTTGCCGACCTGATGCTCATGGCGTCGGAGAAGTGCATCTATTCCGCCGTCGATGCGCTCCTGTACCTTTCCTATACCCTCGGCGCGTACGGCTCGATCGCGGCCTTGCCGGCCGCAGCGCCGCATGCCTCCGTGAAAGTCTGGGAGGCCGTGCAGAAAGGTGACCACAAGACGGCGCTCGACCTTCACAAGAAGCTGCTCGTGCTCTGGAACGCCATGAGTGCCGACAACCTGCCGGCCGCGACCCGCTACGCCCAGGAACTGCAGGGCCTGCCGACGGGGACCTTCCCGCGCGCCCCGATGCCTGCCGCGACAGAGGCCCAACGCGTGGCCATCAAGACGGCGCTGCAAGGGCTCGGGGCACTGAGCTGAATCGTGCCCCTTGTGCTCCGCTCCTGCCAGATGACGTGTCGAAGACGGCCTGATGCGCAGGGCGAGAGCTACGGTTCCGCGCGCTCGTCCGGGACTTCCTCGACCTAAGCCTCGGCGCTCGCCAGGATCATGTCGGCTGCCTTCTCGGCGATCATGATGGTCGGAGCGTTGGTGTTCGACGACGTCATTTTCGGAAACACCGACGCATCCACGACGCGCAGGCCCGACACGCCGTGCACGCGCAGCTCAGGATCGACCACGGCCAGCCGATCCGTGCCCATCTTGCAGGTGCCGACGGGGTGATAGACCGTCGAGCCGTACCGGTAGGCGTAGTCCAGCCACTCGTCGTCGGTGCGGATGTCCTTGCCGGGGTAGATTTCCTCTCCGCCGTGCTTGTCGAAGACCGACGTGAACAGGATCTCGCGGCATTTCTTGAGACCGGCCACGATGGCCTTCCGGTCCACCTCGTGATCGAGGTAGTTGGGCTTGATGGCCGGCGGCTCCTGCGGGCTCGCCGACTTCGCGAGCACGCTGCCACGCGCCTCTGGCCGGCACTGCCAGGCGCCACAGGTGACGCCGGGCGTCCTGTCGAGCACACCGATCTGGCCGTTCGGGTAGCTTGCCGGTGCGAAGGACAGCTGCACGTCGGGGCGCGTCATCTGCGGCTCCGAGCGCCAGAAGCCGATGCCATTGCCCGCCGAATAGGTGAGAATGCCGTCGCCGAAGAGCGCCCAACGTGCCGCCTGCCACGCGAGCCGGAGGCCGCGGCTCTGCTCGTTCACAGTTGTCCTCCCCGTGATGCGGCGCACGACACGGGCGACGTAGTGGTCGTGGAAGTTGTAGCCGACGCCGGGCAACGGTGTTCTGACGGTCACACCGATGGACCTCAGATGCTCCGGATGGCCGATGCCGGAGAGTTGCAGAAGCTGCGGAGAGTTGATGGCACCTGCTGAGATGATCGTCTCGCGGCGCGCAGTGACCGGCACCGCCTCGCCCTTGCCCATGCCGCGGCGGAACGTGACGCCCGAGACGCGATTTCCTGCGAAGTCGAGGCGGGTCACCAGAACCCCCGTCTCCACCTTGAGATTGGGGCGCTTCATGGCGGGCCTGAGGAACGCGCGTGCCGTCGAGACGCGCCAGCGCCCGGCCCGGGTCTGCTGCACGTAGCCGACGCCGTCCTGCTTCGCTCCGTTGTAGTCGGAATTGTACTCGAGGCCGACCTCCTGGCCCGCCTTGACGAAATCGTGTGTCAGTGGATGATGTCCGCGATAGTCCTCGACGATCAATGGTCCGGACTTGCCGCGATAGACGGGATCGCCGGGGAGATAGGTCTCCGACTTCTTGAAGTAGGGCAGAACCTCCTCATAGGACCAGCCGCGGGCACCCATGGCCGCCCAGTCGTCATAGTCCTCGCGCTGGCCGCGCACCTGCATGACGCCGTTGATCGACGACGAGCCGCCGAGAACGCGACCGCGCGGATAGAGAATGCGCCGGTCCTTCGTCTGCTTCTCCGGCTCGGTGTAGTAGACCCAGTTGACAGCCGGGTTATCGAGCAGCTTGAAGAAGCCCGCCGGGAAGTGAATGTAGGGGCTCCTGTAGTCGCTGGGCCCAGCCTCGAGCACGCAGACGGTATAGCGGCCGCTCTCGCTGATGCGATGGGCAAGCACCGAGCCCGCCGAACCCGAGCCGACGATGACGTAGTCGAATTCCATGGACGTGTGCCCGCTGCTGGTGCGCACGGCCACCGTCGAGAGCATTGCGTCGGCCGTGACGCTGGGTTCGAGGGGCAAATGGTGCCGCCAAGCGATGCTATGCGCAAGCCGCGCCCAGCATCGCGGCCCGATATGCAGTGCGGGCGGCACCGATGGTGCCGCCCGCGTTCATGGCACCGCCAAAGCCTCCGGGCCGCCTTCCCAGGTGGCGAGCCCGATCAGCCGTTCTTCGCCCTGATCGCCTTCAGCACCTTCGGCGGCGACAGCGGCAGCGAAGTCAACTTGATGCCGGTGGCATTGTTCACCGCATTGGCAACCGCCGGCACCGAGGCCACGAGCGGCACCTCGCCGACGCCACGCACGCCCTGGGGATGCTTCGGGTTCGGGATCTCGAGCTTGACGTTGTCGATCATGGGCAGGTCCGAGGCGACCGGCATCCGATAGTCGAGGAAGCCGGGATTATCGACCTTGCCGTTCTTGTCGTAGATGTACTCCTCGTTGAGGGCCCAGCCGATGCCCTGGACGGCACCGCCCTGCATCTGGCCCTCGCAGTAGGACGGGTGGATGGCACGGCCCACGTCCTGGACCGACGTGTAGCGCAGCACCGTCACCTTGCCGGTCTCGGGGTCGACCTCGACGTCGCAGATGTGCGTGGCGAAACCGCCCTCGGCGCCGGTGGTGTTGAGCTGCACGCCGGCTCCGATCGGGCCGCCCGTTTGCGGTGCCTGCGCCGCGATCTGGGCGAGGGTCAGCGGCGGGAATTTACCGGCGTTGTCACCGGCCGGACGGGCCTCGCCATCCTCCCAGACGACGGCCTCGGGGTCGATCTTCCAGATCTTCGCGGCCCGCTCGCGCAGCTGCTTGATGACCTGCTGCGTCGATTGCGTGACGACCATGGCGGACGCGAACGTGACGCGGCTGCCGCCGGTCAGGTTCGAGAAGCCGATCACGCTGGTGTCGCCGATGAGCACCGAGATCCGGTCGTAGTCGATGCCGAACAGCTCGGCCGCGATGTTCGCCGTCGAGGCACGTGAGCCGCCGATGTCCGGATGGCCGGTGACGATGACGACGTTGCCGTCCTCCGTGATGTTGACCTGCGCGCTCGATTCGCCGCCGGCGTTGAACCAGAAGCCCGACGCGACGCCGCGGCCCTGGTTCGGCCCGAGCGGAGCCTTGTAATGCGGGTGCTCCATCGCCGCCTTGATCGTCTGCTCGTAGCCGATCACCGGATAGACCGGACCGTGAGCGGCCTTGGTGCCCTGCTTGGCCGCATTCTTCAGGCGCAGCTCGAGCGGATCCATCTTGAGCTTGGCCGCAATCTCGTCGAGCACCAGCTCGACGCCATGCGCGCCGATCGGAGCGCCCGGACCGCGATAAGCTGCGACCTTGGAGCGGTTCGAGACGACCTCGTAGCCCGTCGAGAGCACGTTCGGGATGTCGTACGGCGCGAACGCGCAGCCGGCCGCGCCGCGAATGGGAGCACCTGGGAACGCACCCGATTGCAGATAGAACGTCCCCTGCCCGGCAACGATCTTGCCGTCCTTGGTGACGCCGATCTTGACTTTGCTCTGGGAGCCGGAGGTCGGGCCGGAGGCGTGGAACACCTCCTCACGGGTCATCGACATCTTCACCGGCCGCGCCGACTTGCGTGACAGCTCCAACGCCAGCGGCTCGAGATAGACGATGGTCTTGCCACCGAAGCCTCCGCCGATCTCGGCCGGGATGGCGCGGATCTGGCTCTGGTCGAGACCATTCAGGAAGGCGCACATGGCGCGCACCATGAACTGGCCCTGGCTCGACGACCAGATCACCGTGTGCCCGTCCTGCCCCGTCGCGACGACGCAGGCGTGCGGCTCGATGTAGCCCTGGTGGATCGGGCGCGTGGAGAAGCTGCGCTCGACGATGATGTCGGCCTGCTTGAAGCCGGCCTCGATGTCACCGAGCTTGTGCTCGAGCTTGCTCGCGATATTCGATGGCTTGCCGTCGAACTTGATGTGGTCGTGCAGAATCGGTGCGTCGGGCTTGAGCGCGTCGTCGATCTCGATCGCCCAGGGAAGCACCTCGTAGTCGACCTCGATCAGCTTGAGGGCCTGCCTGGCGATGGCGGCGGTGGTTGCAGCGACGGCGGCGACAGGGTGGCCAATGAACAGCGCCTTCTCGCGCGCGATCACGTTGCGCGCCATCCAGCGCATGTCCTGGATGCCGAGAGGCACCGCCTTGTCGACGGGAAAGTCGACGAAATCCTTGCCGGTGACGACGGCCTTCACGCCCGGCAGCGCCAGGGCCTTCGACGTGTCGATCGAGCGGATGCGGGCGTGCGGATGGGGGCTGCGCAGCACCTTGCCGTAAATCTGGCCGGGCATCTTGTAGTCGGCGGCGTACTGCGCCCGCCCGGTGACCTTGTCCTCGCCGTCGGGGCGGATCGTACGCTTGCCGATCCATTTGTGGCTCATGTCGTTCATGGCTGTTCTTCCTGTTTGCGCCGGGGTCATGCTCCCTCCGGCAGCGTTGCACCGCCGGGTGAAAGTCAGAAGCACGAGCGCCGGCTCAGCTGATGGGGCAGTCCGCCGCGGCGGTGGCGTCCTGGGCGCCCGATCATTGCTCATACCGGCTCCAGTTTCCAGGGTCTTGTGATCGAAGGTGACGTCCCGTCCCCCGTGACGGCTGCGCCGGTCCTCGTCACGACCTCGATGCGACACGCGGCTCCCCGGACGAGGCGAGGCACCGGGAAAGCCCGGAAGCCACTTGGCATGCAGTAGACCGGTCGATGGCGCGGGTTGCCAGGCACTGCCGCCGACCTATCATGGCGGCAAGCCTTTCTCGGATCAGCCCGTGGAGCCGCCGATGTCTCCCGACGACGTGTTCGCCGGAAACCCACTGTGCCAGCTGCTGGGCATTCGCTATCCGATCCTGCAGGCCGGCATGTATCAGGTCGCCTACGGTCGCCTTGCCGCCGCGGTCTCGAATGCCGGCGGCCTCGGCGTGATCGGCTCGGCCTACATGCCGCCCGAGCGGCTGAGACAGGAAATCCGTCTCGCCCGGTCGCTCACCGATAAGCCGTTCGGCGTCGACATCCTGTTCGCCAAGGTGTCGGGCGGCGGCGAGACCATCGCAGCCTACGAGCGCGAGGTGCAGGGTCACATCGACGTGACCCTCGAGGAAAAGGCGCCTGTGATCGTGGCCGGCCTCGGCGATCCGGCGCCGATCATGCCCATCGCCAGGGCAACGGGGGCCAAGGTGATGGCCCTGGTCGGCACCTCGCGCCAAGCGCGCGCTGTCGAGCGCTCCGGCGTCGACGCCGTCATCGCCTCGGGCCACGAGGGCGGCGGCCATGTCGGCCGGATAGGCACGATCGCCCTGGTGCCGAAGGTCGTCGACAGCGTCAGCATCCCGGTGGTGGCGGCAGGCGGCCTCGCCGACGGACGCGGCCTCGTGGCGGCCCTGGCGCTCGGCGCCCAGGGCGTCTGGCTCGGCACACGCTTCATCGCGACAGTGGAGGCGCGCGGCCACGACAACTACAAGCGCCGCATCACCGAGATCGACGAGGATGGCACCACCGTCACGCGCGCGCATTCCGGCAAGACGAACCGCATGATCCGCAACGCCTTCACCAGATCCTGGGAAGGCCGCGAGGCGGAGATCAAGCCGTATCCGCTGCAGTTGAAGGAGGTGGGCGAGGCACTCTCCGAGCGCGGCCGGCAGGGCGGCGACGTCGAGAACGGCGTCCTACCCGCAGGCCAGAGCGCCGGCCTCATCGCCCGGATCGAGACGGCGGGCGAAGTCGTGCGCACGATCGCCGAGGAGGCGAGGCGCGTGCTCGGCCGCTTGCCGCGCGGCGCCTGACATCAGCCAATTGGCGGCCCTGGCCGGCGCTGGCGCTCAAGCCACCGGGCTGCCGCGACGATGCAGGCGACGAGCCCACCGAGCCCAACGGTGAGCCCGAGCAGCGGCACGAGCACCGGCACGAACGCCCAGATGAGCATGCCCGCCAGTGATAGCCCGGTCGCCAGAAGCCAGAAGCGCAGGATCTGTAGCACGCGGATACCTCGCCACTGCATGCGAAGGGGGACTTCAAACCGCATCTGGACCGGCAGCCGCGTCCGAGAAACAACGCGCCACCCGGCTTCCGAGCTGCCCAACTCGCGACCTTGTACCGGCGTCCTCGAGGGCGCACCCTCGAGCCCGAGCCGCAATCAAGACTAGATCCCAGCGCAGCAGGAGGACCACATGACACGCCGTCTCGACGGCCAAACCGCTATCGTCACGGGCGCCGGCCACGGCATCGGGGCCGCAGTCGCCTCCCGGCTCGCAGCCGATGGTGCGGCTGTCCTCGTCGCAGATCTCTCGCAAGAGCGCGCCGACGCCCAGGCCAAAGCGATCGCCGACGCCGGCGGTCGGGCACTCGGCCATTCCGTCGACGTCCGAGATCGCCGATCGGTCGAGACCACTGTCGCAAGAGCCGCGCGCGAGCTCGGCCGGCTCGATGTCCTTGTCAATGTCGCCGGCATCATGGATCGCGCGCCCGCACTCGAGATGACGGACGAGCTGTGGCACCGGATCATCGACACCAACCTCTATGGGACGTTTCTGTTTGCCCAGGTGGCAGCGCGACGGATGATCGCCGAGGGGCACGGCGGCCGCATCGTCAATATCGCCTCGAACTCGGGCCTCTTCGGCGGGCGGGGGCGGGCGGCCTACGGCGCCAGCAAGGCCGGCGTGATCAACCTCACCCAGACGCTCGCCATCGAGCTGGCCGAGCACGGCATCCTCGTCAACGCCGTCGCACCGGGACCGACCAAGACCCGGCCTGACCAGCCGGATGTACCCTGGCCGAGCGTCACCTCCCGCATGCCACTGAAGCGCTGGGGCCGTCCGGAGGAAATCGCGGCTGTCGTCGCATTTCTGGCATCGGGCGAGGCGAGCTTCACCACGGGCCACACAGTCGGCGCAGATGGCGGCTTCACCATCGCGGGCATCATGGAGGGGTGAGGCTGCAGTGCCACAGGAAGCCCGGACATGCGGAAGGGCGCCACTGAGGCGCCCTCCCCGGAAGTCTCGAGACGCACCCGGTCCCGCGTGTCAATGCACGCTCGACCACAGCTTGCGCTTGGCGAAGTAGAGCAACACGGCGGTGATGGCCAGATAGAGCATGACGAGCCAGCCCATGCCCTTGCGCTCATTGAGCCGCGGATCGGCGGCCCAGGCCAGGAACGCCGTGACATCCCGGGAATATTGGT
This sequence comes from Hyphomicrobiaceae bacterium, assembly GCA_033764055.1. GTDB lineage: Bacteria > Pseudomonadota > Alphaproteobacteria > Rhizobiales > Hyphomicrobiaceae. The sequence continues at coordinate 22,215 of JANRJI010000142.1, forward strand.
CGACGGTCGCCGGGATATCCTTGCTCTGGTACTTGACGCGACCGTTGGTGAGCGGCTCCGTCATGGCGATCTGATTGCCGGGGAAAGCCGAGTTGTAGTTCATGCCCGGCGCCAGCTTGAAATCGGCCGGCGCATTCTTGTAGCCGGTCAGCAAGGCATGGACGTAGTCGGGACCCGATTCCTGATAGGCGTTCAGGATGTCCTTCATCATCTGAACCACATGGCCGCCGACCGACCCGTGGTACTCGACGGTTCGCGCCTTGGTGATGATCGACAGGTCCGGCGGGAGAGCACCGTTCTGCGCGGCGCGCGCCTGGTTGTCGTTGTCGTAGGGCCCGAGGATCGGATCCGACAGCCGCGCCGGACGCTTGATGATCTGCCCTTTGCGGGTCGCTATGTCGCCCTGCTCGTTCGGTCCGTCGAAGATCTGGTTCGGCCACGAGGCTGCCAGCGCCTTGACTGCCTCCTCGTTGAACTCTGGTCCGCCCGGCTCCGACAGATTGCGAAAGTAGACGCGCTTCAATCCGTGGCAGGAGGCACAAACCTCCTGGTAGACTTGGAAGCCGCGCTGCAACTGCTCCGTGTCGAACCGGCCCTTGATGCCGGCGAACGACCAGGTCTGACGCTCGATATGCGGCGGCGGCGCATCGCCCGCGGCATTGGCGGGCGCTCCCGGGAGGGCAACCGAGGCACCGGCCATGACGGCCGCCGCCAGCGCGCTCCGCGCCAGACCGGTAATCCCGAAGGACGTGATCATGGAATTGTCTCCGGTCGGGTTCGTCAGTGCTTTGATGCCGCGGCCTGCGCGCCACCCTTGCCGAGCACGGCCTCGGTGATCGAGCGGGGCATCGGCGAGGGTGTCTCGAGCACACCGAGGATCGGCATGATGAGCAGGAAGAAGGCGAAGTAGTAGATCGTGAAGATACGGCTCCAGATCACGTACCAGCCCTCGGGCGGCTTGGCGCCAAGGTACCCCAAGGCCAGGAACGAGACGAAGAACAGCACCAGGAACCACTTGAAGATGGGCCGGTAGCGCGCCGATCGGACGCGGCTCGTGTCGAGCCATGGCAGGAACAGCATCAGCAGGATCGAGCCGAACATCAGAACGACGCCGCCGAGCTTCGAGGGCACCGCCCGCAGGATCGCGTAGAAGGGCAGGTAGTACCACTCCGGCACGATGTGGGGCGGCGTCACCAGCGGATTGGCCTCGATGTAGTTGTCGGCATGGCCGAGATAGTCCGGCGCATAGAAGACGAACCAGGCGAAGACGATGATGAAGACGAACATCGCGAACAGGTCCTTCATCACCGCATAGGGCGCCATCGGGACCGAATCGGAGCGGGTCTTGATCTCGATGCCCGTCGGGTTGTTCTGCCCGACGACGTGCAAGGCCCAGATGTGGAGCGCGACCACGCCAGCGATCACGAAGGGCAACAGGTAGTGCAGCGAGAAGAAGCGGTTCAGCGTCACGCCGGAGACCGAGTAGCCACCCCAGAGCCACGTCACGATCTTGGTGCCGAGGCCAGGGATGACCGAGTCCAGCGAGGAGAACAGGTTGGTGATGACGGTGACGCCCCAGAAGCTCATCTGCCCCCAGGGCAGCGTGTAGCCGAGGAAGCCGGTGGCCATCATCAGCAGGTAGATGATGACGCCGAGGATCCAGAGCACCTCCCGCGGCGCCTTGTACGAGCCGTAGTAGAGGCCGCGGGCGATGTGCACGTACACCGCCAGGAAGAACATCGAGGCGCCGACCGCATGCACGTTGCGCAGCAGCCAGCCGTAGTTCACGTCGCGCCGGATGTGCTCGATCGAATCGAACGCCAGCTTGTCGGACGGCACATAGTGCATGGCCAGCACGATGCCGGTGACGATCTGGACCATCAGGCAGAACGTGAGGATGCCGCCGAATGTCCACAGGTAGTTGAGATTGCGCGGCGTCGGGAAATCGACGAACTGGCCGTGCATCATGCGGGCGAGCGGGAGGCGCTCGTCGAGCCACCGCTCGAGACGGGAGCCGGGCTTGTAGGTGTCTTCGTGCTGCGCCATTGACCTCTAGCCTCAGCCGATCTTGATTTTCGTGGGCGACACGAACTCGTAAACCGGCACTTCCAGGTTGCTGGGCGCCGGGCCTTTGCGAATGCGGCCGGAGGTGTCGTAGTGCGAGCCGTGGCACGGGCAGAACCAGCCGCCGTACTCGCCTTTCGTGTCCGCCAGGGACTGCCCCTTCGGAATGCACCCGAGGTGCGTGCAGATGCCAACGAGGACCAGCCAGTTGGCATGGTCCTTCTTGACCCTGTTCTCGTCGAGCGCGGCCACCCTGTCCGGCAATGCGTCGTTGCGGGCGAGGTTGTCCTTGAGCTCGCCGGGGGCGACGGCGCGCGCCTTCTCGATCTCCTCCTTCGTGCGGTTACGCACGAAGACCGGCTTGCCACGCCACATCACCGTGATGGCCTGCCCCTCCTTGACGGGCGACAGGTCGACCTCGACGGACGCGAGCGCCTGGGTCGAGGCATCCGGGTTCATCTGCTGGACGAGCGGCCAGAGCGTGGCTGCCGCGCCGACTGCGGCCCAGCTCGTCGCCGCAACCGTCAGAAAGTCGCGACGGTTCGGGTTCTCCGTCTCAGACGCCAAAGGGGCCTCCCTCGAATCTTCTCATGCGCCTCCGCCCTCCGGCACACAGCGCAAGCGCCGCGACACTCGGGAGCACTCTTCCCAATCGGGTGAAGTCTAGAGGCGCCCTGCGCTTGGCTTGACAGGACGTATTGACGCGCGCTCGTTCTTGCACCGTTTGGCGAGCCCGACAAGCATGCGCCACGTCCCGCACAAGGGGCAATTTGGCGCATCGCCCGCAGCCGCCTTGGTTCCGCCACAGGGGTGCGCGGCGACGGCTTTCGCATCAGCCCGTGCCGGGCGTGGAAAGCGAACGCCGGACAGGTGTAGAGACGACTGCTGGACAGAGACAGGGTCTGGGACTGGGCGGCACACCGTGTCGTTTCGAGACGCCGGGTAAGGAGCCGGGAGCCGGGCACTCCCGGTTTCCGGAGAGTTGCGTACTTGCTGGTTCTGGCACGGCACATGCTTCTGGCAGGCGAGCCCGCCCCATCAGCACTGGCCGCAATCCGATGCACACCTCGACCCAAGCCCACGCCTCCGCAGCGCCGATCGAGAGCCCACTGGCACAGTTCGTCGCCGGCTCACGCAGCTCAGCTCAGCCGCGGCGGGTGTCACCGCTGCTGCTGGCCGGCCTCGCCGGCGCGGCAGAGCTGATCAGCCTTGCCGCAACCGGCTTCGCGGCCGCCGGCCTCTGGGTGGGCGGGGAGGCCTTCGGCGACCGCAGCTACGCCGTCGCCATCCTCTCGACGGCCCTGGTCGCGGTCGTGACGGCCGAGCGCCTCGATCTCTACAGCGTCGCGAGCCTGCGCACCCCTGTCCAGCAGCTCTGGAAGGTGGGGGTGACCTGGACAGCGGCACTCGCCGCTCTCGTGGTGGCACTGTTCCTCCTCAAAGCCGGACCGGACTTCTCGCGGGGCTGGCTGATGCTGTGGCTGGCAGCGGGCCTTGGCACCGTGCTCGCCGGCCGGGCCGCGGCCGCTCGCTCCCTCCGCGGCCTCGCCGAGGCCGGACGCCTCAACCGCCGGGCGGTGGTGTTCGGGGCCGGCGAGGCGGGCGCGAGCCTCGTGGCCCGACTCGAGGCGGACACCGAAGGCGATGTCGAGATCGTCGGCCTGTTCGACGACCGGGGCGTGGACCGCGTGCCGGACAGCCTCGCCGGCTACCCGCTGCTCGGCAATGTGGACCAACTGGTCGCGTTCTGCCGCGCCCACGACGTGGACATGCTCATCCTGTCGCTGCCGATCACGGCGGAGCGGCGCCTGCTCGAGCTCCTGAAGAAGCTGTGGGTGCTGCCCGTCGACATTCGGCTCGCCGCCCACGCCAACGGCCTGCGCTTCCGCCCGCGCGCCTACAGCCACGTCGGCTCGGTGCCGATGATCGACCTGTTCGACCGCCCGCTCGCCGACTGGGACCGCGTCGTCAAGACAGTGTTCGATCGCACGGTTGCCTTGGCCGCCATCCTGGCCCTGAGCCCGCTGATGGCCCTGGTGGCGCTCGCCGTGCGCCTCGACAGCCGCGGGCCCGTGCTCTTCCGCCAGAAGCGCCTCGGCTTCAACAACGAGCTGATCGACGTGTGGAAGTTCCGCTCGATGCACACCGACCTGTCGGATGCCAACGCGAGCCGCCTCGTGACCAAGGGGGATCCGCGGGTGACCCGTGTCGGCCGCTTCATCCGCAAGACCTCGCTCGACGAGCTGCCGCAGCTCTTCAACGTCCTCACCGGCACCCTGTCGCTGGTTGGCCCGCGCCCGCACGCGCTGCATGCCAAGGCCGCGGACCGGCTCTACCACGAGGTCGTCGACGGCTACTTCGCGCGCCACAAAGTCAAGCCTGGAATCACGGGACTGGCGCAGATCCGTGGCTGGCGCGGCGAGACCGACACCGAGGACAAGCTCAAGGGACGCGTCGCCTCCGACCTCGAGTACATCGAGAACTGGTCGCTGCTGCTCGACCTCTACATCCTGGCGCGCACGCCCTTGTCGCTGCTCAAGACCGAGAACGCCTATTGACGTCCGGCCGGCCCGGTTGCGGCCGAGCCGTGGCCCACGGCTTGCACTTCAGGGGAGCACGGTCCCTCCCCGGACCGATCGCAGAGGCGGGTCGGCCTGTTCGGGAGCCCGCCGCGGACGAGCGTCCCGAACTGGCACTGGAGCCGAAAGATGACCGCCGGCCACATCTGCACACCGGCATGGAGCACGGCTGAGGCGCGCGGCCGGTGCGACCCGCGCACGCTGCCGGCATTGCAGACGATCGCTCGAGCGGCCTTGGTCCTCGCAATCTCGTCCTCCGGCATCGTGTTCAGCGAGCCGGCGCCAGTCGATCTGGTGATGGTGTCGGTGATCGTTCTGCTGCCCCTGGCCGGCCTCACCACGCTCGCACCCGGCATGGTGCTGCAGACACTTGTCTGGCTCGGTTGCGGGGCGGGCGCGCTGATCGCGTCGGGCGTCTCGCTCGACGCCGTCGACTCGTTCAGGCACACCGCCATCTCGTTTTATCTCTATCTCGCCTTCCTGGTGCTGGCGGCGTTCGTCGCAAACCGGCCTGACCGCCATGCCGATCTCATTCTCAAGGCGTGGGTGGTGGCCGCTGCGGTCGCGGGCCTCGCCGCACTCGCCGGCTATTTCCAGCTGCTTCCCGGCGCCCAGGAGTTGTTCACCAAGTTCGGACGCGCGGCGGGCACCTTCAAAGACCCCAACGTGCTGGGTCCATTCCTGGTGCCGGCGATCCTCTACCTGGCCCACCGGGCCCTCGACGGAGACTCACGCTGGCTGGCAGCCGAGATGGCGGTGCTCGTCCTGCTGATCGTCGCCGTCCTGCTCAGCTTCTCGCGGGGCGCCTGGTTCAACCTGGCCGTGGCGCTAGCGACGTACGGCTTCCTCCGGCTCGTCTGCGAGGGCTCGCCGACGGCCCGGGCGCGGCTGCTCGTGCTGGCCGGCATCGGGCTCGTCGTCGCCGCCGCGGGCCTCCTCGCCGTCTCGCAGCTGGAGCAGGTCGCGACCCTCCTCGCCGAGCGGTCGGCGCTGACGCAGGGCTACGACGTTGGGCCAGAGGGCCGTTTCGGCGGGCAGGAGAAGGCTTTGGGGCTGGCGCTCGCCAATCCCCTCGGGCTCGGCGCCAAGCAGTTCGCCGAGCACTTCCACCACGAGGACGTGCACAACGTCTACCTGTCGATGCTGCTCAACGCCGGCTGGCTCGGCGGTCTCCTCTACGTCGCCGCTGTCGCGACGTCGCTCTGGGCGGGCATCGCCCACATCTCCCGCGCGACACCGGCCCGCGGGCTTCTGCTCGTCGCCTTCGCGGCCTTCCTCGGCAATGTGCTTGAAGGCGCCATCGTGGATACCGACCACTGGCGCCACTTCTACGTGCTGCTGGCGCTGATCTGGGGTCTGATCGGCGCCAACGAGATCAGCCGGACGGGAGGCATTCGATGATCCCGTCTCCCCAGCCGCCACGCCTTCCCCGTCCCGGCAGCTCTGCGGTGTGGCCGGTGGGGCTCGCCATCGTGGCGTGGCCACTGCTGCTGCTCGGCCTGATCGAGCTCGGCCTGCAGAGCGAGCTGGCGCTCGTCGGCCTCGCGGTGGTATCGCTCGCCGTCCCCGCGCTGGCCGTCGCCGGCGGGGCGCGTCTCCTGCCACACCCCGTGGTGCCGAATGGCGCAGCCAGGCTCGGAGCTTTGCCGCAGGCGGCGCGTGGGCACCGTCGGCCCCGGCGCCCGGCACGGATCGTGACGCCGGCCGCGTGCTGCCATTGCGGCCGCATGCCGACGACACCGCGGCGGTCGCCCCGCATCCTCCGCCGACAGCCGCGCCGCACGCCGCGGATCGTTTCACGAGCCATGCCCGCCCGAACCGGTCGGCCTTCGGAGGCCCAGATCCGTGCCCCTCGGATCGTGTCCCGTCATTGAGGACGGTCACGACCTCCCCGCACGCATCGCGTCCGACGCCGCCTCGCTCAGGCCACGCCGATAGGCCTCCCGCTTCTCCCGGATCGAGGCGCCGACGGTCGCCGGCGCGAGGCCGAGCCCGACGAGAAGCGCCTCCGACAACTGCAGGCTCGCCTCCACGGTCTCCGGTACCGCTGCGGTGACACCCAGGCGATAGAGGTGCTGTGCATGGTCCGTGTCCTGGGCCCGTGCAACAGTCGGAAGGTGCGGATAAAGCGCCCTCACGTTCGCGACGATGGTTTCGACCGCGGCCGGATGGCTGGTCGTCAGCACCAGCGCGCGCGCCTTTGCCAGTCCACACCTCTCGAGAAAGTCGAGGTCTGCGGCGTTGCCGAAGTAGACGGGATGCCCGTGCTTGCGGGCCTGCGCGGCGAGGTCGGCGTCCGTCTCGATGGCGAGGAACGTGAGCCCATGACGGCCCAGCATCTCGCCCACGAGCTCGCCCGCCCTGCCGTATCTGACGATGATGGCGTGGCCGACCTGGCCCTTCGGCGGCGCCTCCACCGGCCAATCCTCCCCCGTCCATCGCGCGAGCCAGCGACCACAATGGTAAAGTAGTGGCACGAGCGCCATGCTGAGCGCCGTCACGGCCAAGGTGAAGCTCGCGACCGGACCCTCGATGATGCCGACACCGAGCGCCATGCCGATTCCGACGAAAGCGAACTCGCCGCCGGGACCGAGCATCAGGCTCGCCTCGCTGGCTGCAGCGTGCGTGATCTGAAACAGTCGCATCAACCCGTAGGCCACGGCAGCCTTGACGATCACCAATGCGGCCACGACGGCGACGACGGTCAGCGGAGCCGCCAGGATCTCGCGCACGTCGAGCTTCATGCCGACGGTGAAGAAGAAGACGCCGAGCAGCAGCCCCTTGAACGGCTCGATAATGGTCTCGATCGCCTTGCGGTGCTCGGTCTCGGCGAGCATCAGGCCGGCCACGAAGGCGCCGAGTGCCATCGAGACGCCAGCCATCGCGGAGACGACGCCGGCCGCAACGACGAGAAAGAGCGTGGCCGCGATGAACAGCTCGCGAGAGCTGGTTCCCGCAACGAGTCGCATCAGGGGACCGAGCAGATATCGGCCTGCGGCCACGATCGCCAGGACTGCCACGACGGCCTGCAGCAGGGCTTTCACCAGCGCCCCCAGCACGCTCGCTTCGGTTCCCGACAGCACCGCGATCAGCAGCAACAGGGGGACGACCGCCAGATCCTGGGCGAGCAGCACCGCAAACGCCGTCCGTCCGCTGGTCGTCGACATGCGATGATGGCTGGCGAGAACCTCGAGCACAATCGCCGTGGACGACAGGGCGAGGCATAGGCCGAGAACGATCGCCGCCGCCGTCGACGCGCCCATCACCACGATCGAGACGGCCAGCAGAGCTGCGCTCAGGACGACCTGCAGGCCGCCGAGACCGAAGACCAGCCGCCGCATGGTCGCGAGCCGTCCGAAAGACAGCTCGAGCCCGATCAGGAACAGCAGGAAGACAACACCGAGCTCGGCAATACCGGCCACGCTTCCGGCGTCGCCGACCGTCACCCAGCGCAGCTCGGGGACGACCGATCGGAGCGAGCCGAGCCCCAAGGGACCGAGGAGGGCTCCGGCGGCTAGATATCCGAGGATCGGACTGAGGCCGAGCCTCTGGACCAGTGGAACGACGACGCCGGCCGTTCCCAGCACCAGCAAGGCATCGACGTAGGCCTGGGTATTGATCTCGGGGGCGGCCACGGTGTCTCCAGTCTCGGCGGCGATGCGTCGAGAGCCTCAACCGTCTCGGCAGGCCGACCGTTCCCGCCGGTCAGCCGCGGCCACGCACGCCGGCGCCGCCGGGATCGAGGTGGTGGTTTCGAGGTGGCAGGGATCAAGGGGGTCGGACGAGGCGAAATCCCGCAGCGCAAGACCACGAAGGATGCGCCAGGGACGGGGGTCGGCTAAAGTTTCGCCGTGAAGCGACGATAGCGAGCGTTTCCGGACGCAGGGTGGGACGTCCGACGGGATACGGGCGGGAAAGGCTCAGGGGGGAATGACGCGGGCGATGGCAGAGGAAGGCGGCAGGGTGCCGTTATCCCCGGCACTGCACAAGACGCTGCTCAAGGCGCGGGAGTATGCGGCCAGCCAGTCGCAGCCTCAGGTGCTGCTCGAGCACCTCCTGCTTGCGCTCACCGAGGACACGGACGCAACGCCTGTGCTGTCGGCCAGCGAGGTCGACGTAGCGCGGCTGCGCAACGACGTCGCCGGCTACATCGGCAGCATGCAGGAGCGGCTGCCACCGGGCGTGAGCGTGGCGCCCGCCATCTCGCCGGGGCTGACCCAGGTGCTTCGTGCCGCGACGGCCGCCGCCCAGCAGGGCCGGCGCCAGAGTCTCGACGGCGCCATCGTTCTGGCCGCGCTGATCGGCGACGGGCGCAGCATGGCAGCGAGCTTTCTCAAGGCTCAGGGATTGACGTTCGAGGCAACGATCCGTGTGCTCCGCGAGGGCGCGCTGCGCCCCGCCGCAGGCGCGACCACGTCCTCTCCGACGCCGGCGGCACTCATCGAGGAGCATGACGGCAGCGAGGCCGAGGCACCGCTGGAGCCGTCGCCGGCTGTGCCGCCCCCCGCCGGCTCGCAACCGTCCTCGCGCGCCGACGATCTTCTGGCCGCGGCGCGGGAGCGGGTCGTCAGCCGTACTGGCGGTCGATCGGCCCGGCCCGTAGCACCGTCGCCGGCAGCCGAGCCAGCTCCGGAGGCGGAGGTTGCCGCGCCGGAGGCCGGGCGGACGCCGGCTGCAGGGATGCCGGTTGCCCCGGAAGCCGTGTCGATCCCCGATGACGAGGCCGTCTGGCCGGGGCCGGCAGTGGCGCCCACGCCGCTGAGGGCGGCGGACGAGTTGCCCCTGCCTGACGAGGACGAAGCCCAGGCCCACCCGGCCGAAGCGGGTCCCGGAGACGGTGGTGGCATCCAGGATGTCGTGACGCCGACGCCACCGATGCAGGAGCGTTACGAGCCCGTCGCGCCTCCTGCAGAGACCCGGCCGCAGACCTACCCCGGCCAGAGCTTTCCGCCCCACGCGACACCGGGGGGCCCGGCCATCCCCGCACCGCCCCCGGCAAGGGGAGCGAGCCGTACCGAGGACCGTGCGGCAGCGCCTGCGATGCATCATGCGGATGCGGAAGCGCGGGACAGGCAGCCGAGGATGTTGCCCCGGCCCGACCGCCGGCAGCCGTCGACGGAGCCAGCACCCCGCCAAGCTGCGCCGCCACCGCCGCATGCGGATCCGCGCAACTACGGCGAGGCTTCCCCGGTGCTGACCGCGCCGCCCGCAATCCATCACCACCCCCCGGCTGGCGATCCGGCCGGGCCTGCACAGCCCGGTCCGCCATCGCCAGTGGCGTGGGCGCCGCCGGCAGCCCCTGTGCCTCCTGGTGGCCCAGGATATCAGTCTGGCGCTCCCGCGCGTCCACAGCCAGCCCCGCCGCCCGGTGGATGGCAGGGCCGGCCCGTGCCGCCGTCCTACGCAGGACGTCCGCATCCGCAGGCGCCGGAGCCCTATCCCTCTTCCGGCGTGCCGTGGGCCGAGTCCCCCGACCCGCGCGCCGCCCGTGGCCTCGCCGACACCTATCGACCAACTTCGCCGCAGCAGGACCTCGGATCAGACTCGGCGAGGCCCGCCGCCCCCGCCCGCAGCTCGGCACTGGAGCCGTCGCACGTCTCGCACAGCGTCGCCCGGCGCATGCGGCTGGGACGCTCCCACGGCGTGGAGGTGCGCATCGAGCGCCCGGCACTGGCCGGCCACGGGCCAGGCGCACGTCCGGCGTCGTTGCGCGGTGAAGCCGTCGTCGCCCGGGCCATCGCTGTCCGACTGAGGTCGGCCGCGGGACGCTTCTCGATCGACCAGGGATCGCCCGAGACGATCTGGGACCAAGCCTCGGGGCCTGCCTCGGCGCGACTGTCGGCGGATGCTGCCGTCTGGCGCTTCTCGGTGACACCACTCGCCGCCGGGAAAGGGACGCTGCAGCTTTCGGTCTCGGCCCGGACCGTCGGCGCGGACGGCGTTCTGATGGAGACGACGCTTCCCGATCTATCGATCGAGATCCGCAGCCTGCCCGACGTCGCCGGCAGCCTGCGCAAGGCCGGCATCTCTGCGCTGGCATTCATCGGCGGCATGATCGTCATCAAGGCGATCGAGCTGATCTTCTACTTCGACGCAGCGCATCTCGTCATGCAGCTCGTCAGGCATTGAACCGCGCCGCCCGCCCCGCACGCCGCCCGGCGCCGTGAACACGTCCGGACAACTCCGATTGACAGCTCTGTGACCGGGGTCAATCCTTGTCGCATTGACACCGCGCAAGGCGGAAGGAGCGTCCCATGAGCCCACGCTATGATCTCGTCATACGCAACGGAACAATCGTCGACGGCACTGGCGGCGAGCCCCGCCAAGGAGACGTGGCGATCAGCGGTGACCGCATTGCACGCGTCGGACGCTTCGAGGGGGCGGGAGCCGAGGAGATCGACGCCAAGGGACGGATCGTCACGCCGGGCTTCGTCGACATCCATACGCACTACGACGGGCAGGCGGTGTGGGACGACCATTTGGCGCCGTCGACCTGGCACGGCGTCACGACCGCGGTGATGGGCAACTGCGGCGTCGGCTTCGCACCCTGCAAGCCCGCCGACCGCGAGAAGCTGGTCGAGCTCATGGAAGGCGTCGAGGACATTCCCGGCCCCGTCATGCACGAAGGCCTCAAGTGGACCTGGGAGACTTTCGCCGAGTACATGGCCACGCTCGAGGGTCGCAATCGCGACGCCGATCTCGCCGTGCTGCTGCCGCACGCGGCCGTGCGCGTCTACGTCATGGGAGAGCGCGCCATCCGTCATGAGGCGGCGACCGGGGCCGACATCGCCCAGATGCGCCGGATCGCGGCCGATGCCGTGCGGGCCGGAGCCTTCGGCTTCTCGACGTCGCGGACGATCAGCCACAAGAGCCTGACCGGCGAGTACACCCCGACGTTGCGCGCCACGGAAATGGAGCTCGAGGGCCTCGCCATGGGCCTCAAGGACGCCGGCTCCGGCTTCATCGAGATGGTGTCTGACTGGAACGAGCCGGACGCCCGGTCCGAGTTCGCCATGTTGCGCCGCGTCGTCGAGAAATCGGGGCGCCCGGCGGTATTCTCCCTGACGCAGCGCCACGAGAAGGAGCGCTCGGGCGTCTGGAAGGAGCTGCTCGGCTATGCCGACGAGGCGGTGAAGGCGGGACTCTCGATCAGGCCCGTGTTCCCGCCGCGGGCGATCGGCATCCTGCTCGGTCTCGAGGGCAGCCAAAACCCGTTCTCCGGCACGCCGACCTACAAATCCATCGCACACCTGCCCCTCGCCGAGCGGGTGAAGGCCATGCAGGATCCGGAGGTGCGCAGAAAGATCCTCTCCGAGGACCCGATCGCCGGATCGACGTTCCCGCTCATCCGGCGGCTGTCCTTCGCGCAGATGTTCCGCTTCGGCAATCCGCCGAACTATCTGCCGAAGGCGGACCAGTCGGTGGCGGCGATCGCCGCACGCGAAGGCCGCTCGGCAGCCGAGGTCGCCTACGACATGCTGATCGAGGACGGCGGGCGCGGCTTCCTCTACACCCCGATCGTCAACTACGCGGGCTACGACCTGACCGCGCCCGAGACGATGCTCGCCGACCGCAACGCCATCGTCGGCCTGAGCGACGGCGGGGCCCACGTCGGCTTCATCCTGGACGCCGGCATCCCGACGTGGCTGCTCAATTACTGGGGACGCGAGACGGGCCGCTTCCCCGTGCAGGAGCTGATCCGGCGGCTGACCTCGGACACCGCGCGCGCGGCTGGACTGAACGATCGCGGCATCGTCGCCGAGGGCCTTAAAGCCGACCTCAACGTCATCGACTACGAGCGGTTGAGGTTCGGCCGGCCCTACGTCGCCTATGACCTCCCTGCCGGCGGCAAGCGCCTCCTGCAGAAGGCCGAAGGCTACGACGCGACGATCGTGTCCGGCCGTATCACCTATCGTGGCGGCACGGCGACCGGCGCGTTGCCGGGTCGCGTGGTGAAGGGGCAGCGCGCGGCGCTCCGCCAGGCGGCAGAGTGACCGAAACGCGCGGAGTGCAACTCGAGAGGAGACGTCAAATGGCTACCAACCGCCATATCGAGGTCAAGCCGATCGCCGGCGCCCTCGGCGCCGAGATCTCGGGCGTCGATTTGAGAGACATCGACGATGAGACGTTCGACGAGATCCACGAGGCGTGGCTCGAGCACCAGGTCGTGTTCTTCCGCGACCAGAAGCTGACCCCGGAGGAGCAGATCGCGTTCGCCAAGCGCTGGGGCGAGATCCACCACCATCCGTTCGTCAAAGGCATGGACGACTACCCGGACATTTTGGAGATCATCAAGGAGGAGAGCGACACCCGCGCCTTCGGCTCCACTTGGCACACCGACCAGATGTTCAACCCCAAGCCGGCAAAGGCGACCATCCTCTACGCCAAGGAAACTCCCGATGCGGGCGGCGACACGATGTTCACGAACCAGTACCTCGCCTACGACACGCTGTCGGATTCGATGAAGGCGATGATCAAGGACGTGAAGACCTGGAACGTCGGCAGCCGCAAGAAGCTCTCGGAATCCGACAAGATGGGGAGCGTCACGGAGGGCCGCTACAAGGGCAACGAGAAGATGGCGGCCAAGATCCGCGATCCGGGCGACCTCGTGACGGAGGCCGCACACCCGCTCGTGCGGACCCATCCCGAGACTGGAAAGAGGGCACTCTACATCGGCAACCACTCGGTCGGCCTCAACGGCTTTGCGGACAAGGAGGCGCGGCCCATCCTCGATTTCCTGATGCGCCACTCAGTCGAGCCGGAGATGACGTGCCGTTTCCGCTGGCAGGTCGGGTCCATGGCGATCTGGGACAACCGCTGCACCATGCATCGCGCCTTGAACGACTATCCCGGCAAGCGGCGGCGCATGCATCGCATCACGATCAAGGGCGACCAGCCGTTCTGAGCGCGTGACGCCTGGGCCCGGCCCGAAAGGGTCGGGCGTAGCGCGGCGTTACACTCGAGGGCCTGCGGCAATCGGGCCGCTCACGTCGAGTGCGGTCGGCCCGGGACAAGTGGCGCCGCCTCCATTCCAGAATTCTCGCAACGGGAGAGACCAACGATGGCCGCCAGCGTCGAGCTCGATTGCCTCGAAGGCATCCGTGTCGTGGACTTCACTCAGTTCGAGGCGGGGCCATCGTGCACCGAAAGCCTCGCCTGGCTCGGCGCCGAGGTGGTCAAGATCGAGAATCCGGGCCTCGGCGATCCGGGCCGGCGTCTGCAGAAGGGCAAGCCCGACAACGATCCCTGGTACTTCCACCAGTACAACGCCAACAAGAAATCGGTGACGCTGAACCTGAAGTCGGCGCAGGGCCTCGAGATTGTGCGGAAGCTGATCAAGAAGTCCGACGTCCTGGTCGAGAACATGGCGCCGGGCACGATCGAGCGCCTCGGCCTCGGGTACGACGAGGTCCGAAAGATCAACCCGGGCATCATCTATTGCCAGATCAAGGGTTTCGGCACCGGAAGCCCGTACGAGAAGAGCCTCGCCTTCGACATGATCGCGCAGGCGGCTGGCGGCACCTTCAGCGTCACCGGCGACGGCGACAGGCCACCGGTGAAGCCGGGTCCGTCGCTCGGCGACACCGGCACCGGCATGCTGATGGCGATCAGCATTCTTGGCGCGCTCTACAAGCGGTCGCGCACCGGTGATGGCCGCCGCCTGCAGGTGGCGATGCAGGACGCCATGGTCCACTACATGCGCGTGCCCCTGTCGCGAACCCAGCTCACGGGCAAGGCAGTGCCGCGCGACGGCTCGAGCCGCTCGACGCCCGGCGGGCTGGTGCCGAACGCCCTTTATCCGTGCAAGCCGGGCGGCCCCAACGACTATGTCTACGTGTTCTGCAGCCGCGCCAATCCCGAGCACTGGCAGCGCCTGCTGAAGGTCATGGGTCGCGAGGATCTCGCCGGCGACCCCCGCTACGAGACGCAAGCCGCGCGCGCCGAGCGCCCCGCGGAGGTTGACGCGATCATCGCCGCATGGACGCGCCAGCATACAAAGGAGGAGGCGATGAAGCTGATCGGCGCCGCCAGCGTTCCGGCCGGGGCCGTGTTCGACACGCTGGAGTTGATGAACGACCCGTCGCTGGCCGAGCGGGGCATCATGCAGACGATTGATCACCCGACCACCGGCAAGGTCAAGATGCCGGCATGGCCGGTCCGGTTCGACGGACTGCCGCCGAAAGTGAAGCCTTCGCCGCTGCTGGGCCAGCACATCGACGACGTGCTCGGCACATGGCTCGGGATGAGCGCCGACGAGGTCGCCGCCCTGCGCAAGGATGGCGTCGTTTGACGACTCGCCGGAGCAAGCCTTCGCCAAGGGTGTCGTCAAGGCACCGAGCCTCGCCTAGACTGGGACGCCCACAACAAACCCGCCCTTGGAGGCTGCAATGATCCACGTCGTCGCCATCATCACCGCGAAGCCCGGCATGCGCGATGCCGTGCTGAAGGAGTTCCGCGCCAATATGCCGGCGGTGCATGCCGAGAAAGGCTGTATCGAATATGGGCCGGCGATCGACGCCGAGGGCATGGGCCCCATCCAGACCGCGTTCGGCCCGGATACGTTCGTCGTCATCGAGAAGTGGGCCAGCATGGACGATCTCAAGGCCCATGGAGCCGCGCCGCACATGAAGTCCTATGCCGGGAAGGTGAAGGACATGCTGGCCAACCGCGTCATCCATGTGCTGACGCCAGCGGCCTAGAAGGACCGCGCAAGCGGGCATTTCGCCCAGCGACGATGGCCCTCTCTCCCCGACCCTCTCCCCGCCGGGGAGAGGGAGATGAGGCAACCTCCGACACTGCCTGTCCTCGCACAGTCCCCGATCGAGGCTTCGGAGCTCGGCGGGCGCCGCCTGCCCGGCTTCCGCGCACACACGGCACAAAGAGTTCTTTCATGATCGTCGGCACTGCCGGGCACATCGACCATGGCAAGACGCTGCTCGTCAAAGCCTTGACGGGGGTCGACTGCGACCGCCTCAAGGAGGAGAAGGCGCGAGGCATCACGATCGAGCTCGGCTTCGCCTACGCTTCGCTGCCGGGAGGCGGCACTCTCGGCTTCGTCGATGTTCCCGGCCACGAGCGCTTCGTGCACACCATGCTGGCCGGCGCAGCCTCGATCGACTTCGTCGTGCTGGTGGTCGCCGCCGACGACGGCGTCATGCCGCAAACGCGCGAGCATCTGCAGATCCTCGATCTGCTGGGCCTCGATCAGGGGCTCGTGGCCCTCAACAAGGCCGACCTGGTGGACGCCGTGCGTCTCGCCGAGGCAGAGGGCGAGATCAGGGCTGCACTCGCCGGCACCACTCTCGAGGGCGCCGACATCCTGCCGGTGTCCGCCGCGACCGGGCAGGGCATCGACGACTTGCGCGAGCGGCTCGTGCTCGAGGCACAGAGCCGACCGTCGCGGTCGGTGCGGGGCGCTTTTCGGATGCCCGTCG
The DNA here is from genome assembly GCA_033764055.1 of Hyphomicrobiaceae bacterium. Lineage (GTDB taxonomy): Bacteria > Pseudomonadota > Alphaproteobacteria > Rhizobiales > Hyphomicrobiaceae. The sequence goes on from JANRJI010000142.1 coordinate 38,293, forward strand.
ACCGTTCGTTCACGGTCGCCGGAGCAGGCACCGTCGTGACCGGCGGTCTCGTCGCGGGCAGCGTCAAGGTCGGCGACACCGTCGTCGCACTGCCGTCCGGCAGCGAGGCCCGGGTGAGGGCCATCCACGCACTGGGCCAGCCCGCCGAGACAGCGCAGGCTGGGGTGCGCGCAGCGCTCAACCTAGCGGGTCTCGAGCGTGGAGCGGTCAAGCGAGGAGGGTGGCTGGTCACCCCCGGCCAGCGCGCAGCGAGCCAGCGCTTCGACGCCACCTTCCGCCTACTCGCCAGCGAGCCCCGGGCGATCCGCACATGGACGCCAGTCCATGTGCACGTCGGCACCAGCGCGCTCGAGGCGCGCCTCGTTCTCCTCGAAGGCGATACGATGGTGCCGGGCCAGCGCGGGCTCGTGCAGGTGGTGACAAACGAGGCATTGCCGGTGCGGGGTCAGGACCGCTTCGTCGTGCGCGATGCCGGGGCCGAAAGGACGATCGGCGGCGGCGCCGTCGTCGATCCACGCGCACCACAACGGTTTCGGCGCACGGCGTCGCGGCTCGCCCAGCTCGCCGCGATGTCCGAACCTGATCCGCTCGACGCGTTGAGCGGCCTTCTCGACCTCGAGCCGGGCATCGTCGACCTGACCGCCTTCGTCACGGACCGCGGCCTCTCCGAGAGCGAGGCCGCCGAGATGGTGGAGCTGATCGAGCCGGCCGAGGCGACGATCGGCGCATCTCGGTACATCGCGGCACCTGCCACAATCGAGGGGCTTGCCCCCGCGATCGAGGCGGCCGTCGGCAGGTTTCATGAAGAGAATCCCGAGCGTCCCGGCATGTCTGAGGACAGGCTCCGGCTGGCGCTGACGCCGCGCCCGGCCAAGCCGGTGCTGCGCGCGGTGCTCGCCATGCTGGCGCCCGCAGGCAAGCTCGTCGCGCAAGGCGGCCTCGTGCGCCTCGCCTCGCACGCGTCGAGCCTCGGGGCGGCCGACCAACGGCTCTGGGACCGGCTCGAGGCGCTGATCGGCGCCGACGCGCGCTTCCGGCCGCCGCAGGTGCGCGAGATCGCCGAGGCCACTGGCCAGCCGATCGCCACCATCCGCAAGCTGTTGAAGACGATGGCGCGGCTCGGTGTGGTCGTCGAGGTGGCGACCGACCGGTTCTTCCTCAAGCCGGCGCTGGTGGAGCTCGGCCGTATCGCCCAGGAGCTCGCGTCATCGAGCGAGACGAGAACCTTCTCGGCCGCCGAATTTCGCGACCGCGCCAGCTCCGGCCGCAACGTCGGCATCCAGATTCTCGAGCATTTCGACCGGCGCGGGCTGACGCTGCGACAGGGCGACGTGCGCCGCGTGGTCAAGGATCCGGCGGTCGTTTTCGGCGAGCGGTGAGGGGTAGCGACGGCCCCCGGCCGGGGGCTCCGGAAAAACTTCGTAAAAAATGGCGGACCCCGAATAAAACAAATAGACGACACCCTGGCGCCCACTTATGAGATGCGGCCGTGCATGACACGGAGGCGACGCCCCGTGTCGTCGTCGAGAGGGTAACGGGATGCTTTTGGTGCCAACGTTCGTCGCGCCCAGTCCGATTGCCGGATACGGGCTCTATGCAGCCGAGCCGATTCCGGCCGGGACCGTCTGGTGGAGATTCGTCGAGGGGTTCGACTATGTGCTGACCCCCGAGCAAGTTGAGGCACTGCCCCAACTCGCCAAGACCCACATCACCACCTACGCCTACCTCTGGAAAGGCGTCTGGGTGCACTGCGCGGACCACGCGATCTTCACCAACCACTCCGACAATCCGAACAGCTACGGCACCTACCCGAACAACGACATCTTTGGATGGTCGGTCGCCAAGCGCGATATCGCCAAAGGCGAGGAGATCACCGAGGACTATCGTACGTTCTGCGACGACTGGCAGAGCTATCCGTTCCTGCGCCACCTGACCAACGGCTCCGCGCCGGCCGAGATCCGTGTCGGCTGAGTGCCCCATCGCTGCGCGCGTCTGGCTCCGACGTGCCTCATGCCCTGACGATAAATCAGCATCCGGCCCGTCCACCGTGCGTGCCGGAATGCCACACTGGTGCACTGAACCGCACTGGGTTGCATAGAAAGACATTATCCTGCGTTCGACCTCCGCCTAGATTGGCCGGTGGGAGGCGAGGGGCCTGTATTTTGGGGGGCTCGTCCCATCCCGGATTGTTCCTAGGATGGAGCGTAGAATGGGTAAGTGGTTGCTTGCTTCGGTCGGCGCGGCTGCGCTGGCTCTGAGCCTGTCTGCATCGGCAATGGCAACGGAATGCCATCCCGCGGTCACGGGCAAGTCCAAGAAGAAAGAGGACAGCATGCGCGAAGCCTACGGCGTCGCCATTGCCGCCTGGGAGAAGGCTGCCGAGAAGAAGTACGACGAGGATTTCGACTGGTACTACTCGGCAGACCGTTCGATTTCCTGCAAGTGGAAGACCGGCAAGGACATCAACTGCTCGGCCACGGCGCGTCCCTGCGAGAAAAGCTGAGCCTGAACGCCGGCAGATCCTCAGATCACACGAAGGCGGCCTACTGGCCGCCTTCCTCCGGTTCCGGCACGATGTCACAGCGGTGCAGATCGGACGCTATCGCGGGAAGGGCTCGAGCCCCGGCGTGGCGCCCGCCGGCACTTCCGTGCGAGCCACGTTGAGCACCATCGCAATCAGCGTGTAGTAGCCGTTGAGCGCGGTGAGATCGATGACGCCCTGCTCACCGAACAGGGCAAGCGCACGGGCGTAGGTCGCATCGGACACGCACTTGTTCTGGTGCAGCTCGGTGGCGAAGTCGTAGACCGTCTCCTCGTCGATCGACATGTTCCGCGGCCGCCGGCCATCGGCGATCGCATCGGCGATCTCGGGCCGAAGACCGCCCTGCTCGGCGAGCGGCCGGTGGGCGTGCCACTCGTAGCTCTGGCCCCACTGGCGCGCCGTCACGATGATGGCGAGCTCGTTCAGCCGCGGCGGCAGCGTGCTCTTGAAGCGCAGGTAGTCGCCCATAGCCTTGGCGCGCAGCATCACCTCGGGGCTGCGCAGCAGCGCCATGAACGGTCCGCGGACGGCATAGCCCCGTCCCTCGGCGAACGTCGCTGCGGCAGCCTTCTGTGCGTCGGTCATCCTCTCCGCCGGAATGGCCGGCATGCGCTCTCTCGCCATTTTGTCGTTCCCTCGTCTCGCCATGTCTCGTGTCCGGAGCCACTTGGCACCCGGTGGTTCTGGCCGGCACATGGCGGGTCGTTTGATCCCGTGCATTGCCCGTTCCGGCCGAGCCTCCTAGCTTGCGCTGCAAAATCGCAAAGGAGAAGACCATGTCACCACGCCCGAGGCGCAGCGCTCTCTACATGCCCGGCTCGAATGCCCGCGCCATCGAGAAGGCGCGCGGGCTCGCTGTCGATGCGATCATTCTGGATCTCGAGGATTCCGTAGCGCCGGAAGCGAAGGCTAGCGCCCGCGCTCAGGCTTGCGCCGCTGTCGCGGCCGGCGGCTTCGGCCCACGCGAGGTGGTGATCAGGGTCAACGGCCTCGATACACCGTGGGGCAATGACGACGTACAGGCTGCAGCGGCGGCGGGACCAGATGCGGTGCTGCTGCCGAAGGCGTCGAGCGCCGCGGACATCGACCGGCTCACCGACCTTCTGCGGCGCGCAGGCGCACCCGAGCGCACGCGCGTCTGGGCCATGATCGAGACCACACTCGGCATTCTCAACCTGCCTGATATCGCGGTGGCCGCACGCCATCCCGGCGCCCGCCTCGCCTGCTTCGTCGTCGGCCTCAACGATCTCGTCAAGGAGACGCGCATCCATCTCGACGACCACCGCACCGCCGCGCTCTATTGGCTGTCGGCGAGCGTCACGGCAGCCCGCGCGCATGGCCTCGACGTCCTCGACGGCGTATGGAACAATTTTCGCGACATGGAAGGCTATCGGCGCGAGTGCCTGCAAGGGCGTGCACTCGGCTTCGACGGCAAGACGCTGATCCACCCGGACCAGGCCGGTCCGGCCAACGCCGTCTTCCAGCCCGACCCCACCGAGGTCGCTTGGGGCCGCAAGATCATCGCCGCATTCGACCAGCCCGAGAACAAGGGGCGTGCCGTGATCGGTCTCGAGGGGCGCATGGTCGAGCTGCTGCATCGTGACGCTGCGCTGCGCACCGTGGCAATCGCGGATGCCATCGCTGCGCGTGGGTAGAGCGGATCGTGAGGCCCCCCGGCGCGAGTGGCCAGGGGGACGCGCCGGCCTTCAGTCGAGGTCGAGATCGCCGATGCGCGAGCCGGCCAACAGACCGCGATAGACCGTCTCGTAGCGGTCGACGCAGGCAGAGAGCGCGAACCGCGCGCGAGCCCGCTCCCGGGCCGCCGCACCCATGCGGGCGCGCAACTCGGCATCGCCGGCCAGGCGGGCGACGGCCATGCCGAGGGCTATCGGATCACGCGGCGGCACGACCAGCCCGTGCTGGCCATGGATGACGGCCTCGGCGTTGCCGCCGACGTCGGTGACGACCTGCGGCAGCCCCGCGGCCATCGCCTCGATGATGGCATTCGAGAAGCCTTCCTCTTGGCTCGGCAGGACAGCGAGGTCTCCAGCAGCGAGCAGAGCCGCGACATCGCTGCGCACGCCGAGCAGGACGACGTTTGCCGACAGGCCGAGCTCGCCGATCATTGCCACCAGCGAAGCTCGAGCACCCTCGTCGCGGCCGACGCATACGAGCCTCCAGCACGCCGGAAGCCGATCTGTCACCCCGGCCAGGCCTGCAAGCAGGTCGGCGTGCCCCTTGTAGTGAATGAGGTTGGCCACCACGACGATGACGAACGCCTCGGGCCCGATGCCGAGGCTGTCGCGCACGGCCCGGCGGTCGATCGGCAAATCCAACCCTGCAAGGGCCACTCCGTTGTAGATGAGGCCGATCCGCTCCGGCGCGCAGCCTTCTTCTGCGAGGTCGGCAACAACGCGCCTCGAGTTGGCAAGCACCCCCGACATGCGGCGATGAAGCTTGCGCTCGATGCTCCGCACACCGGGCCAGCTCCGCTGGTAGAGGTTGAGCCCGCGCCGGCTCATGATGCGAACGGGCACGCCCAGGGCCAGCGCGATCGGGGCGCCGACGACATACGCCTCGGGCAGGAAGAAGTGGACGATCGCAGGCCTGAGCCGGCGGATGACGCCGACCAGCCGGCTCCCTGCCAGGGCCGTCGCCCGCAGCCGGTGCATCTTGCGCTGCGCTCCAGCCGTCCGCTCGATGGGCGGTCCGATCACCTCCACGCCCGCGCGGCGGACGTCGTCGGCAAAGGCTCCGAGACGGTTCGTGCAGTAGATCGAGACGGGCCAACCTCGCCGAGCGAGCGCGGGCAAGAGCGAGGCGAGGTGGCGCTCTGCGCCGCCGACGTCGAGGCTGAGAGTGACGAACAGGATCGGCGCGGTCGCTTGGTCGCCCGCGAGGCTTGAGCCGCCCGGAGCGCTCATCGGGGTCCGCGCCATTCGCGGCTCCCCCGTCGGACAGCCGCCGACGGACCGCAGGCTGCCCTCGTCGAGAGCACCAGCGATCCGCCGCAGCATTCATACCGCGATACGCGACACCGGATGTCACGGTGAACAACGCCATAGAACCACGAAGGGATTACGGAAGTGCGAATGCGCGTCGTGCGCCGGCTCTGGTCGCGCATCGTCCTCGACTCATCCCCGGGAAAGCTCACCCGCAGCCCAGCCGGTCAGGAATCGGTCGAGCCAGCGGTGAACCGTGATGGAATGCACGAGATGATGATCAATCTGCTCGTGGCGTGGCCTCGCGCCCCGCATCAGAAGGCGCATGGAGTTCGATCCGGACCACCTGTTGACCTGCTCGAACGTGATCTCTGGGTGAAACTGGACACCATAGGCCGCGCCGTACTTGAACGCCTGGTGAGGATAGGCACCGTCTGAGGTCGCCAGCAGCACCCCGTCGCGCGGCATGTCGAAGCCCTCCCGGTGCCACTGATAGACCACCGGCGGCAGCGACAGATGGGCTCCGGCCTGTGTGGCGCGGATCGCGTGATAGCCGATCTCGACGGTGCCCCGCGTGCAATGATCGACGCGCGCGCCGAGATGATGGGCCAGCATCTGGGCACCGAGGCAAATCCCAAGAAACGGCTTCTGCTCCTTGAGCGCGACGCCGATCCAGTCGACCTCGCGGCGGATGTAGTCGAGGGCGTCGTTGGCGCTTTGCGGTCCGCCGAAGATGATGGCACCGCAGTGCCCGGAGAGTGTCGGAGGCAGCGGGTCGCCGTCGAAATGCCGGCGGATGTCGATCGAATAGCCGTTCAGCCTGAACCAGCGGCCGACGTGGCCGGGGTTGGAGTGTCGCTGGTGGAGGACCATCAGCACGGGCAGCTTCTCCGTGCGGCACGGAGTGTGCGTCTGCCTCTCAGAGAGCCGTTGCGAGGTCTCCGACAAACTCCCGTCAAGCATTCCTGGCCGCTCCTTCTTCAGGCGGGAGGCGAGGGTGCAACAATGTCGCCATGAAAGGCACGAGTAGGGCATGCGGCAGATGCCGGCAAGCCACGGCGCCCAAAACGGTGAGGAAACCCGGCGCGACCACCCGGAGTCCGAGCTCGTATCCCCAGACGGCCCATCGCGCGACCGACTGCGGCGACGCCGCAGGGAGCAGGCGGAGGTAGTAGGCGCGCGCGGCGCCCATGCGGGCGTGGAAGGCGGTGGCGACGGGTCCGGGGGCGACGACCGTGACGCGGATGCCATACCCCCGCACCTCGGCCGCTACAGCCTCGCTGGCCGAGAGCAGCATCGCCTTGGAGGCGTAGTATGTGGCCTGCCAGGGTCCCGGCACGAAGCCGCCGAGCGACGCGACGTTGAGAATGCCGCCGCGACGCCGGGCGCGCATGCCCGGCAGTACATGGCGCATCAAGCGGAGCGGCACGGCGACGTTGAGGGCCAGGAGCGCCTCGAGATCGTCCGGCCGAATGTCCGCGAAGGCGCCGCAATGGCCGATGCCGGCGTTGTTGACGAGCAGGTCCACGTGCCCGTCCAAGCCCTCGAGGCGGGCGTCGATGATGGCTGGTGTATCCGGACGCGTGAGATCGAGTGCGAGAGTGGCGATCTCCGTCGCCGTACCTGCTCGCAGCGAGGCGGCGGCGGCGTCGAGACGCTCTGCGTGCCGGGCGATCAGAAGCAGATTGTACCCGCGGCCGACCAGCTCGCGCGCAATGGCGAGCCCGATGCCTTCCGAGCCGCCCGTCACGACGGCAAACGGCCGCGTCACCGGCGGTGATCCGGCCAGAGCGGCCTGCGACTGCGGCAGCATGCTCATGCCAAGGCGTGCCTCTCGACTTCGTTCGGGTGGTAAGCTGACCCAACATAGGCGGGCCGGCGCGAGCGCCAAAGCGATCGGTGCCAGCCCATCGATCGCCGGCTGTCGGAAACGGAGGCCAAAATGCGACCCGACCCCATCGCACTGACCCGTGAGCTGATCCGCTTCCGCACCATTAATCCGCCCGGGGAGGAGGAGGCCTGCGCTCGTCACCTGGGCCAGCTGCTGGAGGCGGCGGGCTTTCGCTGCGACTACCTCGCGATGGGCGCAGGCCGCGCCAATCTCGTCGCGCGTATCGGCGGGACGAGCAGTGGCGGGCGCCCTCCCCTCGCCTTCACGGGCCACATCGACGTCGTGCCGCTCGGAGCCACACCTTGGACGTTCGATCCGTTTGCCGCCGACACGGCCGACGGACGCGTCTACGGCCGCGGCGCCTCCGACATGAAAAGTGGTGTCGCGGCTTTCGTCGCGGCAGCCATCGAGGCGGCGCCGCGCCTCGCCTCGGGACCGGGGCTGCTGCTGATCATCACCGCCGGCGAGGAGACGGGTTGCACAGGCGCCAACCACATCGTGGCCACGGCGCGCGAGCTCCTCGGTCGGGCCGGCGCCCTGGTCGTGGCCGAGCCCACGTCGAACCGGCCCATGGTCGGACACAAGGGAGCCTTGCGCCTAAAGCTCTCCGCCCGCGGCGTGACGGCCCACGCCTCGATGCCCGAGCAGGGCGTCAACGCCGTGATTGCCGCAGCCCGCGCGGTCGCCCGCCTCGGCGACTTCGACTTCAACGTGGCCCGGCACCCGGTGATGGGTGCACCGACCCTCAACGTCGGGTGGATGCACGGCGGCATGAACATCAACTCGGTGCCTGACCTTGCCGAGGCCGGCCTCGACATCCGCACCATCCCGACCCAGCGTCATGCCGATGTCGAGGCGCAGATGCGCAGCTTCGTCGGCGACGAGGTGTTGGTGTCGAAGCTCGACGAGGCAGTGCCGGTCTGGACGGACCCGGACATGGCCTGGGTGCGGCAGGTCTACGCCGCAACCCGGAGCGTGACGGGGATCGAGCCGGCGGTCGCGACGGCCCCCTACTTCACGGATGCATCGGCGCTGACGCCAGCCTTCGGGGGAATCCCGACCGTCATCCTCGGCCCGGGGCCGGCGGAGCTCGCGCACCAGACCGACGAGTGGTGCGCGCTGTCGGCCATCGAGGCGGCGGCCGAGATCTCGGCCCGGCTGATCGACGACTGGCAGGCGGGCCCGGTGTGAGGCAGCAATCGGGCGACGCGCGCGGCCGCCTACTCGGCCGCGAGCTCCATGAGATCGGAGAGGGCGCTGAAAAAGTTGCTCGGCCCAGTGTAGCCGGAAATGCGATCGACCTCCCGTCCGTCGCGCATCAGCACGATGGTCGGCACCGTCGATACATGCGATGCGAGGCCGATGGTCGTCTCGTCGATGTGTGTGATGTCGATGTAGCGCATCGGCACCTCGCGCGCCCTGGGACTCGCCTCGTAGGCGGGCTGGATATGGAGCCGCACCAGCTCGCAGACCGTGCAGCCGGCAACCTCGACAACGATCAGCTCCAGGCGGCTCGCCTCCACGTCGGGCGCCCGTGCGGCGCCGAGGGGCAGTGATGGCATGATGGACAGCAGCAACGCTGCGATCAGGGCACCGAGCTTACGCATCGCGGGGTACGCTTCCACAATTCGAATGAAGCTTTAGTCGAATGGAAACATACGCATCGCCACGACCGTGCGGAAGCCGAACCTTGCCAATACGTTAATCGGTGTTGCTCGCGGAGACGCCGTCGACGGCGGCGCGATGGGGCCGCGAAATGCCATGACATGGCACACATGAGAACGGCCGACGCAATCGCGCCGGCCGCAGATGTTCCACGCCCGTCACAACCAAGCGCCCCGCGCTACTTCACGTCGGCCCAGTCGAAATCGGCGCCACACAACGGCACGAACAGCAGCGTCGTCCGCCCCATCGTGATCTTGTCGTGAGGCTTGAGCTCGCCATTGGCCAGGAGGGCCGAATCATTGAGGTGGACGAGATTCGGACGCTCCAGGTTCGGCACCAGCTGGTACTGCCGCTTGCGCCCGTCGTAGACGAGAAAAGCCTGCTTTTCGCTGGAGATGGCATCGTCCCCGAAATCGATCGGGATGCGCTGTCCGGGCGAACGACCGATGGTGTTGGAGCCGCTGTAGATCGGCCGGAAATTTCCCTTGCCGGGGCCGGCCAGAACGACCAGCCAACCGACGACGGGGTCCGTCCGGATATCATCCACGACGCCGATCGGGCGGAGGATGCGGGTGTGACCGGGGTCCGGAGCGATGCCTTTCGACATCGGCACGTGGTGCGGCGTGGTATGCGGGGCGATCACGGTCTCCTGTGCCGGCTCCTCTGCGCCGATGATGATCGTCGCCTCGTCGGCGGCGTCACGGCGATTGATGTGGTCGGGTGTGTCGCGGGTCGGATGTTTCATGGTCGGGGTCCGGGGCTTGAGGCAAAATATGAGCGCAACTCGGAACGTCGGCACACGACCGTCATCGGCATTCGAGGTGGCCGCTGCAAGGGTCGATCGACGGACAGAGCGACGCGCACATGGGTCGACGGCCAGCATAATGGTGGCGGGCCTCAATTCCCAAAGGACTTCTCGCGAATAAGTGAACGCCGTTTGCAGATTGCCAACCGGAGTCTGCGAACTATACTTCCGGTCGCGAGAGTCCCGAACCGTAACACGGAGCCTGGAGAGTGGGTCGCCAGCCACTGCCCACGAATACTATTCTCGGCAACGGCATCGATCAATACAGGATCGATACCGTGCTGGGACCGGGTGGCTTTGGCATCACCTATCTGGCGCACGATCTGCGCTTCGACCGGGATGTGGCCATCAAGGAGTATTTCCCGGCGGAGTTCGCGGTTCGCGAGGGTACGACCAGCATCCGGTCGTCCGGCCGCGGCCAGGGCAACTTCTTCGACCAGGGCAAGCGCTACTTCCTCGACGAGGCGCGCACGCTCGGCAAGTTCCGGCACGAGCATATCGTGCGCGTCCTCAATCTGTTCGAGCAGTTCAACACGGCCTACATGGTGCTCGAGTTCGAGGAGGGACAGAGCCTCAAGAGCTGGCTGCGCTACCTCGGCCGTCGACCAACCCAGGACGAGATCGACCGCATCCTCGAGCCGATGCTGTCGGCCCTGGAGGCGATCCACGCCAAGGGCATGTTCCACCGGGACATCGCACCCGACAACATCATCCTGCGCCCCAACGGGGAGCCCGTGCTCATCGATTTCGGCGCGGCCCGCAACTTCGTCCGCGAGAACAGCTATACGATCGGAGCCATCGTCAAGCACGGCTACTCGCCGCCGGAGCAGTACACGCTCGACACCAAGCTGCAGGGCGCCTGGAGCGACATCTACGCGTTGAGCGCGACGATCTATTTCGCGATCATGGGCGAGCCGCCGGAGGAGGCGGCGCGCCGGCAACTGCAGGATTCGATGCTGCCGATCGAAAGTCACATCGACGCGTACCACCGAGGCCTCTACCGCCCTTCCCTGCTGGCCGCGCTCAACGCAGGTCTGGCATTGAAACCCAAGCAGCGACCGCAAACGGTGGCAGAGCTGCGCGCACTGCTCAAGCGTGATGTCGCGGAAGTGGTGCCCGTCGGCAACGAGGCGGCCGCACGGCTGATCGCCCGGCGACCCCGCACTCGAATCGCGGCCCCGGACGCCGGGACGGTGGTGCAAGGCCTCGACCCGATCACAGGCCTCAGCCGCCGCGTGCTGTTGCCGGCCCAGTCCGAGCGGCCCGAGCCAGCGGCCCCGGCGCCCGCGCCTGCCGAGCCGGCACCCACGTCCTATCCCGAGCCGGCCATGCGAGTTGCCGGGATCTTGGCGCTGGCCGTGGCCGCGGCTGCAGCCTTCGGCTTCCTGATGATCGGCGGCATCGAGCACCCGGGCGGGCTCGCCGCCGTCATGCTCGTCTGCGGAGGCCTCGTGGGCGCCGGCTTCGAGCGGGTCCTCGCACTCGCACGCTCTGATAGCGGGGAGGTTCGCGGCACCGCCGCGACCGCCGCCGTCATGTCGGCCCTCGCGCTGGCGATCTATTGGCTGCCGCTCTTTCTCTGGCCGATCTCGCTGGTGCTGGCCATGGCGGCCGCGGCGTTCGGCCTCGCACAATTCGGGCGCTGGGTGCCTGTCACCCTCCTGGCGATGGCCGTGATCCATCTCGCCGGTGCGGCATTGCTCCTGCTGCTCGCGACACGCACGGTGCAGAAGGATCCCTTCTTCCTGCCGCTGATGGGTGCGAGCCTGGCCGTGATCGCCGGCCTCGTCATGGCATCGGCCTTGCAGATCCAGCGCCGGTGGGAGCCTGTCACGCCATGACGGTCCCCGTTTCAACCCTCTGGCCGCCCCGCCCGGACATTTGTCGCGGCGATCTGGCTACAAGTGTTTCCGAAGGGCTCCAACGATGCGCCTAGAGCTTGCCACCGCAGAGTATATCGGCGCCCGCGCCCAACAACAGGATCTGGCGACGGCCGTGCCGCTCAAGAGCGGCGCGTTGCTGGTGCTTGCCGATGGGCTCGGCGGCCACGAGAGCGGTGCCGAGGCATCCCGTATCGTCGTAGACACGTTCCGGGAGGCCGCCGGGAACGGCAGCTTCGATGCCCCCGAGAGTCGGCGCCAGGCGCTGCGCGACACTGTCGAGCGGGCCAACACGCGGATCGGCGCGGGGGTCGATCCCGCACACGGGCATCGCGGCATGGCCAGCACCGCCGTTGCAGCCGTCGTGGCCAACGGCGAGCTGTCGTGGGTGAGCGTAGGAGACAGCCACCTCTATGTCTGGCGCGGCGGACGCTTGGCCAAGCTGAACGAGGACCATTCGCAGGCTGGTCTCATGGTCAAGTCTGGGCAGTACCGGCCGAACGACCCCGAGGTTCTGGCTGTCCGCTCGGTGCTGGTCTCGGCGCTGACCGGCCGCAAGCTCGAGATCGTCGACTTGCCGGTACGCGCCTTCAAGGTCGAGGCCGGCGATGTGCTGATGCTCGCCAGCGACGGGTTGAACACGCTGCCGGACGAGGAGATCGGCCGCATCGTCGCCGACCGGCACGGCGAGGGAGCCGTGCGCCTGTCGACGGTGCTGCTCGAGACAGTGCGCAGCCGTCGCGTCGAGCGGCAAGACAACACGACCGTCGCCGTCGCACGGGTGCTGGAGACGGTCGTCTGGTCGGCACGGGACGACGCGGGCTCGCAACGTACGGTCACGCATCAGGTCACGGTGCCGAAGGATCTCGAGGCGACGGAGGCAAGGACGGAGCGCGCGCCGCAGATCGACGAGTCGGCCATGGCGCTGGAGGCGGCGGCCCCGGCAGCGGCCGTCGAGAAAGCAGTGGCCCCATCAGCCGCCAGTGCGGCTGCGGCGTTCCCGGAACAGCCTCGCGCTGAGCCTCACGCAGACGGCAAGGCGGAGGCGAGGAAACCCCCAGCGGCCCACCTGCCCACCCGCGCCGAGCATCCGCCGAAGGCGCCGCCGCGCCCACCGGCGGAGGCATCGCCCAGGGCAACGGCTGCAGCGCGACCTGCGGAGGCACGGTCCGTCCGGCCGCCCCAGCCCGAAATCGGGTCGGCGGCGGCCTCGCCCGATGCGCTCCACGACCACATTCCGAGCATGGCGCACCGGCGCAGCATGTTGCGCATGCTCGTGCTGGTGTTGCTCATCTGGCTCGCATTCGGCCTCGCCGCGGTGGCCTCGGTCGCGGCCTTGAAGCCCGAGTGGCTACCCGACTGGATGCAGTCCTATCTGCCGCGAACCGACACAGCTGCGCCATCGATACCGCCCGCCAAACGGCCAGCCGATGTCCCGCCGGCGGCGCCGGACGCATCCACGAAGGGCAAGGAGCCCGTCGCCGAGACGCCGGTCAAGACATTGCCCGCCGAGCCGGTGAAGGAGCCGACGGACAACGCTGCGCCGACGGCAGGTCCCGCTCCCGTTGCCGCGCCTGTCGTCCGTGGAGCAACACCAGCACCGGCTGCAACGGCGCCAGACGTCCAGAAGGCGCGCGCCAGCGAGAGCGCCGGCAGCCCGCCCGCGGACTCGAATGCGCCAGCGAGCGACGCCGCCACCACCGCCACGGGTGCTGCACCGGCCGAGGCTCAACTCGATCAGCCTGTGAAGGAGGTTCCGGTGCCGCCGCGTCCGCAGCAACAGCAGCGGCGACCACAGCAGAAATGAGACCTCGTCCGTTCCGGTCGACACCTTGAACGACAGGGCCAGGACATCGCGTCGGGCGCCTCAACGAGCCGCAGGAGACGAGGGCGGCTGAGTGTCGTCGGGCCGCGCCACTGCACTGCGCGTCAGCACGTCGAGCGCGAGGCGGCCTGCGCCGGCCGCCTGCCCCATGACCCGTCTCCAGTCGAGACCGGAGCGCGCCTCCGCGATGCGCCGCAGCAGCTGGGCGCTGCGCGCCGCCGGAAGCAGGGCGACCAGCCGGGCCCAGACGAGGTCGGCATTGTAGATGCCCCGCTCAGCTGACAGGCAGACGGGGACGATGCCGGATTGGGGCACGTTCAGGTCGACGCTGGCGGCATCGACGGCGTCGCGGATCGTCCGCGCCTTCGGGTTGGTCGGAGCCGCGATGTCGTACGGCGGGCTCCAATCCTGGAAGGGACGCAGGCGATCGATGTGGGTGGCGACCAACAGGACCGGCGGCATCCGCCGGTCGGGGCGCTCTCGGAACCAGGCGCGCACGGCCTCCAGCGCGCTGCGATCCAGCTCACGATCCGGGCGATGCGCGGCCACCACCCAGAGGATCGCGTCGCATTCCGCCGCCTTGGCCGCAACCGCCTCCACGTCCCCGACGGCGGCAATACCTCGGCTGTCGATCAGCTCGACCGTCGGCGCATTCTCGCGCTGCACCTCGTAGCTTGCAAAGCCACGTGTCAGCGGCAGGGCGTCGGCGGCGGCACGAACCTCGCCTGCCAGCGCATTGACCAGGCTCGACTTTCCCGCCCCGATTCGTCCAGCAATCAGGAACCTGAGTGGGGCCGTATCGCGGGCCGGATCGTCCCGCACCTCGTCGGATCGGGTGGAAACGGCCGTGGTGAGCGACCTCAGCCGGCCGCTGTAGAGGTCGATAGCGGCCCGGCCGACCTCGCGCACGTAGGCTGTGGCGAGACGGCGGGCCAGCTCGTCCCGCAGCCCCTCCATCATGGCCTTGCTGAGGCGCTCGCGAATCTCCTGTGTGGCTGCCGTCACCGGGTTCATCATGCGGATGATCCGCCAGACGTCGTAGGCGCGACCTGCCACGTCCACGAGACCGCGCCATTTGTAGATCTGGAGCACCTGCCCCACCGTCAGCTGGTCACCGAGCGGCACGCTCTCGACGATCAGCGGACGCAGGCGCTGGCTGACGCGCTCGACCAGGGTCAATGCCTCCGGAACCGTGAAACGCCAGACGGGATCCTCGATGCCGGGGTGCATCTCGTGGGCGACGGCCTCGACGGTCTCGATACCGATGCGGGCGAGCTCGTCGCGACTGGTGATCGCAGCCGGATCGACCCTGGCGGCGAGATCCTCCACGGCTTTCCAGGCGGCGACCTCGCGCGGGGCGCCGACGGCCGCAATGTCGTCGGCAGAGGCAGAGGCTGCGGCACCAGCGGCGATGGCGCCTTCGAGCCGGCGCAACATCCACAGCCTTACGCCGAACGCGGCGAGCGAGACGAACAGCGCGAAGGCGAACCAGTGCAGCGTCCATCCGTGCTGCCAAAGCCACATCCAGCCGAATGGCAGCAGCACCAGCATCGGCAGCAGGGCGCCGGCGGCAATCGCGGCACCACCGATCCAGGCCTTCAGCCTATCGCTGCCCATCGGCGCCACTCCCCGTGCTGGACGACGCGGTCTCGGGCTGCAGTCCGCGCTCGCGCGCCATCGCGAAGGCCTTGGCGAGCCCGTCCCGATAGGCAGCGGCGACCGCGGCAGGATTGCTTTCCCCGCGACGCCTGCGCCGCAGGAACTCGATCGCCGCCCGACCGAGCGCGTAGGTGGTGGCGAAGCTGGTGGCCGCCGCTGCGGCAGCACCGATGGTCTGCCCATAGACCGGCACCAGCTTGACCAGTTGGCGAATGCCGAAGCGGGCCGCGAGCCGGCCGAGGATGCCGGCGCCGAGGCAGGCGCCGAACTCGGCGATGGCGCGGCGGTCCCAGTCGACGCTATGGCGCACGGCGAGGGCATGCAGCAGCTTGGCCTGGACGCCGGGCACGGCGACGGCACCGGCGAGCGGCACGAGGTCGGCTGCTCCGGCGGCAGCGGCGTAGCCCAGGATCAGCGGATGGTCGCGGGCGAGACTGCGGTCGGCCGAGACGGCAGCGATCTGGTTGAAGGTGGCCGCGATGCTCGCCGGTGCCGCCTCGGAGATGGTTGCCAGCAAGGCGTCGAGACCGTAGTGCCGGGGCTCCAGAGCATCGCCCGGTTGCGTCAGGTCGATGGGAGCGAAAAGCACGGGGGCGCGACCGCCCACCCGCGCCAGGAAGGCTTGGCGCTGATGCGCAAGGCTCCGTGTGAGCGCCTCGGGGAGCCGGCTGTCCGTGGCTTCGCCGGCCCCAACCGCGAATGGATAGGGCACGACATGGCCATCGCCCTGCGGATAGGCTTCGTGAAGGCATGTCTGCGCCACCACGATCGGCCAGTCCGGCCGGCGCCTGCGGACGGCGATGACCGCATCGACCACCTCGTCCTGCTGATGGTCGAGCGCGCGCATGACCACCAGCAGCAGATGCGCATGGCCTTCGGCGAAGGCCAGATCGTCGTCCGGGCGATATCCGGTCTCGCCGAGGCCGCGGGTATCGAGAAAGCGGATGACAGGGGCCTCGGCGGGAAAGTCGAAGACCCGGGCCGTTCGGGTACAGGGACGGAAGCCGGTACCGACCTCAGCCTCGGTCGCCCCGGTTATGGCCTGGACGATGGAGCTCTTCCCCGACTGCACCTTGCCGATCAGCCATACCACCGGCGCCGTGGACGCGGCAGCGGCTGCGATGTCCTCGGTCGGCGCCTCGCCCGACACGCCACCCGACATGAGCTCTGCCCAACGCCGGGCCAGACGATCGGTTATTCCCTTGGCGCCCCCGTCGTCGCTCATAGCCATGACATCCGGCCTCGCATGCCGCCTGGTGCGGCATTATCGGACCCCAGCATATGTGGAGCACGAAAGCAAAACGCAAAGCCGGCCGCCCGAGGTCCCTGGTGGAGCCGGCTGCGACACATGCAGTTGATGCGGCAGTGCCGCCGGTAGGCTAGACAGCTCCCGGCCCCTGGCCTCGTACACCCGCCACCAGCACAGGAGAGGGGATTGAGACACCTGCGCTGCGGCACGATGCCGGCAACGATCGCCGCTGCCATCGTGCTCGCCGCTGCCCTCGCGGCAGCAACCTGCCCGCCCACCATCGCACAGACGGGGACAACTGTGACAACACCCTCAGGCCTGAAGCTCACCGACGTCCAGGTCGGGACCGGCGCGTCGCCCCGCGCGGGCCAGATCTGCGTCATGCACTACACTGGCTGGCTCTATGACAACGGCGCCAAGGGCCGCAAGTTCGACAGCTCAATCGATCGCGGCCGGCCGTTCGAGTTCCCGATCGGCACGGGTCGCGTGATCCGCGGCTGGGACGAAGGCGTGGCCAGCATGAAAGTCGGCGGCAAACGTACGCTCGTCATTCCACCCGAGCTCGGCTATGGCGCCCGCGGGGCCGGCGGCGTCATCCCGCCCAACGCCACGCTGCTCTTCGAGGTCGAGCTGCTCGAGGTCAAAGGCTGACTGTGGGCCGGATCGAGCGAGGCTGCTGCATAGTGTTGCACGCCAGCCTCAAACGGCGTCTGAGCAATTCCTTTCCGCTGCAAAGCTGTGGATCGGCGGTCTCTCTGGTAGGGACCGCGTCCCCAAATAAGCGCACCATTGCAGGGTCGTCGTCGCTCGGCCGCGCCGGATCGAGCGCCTCTCCCACCGCAATGGAGAACGACCATGTGCGTCGAACTCGCTCCACCCGCCTCGACCGACCGTCGGGCAATCGCCGCAGACCTCTGCGGCTTGCTCGCCTGCGGGGCGGCGGATCCGACGGTCTCGCTCGAGCAGCTCGCCCGTGCAGCGCGCGAGATCGCTGCTTTCCTTCAGGATGACCATGCGTCCGCCGCACGGCCCATGGAGTCTCGCACATTGCGCGTGATCGAGGGCGGTCGCCAGTAGATCGGTGCGTCTCGCAGCCAACTCGGTCCCGGCGATAGCGCCGACGGAGCGGCCGATCCCGTGGTGCTGCCACCATCCTGTCGCAACAGCCCTAACGACGCCTGATCGTTCCCCAATTGGTGGTCACGTGGCAGCTCTCGCAATTCGGGCGACGGCCGCGGTGGACGTCGTCCTTGCGATGGCAATCGATGCAGCGGCGCGACGTATCCTTCAGCGTCGTCTTGTGGCAGCTCTCGCAGGCGACGCGCTTGTGCTTGCCGGTCAACGGGAAATTCGTCTTGTCATGATCGAAAGACCTGTCCTTCTTCAGCTCGGCCAACCGCTCGCGGACCGTCCTGGGATCGAGCTTGCCGGTGTTGTCCCATTGCGCGACGCGCTTCCCGAGCTCGGCCACGGGGTCCGCCTGCGGCTTCGGCCCCCCTACGCCGGCCGGGCGCTCGGCAGGTTGCGCCACCCTCGCGACTGTCGGGGGTGGCGACGCTGGCGAGACGACTGCTGCGGCCGGCGAGGGTGCCACGAGCGCTTTGGGCGGTGCCTCGACCGTTGGGGTCCGTGGCGCTGACGAGGCGATCGGCTTCTGAGATGCGACCTGGGCGCGCGGCGCCGGGGCCGGCGATGCCGCAGCAGCGGACGGCTGGGCTGCCGCGGTCCGCGGCTGATCGGCGGCGGAAGCTGCCGGCTCGCGGGGCCCCTCTCGTGGCGCCCTCACGGCCTCGGCACCACGCGCCGGGGAGCGCGTCACCAGCTTCGGCTCTTGAACGAGCGGCGGTCGATCGAGCATCTCGGCGATCTCATCCGGCTTCGGCTCGGCCCTCACCGGCTCGACCGGCACCGGCTGGATGGTCACCTTTCGTGGCGCGATCACGGTGTCGGCGCGGCGCATGGGAAGCGAGGCTGGCGACGCAAGTGGCTCGGCCTGACGCTCCGCCGTGGCGTCCGTTGCCGCTGCGGCGCCCGCGACCTCGGAGGCGGCGCGCTCCTCGTTGTCGGAGCCTCCGCCATCGCCGCCTGACGGCGTCCCGCCCGACTGCAGCGCGCCACCATCGGCCTGGCCAACGACGGCAGGCGGGGAGTCCATGTCCCAGACTTTGTAGACGTGGATCGATGCGGCGACGACGGTGATGAAGAAGAGCGGCATATGCATCAGGCGCCAAACGCCCGCCAGCCGCTCGTTGATGGAGCGCCGGGCCGACCGACCAACGCCGTCGAGGAAGCCGGTCAGGCTCTGGTACACCCGGCGCTTGGCCTCGCGGCAGTCGGTGAGCGTCCAGCCGGCCGGCGGACCCTGGTTGTCGATGATCCACACGGCGCGCGAGAGCAGATCGCGGCGCTGCGACCTGAGGTGGCGCGACAGGCCCAGCCTAACGGACGCCCCAGCCTCGGGTGCCAGCATCTCGCTCTCGTAGGTCTTCAGATCCTCCGCAAGCTTGTTGCGGGTCGGGCTCGCGGGAAGGCGGCCGAGCTCCGCGAGGGCGACCTCGAGCAGCTCCTGCGACCGGCGCCGCTCGGTGTGGTAGTCGGCACTCAGCCTCGTATAGACGTAGTGGCCGAACAGCCCGCTCAAGGCCACCACGAGGGTGGTCGCCAACGCGACGTTGGCTGGCGTCGATCCTGAGCCGAACCAGGCGTGATAGAGGATCATGATCGGACCGAGCAGTCCGAATACAAGATGGACATGGAACCAGCTGGCGACGCTCATCCAACCGACGAATCCAAACAGCTTGCGCAGCGGATAGAGCAGCAGCAAAGCCATCATGCTGGCTCCAGCGACCCCGAGCCAGAAGCGGATGCCGTGGCCGAAGGCGATGGGCCGCATCTCGATCTCGAGGGCAGCCAGGAGCGAGCCCACCGTGCCGGCCTTGTCCGGCCACAGCCCGAATGCGGCGACGACGCCCGGCGCCAGGATCGCGAGCCCCAGCGCAAGGTAGACCAGCATGGCCCGATCGCGGATGGCCTTCGTCTCGATAGCGACATCGGTTGCGCCGGTCGCCACCGAGGAAAACCGTTCTACATCAGTTGCCTGCGCCACATGCGCCTCACTGGTTGCCGCCGCTTCCCTGCCTCGAGCCCCACGCCGCAGTCATCACCCACGCCCTGCAGCGACGTAACGGACTAGCTGCCGAATCGCACCAGAATAAGGACGGTGTCCGTGCCGCATCAGTGCGTCCCGCTGCCCTTGTCGAGGGCTGTGCGCACATCGAATTCCTACGGGCATTTCCGCGGGTCCGGCCCG
>JANRJI010000143.1:0-73044 GCA_033764055.1 Hyphomicrobiaceae bacterium
TCAACATCAACGGTCTCGCCAACCTGAAGCCCCGCCAGGACCTCACCGTCGACATAACCTACGCCGACGGCACATCGCGGCAGATCTCGGTCCTCTGCCGCATCGATACCGAGGACGAGTTGAGCTACTATCGCCACGGCGGGATCCTGCAGTACGTGCTCCGGAACCTCGCGGCGGCTGCCTGATCGTCGGTTGCCAGACCGACCAAGGGACGACGAGGCCGGCGGATGTCCGCCGGCCTTTGTCTTCCCCGCCGGCCGGGTCCGATCGGACTCACCCTTTCGTGACTCGCAAGTGACCGCCGATGTCGCGATATACGGTGAGATAGCGAGCACGATCTGCCATGGGCTCGGACCGAACCACCAACCAGACACGGCGGTAGGATGCGCCTCCATTCAGCAACGGTCCTCGCGGGCACCATACTGTTCGGCACCGTTCTTGCCGGCCTCGGCGCAAGTTCGAGTGTCGCCCAGGAGAAGCGGCAGGCTGCCGGAGCCCCATCACAGATCACGACCGTGCTGGAGCTGTTCACCAGCCAGGGCTGCTCGTCGTGCCCACCGGCCGACGCTCTGATGCATTCGTACGCCGGCCGCAAGGACGTCATCGCCTTGAGCCTGCCCGTCGACTACTGGGACTATCTCGGCTGGAAGGACACGCTCGCCAACCCCAAGTTCTCGGCCCGCCAGCGATACTACGCCAAGGAGCGCGGCGACGGCCGCGTCTACACCCCGCAGATGGTCGTGAACGGGCGCGCCCACGTGAATGGCTCGAGCGCCGCCGCCATCGACGAGGCGATCATCGGCACCCGCGCCGAGATGGCCAGGGAGCACGTCCCCGTCCAAGTGCGCATGGACGGGCACCATATCCTGATCGAGACCGGCGAGGCCCCCACCGGCAGCCCGCATCGCGAGGCCACCATCTGGCTCGTCACGCTCCACAAGGAGACCGAGGTCAAGATCGAGCGCGGCGAGAACCGCGGAAAGACCGTGAAATACTATAATGTCGTCCGTGACATGAGTCCGATCGGCATGTGGTCGGGAAAGGCCGGCAAGCTCGAGCTTTCGCGGGACGCGGTTGCCGAGCCCGGCAACGAGCTGTGCGCCGTCATCCTGCAGATCGGCAAGGCCGGCCCTATCGTCGGCGCGGCAGTGAGCGGGCTCTGAGGCAGGGCCCGCCACACCACGCTTGCCGGACCGTCAGCACTTACCCGTCTCGAAACCGCCGACTCGATGGCTCTTCAGCACCTCGGGCTTGAACACGAGGCCGTGGCCCGGCACCTCGAGCGGCTTCAGCTTACCCTGTACGGGGACTGCGGGCGTCACCCACAGGTCATCGTTCCAGTCCATGTACTCAAGGTAGTTCGCGTTCGGAATTGAGCAGAGAATGTGCACCATCAGCTCGTGGAAGCAATGCGGAGCGATGGCGATGCCCCACGTGTCGGCGGTGGCGGCCACCTTGCGCATCTCCGTCAGCCCGCCACGCATCGGGTCGGGCTGCAGGATGGGAGTCGAGGGCGTTACGAAGAACGGGCGCATATCGTAGCGGGTGTAGTGCGTCTCGCCGCCGACCACGCGCGTCTTGAGAGCCGCTGCGATCCGCTGATAGCCGGCGAAATCCTCGCAGACCACAGGCTCCTCGAGCCAATAGATGTCCGCCTCGTCGAGGTAGCGGCCAGCCTGAATGGCGACGTCGGCCGTCCAGCCCATGTTGACGTCGACCATGATCTCGATGTCGGGACCGAGCGCCTCGCGCATCGCATGCACGTTCTTGACGTCCTCGCGCCAAGGCCGGATGTAGGCGGTCTGCATCTTGATGGCCGTGAAGCCGTCGCGCGTGAACCGCTTGGCCCGCTCGATCATGCCGTCGCGACCGAGCCCGCGCCAGCAGCCGGAGCCGTAGCACTCCACCTCGCCGCGCGCCTTGCCCCACAGGCGATAGAGCGGCAGGCTGGCGCGCTTGCCGACGATGTCCCAGAGCGCGATGTCGACGGCAGATTGACAGTAGGTGGCGATGCCCATCCGCCCGATCCAGTAGGTGCTCTTCCAGATCGACTGCCAGATGGCCTCGATCTCGGTCGCGTCGCGGCCGATCACGATCGGTGCGATGACCTCCCTCAGGCACGTGGCCAGGGTCTCGAGGCCGCCGGCCAAGGGTTGCAGATAGCCCATACCCGTGATGCCGCCTCGCGTCATCACCTCGAGCACGAGCAGCTCGCGTGCGGCGGGCGGCATGATGCCGTTGGCTGGCGGATCGCCAGACCACGGGACGCGAATGAGTGTCGTTTTCAGCCCTGAGATCGTCGTGTCGGTCATCGCTGGCTCCGCCTGGTGGTCCGCGTTGGTGCGAATTCAGCATGGCATGGTGCACGGGATGCCGGAACACGATCGCCATCGGGCGACAGATAGATCGACCTCAGACGAGCCGTACATTCATCATGACCGCATCCGGGAGATCGACTGCCCTTGTCGCCAGTGGGTCATCGGCCTAAACGACGGAACCGAACTTTGCCGTTGCGCATTTATGCGCCGGAGACGTGCACATGCAGCTGCGCCGTATATCGCCGGCCGCCCGGGCAGCCGATCCCGCGGCACCTCGTATGGGCTTGCGATCCTGGATCAAGGCGCGCGAGCATCCGTTGGCCAATCTGGTCTACAACGCAGGCTTGCGGGTCCGCGCGTTGCGTGTGCCCCAAGTCAATCTCGTTCACCGCCCGCTTTACGTGGCCCACCGCGTGATGCGCGAGGCGCTCGGAGAGGTGCTGCGGATCGTCTGGTACACTCCTCTCTTCCAATCGCGGCTCGAGCGCTACGCACCGGGGCTCCGCGTTTGGGGCGGAGTGCCGCTCGTGATGGGCGATCTCGAGCTTGCGTTCGGCGAGGGTTGCGGCATTTCGGGCCAGACGACGTTGGCCGGGCGCTCCGTGGGGAGTCCGTGCCCCCGGCTCGTCGTCGGCGACAACTGCGAGATCGGCTGGCGCACGCAGATCTCGGTCGGCCGGCGGGTCGAGCTTGGCAACAACGTGTTCATGGCAGCCAACTGCTACCTGGCCGGCTATCCCGGTCACCCGCTCGACCCCGGCGACCGGGCGGCGCGGAAATCCGACACCGACGACCAGGTCGGCGACATCGTGCTCGAGGACGATGTCTGGCTTGGACATGGCGTCGTCGTGATGGCCGGCGTTCGCATCGGTCGCGGCACAGTCGTAACCGCTGGCAGCGTCGTGTTTCGCGATCTTCCGCCGGGCGTCATCGCCACGGGGAACCCTGCCCGTCCGTCAGCCATCATTCCCGCTGCTGCTCCGGCGGCGAGCCCCGGCACCGCATGACCACGAGAGGATCATGAGCGACCAGATCGAGACCGAGGTGCGCCGGGCCGTAGGGGGCCTGATCGGGATCGGCGCCGAGAATGTCACGCTCGACGAGGCCCTCGTCGGTCCTGCCGCCCGGCTCAAGTCCCGGGATCTCATCATGCTCGTGCTCGACATCGAGGAGTTTCTCCTCCGGGAATACAACGCAGAGTTCAATTGGTTCGATGGCGGCGATGCGGCCACGGTGCAAAGCCGGCTTCGCACGGTGGGATCGCTCGTCGACTTCGTGCGCCAGCGGGCTGCGACGGGCAACGTAGTGCCGAGCCCGGGCTAGAAGGACTGCAGCTGAATTTAGGATGCTTTCGAGTGTCCCTTGCCGCCGTCGACCTTTGCGTCGACATCATTCCGGCGAGAGGGCGAGGTGCCCGATGTGCCAGGTGATGCCCATGCAGCAGCGAGGCGAAGCGGTACCGGTTGTCGCCGCAACCGAGCCGGAAGGCTTCCGAGCGTGGGTGAAAGCCCGCCGGCATCCGGTCGCCCGGGTAATCTACGGCGGCGGGCTTCTCGTGCGAAATTTCCGCGTGCCACCGGTCAACGTGATACATAGGCCGCTCTACGCACTCGACCGCACCGTCCGAGCCGCGTTCGGCGAGATTCTGCGTATTCTCTGGTACACGCCGCTTTTCCAATCGCGTCTGGAGCGTCACGCACAAGGCCTGCGCGTCTGGGGCGGCATTCCGCTGATCGTCGGCGACCTGAAGCTGAGCTTCGGTCGCGACTGCGGGATCTCCGGTCAGACGACCCTGCTCGGGCGCTCCGCCGGCGAGCGTTGCCCGACGCTCATCGTTGGCGACAAGTGCCAGATCGGCTGGCACAACCAGATCGCGGTCGGCACCCGCGTCGTGCTCGGCAATCACGTGCTGATGGCGGCCAATTGCTCACTGCTGGGCTATCCCGGACATCCGATCGATCCCATCGCACGCGCCGAGGGCAAGTCCGATACCGACGACCAGATCGGCGACATCGTGATCGAGGACAACGTCTGGCTTGCGACCGGCGTGACGGTTCTGGCCGGCGTCCGCATCGGTCGCGACACGGTGGTCGCGGCCGGCAGCATCGTGACGCGCGACCTGCCGCCCGGGGTAATCGCAGGCGGCATACCCGCCCGGCCGATCAAGACGCTCGAGGAAGCCGGCGCCCGCCGCAGCTGAGCACCCTTTAGAGCGGTGAACGAGGGCCGGAGGCCCGCGATGCGGCGCCCGCTCATCAGGCGTCAGCGGGAACCTCTGCCGGTCCCCGGCCCTTTCACAGCATGGACCAGGATCAAGCCGACTGGACCGTCTGGACTCTGGCGAGTGCCCTTGCCGATGACCGCTATGTGCTTCGGATGGTGGCGCCGGGAGAGTTCGAGCTGGTCGAGCTACCGCCTGACGCGCCGATCGACAGGTCGGAACGTCACACCGTGGACGCAGGTGCGGCAGAACACAGGATCGGGGACGGATGAGCCGCGCCCCCGGCGGCGCCGTATCGCATCGCAAGCCCCTGTCGCATGCGCGCAGCCGTGCCCGCGACCCAGCCTCGGCCACCTCATTCGCGCTTGTAGACATGCCGCCAGCAGCTACTCTGTGACGGCGCAGAGGGGCAATGGCTCCGTCGGCGTAGCGATCGACATGCCGGAGGGGGCCGCCATGACAGGAACGACGCGTGCCGCATCGCTCGGCATCGACATCGGCGGCACATTCACCGATATCGTCCACCTCGATCACGCGACCGGCCGCCAGCGCGCAGTGAAGGTGCTGACGACCCACGTTGATCCGTCGCGCGCCGTCATCGAGGGAGCGCGGGAGCTCCTCGCCCGCCACGGCCTCGAGGCGGGCAGGATCGCGCGCGTCGTGCATGCGACGACGCTCTTCACCAATGCCCTGATCGAGCGCCGCGGTGCCAGGACCGGCCTCATCACGACACGTGGATTTCGCGACACACTCGAGATCGGACGCGAGCGCAAATACGAGCTCTACGATATCGGCATCGAGCCCCCGGCACCGCTGGTGCCGCGCGACCTGAGGCTGGAGGTGGCCGGACGCATCATGGCCGACGGAAGCGAGCGCACCCCGCTCGCCGCCGCGGAGGTTGCCGCGGCCGCCCGCGCCCTGGTCGAGAGGGATGTCGCCTCGATCGCCATCGGCTTCCTGCACGCTTATGCCAACCCGTCGCACGAGATCGCCGCGGCAGAGGTCGTCGCAGCAGTCGCGCCGGGCGTCGCGATCACCCTCAGCCACGAGGTGGCACCCGAGATTCGCGAGTTCGAGCGCCTGTCCACGGCGGTTGCCAACGCCTACGTCAAGCCGCTGGCGGCCCGTTACATCGGCGCGCTGGCACGGGACCTCACGGGTATCGGCATCGAGGCGCCGCTCCTTCTGATGCTGTCCAATGGCGGACTGACGCACGCAGCGGAGGCGATGCGCGTGCCCGTCCAGCTCCTGGAATCGGGCCCGGCTGCCGGCGCGCTCGTCGCCGGCTATTACGGCGCGCTCGAAGGCGAGAGCCGGCTCCTGGCCTTCGACATGGGCGGCACCACGGCGAAGCTCGCTCTCGTCGACGATGGCCAGCCGCTCGTCGCCTACGCGTTCGAGGCGGCCCGCCAGAGGCGCTTCACGGAGGGCAGCGGCCTGCCGATCCGCATCTCCACCGTCGAGCTGATCGAGATCGGCGCCGGCGGCGGCTCGATCGCTCGCGCCGACGAGATCGGCCTGCTGAAGGTGGGCCCCGAAAGCGCGGGCTCGGAGCCGGGGCCGGCAGCCTACGGCCGCGGCGGCACGGCGGCGACGGTCACCGATGCCAACCTGCAGCTCTCGATCCTCAACCCCGAGACCTTCGCCGGCGGCAGCATCGCCCTCGACCTGGCGGCGGGAGCCGGCGCCCTGGATCGCCTCGGCGGCTCTCTCGGCCTCGGGCGAAACGCTCTCGCCGCCGGCATCCGCGACATCGTCAATGAGAGCATGACCGCCGCCGCCCGCGTCCACATCGCCGAGCGCGGCCGCGATCCCCGCAACTACGCCGTCCTCGCGACCGGGGGAGGTGGTCCGGTGCATGCCGCCGACCTCGCCCGCAAGCTGGGGGCGACACGCGTGATCTGCCCGCCCGCTGCCGGCGTCGCCTCCGCGCTCGGCCTGATCATGGCTCCAGCTCGCATCGATCGCGTGGCCACGATCGGATTCCAGCCGGCGAGCGACGATCTCGCGGACCTGGAGCAGGCATTCCGGCGCCTGGAGACCGACGCCCTGCGGCTCGTGTCGGAGACCGGCATCGGCAGCGATCGTGCAAGGGTGGCCCGCCTGGCCGACGGTCGTTTCGTCGGCCAGGGCTTCGACCTCGTGATTCCGCTTCCCGAAGGCCCCTACGACGAAGGCGAACGCGACGCCCAGCGCGCACGCCTCGTCTCCGCTTTCGAGTCGGCCTACCGCGAGAAATTCGCACGTACTCCTCCCAGCGTCGCCATCGAGTTCATCTCGATCCGCGTCTCGGTGACCGCGCCGGTGCTGGAAACGCCGCCGTCGTCGTTCGAGACAAACCGCACCGGGCAGCCCTTGGCGAACGAGGGCCGGTGCCGCCTCGTGCATTTCCCAGGTCTTTCAGAGCCGGCCGAGACGGCGATCCTCGACCGCTCTCGTCTCCACGTGGGCATGTGCATCCAGGGACCTGCGCTCATCGAGGAGGAGACCTCGACGCTGGTCGTCCCACCGGACGCAACGGCAGAGGTCCGGGACTCCGGCACGATCATCGTCACTCTCGCGTGACGTTTCGGGCGACCACCAGTGGCAGCGGCCAGAGCCGCCGCCGCACCCGAGGGGGCGTGGGAGTCGGTTGTCGCCGCCGAGTCTTGCGCGAGAAGGCCGCAATTGAAAGCATCGGCATTTCTCATTGATCGGATTTCACGATAGCGGAGTGCCTTCGCAATGCCTGCCACCTGCGGCCGGATGCGACCTTCGCACGCGGCGGGGTGCGTTGCGCGCACCCTGTGGTAGGGTTGTCCGGACAATCCGGGTAGCCAGCCCTACCGACCGCAGCGCCGACCAACCCGCAAACGGAGAAAATCCCATGAAAGGCGTCGTGTTTCTTGGTGATCGCAAGCTCGAGCTGCGCGATTTTCCCGATCCGACACCCGGTCCCCGCGACGTGGTGCTCGAGATCAAGGCCTCGGGCATGTGCGGCTCCGATCTGCACACCTACCGCGCACCGCCGCCAACACCCGGCACCGTCACCGGCGGCATCAAGCGCGAGGTCGGCACCATCGCCGGCCATGAGCCCTGCGGCGTGGTCGTCGCGGTCGGCTCGGCCGTGACCGAGCGCGAGGCCAAGATCGGCCAGCGCGTCATGTGCCACCACTACGACGGTTGCGGCGGCTGCAAGCACTGCCGCGGCGGCTGGACCCAGATGTGTCTCGAAGGCACGGTGGTGTACGGCTCCGGCGGCCACGGCGGCCACGCCAGATACATGAAATGCCCCGCTCACACGCTGGTAGCTCTGCCCGACAGCCTGTCCTTCGAGACCGGCGCCGCCATCTCCTGCGGCACCGGGACCGCCTGGGGCGCCTTGAAGCGCCTGCAGCTCCAGGGCGGCGAGACCATCGCCATCTTCGGTCAGGGGCCCGTCGGCCTCTCGGCGACCCAGCTCGCCGTCGCCATGGGCGCTCGCGTCATTGCGCTCGACGTGTCGCCCGAGCGGCTTGCTCTCGCCAAGGAGTTCGGCGCCGAGATCGCCATCGACGGCCGCTCAAACGACGTCGTCCAGGCCATCCGCGACCTGACCCACGGCGAAGGCGCACACAAAACGCTCGACTGCTCGTCGGCACCCGATGCCCGGGCCGCCACCGTCCGCTCGGTGCGCTCCTGGGGCATCGCCTGCTTCGTCGGCGAGCGCGGCAACGTCACGCTCGACGTGTCGCCGGACATGCTGCGCCGCCAGGTGACGCTGGTCGGCTCCTGGACGTTCTCGAAGCAGGGCCAGGCCGATTGCGCCGAGCTCGTCGCCGACAAGAAGATCGCCGTCGACAAGCTCTTCACGCATCGCTGGCGGCTCGACCAGGCCGAGGAGGCCTACCAGCTGTTCGACAAGCAGACGACGGGGAAGGCCGTCATCCTGCCGAGCTGAAACCGCCGCCGCAGGGGCCCTCGGGTGACGCGGCACGGCACCTCGAGTCTCCGGCTCCCCGGACGAAGCGTTCGAGGGCAGAGCTCGCGCGACGTGCAGGTCCGGGATCTTTCCACCTCGTGGCCCAGTCCAACAGGTGTCAAGGCCCCGGATCTGCGCTGAGGCCCTGGGGGCCAGAGCTCCGTCTGGGGAAACGGCTGTGGCGGCCTTCGGGTGCCCACCCTCACCCGGCGCGTTGCCCCTGGCGCCTTCGGGTGCCCACCCGCACCCGGCGCGTGGACACCTCACTTCCTCGCATGCCATCGTCACCCGGCGCGCAGGGATGCTACGCGGTTCGCCGTTGGAGCCTGCCGCTCGCAAAGCACTGGCGCGTTGCTTCTCAATTCCTCCACGCTGGACATCTCCGCGATAGCGCGGAAGCCGCCAGGTGGGCAACCGAAGGCGCACCCGAGATGCAAAAGGCCCTTTCAGGCATTCGCGTCATCGACATGACGCACAATCAGGCAGGTCCCGCCTGCGCCCAGATCATGGGCTTTCTCGGCGCCGACGTGATCAAGCTCGAGGAGCCGAAGGGCGGTGACGTCGCCCGCGCGCAGAACAACGACGAGCTGTTCTTCCTCGTCTTCAACGCCAACAAGCGCTCGCTGACGCTCAATCTCAAGACCGAGGAGGGCAAGGACCTCTTCAAGAAGCTGATCGCCAAGTCCGACGTGCTGATCGAGAACTTCGGACCGGGCGCGCTCGACCGCATGGGCCTCGGATGGAAGGTGCTCGAGCAGGTCAATCCGCGGCTGATATTCGCCACCATCAAGGGCTTCGGCACCTACGGCCCCAACGCCCACTTCAAGGCCTACGAGCCGATCGCCCAGGCCATGGGCGGCGCCATGTGCGTCACCGGCTTCCCGGACGGACCGCCCACCTACAATTGGCCGGCCATCGGCGACAGCGGCACCGGCATGCACATGGCGATCGCCGTGCTCGCCGCGCTCAATCAGCGCCACGCCACCGGCAAGGGCCAGCACGTCGAGGTGGCCATGCAGGAGGCGGTCCTGAACCTGATCCGCATCTCGCTGCGCGAGCACCAGCGTGACGGCGTGCCGGTGCGGACCGGCAACCAGCTCGGCAAGAACGTGCCGGGGACCACCTACCGCTGCGCGCCGGGAGGCCCCAACGACTACGTCTACATCTATGCTCAGCCACAGATGTGGGCGGCCTTCTGCAAAGCCATGGGCAGACCGGATCTCGAGACCAATCCGCTGTTCAAGACCAATCCGGACCGCTGGAAGAACCGAGCCGCGCTCGACGCCTTGATCACCGAGTGGACGATGCAGCGGTCGAAGCACGACGTCATGAAAGTCATGGCGGATGCAGGCGTGCCGTGCGGCGCGTGCCAGGACACGGGCGAGGTCCTCGCCGACCCGCACCTCATCGCCCGCGGCATGATCGTCGAGATGGAGTATCCGCCGCGCGGCAAGTTCCAGACAGTGGGTCTGCCCATGCATCTCTCGGCGTCACCGGCCGACTACGTGCGCCCGCCGATGCTCGGCGAGCACACCGAGGCGCTGCTGGCAGAGCTGTGCGGCGTGACGCCCAGCGAGGCGAAAGCCCTGAAGGCGAAAGGCGCCATATGAGCCACCCCCGTCTCCGACTGGCTGTGACGAGGGCGCTCCCCGAGCCGGTGATACAGCGCCTGCAGCAGAGTCACGATGTCTGGGTCAATCCGGACGATCGGGTGCTCACCCCGGAAGAGCTGCAGGCCGCC
This sequence comes from Hyphomicrobiaceae bacterium, assembly GCA_033764055.1. GTDB lineage: Bacteria > Pseudomonadota > Alphaproteobacteria > Rhizobiales > Hyphomicrobiaceae. The sequence continues at coordinate 10,221 of JANRJI010000143.1, forward strand.
GCGGCCAAGGCTGACGCGCTCATCGTCACCGCCTTCGACCGCTTCGATGCGGCGGCAATCGCCAGGCTGCCGGCGCGCGTTCGTATCGTTGCGACGTTCTCGGTCGGCAACGAGCACATCGACCTCGAGGCTGCCCGGCAGCGCCACCTCGCCGTGCTCTCGACGCCCGACGTGCTGAGCAACGCGGTCGCCGAGATGGCCATGCTGCTGATGCTCGGCGCCGCCCGGCGCGTCCACGAGGGCGACCGCCTGCTCTACGAGCGCCGCTGGACCGGCTGGACGCCGACGCAGCTCGTCGGCGCTGAGATCACGGGAAAGCGGCTCGGCATCCTCGGCATGGGGCGCATCGGGCGCACCATCGCCCGGCGCGCGCGCGGCTTCGACATGACCGTGCACTATCACAACCGGACGCGCCTTTCGCCCGAGTTGGAGCAGGGCGCGCACTACCACTCGACGCCCGAGGCGCTGATGGCTGAGAGCGACGTGCTGGTGCTCGCCGCGCCGTCCTCGCCGACCACGCGCGGCGTCGTCAACGCGACCCGCATCGGCCTGCTGCCGAAGGACGCCATCGTCGTCAACATCGCGCGCGGCGATCTGATCGACGACGAGGCCCTGATCGCCGCGCTCGGCGACGGCCGTGTCGCAGCGGCCGGCCTCGACGTGTTCGCCAACGAGCCACGGCTCGACACCCGCTATCTCGATCTCGCGAACGTCTTTCTGCAGCCGCACCAGGGCAGCTCGACGCTGGAGGCACGGCGAGCCATGGGCGACATTCTGCTGTCCGGCATCGATGCCGTCCTGTCGGGGCAGCCGGCCGTCAACCGCCTCGTCTAGCTTGTCGCCGATCACGGCGAGGACGAACGAGACACAGGAGAGCACACATGAAATTCGGTCTGCGCTACTGCAACACCGGCGCCTATGTCGATCCGGCCAAGGCGGTCGAGCTGGCCCAGGCCGGCGAGGAGGCAGGCTTCGAGTCGATCTGGACCGTCGAGCACACCGTCGTGCCAGGCGGCTACGGCTCCACCTACCCCTATGCGGCCGGCGGCAAGATGGCCGGCGGCAAGGACGATTTCGACCTGCCCGACCCGCTGATCTGGATGGCCTACGTCGCGGCGGTTACCAGACGCATCAAGCTCGCCACCGGCATCATGATCCTGCCGCAGCACAATCCCGTGGTGGTGGCGAAGCAGGTGGCCACTCTCGACCACATGTCGAAGGGGCGAATTCTGCTCGGTATCGGCGTCGGCTGGCTGAAGGAGGAGTTCGCCGCGCTCGGCGTGCCGTTCGACGACCGAGGCCGGCGCACCGACGAGTACATGCGGGCGCTACGCGAGCTCTGGGGCTCGGAGAAGCCGACGTTCGAGGGCGAGTTCGTGCGCTTCAAGGACGCCTACTGCCGGCCGCAGCCGGTCGCCGGGCACGTGCCGCTGATCGTCGGCGGACACTCGCCCGCGGCGGCCCGGCGTGCCGGCAGGCTCGGCGACGGCTTCTTCCCGGCTCGCGGCGCGCCGAAAGACCTTTTCGATATCGCCCGCGCCGCCGCCCGCGACGCCGGCCGCGATCCCGACAAGCTCGAGTTCACGGTGAGCCTGCCGGAGAAGCTCGAGGACATTCCTGCGCTCGCCGCCCTGGGCGTGAAGCGCGTGCTCGTGCCGGTGACACCGATGGGTGGCCTCTCCACGGTCATCTCGACGCCCGACGACGCCCGGCGCTGGAAGGACACGGTGGCGCGCTACGCCAGCATGTGATGCACTGGACGACGCCGGTCTTCCTCGATCGGCGTCCATGACGAGGATGAGCGACGGGAGGCGATAATGTCGGCTGACGGTGTGACCTTCGGATGGTTTCTGCCTTCGAGCGGTGACGCGACCAGCCTCGGCGATCCTGCCGGCCGCGTCCCCACCACGCGTGCCATGCTGGACGAGGTCATCGACGCGGTCGACAACGGCGGCTTCAAGTACCTGCTGATCCCGGTCAACACGACCTGCTGGGAGGCAACCGTGCTCGCCTCCTACTACGTGGCGAGGACACGCAACCTGGCCCCACTGATCGCGTTGCGCGCCGGCTACGTGAACCCCGCGCTCGCGGCCCGTATGTTCGCGACGCTCGACCAGATGGCAGAGGGCAGGCTGTGCATCAATCTCATTGCCGGCATCAATGACGACGAGGCCATCGCCGACGGCATCTCCGACCCTAAGGTCGTCCGCTACGAGAAGATGGACGAGGAGGTCGAGATCATGAAGCGGCTCTGGTCCTCGACCGAGCCGATCAACTACGTCGGCAAGCACTACCGCGTGAACCAGGTGGTGGAGCCGAAGCCGTTTCAGAAGCCGCACCCGCCGTTCTTCCTCGGCGGCGGCTCGCCACAGGCCGCCGAGATCTCGGCCAAGCACTCGACCGTCCACCTGTTCTGGGGCGATAAGCCGAGCGTCATCGCCGACAAGGTCAAGGACATGAAGGCCATGGCCGCCCGGCACGGCCGCGCGGATGCGCTCAATTTCGGCATGCGGCTGCAGATCATCTGCCGCGACACCGAGAGGGAGGCCTGGGACGAGGCGTGGCGCCTCATCCAGGGGGCGAGCCGGTTCAACTTCGTCAACATGCGTACGGGTGCCGCCGCCGTCGAAGGCATCCGCCGCACGTCCGACGCCAACCGGCGGGTTTGGCAGCTGCTCGAGGAGTCGGGCGCCGAGATGAAGATTCACCCGCATCTGTGGACCGGGATCTCGACCGTGCGCATCGGCGCCGGCATTGCCGTGGTCGGCAACCCTGAGCAGGTGGCGGCCACGTTGCAGGAGTTCGTCGACGCCGGCTGCACGACCTTCTGCCTCTCCGGCTACCCGCACGCCGAGGCCGCGCGCCTCTTCTCGACCAAGGTGATGCCCTACTTCAAGGGCCGGATCGCGGACCGGCTGCCGCTGGTGGCGTGATCGGCACGACGGTCGTAATCCGCAGCGAGCGCCTCGAGAGCAGCGGCGGCGTCGCCGGAGAACGAAGGTCCGTGCATCAGCGCCAGCGTTTTCGGCGCGAGGCCGGCGAGATTTCTCATTGTAGCGCCCATGGCTGGGCTGAGGCTCGAGTACCGGAAGAGGTTCTCCGCCTCGATCGCGGGAGCGACGATGTCGGTCGCGGTCAACGCCGGCCCGTTGCCGAGCTGGGTGAAGAGATCGCCGCACATCAGCGTGCCCGTCGTCTCCTCGACCATGACGCCGGCATCCCACCCGTGCGGCGTGTGAGGCGTATCGATGTAGCGCATACGCTTGCCGCCCAGGTCGATGACCTCTCCGTCGGATAGGATGCGCGGCGGCCGATCAGCCATGTCGGCGAGCGACACGAGGCATCCGGTCTGGCCGTGCGCGAGCTGCGCGTGTGGAGCAACGGCCAGCCACTCGTTCATCGCGCCGCATTCGTCGGCCTCGAAATGACCGAAGCCGATCCACCGCAGCCGGTCGGGCTCGATCACACGGGCAACCGCCGCCCTGGTCAACTGGAACATCTTCCTGAGCCCCGTGTGGAACAGCAGCGGCTCATCGCCGAGAACGAGAAACTGGTTGAACGTGAAGCCGGCGGGAGGAGCGATATCCGGCACGAAGGTCGAGAGGCGATAGATATCTGGAGCGATCTCGGCGACCTCAGTTTTCATGGCCTGTCTCCACAGGGCTTGCCCGGCGGGCATCGACGATGCCGCAATTTAAGAATACACATATGTGTATCGAAAATGATTGGAGGCGTCAACATGATTGCACATAGACGTGCAACGAAATCGTCATGACCAGAGCCTACACCCTGAAGCGCCGCGCCGAGAGCCAGGCAGCGACACGCCGGCGCATCGTCGAGGCGGCCGTCGAGTTGCACAGCACACTGGGTCCAGCGCGCACGACGTTCACGCTTCTAGCGGAGAGAGCCGGCGTGCAGCGGCATACGTTGTATGCCCATTTCCCGGACGAGCGGACCCTCCAGCTCGCCTGCTCGGGCCTGACCATCGAGCGCGATCCCATGCCCGATGCCGCTGCTTGGCAGGCCATCGCGGATCGTCATGCTCGGCTCCGGACAGGATTGCGCCAGCTCTACGGGTGGTACGAGCGCAATGCTCGGCTGGCCGCCTGCGTCCTGCGTGACGCCGAGCATCACGAGGTGACCCGAGAGACGGTTGAGCTGCGCTTCGGCCCCTCCATGACGAGCTATCGCAACACACTCGGCGCCGGGCTGACAGCCCGGCAGGAGGCGCTGTTGCGCCTGGCGCTCAGCTTCAACACATGGCGGACCCTGGCGCTCGAGGCAAAGCTCGACGTACCGGCCGCTGCCGACGCGATGGCCGGCGCAATCGAAGCTGCGACCTGAGTTTTCCCCGCAGCGGTTGCCGGCGCCGCGACGAGCCTTTCCGCTCACATCCGGAACACCCCGAACCGGGTCTCCTCAACGGGCGCGTTGAGGGCGGCGGCGAACGCGAGGCCCAGCACGCGGCGGGTCTCGCGCGGCGTGATGATACCGTCGTCCCAGATGTGGGCCGTGCCGTAGTAGGGATGTCCGTCGCGCTCGTAGGCGTCGATGACGGGCTGCTTGAACTTGGCCTCCTCCTCGGCGCTCCAGGTCTTGCCCTCGGCCTCGAGGTTGTCGCGCCGCACGGTGGCGAGCACGCTCGCGGCCTGAATGCCACCCATCACCGAGACGCGCGCATTGGGCCAGGTGAACAGGAAGCGCGGCGAGTAGGCGCGTCCGCACATGGCGTAGTTGCCGGCGCCGTAGCTGCCGCCGATCACCACGGTCACCTTCGGAACATTGGCATTGGCGACCGCCATCACCATCTTGGCGCCGTTGCGCGCGATGCCGCCCGCCTCCGACTCGCGGCCGACCATGAAGCCCGTGATGTTCTGCAGGAACAGAAGCGGGATCTTCCTTTGGCAAGCGAGCTCGATGAAGTGGGCCGCCTTCTGCGCCGTCTCCGAGTAGAGGATGCCGTTGTTGGCGAGGATCGCGACCGGCAGGCCCTCGATGTGGGCGAAGCCGGTGACGATTGTGGTGCCGTAGTTGCGCTTGAACTCGTGCAGCTCCGAGCCGTCGATGAGCCGGGCGATCACCTCACGCGTGTCATATTGCGTGGCGAGCGACGCCGGCACCACGCCGTCGATCTCGTCGGGATCGAGCAGCGGCATCCGCGCTGCTCGGGCCAGTATGTCGGCGCGGCGCGGCGCTATGAGCGTCGCCACGATGTCGCGCGCGATCTGCAGCGCGTGGTCGTCGTTGAGCGCGTAGTGGTCGGCGACGCCGGAGAGCCGCGTGTGCACCTCGGCGCCGCCAAGATCCTCGGCCGACACCGTCTCGCCCGTCGCTGCCTTGACCAGCGGCGGCCCCCCGAGAAAAATCGTGCCCTGACGGCGCACGATGATCGTCTCGTCGGACATCGCCGGCACGTAGGCCCCGCCGGCCGTGCAGCTCCCCATCACGACCGCGATCTGCGGAATTCCGGCCGCGGACATGCGCGCCTGATTGTAGAAGATGCGCCCGAAATCGTCCTTGTCCGGGAAGACGTCGGTCCAGTGTGGCAGGTTGGCGCCGCCTGAATCGACCAGGTAGATGCACGGAAGGTGGTTCTCGGCCGCGATCTCCTGCGCCCTGAGATGCTTCTTGACGGTCAGCGGATAGTAGGTGCCGCCCTTGATCGTCGCGTCGTTGCACACGATCACGCACTCTCGGCCCGAGACCCGGCCGATGCCGGTGATCACGCCGGCGCCGTGGATGTCTCCGGAGTAGAGTCCCATCGCCGCGAGCTGCGACAGCTCGAGAAACGGCGACCCCGGATCGATCAGGCGCAGCACACGATCGCGGGGCAGCAGCTTGCCGCGCGCAATGTGACGCTCGCGCAGCTTCTCCGGCCCGCCGACCGCGGCCTCGGCTCGCTTCGCGTCGAGATCCGCGACCAGCGCCTGCATGGCGGCGCGATTGGCGCGGAACTCCTCGGAGGCGGTATTGATCTCGGACTTCAGTATCGGCATGGGCTCTCCCTCGGCGCGGGGGAACCCTAGGCGGCGGCTCGGCGAGCGGCAAGCGTCGCGCATGCTACGACGCGGCCAGCCTCCGGCGACGGGCTGGCCACGCCGCCGTCTAGCCGGCTCGGGATCGCGTGTCCTCGCCTCGCGGGAGAAACGCCGCCGCAGCCGTCGGCGCCGCGGAGCAGGGGATGGGGATGGGGATGGGGATGGGATGTCCCGCTGGCGAACCCGCGCCCGCCGTGCCAGTGTCCGGGCCTCCCGCCTGACCGGATCCCGCTCGTGACCCCATCCGCACCTCGTTCCGCCGAGCTCAAAGCCGCCGTCGTCGCCGCCGTCGGGGCGATCTCGGTCGGTTTCGTGCCGATGTTCGTCACGGGGCTGCAGAAGGCCGGCATGAGCACGCCTTCGACGCTGCTTTGGCGCTACATCGTGGCTCTGGCCATCCTGGTGCCGCTGGCGCTCTGGTTCCACCGGCTGGTCGACGAATGGCATCGCGGCGGCAAATGGCTCGTTCTGAACGGGCTGACACTCGGCGTCACCCAGGTCTTCTGCTACTTCAAGGCCATCGAGACCCTGCCGACCAGCGTGGTGGTGACGCTGTTCTATTTCTACCCAGTGCTGGCGCTTCTGCTCGACCGCATCCTGTTCCGCCTGCCCATTCACAGGGCGACCCTGGTTGGCGTGACGACGATCATCCTCGGCGTGGCTTTGACAAGCTCGCCCGGCTTCTCGGGGGCGACCATCGATCCGCAGGGGCTCGTCTTCGTCGCGCTGTCGGCATTGGGCTACGCACTCTACATCGCGGCCGCATACCCGGTGACCAAGTCGGTCGCGCCGCTGGCCAGCGCTGTCTTCATCTACGGGTCCTATGCGACGGCCTTCGGGCTCACGGCGCTCGTACGCGGCTTCGCCCTGCCGCCCTCCCCAGAGCTTTGGCTCAACGTGCTGTTCATTGGCACGCTCGGCGGCGCATTGCAGATCCTCTCGTTCTCGTATGCCCTGCCGCGGCTCGCCTCGTCCGGCTACGCGGTGATCGTCTGCCTGGAGGTGGTGACGGTCGTCGTCGCGGGCGTGCTCCTCCTCGGCGAGCGGCTCTCGGCGCTGCAATGGCTTGGCATCGCCCTCGTCCTCGGCGGCATCCTGCTCGAGCGCGTCGCGCGGTCGGCGAGGCAGGCGAGGGTCGCACCGGCCACCGCTTCCCCAGGACGTGGCGAGAGCCAGCCTTGACGTTCGCTCAAACCTCCCCCACACCGTCGCCGCATGGCTGCCGAGCTTCTCGCCCTCAAGGACATCCACCTGACCTTCGGATCGATCCCGCTGCTGGAGGGCGCGGAGCTTTCGGTCGGGCCGGGTGATCGCATCTGCCTCGTCGGCCGCAACGGCTCGGGCAAGTCGACACTGTTGAAGATCGCCGCAGGGCAAATGGAGCCGGATCGCGGCTCACGCTTCGCGCACCCTTCGGCCCGCATCGCCTATCTCTCGCAGGAGGCCGATCTCTCGGCCTTCACGACGACCCTCGAGGCGGTCGTCGCCAAGCTCGGCCCCGCCGACGACGAGGCGCGCGCGCGGGCCCTGCTCGGCCATCTCGGCTTCACCGGCGACGAGCCGGCGGCAAGCCTGTCGGGCGGCGAGGCGCGCCGCGCCGCGATCGCCCAGGTGCTGGCCGCATCGCCCGACGTGCTGCTGCTCGACGAGCCGACGAACCATCTCGACCTGCCGACCATCGAATGGCTCGAAGGCGAGATCCTGCAATCCACCGCCGCGATCGTGTTGATCAGTCACGACCGCCGCTTCCTGGAGCGCCTGTCGCGCACCACGGTCTGGCTCGATCGCGGACGCACCTGGCGGCTCGACAGGGGCTTCTCCGGCTTCGAGGCCTGGCGCGACGAGCGCCTCGCCGAGGAGGAGGCCGAGCGCCACAAGCTCGACCGCAAGATCGCACGCGAGAACGAGTGGATGCACGGCGGCGTGACGGCGCGCCGCAAGCGCAATGTCCGGCGCGTCGCCGAGCTCGCCGCCATGCGCCAGCAGCGCCGCGAGGCGCGCAAGGTCGAGGGCAACGTGGTGCTGGAGGCCTCCGAGGCCGGCGCCTCGGGCCGGCTCGTCATCGAGGCCAAGGGCATCTCCAAGTCGTTCGACGGCCGGCCGATCGTCGCAGACCTCTCGATCCGCATCGGCCGCGGCGACCGGGTGGGTCTCGTCGGGCCAAACGGCGCCGGCAAGACGACGCTGATCAGCCTGCTGACCGGCGCGCTCCAGCCGGATGCCGGCACCGTCCGGCTCGGCACGGCGCTGGAGATCGTCACGCTCGACCAGCGGCGCGAGGAGTTGCGGCCCGACTGGACCATCACCGAGGCCCTCACCGGCGGCCGGGGAGATCAGGTGATCGTCGGCGGCCGGGCACGCCATGTCGCCAGCTACATGAAGGACTTCCTGTTCACGCCTGAGCAGATGCGCACACCTTTGCGCGTGCTGTCGGGAGGCGAGCGGGGCCGGCTGATGCTGGCGCGGGCGCTGGCCAAGCCATCGAACCTTCTGGTGCTCGACGAGCCGACCAACGATCTCGACCTCGAGACGCTGGACCTGCTGCAGGAGCTGCTCGCCGACTACCAGGGTACCGTGCTGCTGGTCAGCCACGATCGCGATTTCCTCGATCGCCTCGTGACGTCGGTGCTGGCGGCCGAGGGCGACGGGCAGTGGGTGGAATATGCAGGCGGCTATAGCGACATGCTGGCCCAACGCCGCGGACGCGATCTGACGCGCACCTCCGCGGCCGCACCGCGGCGAAGCGAGTCCCGGTCCGAGCCGGCGGCAGCGCCGCAACCAGGCGCGCCCGCCCCCCGGCGCAAGCTCTCGTTCAAGGACAAGCACGCGCTGGAAAGCCTGCCGGCTGCTATGGCGGGGTTGGAGAAGGAGATCGCGGCGCTGACCCGCAAGCTGGCCTCCGCGGACCTCTTCACCCGGGACCCCAAGGGATTTGCCGCCGCGACCGAGCGCCTGGGCGCAGCTCAAGCCGAGCTTGCAGCTGCCGAGGAGCGCTGGCTCGAGCTCGAGATGCTGCGCGAGGATCTCGAAGGCCGGGAATGATCGCCCCCGCTGGCCAAGCTCGCCAACGGCATCGGCGAACAGGCGGGGGAAGCATTGCGTCCACCTCGCACGCGACCCGATCCCCCGTATCGCCTGCAGGCCGATCGTCATCGTGCCCGTGGGCGGCACGGGCATCCTCCTACTTGGCACAATCTGAGATTTCATAGAACATAAATGCAACTTTAAGTTTAAATTCGCGTTCATTCCTGCGGCCGCGGCATGGCTGAAGCAACCTGTAACGGCGTCGCATGCCATTGATTCAACGTTGATAAGTCGCGGCCATGCCGTGCTTGGATCATCCACACCTTCGACATCGTCCCGCCTCGCTGCGCGCCATCGAATCGCTCAAACTCGACTCAACCTTTGGTGGAGTGAGTTATGGTCGATTCAACTATAAGCGTCTATGCAACACGACTCGCGGCCAGCCTTGCGATGGCTTTGGCCGTGACCTTGGGACTCGTCCTGGCTGAGCGGACCGATGCTCGCCAATCGCCGACATCGCCCCGCGGCCACGCCGTCCTCGCCGGTCTTGCCGATGCAGTTGATGGCGATACCCTCCTCGTCGGAGACGTGCGCGTGCGTCTCGAAGGCATCGACGCGCCCGTGGCGGAACAGACCTGCACGACCGTCCGCGGCAGCGAATGGCCATGCGGTCTTGAAGCGCGGCGCCTCCTGGCCCGACTGGTCGAGGGCCAGAGCGTCGCATGCGAGGAGCGCGGGCTCGACACCTACAAACGGCTGCTGGCCGTCTGCCGCACGAGCCAGACGGAGCTCAATGCGGAGATGGTCCGGCGTGGCCTCGCCTGGGCTTTCGTGCGCTATTCACAGAGCTATGTCGCGATCGAGGCCATCGCGCGCACCCGCAGGATTGGCATCTGGAGCGGCGTGGCCCAGCCCGCCTGGGAGTACCGCAGCGCCCGCTGGCAATCGGCAGAGACGATTGCTCCTTCGGGATGTCCGATCAAGGGCAACGTCACGGCCAACGGCCGCATCTACCACCTGCCTTGGAGCCCATGGTACGGTCGCGTGAAAATGGATGGCAAGGGCAAGCGCTGGTTCTGCAGCGAGGCAGAGGCCATCGCCGCAGGCTGGCGCCCGGCCAACGCCCATTAGGGCGGCAGGTGTGAGGCGCTCCTGCCCGGCCGGCGTGAGACGATGCAGCAAAGATCCCGTGCGCAGGACGCCGGGGTTGTGGTGTGCTTTGTGGCCGGAGGCTGTCTACCGCTGCAATTCTGCATGCCCTTGACGCCGGCTGCCTCCCCACACCAGCCTGACGACGACCAGGAGGAGCGACCCCATGAAACTCGGCGTCTATTTGAATGCGCAACATCCCGACAGCGACGACCCGGCCCGGCGCTTCGCCGAGACCGTCGAGCAGGTGCGCCTGATTCGGAAGCTCGGCTACGACTCGATCTGGGGCGGCGAGCACCACGTCACCGACGGCTATCACTATTTCCCGCTTCTGCCGATGATGCAGCGCCTCGCCGCCGAGGCCGAGGGCTTGGCGATCGGCACCAACATCGTGCTGCTTCCGCTGCATAACCCCGTCGAGCTGGCCGAGACCTGCGCGTTCCTCGACGTCATCTCCGGAGGCGGCTTCATCCTTGGCGTCGGACTTGGCTACCGCGAGGAGGAGTTCGCCGTCTTCGGCGTACCGATGAAGGAGCGGGTCTCGCGGCTCGAGGAGGGCGTCGAGATCATCCGCCGCCTCTGGAGCGAGGACAAGGTCACGTTCAAGGGCCGCCATTGGACCCTCGACGGCGTCACCATCAGGCCGCGCCCGCTGCAGTCGCCCCGCCCGTCGATCATTGTCGCATCGCAGATCGAGAAGGGCATCGAGCGCGCCGCCCGCATCTCGGACGGCTGGACGGCGGTTCCCGTAACCCGTGTCGAAGGCATCGCCAAGCAGACGGCCCTCGTCGCCAAGACGCGCGCCGAGGCCGGTCTGCCGCCCGCTCAGATCGCCCGCATCTACGAGGTCTCGTGCGCGCGCGACGAGGAGGCGGCACTGGCGCGCTCGGCAAAATTCCTGCTCGAGAAGTATGCCGCCTACGCCTCCTGGGGCCTGCCGGGCCTCAAGATGGAGAAAGACCAGACGCCGATCGAGCAGCTCCGGGGCCTCGCCGCGAACCGGTTCGGCGTCGGCACGCCGGCCCAGGTGGTGGGCGCCCTGGTCGCCCAGCACAAGGCAGGCATCGGCCATGTCGGCATGCGCATGAGTTGGCCTGGCATGGCCCAGGAGGAGATACTCGCCGGCATCGAGCTCGTCGGCCGGGAGGTCCTGCCCGAGGTGCGGCGCCGGATCGCGACCGAGACGCGGTGAGACCAGGCCACCAGGCGTCGGGCGCGGCGGACCGGCCCATCCGCGCCAACGGCGGGGAGCGACGTGCGGACGAGCTTCGGCTCCCGCCTCACGCGACGATTCGCCCATCGACGATGCGGACCTGACGGTCGGCGCGCGCCGCCAGCTCGAGATCGTGGGTGACCATCACGATGGCGCGCCCGGTCTCGTCGACGAGCCGCCGGAAGATGGCGAGCACCTGCTCGCTCGAATGGGTATCGAGGTTGCCGGTCGGCTCGTCGGCGAGGATGACCAGTGGCTCGTTGGCGAGCGCACGCGCGATGGCGACGCGCTGGCGCTGCCCGCCCGACATCTGCGAGGGCAGCTTGTGCATGTGCCCGTCAAGGCCGAGCGACGTGAGGAGCCCGATGGCGCGGGCGCGCATGGCCGGCTCGGGATAGCGCGCCAGCGCCCGCATGGGCAGCATGACGTTCATCAGCGCTGAGAACTCTGGCAGCAGGAAGTGGAATTGGAAGACGAACCCAAGCAGCGCCAGCCGCAATCCAGCCCGCGTCGCCTCGTCGAGGCTGCCGACGGGCTTGTCCTCGAACAGCACCTCGCCGGAGGTCGGCACGTCGAGCAGACCGAGCAGGTAGAGTAGCGAACTCTTGCCCGAGCCCGACGGTCCGGTAACGGCCACGAACTCGCCGGCTCTGATCACCAGGTCTATGTCGGCGACGAGCGTCGTCGCGACGCCGTCCCCGATCGTCTTCGTCACATTGCGCAGCTCGATCAGCGGCCGTGCCGGTGCGACGTCCTGCATCACGACGCGCCCCGGATGATCTCCACCGGATGCACGCGCGCGGCTTTTCGCGCCGGCAGGTAGCCGGCAATGCCGGAGGCTGCCATCGCCACGCTCGCAGCCAAGAGGTAATGCGTCGGCGTGTAGTAGAGCGGCAGCCGAGTTGCATCCATGAACGGGCTCTTGAACTCGATCGAGCCCAGCGCCAGGCAGAGCACGAAGCCGAGCGCCCAGCCGACGAGGGTGCCGGCGAGCCCGATCAGAATGGATTCGATCAGGAAGATCAGCCGCACCGTCGCCTCCGTGAAGCCGAGCGATTTCATGATGGCGATGTCGCGCGTCTTCTCGTGCGTGATGGTCGAGATGATGTTGTAGGTTCCGAACGATGCCACCAGCAGGATGGCGCCGACCACGGTGTACATGATGAAATTGCGAATCTGGAACGCCGACAGGAGGTCCTCGTTGGCCTCCTGCCAGGAGACCGATTTGTAGCCGGTCTGCGCCTCGATGCGTGACGCCACGGACCGCGCATCGAGGATATCGCCGACGCGGATGCGGATCGCGTTCACGAGCCCCGTCTGACCGCCCAGGATCTGTCCCGTCTTGATCAGCGTATAGGCCTGTGTCTCGTCGGTCTGGCTGATGCCAGAGTGCAGCAGTGCCACCACTGTGCACGTGAGCACCTGCCCGGTCCCGGACACGAGCGCGATCGTGTTGCCGACCCGCGCCCCGATCTTGGTCGCGAGCTTGTCGCCGAGGATGATGGCATTCGACGACCTGTAGAGAGAATCGATCGTTCCCTGACGGATCTGCGTTGCGAGCTTCGATACCGCTCGCTCCCGCGGCGGATCGATCCCCGTCACGCTCGCCGCCGTGTCGCGTCCTGCGTAGCGGATCACCGCGCGCGCCTGCACGGATGGCGCGGCGGCCCCGTCGAGCCAGGTCTCGAGCGAGGCCATGATCGCGTAGGGGTTCTTGATTCCGGGTCGCGTCACCGGCGTCCTGAGGCCTGCGTACTCGACGGCCGCATAGGCATCCTCGGCGGGCTGCCGGGGCGGCTCGCGCCGCTCGTCGCTGACGGTGATGTGGGGCAGGCTGTCGACGAGTTGCGCCACGAAATCGCGCTGCGAGCCTTCCATCAGCGCCGCCATCATGACCGAGAAGCCGACGCCCATGGCGACGCCCAGCATCCCGACCAGGGTCTGGCGGACGCGGGTGAGGACATGCGTGAAGGCGATGTCGAGCACGAGCCTCATCTGGCCGCTCCCGCGACGATACGCACGCGGGCCCCATCGGAGAGGTCGTTCTTCCAGGGCGCGACCACGCGCTGTCCGGCCGTCAGACCCGATCGCACCTCGACGAGGCGTGTCCCGCGAATGCCGGTCTCGATCTTGCGCCGCCGGACACGGCCATCGTCCACCGTCAAAACCATGGCGGAGCCTCCGATCGCCTCAGCCGGCACCAGCAGCACGTCCTTGGCCTCCGCGATGACGATGTTGGCCTCGACGCTCATGCCGATGCGGAGCGGCGACTGCTCCGGAATCATCATGTAGACGCGGAACGTCTTGGTCTGCGGGTCGCCTTTCGGCGTGATGCTGTCGATGGTCGCAACGAGCGGAACGCCCGAATTGCCCTCGTGGCGCAGCAGCACCTTCTGGCCTGGCTCGACCTTGAGAATATCCTCCTCGTTGACCTCGGCAACGACGCGCAGCGGCTTCGGCTCACCGACCCACAGCAACACATCATTGGTGCCCGTGCCCGCGATCTCGCCGACCTCGCTGTCGCGGCGAAGCACCACGCCGTCCATCGGCGCCTTCAGCGAAAGATCCTCGATGCGGTCTTTCTGCGCTGCGACACGGCTCTCCTGCTCGCGCACCTGAGTGAGCTTCTCCTCGTAGGTGGTGCGAGCTGTCACGTTGCGCTCGACGAGCCCCTTGAGGCGCTCGGCATCCTCGCGATAGCGCTTGAGGCGCGCCTCGAGCTCGGTCAGCACGGCGCGCTCCTCGGCATCGTCGAGGCGAGCCAGGACATCGCCTTTGCGCACGGTCAGCCCCTCGCAGCGGCACAGCTCGACGATGCGTTTTCGCTGCAACGCTGCGACCTTGGCCCAGTGCACGGGCTCGACGATTCCGGTCGCGTAGACCACCGCAGCCGCGTCACCTCGGACGACGGGTGCCACCTTGACCTCCGTGCCACGTGCGAGCACCCACCAGGCGACGGCGGCAGCTATCGCGGCGGCCAAAGCCGCTGCGATCGTCCGCGCTCGGTTCCGGGCTGATTGCGGTTGCGCCGTGGCGGTGGCGGTCGGCGCCTTCGCCTCGACCCCGGACGTGCCGGCGGACTGCCTTTCGCGCGATCGTGGCCTGTCGGACAGGGTAGATCTCCATCAGCAGTGCGCCTCGAAACCGGGAGGCCTGCGTCTGCAACGAGGCCATGAATACAGCGGACCGACCGTCGCGCCCACCGACGGCGTCAAACGGGGTCGACGCCGAGCCGCTGCAGTCCCGCATCCCGGCCCACCATAGCCGCAGCGCCCGCGATGTGCCGGACCTTGCCTGCATCGCGGCCGCGAGAAGCCGTCCGGGCTGATGGATGGCTAATTCTTCGTGCCAGCGCAACCATCGGGGGCGTCGCGGGTTTCGTAGCATCGGGCTTCGTCGACGGCCCGAGCGCCAGCCTGAGCGACGGTCGTGGATAAGCGGGCGTCTCTCGAGACGATTGGGGGTCTGTTCTGCTGCCAGAGATGACTGATGGACGTGCGTTCGCGTTTTTTCTGGACTTCGATGGAACGCTCGTCGAATTGGCCGATCGGCCGGACGCGGTGCGCGTCGAGCTGACAACTCGCGAGGTCCTGGATCGCCTGGTCGCGGTGACCGGGGGCGCTGTCGCCATCATTACCGGTCGCGACATTGCAGTGGTCGATGCCTTTCTCGCGCCCCTCAAGCTCCCGACGGCTGGCGTACATGGGCTGACCCGGCGCGATTTCGGCGGAGGGCTGAGGAGGTGCGGCGCGGACAGGTCGTTCCTGGAAGGAGCAGAAGCGCTTCTCGAACCGCTGGTCGCCGCCCAACGCGGATTGCTGCTGGAGCGAAAGAGCGACGCGCTGGCCCTGCATTATCGCCAGCGGCCCGATCTCGAGGATGCATGCCTCGCGGCCATGGAGCGCGTGGCTGCAGCCAACATCGGCGTGCGGCTGGTTCGCGGCAAGATGGTGGTCGAGGCGAGGCCTCAAGGTGCCGACAAGGGCGCCGCCGTAGCTGCATTTCTGAAAGAGTCGCCATTCTTCGGCCGACGCGCCGTCTTCGCCGGCGACGACGCCACCGACGAGGATGCCTTCTGCGTGGTCAACGCCAAGGGCGGCATTTCGATCAAGATCGGCCCAGGGCCAACCGCAGCGGTGTGGCGCGCCGAAAGCACCACCGACTTTCTCGATTGGCTTGGCCAGACCGTCGAGACGTTCGAGCGCGGAGGCAGATATGCCTGAGCAAGGCGCGACTCTCGACCTCGCGATGATCGGCAATTGCTGTATCAGCGCTCTGATCGATGCCCGTGGGCGCATCGTGTGGTGCTGCCTGCCTCGCTTCGACGGCGAGCCCGTGTTCCATTCGCTGATCGGCTCGCCTCCTGGCGCGCACGACGGCGGACTGATGGAGGTCACGCTCGACGGATTGAAGTCGAGCCGCCAGAGCTACGTGCGCAGCACGGCCGTCGTGCAGACCGTCCTCCACGGCGAGGCGGGATCGATCGAGATCACGGACTTTGCACCCCGGTTCAGATGGCGCGAGCGCAATTTTCGCCCCCAGACGCTTATCCGCCGCATCCGACCACTTTCCGGCAGTCCGCGCATCCGCATCCGTGTCCGCCCGAGTTTCGATTTCGGTCGCGGCGAATGCCTGACGGCCTCCGGCTCGAACCATATCCGCTACCTCGGCCGACGACTGTCGCTGCGGCTGAGCACGGATGCGCCCATCGACTTTGTCGCATCCGAGACGCCGTTCATTCTCGATGCCCCAATCAATCTCGTGCTCGGCCCCGACGAGACGCTGGAAGGCGGTGTCGGCGAGACCGCGCGCAGTTTCGAGGAGCGGACAATCGACTACTGGCGGGAATGGGTGCACCGCCTCGCCCTGCCGCTCGAGTGGCAGGAAGCCGTCATCCGCGCCGCCATCACGCTCAAGATGTGCAGCTACGAGCCGACCGGTGCCATTGTCGCCGCGATGACCACGAGCATCCCCGAGGCGGCGGGCTCGGGGCGCAACTGGGATTACCGATTCTGCTGGGTGCGCGACGCCTTCTTCGTGGTGCGGGCCCTCAACTCGCTGGCCGCGGTGAGGACCCTCGAGCTCTACTTCCGCTGGCTCATGAACATCGTCGCCAGCTCCGAGAACGGCAATATCCAGCCCGTCTATGGCATCGGCCTCGAGACGAAGTTGACCGAGCTGACCGTTCCGGAGCTTGCCGGCTACCGCGGCATGGGTCCCGTCCGTGCCGGCAATCAGGCCCACGAGCAGATCCAGCACGACACCTACGGCAACATCATCCTGGGCGCGACCCAGGCCTTCTTCGACCATCGCCTCTACATGACGCCGGGCGTCGAGGAGTTTCGCCGTTTCGAGGCCGTCGGCGAGCAGGCCTTCCACCTCTACGACAAGCCGGACGCCGGCATGTGGGAGCTGAGGAGCCGGGCGCGACCGCACACCTCCTCCGCCATCATGAGCTGGGCCGGCTGCGACCGTCTCGCCAAGATCGCCCATCACATCGGGCGCCCGGACCGCGCGGTCTACTGGCGAGCCAAGGCCGACGAGGTGCGGGCGGCAATCCTCGAGCACTCCTGGTCCGACCAGCGCAAGTCCTTCGTCGAGAGCTTTGGCGGCCGCCATCTCGATGGGAGCGTTCTGCTGATGGGCGAGGTCGGCATGATCTCGGGCAGCGACCCGCGCTTCGTCGCGACGGTCGACGCGCTCGAGCACACGCTCGGCCGCGGCCCATTCATGATGCGCTACGAGGAGGCCGACGACTTCGGCGTGCCGGAGACGGCTTTTAACGTCTGCGCCTTCTGGCGCCTCGATGCGCTGGCGCGGATCGGCAGGCGCGACGAGGCCCGCGAGATCTTCGAAGCGCTGCTCGCCTCCCGCAACTCGCACGGGCTCATGTCCGAGGATACCGACCCCGCCACGGGCGAGGCGTGGGGCAACTTTCCGCAGACCTACTCGATGGTCGGCATCATCAACGGCGCCATGCGCCTGTCCAAGTCCTGGGAGTCAACCGTATGAGCCGGCTGATCGTTGTGTCGAACCGTGTGGCCGACGTCGAGAAGGCCGTCCAGTCGGGCGGTTTGGCCGTCGCGCTCGGCGATGCGTTGCAGCAGCGCCGCGGCGTCTGGTTCGGCTGGGACGGATCGACGGTTGATGAGGACGCCCCCATGGGCATGCGGCTCGCGCAGCAGGGCAACATGCGTACCGCTACCGTACCCCTGACCCGCCGCGAGTATCAGGAGTATTACCTCGGCTTCTCGAACAAGGTGCTCTGGCCGACGTTCCACTATCGCCTGGACCTCGGGCAGTTCGAGACGGCCTATCTTGAGGGCTACCGCCGCGTGAACCAACGCATGGCGCAGCAGCTCTGCGTGCTACTCGAGCCGGACGACCTTGTTTGGGTGCACGACTACCACCTGATCCCTCTGGCGGAGGAGTTGCGCTCCCAGGGAGCGCGCCAGAAAATCGGATTCTTCCTCCACATTCCGTTCCCGCCGCCCGACATCTTCATCGCGGTGCCCGACCACGAGTGGCTCGCCCGGACTTTGTTCTCTTACGACGTCGTCGGCTTTCAGACATCCGGCGACGCGAGCAACTTCGTCCGCTATGTCACCGAGCACTGCGGCGCCGAGGCGATCGGCGACGACCGAGTCCGCTGCTTCGGCCATACCATCACGGCGCGAGCCTTCCCGATCGGCATCGACGTCGACGCGGTCTACGAGATGGCCCATACCAGCGAGGCCGAGGCACACATCGCCCGCCTGCAGCGACGCTCGATGGCCAACATGTTCGTACTCGGTGTCGACCGCCTCGACTACACCAAGGGCCTGCCTGGCCGCATGAAGGCGTTTCGCCGCCTGCTCGAGCTGCACCCCGAGATGCGCAAGGCCGTCACCTTCATGCAGATCGCACCGCCGACGCGTGAGGAGGTCGAGGCCTATACAGACATCCGCCAGGAGCTCGAAGGACTGTCTGGCGCGATCAACGGCGAGTTCGCCGACTTCGACTGGACCCCGGTGCGCTACATTCACCGTGCGATACCGCGCTCGACGTTGGCTGCTCTGTTCCGCGGCAGCCAGGTCGGCCTGGTGACGCCCTTGCGGGATGGTATGAATCTGGTCGCAAAGGAGTATGTCGCCTCGCAGGACTGGGATAACCCGGGCGCGCTCGTGCTCTCCAAGTTCGCGGGTGCTGCCGAGGACCTGCAGGAAGCGATCCTGGTCAATCCCTACGACACCGACGAGGTTTGCATCGGCCTGCATCGCGGCCTGACGATGCCGGTCGAGGAGCGTCGAGAGCGGTACACCGCGCTCATTGCCCGCGTGCGAGAAAACGACGTGACGCACTGGCGCCAGACGTTCCTGAACGCGCTCCAGGCTTCGGAGAATGGGGTGGCATGCATGCAGAAACTGCTTGCGGCCCCGGCTCAATCGGCAGCCTGAACCGCGCGCTTCAGCGTATCAGGAACATCGGACACTCGAGCACGCCGGCAAGTGGACGCATGTCACCTTCGCTCGGCACCACGATGCCGCCGAAACGCCCTACGATGAAGCCGGCGTCCAGCTTGCGAATGAGCTCGGCGACCATGGCAGGCGAATTGGCCTGCACGCGCGCGCGCACGATCTCGATCGTCTCGTCCTCGCCGATGACGAGGCGTGCCTGCTCGTCCATCAACTCGGCCTCGGCATTGGACTCGGCCACCAGCAGAAGCGTGAAACGCGCCCCGTCGGAGGCTTCGAACAAGCGGCGCGCCGTCCGCAGAACCGCCTCGAAGTAATCGATGTCCTCGACCACACCCACCACCCGCCCAGTTGCGCGCTTGGCGGTCGGGCCGACCACGATCAGTCCGGTTGTCCCTGGCACCGACGCGAAGAGCCGACGCAGCAAGGAGCCGTCGGCGGGCGACAAAGGCTCGGCCAGCGCCACCACATTCCATGGTCCGCGCGACGAGCAGGCTTCGGCCAGTGCCGCCATCGGCTCATTGCGCACCACCGTCGACTGCAGCGGCACATCGGCGGCCTGTGCCAGCTCCCGCACTTTGCGCAGAAGGGCTGCCGCGGCGGCTCGCATCTGCCGCTCGACGATCTCGGGCGAGAGCTGCCGGGATTGGCGGCCCGACAGCGAGATCTCGCGCGCAAACGGGAAGCCCGCGATATCCAGGAGCTTGGCGTCCTCGACGTAGAGGCTCTCGAGCTCCGACTGGAAGGCCCGCGCGACGCGGATGGCGGCCTCCAGCGCAAACGGGCTCACCTTGCCTTGAGTGAGATGCAGAACAACACGTCCACGGCCCTCACCAGCCTCCGCAACGTGCGCGATCATGAGTTGCTCCTGCCGTTCTCGCCGTTGCCGCCTCCCTGGCGGGCGGAGAAGGCCCGCCCTCGCTCGGCGAAGGACTTGAGCTTGTCCTCGACGAGCCGATTGATGGTGCCGACGGGGAATCGTCCCTCGGGAGCGCGCTCGCCCGCCTTGACGCCCGTCAAGATCTCGATGCCTTCATTGATGTGGCCGACCGAGTAGATGGCGAACTTGCCGGCCTTGACCGCCTCGACCACGTCCTCCCGCAGCATCAGGTGTTGCACATTCGACTGCGGGATCAGCACGCCCTGCTTGCCGGTCAGCCCGCGATGCAGACAGACGTCGAAGAAGCCTTCGATCTTTTCGTTGACGCCACCGATGGCCTGCACCTCGCCCCACTGGTTGACCGATCCCGTGACGGCGAAGGACTGGCTGATCGGCACCTCTGACAGCGCCGACAGAAGCGCATAGAGCTCGGCCGATGAGGCGCTGTCGCCGTCGACCCCGCCGTATGACTGCTCGAAGACCAGCGACGCGGCCAAGGCCAGCGGCACGTCCAGCGCATAGCACCCCGCGAGGTAGCCCCACAGGATCATGACTCCCTTCGAGTGCAGCGGCCCACCGAGCTTGACCTCCCGCTCGATGTCGACCACGCGGCCCTGCCCCATGCGAACGCGCGCCGTGATACGGCTCGGCCGACCAAACGAGAAATTGCCGAGCTGGAGCACCGACAGGCCGTTGATCTGGCCGACCTTGGCGCCGTCCGTATCGACGAGCACGATCTCGCGGTGGATGGTTTCCTGTGACCTGTCGCGCAGCCGGTCGGCCCGCTGGATGCTCTCCTCGATGGCCCGCGTCACCGCTTCACGCGTGATCGTCTCCGTGCCGCCCTCGCCCGCCCAGTAGTCGGCCTCGCGCACGATGTCGGCGATGTGGCCGATCTCGATGGACAGCTTCTCGCGATCATCGGCGCGTCGCGCACCTTCCTCGATGATCCGCGCCACCGCTCCGGCGTCGGCGGGTCTGAGCTTGTGGTCTCTGACGATCGAGGCGATCAGTCGCGAATAGGATTGATCGTTCTCGGCCGACCGCACGATCGAATCGTCGAAATCCGCCTGCACCTTGAAGATGCCGGCAAAATCCGGATCGAATTGACTGAGGAGATAGTAAAGCTCGCGGTCGCCGAACAGGACCACCTTGATGTCGAGTGGAATTGGCTCCGGATCGAGCGTCTGGGTCGAGATGATGCCAGCGACTTCCGACGGCGGCTCGATGCGGATCTCGCGCGCCTTGATGGCGCGCTTCAGCGCCTCCCAGGCGAACGGCGATAGCAGCAGCTTCCTCGCGTCGATGAGCAGGTAGCCGCCGTTGGCGCGGTGCAGGGCACCGGGTTTGATCAGCAGGAAATCCGTGACCAGCGCGCCCATCTGGGCGATGTGCTCGATGCGCCCGATCACATTGCCGTAGGTCGGGTTGAGCTCCTCGTAGATCGGGGCGCCGTCCTCCGGCGTGTCCCCATTGCCGACCATGACATTGACCATGTAGCGCCGGAAACGGGGATCGCGAGCCGTATCGGCCGGCTGCTTGACGATCTCGCTCTCCTCGCCGCTGCCTTGGAGGAACAACCCCACGTTGCGGACGAGATCCTTGCCTGCGTAGTCGAGATAGGTGAGCACCCCGACCTCGCCAGCATACGCGGCGGCGAGATCGTCGAGCGCCTCGCGCACGGCGAAGGATGCGACCTCGGTATTGAGCTCGCTCAGCTTCTGGCGCCGCAGCTTGTCGGATTTCGGCATCTTCTCGAGGATCTGCTCGAGATCCTTCTGCAGCACCTCGATCCGGCCCTCGACCTCCTTGCGCATCGCCTCCGGCAGCGTGTTGAACACCTCGGGCTTGACGATCTTGCCTTCATGCGTGGGAGCCATGACGAAGCCGGTCGGCGTTCGCACGATGGCAATGCTCTGGGTCTGTGCCTTTGCGTTCAGCGCCTCGAACGCCTCCTCCTGGCCCGAGCGGAACTCCTCGTCGATCGCGCGCCGCCGGGCCTGATAGTCCTCGCCCTCGAAGATCGTAGGCAGCGTGCTCCGGAGCTCGTCGATGACGGCGATCATGCCCTTGGCCAGGGGCCGTGCGCGGCCGGACGGAAGGCTCAACGCCCTCGGCTTGTTCGGATCCTCGAAGTTGTTGACGTAGACCCAGTCCGACGGCGGGGGCGCCTCGCGGGCCTTCCGGGCCAGATACTGCTTGACCGCGGTGCTTTTGCCGGACGCTGGCGGACCGAGCACGAACACGTTGAAATCGTGCGCCCGCATATTGGCGCCGAACTGGATGGCCTTGAGCGCGCGGTCCTGTCCGATCAGGCCCGAAATCGGCTCGAGCTCGGCCGTCGTCTTGAAGCCGAGGGTCACGGGATCGACCGTCCGGCGCAGCTCCGTCGCAGGCAGCGGCCGTGGCGCGCTCGCCCGCGTCGTCACCTCGGCATCGACCTTGGGCGACGGCTCCTGCTGATTGCGCTTGAAGAACATCGATCCCCGCTGTTGTTGAGGTGTTTGCGACGGCACCGGCGGATGGAACCGCCGCCCGCAGAAGACGGCAGCCCCGGAGGGCAGTCAATCCCGTCCGGCCTGTCATAAAGCTGCTTCCGGTCGTTGCAGGCAAGGTCCGGCGTAGCCTTACGATCTGGTGGCTTGGGCGCGGCATCGCAAGCAAGGATGGCAATGGTATGAAGCCCGCAACATCCGACTCTATGTCTCCGCTATCGGATGGTCGGCAGTCGGCGCGCGCCCGCGACATCGCCCGCGGCGCAACCCGTGCCCTCGCCCAGCGCGGGTTCCGGGCGATCCCCGAGGTGTCGCTCGCCGACGGCCGCCGCGCCGACCTGATGGCTGTGGACGAGGCAGGTGAGATCTGGATCGTCGAGATCAAGTCGTCGCTCGCCGACTTCCGTACCGACACGAAGTGGCCCGGCTACCGTGTCTGGTGCGACCGCCTGCTGTTCGCCGTTGCAACGGACTTCCCGCAGGAGGTGCTGCCTCCGGACACCGGCCTCGTCCTCGCCGACCGATACGGCGGCGATATCGTCCGGGAAGCCCCGGAGCACCGTCTCGCGGGCGCGCGCCGGAAGGCAATGATGCTGCGCTTGGCCCGCGTCGCCGCGGGCCGCCTGATGACACTGGCCGACCCAGAGGCCGCCTACGAGCCGCTTCCACGGGAGTGACCGCGCTGGGCGGTCGGCTCTGGTGCAAGCTGCACCGCAGCATAAGCTCTTGACGCTGGACGCCCGGCGAGTGAGTTTGCGCCCCCCGCAAGCAGTTCGGGCCACCGGGAATGGAGGAGCGCCGTGTCCACCTCGATGCCGGAAGTCGTGTCCACGGTAGCCGACCTGCGCCGCCGCATCGGCGTCTGGCGGCAGGCGGGCGAGACCGTCGCGCTGGTGCCGACAATGGGCGCGCTGCACGCAGGGCACCTTTCCCTCGTGAGCCTCGGCCAGCGCCGCTGCCGGCGCACGGTCACCTCGATCTTCGTCAATCCGACCCAGTTCGCGCCGACCGAGGACTTCTCGAAGTACCCGCGCACCTTCGACGACGACTGCGCCATGCTCGGCCGCGTCGGCTGCGACCTCGTCTGGGCGCCGACCGCGCCCGTCATGTACCCCGAGGGCTTCGCAACGCGCGTCGTCCCGGCGGGCGCCGCGGAGGGCCTCGAGACCGATTTCCGCCCGCACTTCTTCGGCGGGGTGGCGACCGTCTGCTCCAAGCTTTTCCTGCAGACCGGGGCCGACGTCGCTGTCTTCGGCGAGAAAGACTATCAGCAGCTCTGCGTCATCCGGCAGGTGGTGCGCGACCTCGACATGCCCGTAGAGATCCTCGGCGGCCCGACCGTGCGCGAGCCGGACGGGCTCGCCATGTCCTCGCGCAACCGCTACCTGTCGCCCGACCAGCGGGCCCGCGCCGTCGTCATTCACGACGTCATCCGTGGCGTGGCCGCCGCTGCCGCGACTGGCGGGCACGAGGCCGCGATCGCGGAGGGCGAGAAGGCGCTCGCCGCCGCCGGCTTCCGCCAGATCGACTACGTTACGGTTCGCGACGCCGAGACCTTGAAGGCGTGGCACCACGGCTCCGGCCGCCCCGCCCGCGTGCTCGCCGCCGCCTGGCTCGGCGAGACACGTCTCATCGACAACGTGGGCGTGGCGACCGCGTGACAGGCGCCGCGGCGGCCCATCGCCCGCCCGCGGCTCGGCGGGATGCCGCATAGAGATGGATCCAGGCGAGATAGATCGGCAAGCGATTGCACGGGTCGGGCCTGCCGGCGGCGGTGACGCGCGGTTCGGGTGCGTCCGGCTGCAAACACGTCCGCAGCGCCGCACTGCGCCGAGCGTGGCCGCGCCGTGCTTCGCGTTCGCTCGCCATCGATGCAGCTCTGCTCCGCCACCTTCGCGACACCGGGCCTCTCACGAGACCCGGCCGGCGGAGCCTGGCGTTACGCCAGCGATGTACGGCATGAAGACACGCGGCTTGCCCGTTGTCCGGACCATTCATGATCGCGCAGCAGGCCAGGCACCTCTACGTTTTCCAGCGGACGCTGGGGTCGGCTGAAGCTGGGTTCGGAGAGGCCCCGTGATCGCCGAGACGAGGTCCCGCCGCCGGCAGGAGCGCCTCAGTCCTGGCGCGGCAGCAGCATAACGGCGCTGCCCATTGCGAGGCTCCCGAAGGTGAGCGCGAACCCACCGATCAGCATGGAGCTGGCCGTCACCGTCGAGCCGCTCTGCGCGGCCAGGCTCATCAGCCCGCCGGCGTCCGTGACCAGGATGCCGGCAGCCGCGAGCACACCGGCGATGGCTCCGGCGACTGCGTTGATGGCCAGGAAGCTCACGACCCTGGGTATGCGGCGCTGCTGACGGACAGACATGATCGGCTCCGATTTCCGCTTGTGTGGCGAACGGCGCCCCTCCGCCGTGCTTGTCCTCGTGCCCTAGAACGCGGCCCGCCACCCGTCTGGTTCCCGATGCGGCCGCGCGCGGCAGTGGCCAGTGCTCGCGGGGCTACCTGGGCCGCTCCACCTTGACGATGTTGCCCGCCGCCAGCCGCTCGATGTCTCGAGGCTCGATCCCGACCTCGGCCATGACCTCGGTCGTGTGCTCGCCAAGCAGCGGAGTCGCCCGGCCGAGCGTCGGCGCCGTGCCCGAGAACTGCACCGAGCGCCACTGCACCCTGAGCTTGCCGCCGGTCGGATGCTGGCGTATGGCGACCATGTCGTTGGCGATGGCGTGCGGGTGCTCGAGGAAGATCTCGGCATGGCCCTCGGGCGCCTCCGCCGCGGGGACACCGGCTGCGTGGAGCTTGTCCAGCACGTCGGCCACCGCGAGGCGCGACAAGGCCGATGCCAGCGCCTTGGCGATCGGAGCCTCGTTCGGGTGCCGGCCAGACGCCGGCGACGACGCGGCCCGAGCCGGCGAAGGCACGCCCGCCACCTCGCATAGCGCCCGTTGCTCCTGCTCGGCGTCCGCAGCGACATAGATCCAGCCGTCGGCGAGCTTGAACAGCCGATGGAACGGCCCGAGCCCCATCTGCTCCTTGTCGGCAAGCTGGCGGACGGGCCGCCCTCGATACTTCGTGAACCAGGCCGACGACAACAGGATACCGCCCGACAGCAGGTTGCCTTCGACCCGCTGCACCACGCCCGATCGAGCCCGGACGTACAGCGCGAGAATGGTGCCGAACGCGCCCATGGCACCGTTCGTGTAGTCGGTCGGTGCGAGCTGCGCTGGGAATACGGGGGGATTCTCCGGTCCACCTTGCGCCCGCGACATGCCCATGTAGGCCTGCGCCAGCGGATCAATGCCCGGCCGCTTGGAATAGGGGCCCGTGAAGCCGTAGCCGGTGAGGTGGGTCTCGATCAGCCGCGGATTGATGGCCGGGCCGATGCCCATGCGCTCCGTTGCCTTGGGCCTGAGGTTCGCCAGCAGCACGTCGCACTTGGCGGCGATCGCCTGCACCACCTTGCGGCCCTCCTCCGTCGAGGTGTCGACGCAGACCGAGCGCTTGTTGAAGTTGAGCGCATAGAAGTAGGTCCGCCCGATGGGCCGCGAGATGTCGCCCGCGGGCGGCTCGAGCTTGATCACGTCGGCGCCGAGGTCGGCGAGAATGCGTCCCGCCGTCGGTCCGGCGATCAGATTGGTGATCTCGAGCACTCGGATTCCCGCGAGGGGCGGCGGGTCGAGGACGGCCGACCTGGGAACCTCGGTGCTTGCCGACCGCCGGCTCTCGGCTTGGCTTTCCGAGGCTCGGCTGACACCGGTCGGCCGTTGGCGCGGCCCCTGGATGGCCCCCGGCGTTCCCGTCATCACCACCGGCACGCCCATCTGCACCACCGGGCCGACAGCCGGATCGTCGAGCGTCATCACCATCTGGTTGTGCAGCACCTGCGGGTCGTCGAAGCCCTCCTCGGTGAGCCGGGCTGGCGCAAATGGCACGTCGGCGTCCTCGAAGAGACGGACCCATTCGGCGAGAGGCCGGCGCTTGACGGCCGTCGCGACGGCGGCCCGCATCTCCTCGTCGTCGGCCGGCGTCAACGGCGCCCGGCCGGACACCATGCGTGGCTCCTTGATCAGCTCGGTCAGCCCGAACAGGTCCGCCGCGATCGCGATGAAGGTCTCGTGCACGCAGCCGAGCTGGACCCAATTTCCGTCGGCGCATTCGTAGAGGCTGTAGAACGGCGCACTGCCTGCCGGATGCGTCTGGAACACGTGCCGCTTGATCTTCTCGCCATCGGCCTTGGTCATGTAGAGCAGTGCGCCGGCCATGAGAGACGACTCGACCGATCGGCCGCGCTGCGTCGTCTCGCGGGCCAGGAGCGCCGCTGCAATGCCGTTGCAGGCGAGCAGCGCCGCGCCGACGCTCGGCAGTGGATGCACGCAATGGACGGGTGCCGGACGGAACCCGGGCAATCCGCCGAGCAGGCCTGTCCGGGCCATGACGAGATCCTCGATCGGTGGCTCGTCCCTCCAGGGGCCCCGCTTCCCATAGGCGGTGATCGAGCATGCGATCAGCCGCGGATTGAGCCGTGCCAGCCGTTCCCGGTCGACGAGCCGCTGGCGCGCATCGGACGGCGCGATGTCCTCCACGAGAATGTCGGCACCCGCGATGAGCCGCTCGAGCGCGTCAGCCCCCTCACGCGAGTCGATGTCCAGGCGAACCGCCTGCTTGCCGCGATCCCAGACGACGAAGCCACCTTGGCGGAAATCGGGTGCGCTCTTGTCTACGACGCGGACCACGGTCGCGCCGTGGTCTGAAAGGAACATCGTGGCCAGAGCCGATGCTGCCCCCGAGCTCAGGTCTATGACGTGAATGCCGTCGAGTGCGCCAGTCATGGCCCGCTCCCCCCTGTCTCACGCCGCGACGCCGGCGATGGCTGCGACGTCCCTGGCTGCCAGCCCGACCTTCTCGGCCGAGGCCAGGATGTCGCCCCAGGTCGTCGTATCGACGGGAATGCCCTCTTTCAGCCGCTTCGCCTTCCACTCGCGCTCCGGGTCGCCGGCGAGCCGGACCTTGTCGAAGCCTTGCGCCACAGGTCCTGACTGCACCCAGCTCGTGAAGGCATCGATCTCGCGCTGGAAATGCTCCGACGTGCCGAGCCTCTTGGGATCGAGCACGATCGTCATCATGCCGTTGTAGACGCCCTGCAGTGTGCCGTCATATGGCTTGCGCATCGTATCGCCGCCAGTCAGGGCGCCTCCGAGCAGCTCGGCGATCATGGCGAGCCCATAGCCCTTGTGCTCGCCGAACGTCATGATCGCCCCGAACGGTGGGATCACCGTGTAGCGCGGATCGGTCGTCGGCCGCCCCTCGTCATCGATGATGGTGCCTGGATCGAGCTTCTTGCCGCGGTTGTGGGCGACGCGTGTCTTGCCCTGGGCAATGCGGCTCGTGGCGAAGTCGAGCACGATCGGATCCTTGCCCTCGCGCGGCACGCCGATGCAGATCGGGTTGGTCCCGAAGCGCGCGTCGCCGCCTCCCCAGGCCGCCACGATCGGGCGCGATACGACATTGACGAAATGCAGGGACACGAGCCCCTCGGCGACCGCCATCTCGGCCCAGGCGCCGATGCGGCCGATGTGATGGGCGTGGTAGAGACCCGCCGCGCACAGACCGTGCTGCCTCGCACGCTCGATGGCGATGGTCATGGCATCGTGGCCGATCACCTGGCCGTAGCCCGCTTGCCCATCCATGCGGATGATCGGGCCGGTGTCGAGCACGAGCTTCGGCGCCTGGTTGACCTTCAGGCCACCCTCCATCAGCGAAAGGATATAGCGCGGGATCATCCCGACCCCGTGGCTGTCGTGCCCCTTGAGGTTGGCCTCGACGAGATTCGTGGCGACGAGCTTCGCCTCACGCGCGTTCGAGCCGCCCTTGGCGACGATCGCCTCGATGGCGGCGGTCAGCTTCGGGGCGGCGATGATGATGTCGTCGGCCATGGTGCCTCTGTCGGGTCTGTGGATCTGACGAAAAGGGTTGCACGGGCGTTCGTGGGGCTCAAGATGCGAGCGACGCGCCTGCCTGGGGCGAATTCTCCCGCGCAGGGCCCCCCGGCAGATCCGCGACCGGTAGCACGATTTGCTGCCTGTTCGGGCAGCCAGGCACCTTCCCCTGCCCCCGGTCGCCAAGCTAGGCTGCCGTCTATTCGCTGACGGAGTGCCGGGCCCGCTGGTCGTAATTCACCGTGAGGAGTTGCCGATGATCGCCGCCGCACGCCGGGTTTGCACCGGTCTCGTAGCGCTTTCGCTGGTCTGCACGGCGCTTCTCGGTGTCGCCTCGGCGGCCGAGGACCGCTGCATCGCCGTCGCCAATGCCCCGGGAAACCGCCTCTTGCACAAGGCGAGCGTCCGGCCGGCCCAGGCCGAGGAGCAGGGCGTCAGGATCACCTACGTCGGCCACTCGACGTTTCTGATCGAGAGCCGCAAGGGCGTGCGCATTGCCACCGACTACAGCGACTGGGTGCGCCCGGCCGTTGTGCCCGACATCATCACGATGAACCGGGCCCACTCGAGCCACTTCACCGAAACACCGGATCCCCGTATTCCGCATGTCCTTCGCGGCTGGAATCCCGCCGGCGGTCCGGCCGTCCACGACCTCACCGAGCGCGACGTTCGGGTCAGGAACATCCCGACCAATATCCGGAGCTGGGGCACCGGCGGCACCGACGAGTTCGGCAACTCCATCTTCATCTTCGAGATGGGCACGCTGTGCATCGCCCACCTCGGTCATCTGCATCATACCCTGTCCGATCGCCAGATCGGCCAGATCGGGCAGATGGATGTCATCCTCGCCCCCGTCGACGGCAGCTATACGCTCGATACCCCGGGCATGATCGAGGTCCTCAAGGGCCTCAAGGCCCCGCTGGTCATCCCCATGCACTATTTCTCGAGCTTCACGCTGAGCCGCTTTCTTGACGTGGCGCGCGCGGATTTCGAAGTCGCGACAAGCCCTACGCCGAGCCTCACCGTCTCGCGGGCGACGCTACCGTCGAAGCCCCAGATCCTCGTGCTGCCAGGGAGCTGACCTCGCCGAGGCGAGCGTCTGTTGCCTGTCGCAGCGAGATCGCCGACAACGGTGCGCAATCGCGCGCTTCGCCTGGACATGTGCGGTCCGCGACGGCATATGACGTGCACCCACCCACGTTCCCCGGGCAGGACGATGACCAGGCTCCCCCGCCTATCGACGCTCGCAGCAATGGCCCTTGCCGCCTGGGCCAGCGGTGCCGCCGCCGCCGATCTGATCAGTAGTCACAGCGACTGGAAGGCTTATCGGCACGGCGAAGGTCGCGATCGGATCTGCTTTGCAGTCTCGGCCGCGAAGGAACGCCAGCCTTCGGACCCGGATCGGGACATGCCCCACCTCTACGTGACGACCTGGCCGGGTCAGGCAGTCAAGTCCGAGATCAGCATCGTCCTGGGCTTCACCCCGAAGCGCGGAACGGAGATTTCGGTGGACGTCGGTGGCACCAGCTTCACCCTCGTTACGGATGCCGATCGCGGATTCGTCGGCGATCCGGCCGACGAGGAAAGGCTGCTGGAGGCCATGCGGCGGGGCGTGCGCATGACGGTGGAGGCGACCGCCGGCGACGGCATGCGCTCCAAAGACGTGTTCTCCCTTTCCGGTGTCTCCGCCTCCGTCGCAGCGATCGGCGCCAGTTGCTCCTGAACGCGGTTTTGTGACCACCTCGTGAGGATGCTATAGGGTACATTGCGTGAGGACTTAGCGCTGTATGCCCATTTCCGAGGAGCCGGCTCCATGACTGCTCTGCGCGCCTTGCTCGCTGCCCTGCTACTCTCACCAATCATGATGTCCACGGGCGCGCGCGCCCAGGGTTGGTCCTTGCCGCCGGCCGACTACAAGTATCAGCCTGCCGAGGCGTGCATCGATGATCCCGTGCGGGCGTCCAAACCCTTGCGCCCCGGCGGCGCCGTCTATGCCCTGTGCGAGGACCAGATGGCGTTGGCCGCCAAGGCGATCGAGCAGGCCCGCAAGGAGGGCAAGCTGCTGATCGTCACGGTAGGCGCTGCATGGTGTCCCTGGTGCGCCGCGCTGCAGCGCCTCATGTACGGGCCCGAGTTCTTCGAGCGCAAGGGTGACCAGATCGACTATCGCAAGACTTTCAATCATATCGAGATCGGTATCGCGACGACCTACAAGGGCAAGAACGCGATCATTCCGAGCGGCGTCGCCGTCGAGCGCAACCTGCGTGCCCGCTCGGGCGGAGTCGAGATCAAGTCGATCCCGTTCATCATGGTGCTCGACCCGACCCAGCCCAGCCGGGTGATCGCCCGCAACAGCATGGAAATCTCCGACCTCGCCACCGGCCAGCAGGACATGGGGCGCTTCCGCAAGCTGATCCAGGATGCTCACGCCGAGCTGAAAGGCCAGCGGCGCGCTGCCGTCCGCTGACGATCCCGGTCGGTGGAGGCGGTCGCCGCGCGCCCGGCGCCGGCTCGCTGCCTCGATAATGTCGCGATTGACCTCCAGGTGCCATTGCCCGTCTCCGCAAACGGCTCCAGGAGCTTCCGCCATGCCAACGCATGCCGCCACACAATTGATGTTCGAGGGCCGAGCCGAGGAGGCGATCAATCTCTACGTCTCATTGTTTCCGGACGGCGAGATCTTGAGCCTGACGCGCTATGGTCCCGGCGAGGGCGGCAGCGAGGGGACGGTCATGCACGCGGCCTTCCGCATCGCCGGCCACCACTTGATGGCCATCGACAGCCCGGCCGCGCATGGCTTCACGTTCACGCCCTCGATCTCGATTGCCGTACGCACCGCTTCGGCGGCGGAGGTCGATCATCTATTCGCCAACCTGTCCAAAGGCGGCAACGTCTTGATGCCGCTCGGCGATTACCCCTTCTCCGAGCGCTTCGCCTGGGTGGCGGACCGCTTCGGTGTCTCCTGGCAGCTGATGCTGGACCCGGCCGCAGCGTAGCGTCCCACGGAGGGTCGAACTGCCCTTGCGATCCATGTTGTCGTCAAGCGGCACGCATGAATAGACTGGCCCCCACTCATCCGGGGAGCCACCCACGCGCATGCAACACGACACCGAGAAGAACGGGCCGCTCGCGGGCCTCAAGGTCATCGACTGCTCGACGGTTCTCGCCGGGCCGATCTCGGCCATGGTCTTCGCCGATTTCGGCGCCGATGTCGTGAAGATCGAGCATCCGCAGGGCGACGCGCTCCGCAAGATGGGTCACGCCAAGGACGGCCATGGCGTCTGGTGGAAAGTCACCAACCGGAACAAGCGGACCATCGTCCTCGATCTGCACGAGAGCGACGGCAAGGCGGCGTTTCTCGCGCTCATCGAGGACGCCGACGTCCTGGTCGAGAATTTCCGCACCGGCACGCTCGAGAAATGGGGCCTCGGCTGGGAGGTGCTCTCCGCGCTCAATCCCCGTCTCGTCATGCTGCGCGTCACCGGCTTTGGCCAGACTGGGCCCTATCGCTTCCGGCCCGGCTACGGCACGGTCGCCGAAGCGTTCTCCGGCTTCGCCCACATCACCGGCGAGGAGACCGGCCCGCCGACGCTCCCCCCCTTCGGCCTGGCCGACGGCATTGCCGCCTACCACGGTGTGTTCGCCGCCATGTTCGCCATCTACGAGCGCGACGTGCAGGGCTCCGGCAAGGGACAGTACATCGATCTCGCCCTCTACGAGCCGCTGTTCTCCTGCCTCGGCGCACAGGTTTCCACCTACGACCAGCTCGGCCTCATTCAGAACCGGCGCGGCAACCGCTCCGACAATAATGTTCCGAGAAACGCCTATGAAACCAAGGACGGCCGCTGGGTCGCGCTCTCCACAGCATCCCCTTCGATCGCCAAGCGCGTCATGAACCTCGTCGGCGGTGAAGGAATGGGCGATGATCCGCGCTATGCGACCAATGTCGAGCGCGTAAAGCGCGCCGACGAGGTCGACGGCATGGTGGCGGCCTGGATCAAGGCACGCACGCTCGCCGAGGTGCTGGATGCCTTCGAGAAAGTCGAGGCGGCGATCGGCCCAGTCTACGACGCGGCCCAGATCCTCGAGGACCCCCAGTACCGCGCGCGGGAGAGCGTCACCACGGTCGAGGATCCGGATCTCGGCCCGCTCAAGATGCAGAACGTCTTCCCGCGCATGTCGCGAACCCCCGGACGGATCAGGTTCGCCGGGGCCCGCGTCGGCGCGCATCAGGCCGAGGTGCTGGGCGAGCTCGAGTCATCCGGCAAGCTCTCGCCGGAGGTGGCGGGACGCCTGCGCGCAGTGGCCGAAGCCTCGGCCAAGCGCAAATAAGGCTGGCGGGGCCCGGGCCGGCCCCGCCACCCGCTGGCGTCAGAAGCTGAACCTCTTCCCCACGGCGAGCGGCACCAGCCGCTCGTCGCCATAGGCATTCATCAGGGCCGCCATGGCCCGCCAGCCGGTGCAGTGGCCGGCCGCGATCGTCGTGAGACGAAACGCTCCGAGATCGCGCACCGTCTCCGGGATGATGCGCTCGTTGGTGCCTGAAAGATGCAGCCCGCCCATGGCGGCGTGGAGCGGCACGCCGGGGAACGACGCGCGCACATGCGTCAGCACGTTGACAATGCCCGCGTGCGAGCAGGCAGACAGCACGACGAGGCCCTTGCCCTTGACGTTCACGGCGACGCAGCGCTCGTCCATCAGGAGCTCGTCCGGCTCCCAGCCCATGCCGTCGTCCGTCCGCCGATGCTGACCGGGCAGCCCCTTCTCGTAGGGCGTGACGCGCGGGATCTCGCCGCTCACCCAGACGAAGCCGTCGAGCGGATGTTGCGGCTCGGTCGTCTGGATCACCTTCGCGCCATGGAGTGTGAGCTGGCGCGGCTGCGGCACGTCCTCCATCAGCCGGAACGAGCCGTCGGGCGTCTTCGACGCCCGCTGCCGGAACATGCCCGGATGGGCATAGAATGGCACCTCGCGCGGGCCACCGGCGCCGCGGACGAGATCCAGCGCCCTGAGCAGTCCGCCGCCGTGGTCCCAGTGGCCGTGGCTGAGCACGATGGCCCCGACCTTGCCGAGGTCCGCGCCGAGCCGTTGGGCATTGCGCGCGAAGACGTCCGCCTCGGGACCCGTGTCGAACAGCAGCGTACGCTCCTCGCCGCCGCGCCTGACTGTGACGAGGCACGAGAGCCCGTGAGCTGCACAGCACAAGCAATCGCCGGCCACGAGGCCGACGCCCCGGCGTGCGAGCCGGGAGAGCT
This sequence comes from Hyphomicrobiaceae bacterium, assembly GCA_033764055.1. Taxonomy (GTDB): domain Bacteria; phylum Pseudomonadota; class Alphaproteobacteria; order Rhizobiales; family Hyphomicrobiaceae. The sequence continues at coordinate 43,665 of JANRJI010000143.1, forward strand.
CCGTCTCCACGAAGCGCGGCGTCGACGACAGGTTGTCGGTGACGTTGTCGACGAGGATCAGGATCTCGACGCTGTCCGCTTCCAATAGCCCGGTCATGGCTGGCTATTCCTTCTTCCTCATGAGCGCCCGGTACGTCTCGATCACCTGGCTGTCGTCCTCATGGCCGTGGCCCATGCCGGAGGCCGAGAGGAACAGCTGGTGTGCGGCGGCCGCCAGCGGCAGGCCCATCTTCGCGGCGCGCCCGGAATCGAGCACCAGCCCGAGATCCTTGACGAAGATGTCGACGGCGCTCGTAACCAGATTGTCGTAGTCGACCATCTTCGGCCCGCGCGCCTTCAGCATCCAGCTCTGAGCGGCTGACCCCGAGAGCACCTCGAGCGCGATCTTGGGATCGATGCCGGCCCGCTCTGCGAAAGCCAGACCCTCGGCCGCCGCGGCAATGTGGATCCCGCACAGCAACTGGTTCACGACCTTCATGGCGGCGCCCTGCCCCGGGTGCTCGCCGAGGTGGAACAGGCTCGACCCCATTGCTGCCAGGACCGGCTTGGCGTCGTCGAAGACAGGCTTCCTCGCGGCCGCCATGATGGTCAGTGTGCCATGTGCGGCGCCCGTCACGCCGCCTGAGACTGGCGCATCGACGAAGCGGCGTCCTGAGCGCTCGACACGGTGCGCGATGCTCACCACCCGGTCCGGAGCGCAGGTCGAGCAAAGCACCACGATCGCGGAAGGCTTCGACGCCTCGAGAGCGAGATTGTCGAACAGTGCGTTCTCGGCCTGATCGGCATTGACCACCATCAGGATCAGCATATCGGCGTCTCGCGCCGCCTCCTCGGCGCTCGCGGCGCCCTTGCCGCCGTGCGAGTCGAGCCGGGCGACGGCCTCGGGCCGGTTGTCGTAGCCGGTCACGCGATACTGCTTCTTGACGAGCGTCTCGGCCATGGCGCCGCCCATGGCGCCGAGGCCGATGAATCCGATGCGGCGATGCATGTCAGCCCTCCTTGCGCCGGCCGCCCGCGTCGATCGCGAGCGCCTGCGTGATGAATCTATGCGTCGGCGTCGGCACACCGTGACGCTCGCCGAGGCGCACGACGCCACCTGACAAGTAGTCGAGCTCGAGCGGCTTGCCGGCCCGCCGGTCGTGCGACATCGACGAGGTCATGGCCGGCGGGTTGGCCTCGATCGCCTTCCAGACATTGGCGAAATCGTCGGCTGTGATGCGCACGCCCGCCGCAATGCCGACGGCGATCACCTCCTTGACGGCTGCCTCGAGGAGGGCGCGCGTTCCCGGAGTCTCGCGGATCGGCCCGGCGGTATACCCGGTCAGCGTGGTAAGCCCCGAGAACGGCGCCAGCATCGCGAACTTCATCCAGACGGCCCTCTGGATGTCGTTCGAGAGGATGGCGTCGATCCCGGCGGCCTTGCACGCGGCGTGGAACGCCTCGAGCCGCCCGCTCTTGCTCCCGTCGGCCTCGCCGAACTCGATGCGCGCGAAGGGCCCCCTCTGCTCGATCACGCCGGGCCTGGAGATGTGGCTGGCGATGCGGGCCACCCCTGCAACCACGTGCGCACCGGGCAGCACCCCCTTGATGATCTCGGGCCCGTCGACCCCGTTCTGGAAGGTGACGACCGTCGTGTCCTTGCCGACGACGGGGCCGAGGCTCCGCGCCGCACTCTCCGTGTCGCCGAGCTTGGTGGCGAACATCACGACATCCACCGTGCCCGCCTCGGCCGGGTCGGCCACGGCTCGTGCCGGCTTCACCGTGAGATTGCCGAGCGCGCTGTCGAGCGTGAGCCCGTCGCGCCGCATCGCGTCGAGGTGGGCGCCACGTGCGACGAACGTGACCTCGTTCCCTGCCCCTGCGAGCCGCCCGCCGAAGTAGCCGCCGACGCCGCCTGAGCCCATGATCAGGATTTTCATGCCATTGCCTCTTTCGCCGCCGTGTTGAAGCGGTCGCTGCTGTCGTTATCGAGCCGTCCGCGCCGCCATCGCCGCCGCGAGGCGTGCAGGCGCGTCCGGATCGGCCGCCGTGTACCAGTCCGCGATCTGGCTGGACGTGACGAACACTGTATCCGGCCGCCGCAGCAGTAGATCGAATGCCTTCTCGAGGTGGTAGGCGCGATGGGGCACGCCGACGATGTGCGGATGCAGCCCGAACGTGATGATGCGCGGGTTGCGCACAATCTCCCGCTCGAGCACGGCGAGCGTCGCATCGAGCCGCAGCAGCAGCTCGTCGCTCGAGTGGCTGTGCACGACCCAGGCCGGAACGTCGTTGAGCTCCCATGTGTAGGGCAGGCAAAGCAGTGGCCCGTGCCGCGTCGTCATCCACACCGGCAGGTCGTCGACCAGCCAGTCGTGGATGAAATCGAGGCCTGCCGCCTTCAGGTGCTCGGGCGTATCGTTGGTTTCCCCGCCGCCGGCGCCGAACCAGCCGCGCACGCGCTTGCCGTCGAGCGCCTGCAGCCGGTCGAGACAGCGCCGAATCTCTGCCGCCTCGTCCTCCGACTGCTTGAGCGAGCGCTGGAACCAGCCATGCCCCACCAGCTCCCAGCCGGCTTCGATCACCGCCTTGGCCAGCGACGGGTAGACATCCGCCACCTCGGCATTCATGAACGCCGACGCCTTGAGGCCGCGCGTGGCCAGCATGTCGAACAGGCGTGGAATACCGCAGCGCATGCCATATTCCACCCACGAGTAGTTCGGCACGTCCGGCGGGTCGACCTTGGCGCCGTGCGGCGCCGGCAGGATGCCGCGCGGCATCGGGCGGTCGAACGGCCAGTGCTCGATGTTGACGACGATATTGACGATCAGCGGCTTGCCGTCGAGCGGCGGCAGGCGCGGCCGCTGGCTGGACAGCTCGAACGGAATGCGCGGATTGGGCCACATGGCGAGGGGTCTCCTGGCCGCCGGCGGACAGATGCACGGCGATGGGGGATGCTCGAGGCGAGATAAGCAGGAAAGCGCGCCTTGTGCCACGGGGGATGGCGAGGTGCGAAGCCGCGCTATGAGCGCGATCGAATTCACAACCTCGATTCACGATACGGTTGCCCCGGACGAAGCGAGGCGCGAGGCGCGGCAGATGCGCCGAATGACAAAGTCGAGCCCGGGGAGGAACCCGGCACTCGGCAATCGCCGGTGCCATTGCTTCAGCCGGGAGACCGAGAATTGAATGGGCCTGGCCGGGCATCGAGGACGGGGCCCTCGTCTGGACGTGACACGAGGCTCGTGCCATCGTGCGATCGAGATCAGCCTTTGCCGCGGATTGCAATGCGGCACCCGATCACGGAACGACTGCTGAGAGCATGCTGACGACCTCGGGCTGCCGTGCGCAGCCCCCCGCGTGGCGCAAGCGCTTCCCCGGAGGCGTGCTCGGGAGCTTCCTGGCTCTCGTGGTGGTGTGGCTTGTGATAGCGCCCGGAAGAGGTCTCGCCGAGCGGCTCGTGCCATGGCAGGGTCCGGTTCGGCAGTTGCCGGCAGCTACGATCGACGGCGCCCCCCTGTCTCTCGACGACTATCGGGGTCGCATCGTGCTGGTGCATTTCTTCGCGACCTGGTGCGAGCCGTGTGGTCCGGAGCTGGGTGCGCTCAACCGGCTGCATGCCGAGCTCGGCGAGCGGCTGTCGATCGTCGCAATCGACGTCGGCGAGCCGCGCGACCGCCTCCAGCGCTTCCTCGACAAAAATCCGATCAGCTACCCGGTCGCGCTCGATGCAGACCGCGCTATCGCCCGTGCCTGGGGTGTCTACGCACTGCCCTCGACATTCGTGCTGGACCGGGCGCACGCAGCGGCGTGGCAGGCTCTCGGCGACATCGATTGGAGCGAGCCATCCGTCCGAGCCAGGCTCACAAATCCCGTGAGCGCGCCAGCCGAGGCTGCCGCGCCATAGCACACGTCCCGTTACGTCACTGAACCACCGGACAGAGGGAATGCCATGACGATCGATCGACGCAATGTTCTCCTGGGGGGCGCCGCGCTCGCCCTGGCACCGGGCTTGCCTGAAAACGCTCTGGCACAGGCGGCCTTCGCTCCTTCGCCCGGCAAGTGGCGTAGTTTCGAGGTCACGACGGCGCTGTCTCTCGCGAGTGCGCAGAGCGGGGCACAAGCCTGGATCCCGATTCCCTCGTTCCAAGGCGAAGGCTGGATGCGGCCTGGAGAGACGACATGGGCGCTCGGGGCCGGAGAAGCCGCGATCGTCCGCGATCCTGTCTCCAATGCCGCGATGGTCCATGCGCGCTGGCGCAGCGGCCAATCGGCCGAAATCACCGTCGTCAGCCGCTTTGCCGCGCGCGACCGAGCGGTGAGCCTCCAGGAGAGGGATGCGACGCCGCTCGATGCCGGGCACAGGAAGCACTACACCTCGGCGACTGAGCTCCTGCGCCTCGACGGCATTGCGAAGGAGACGGCGCAACGCATTGTGAGCGGTGCCGACACGGACATCGAGAAGGCACGGCGCATCTACGAGTGGATCGTCGACAATACGTTCCGCAATCCGACGACGCGCGGCTGCGGCCTCGGCGATATCGAGGCGATGCTGAAGACGGGCAATCTCAGCGGCAAGTGCGCGGATCTCAACGCACTCTACGTCGGTCTCGCACGAGCTGCGGGAATCCCGGCACGCGACATCTATGGCATCCGGGTGGCGCCGTCGGCATTCGGGTTCAAGAGTCTGGGCGCGGCCACTGCCACGATCACCAAGTCCCAGCATTGCCGGGCAGAAGTGTTTCTCGACGGCGTCGGCTGGTTCCCGGTCGATCCGGCCGACGTGCGCAAGGTCGTGCTCGAGGAGCCGCCGGGCAAACTCGCGCTCGACGATCCGAAGGTGCTGGCCGCGCGGAAAGCATTGTTTGGCGCCTGGGAGACGAACTGGCTGGCCTACAACGATGCCCACGACCTCAAGCTGCCTGGCGCCAGCGGGCCGGCGATCCCGTTCTTCATGTATCCTCAAGCAGAGACGTCGGCCGGGCGCCTCGACTCGCTCGATCCGGACACATTCAAGTATGCCATCACGGCGCGAGAGTTGCCGGCGTAGAGCGGGGATGTTGCAGCTTCATCCACCTTTGCTCCAGGCGCCGTGACGCCGGCCCCGCCGCCAAGAGCACGTGCTCCGACGGCTTGCGTGCAATTCCGCTTGCAAGCCTCCGACACGGCCGATGGACGCGCTCGCGGTCGGTGAAGGGCGAGCGCTCGTACGGCGCTCCCGCGGGCCGCGGGGCCGCGAGCTGCGGCATCGCGTGTCCCGTTCGGCAGGAGCGCGAAGGCTCGCGCCCGCGGTGCCTCAGCGACGGTTGCCGGCGAGGATCTTGCGCGACACGACCACTCGCATGATCTCGTTGGTGCCTTCCAGGATCTGGTGCACCCGCAGATCCCGCACGAGCTTCTCGAGGCCGTAGTCTTTGAGATAGCCGTAGCCGCCGTGCAGCTGCAGCGCCTCGTTGCAGATCGTAAAGCCGAGATCCGTGGCGTAGCGCTTGGCCATGGCCGAGTACATCGTCGCCTGCGGGTCGGCGCGGTCTAGCGCATCGGCTGCACGGTAGATCATCAACCGCGCCGCCTCGAGGTCCGTGGCCATGTCGGCAATCTTGAACTGCACCGCCTGGAAGGCGGCGAGCTCGCTGCCGAATGCCTTTCGCTCGAAGACATAGGCGCGCGCCTTGTCGAGCGCATTCCATGCGGCGCCGAGCGAGCACGCACCGATGTTGATGCGGCCGCCGTCGAGGCCGGACATGGCGAATTTGAAGCCCTGGCCTTCGATGCCGCCGACGAGATGACTGACGGGCACCCGTGCCCCGTCGAGGATCACCTGTCGCGTCGGCTGCGCGTTCCAGCCCATCTTGCGCTCGATGGCGCCGAACGACAGGCCGGGCGTGTCCTTGTGCACGACGAGGGCCGAGATCCCCCCGGCTCCCTCGCCGCCCGTCCGCGCAAAAATGAAATAGAAATCCGTGGCGCCAGCGCCGGAGATGAACTGCTTGGTCCCATCGAGCACGTAGTTGTCGCCGTCGCGTCGCGCGCGGGTCGCGAGGGCGGCGGCGTCGGAGCCTGCACCGGGCTCGGTGAGGCAGTAGGAGGCGAGCCACTCCATGGAGGCGAGCTTCGGCAGCCAGACCGCCACCTGCTCAGGCGTTCCGTATCGCGCCACCATCCAGGCCACCATGTTGTGGATCGAGATGTAGGACGAGATGGCAGGGCAGCCGTACGACAGGGCCTCGAAGATCAGCGCGCCGTCGAGACGGCTCAATCCGGAGCCACCCTTCTCGGCATCGACATAGATTGCCGCCATGCCGAGCGCCGCGGTCTCTCGGATCACGTCGACCGGGAAATGGCTCTCCTCGTCCCACTTGGCGGCGTCCGGTGCGATCCGCTCTTTGGCGAAGTTGAGCGCGGTCTCCTGGATCGCGGCCTGCTCGTCGGTGAGGGCGAAATGCATCGATGCCTCGGCAGCTGCTAAGCTCACGGGTGCAATCCGCCGCGCTTTGGCGCATTGCTCGTGTCACTTAGCGCGGGATCGCGTGCCGAGGAATAGGCCATGATCGAGATTGCATCCGGGCGGAATGGCGAGCCGCTGATCGTACACACGCATGTGACGCCGTGGGGCTTCGCGGTCGCCCTCCCCATGGCGCTGGCGTTCGCCTACCTCGGCGCCCTCGCCCTCGATGCCCACCTCGTGCCGACCGGCCACCCGAGCCTCGGTGACGTGCCGCTCTGGCTGGTCAGCGCCGTGCTGCTCGTGTTCGCCTTGGCATTGTTCCTGATCGGCGTCGCCGAGCTCGCCGCCTATCTGAAGCCGTCCGTCGCGGTGGTGCTGGACGGCACCGGCATCACGACGCAGGGCGTCCTCGGCACGAGGCGCCATGCCTGGAGCGACGTTGTCTCGGCCGAGATCGCGCCCGGCCAATTGGCGCTTCGTCTGCGCAGCCGGCCAGGGCGCTCGCCGGAGGTTCGACTGCAGTTCGGCCGGTTGGCCGTCGAGCCCGCTCGGCTGGTCGCGCGTCTTCACCGGCACCGGCCCGACCTGCAGCTGTTCCATCGGGGTGCCGAGGTATAGTCTGCCGCAATCGGCCATGAATGCTCGATCGTTCGTGGCATCCCCACAGTAACCCGCGTCCGATCCACGAGGACGGATCCCTCCCATGACCTCTGAACGCTTTCTGGTGCCGCTGCTCGTTGTTGCCGTCCTGGTCGCCGCAGGCGGCGTATCCCTCGGCCTGACCGGGGAACGTGGTCCGCGTGGCGGCCCCTGCGCCGGTTCCGCCGAGCCGATGTCACGCATCGAGCTCGTGTTCGGCATGTCGCGGAAGGGCCGCCCCGACATCGGCGAGGACGAGTGGCGCCAGTTTCTCGATCGGGAGATCACACCCCGGTTTCCCGCCGGGCTGACGGTGCTGCGCGGCGAGGGCCGGTGGCGCAACGCCGCCGGCGCCTCCGTCGAGGAGCCGGCCCGCGTGCTTTTGGTCTGGGCGACCACGTCCCGGGATCTTGGCGGCCGGATCGACGCCATACGCGACGCCTGGAAGCGGCTGCATCTCCAGGAGAGCGTGTTGCGCGCCGAGAGCGCTGGATGTGTGGCGTTCTGATCCTCTGGAAAGATGATCGCAAGCCCGTCGGCTCAGCTCATCCCGAGCGCCTTCATCACCGTGTGCAGGTCCTTGTCGCCGCGCCCGCACAGATTCATGACGATCAGATGGTCCTTCGGCAGCTTCGGCGCGATGCGCATGACATGGGCCAGGGCGTGGCTCGGCTCGAGCGCCGGGATGATGCCCTCGTGCTTGGTGCAGAATTGCAGCGCGCCGAGCGCCTCCTTGTCCGTTGCGACCACGTACTGCACCCGGCCGCTGTCCCGGAGCCAGGAGTGCTCAGGCCCGACGCCTGGATAGTCCAAGCCGGCCGAGATCGAGTGCCCCTCTAGGATCTGCCCGTCGGCCGTCTGCAGCAGGTACGTGCGGTTGCCGTGCAGCACGCCCGGCCGTCCGCCTGTCAGCGACGCACAATGGCCGTTCTCCACATCGAGCCCGTGGCCACCGGCCTCGACGCCGAACATCTTGACCCCAGGCTCGTCGAGGAACGGATGAAACAGGCCGATGGCGTTCGAGCCGCCGCCGATGCAGGCGACGAGCGTGTCCGGCAACCGCCCTTCGGCTTCCATCATCTGCTCGCGCACCTCCCGCCCGATGATCGACTGGAAGTCGCGGACCAGCTCCGGATAGGGATGCGGCCCCGCTGCCGTGCCGATGATGTAGTAGGTGGACCGCACGTTTGTTACCCAGTCGCGAAGCGCCTCGTTCATGGCATCTTTCAGCGTGCCCGCACCCGAGGTCACCGGATTCACCTTGGCGCCGAGCAGCTTCATGCGAGCCACGTTCGGCGCCTGCCGCTCGACGTCGGTCGCGCCCATGTAGATCTCGCACGGCAGATCGAACTTGGCGCAGACCGTCGCCACCGCCACGCCGTGCTGGCCGGCCCCGGTCTCGGCGATGATGCGTCCCTTGCCCATGCGCCGCGCGAGCAGGATCTGGCCGAGGCAGTTGTTGATCTTGTGGCTGCCCGTATGATTGAGCTCGTCGCGCTTGAAATAAACCTTGGCGCCGCCGAGCGCGGCGGTGATCCGCTCCGCGAGGTAGAGCGGCGAGGGGCGGCCCGCGTAGTGCGTGTTGAGATGGGCGAGCGCCGCCGCGAACTCCGGGTCGCCCTTCGCCGCGTTGTAGGCGTCCTCGAGCTCGAGGATCAGCGGCATCAGCGTCTCGGCGACGAAGCGACCGCCGAAGATCCCGAAAAAGCCCTTCTCGTCCGGTCCGGTGCGATAGCTGTTCGGTGCACTGGCCGGATCGATCGTGGTCGGGGTGGACATGATGCTCGGGCTCCCGCGTGGGGTTGATCGGATGGCTTGGTGTTCAGGCCGGCACGGCGGCCTTGGCAGCGGCGATAAAGGCACGGATCAGTGCCGGCTCCTTGACGCCCGGTCGACTTTCGACGCCGGACGAGACGTCGACGGCCGGCGCTCCGGTCGCGCGGATCGCGTCGGCGACATTCAACGGATTGAGGCCGCCGGACAGCATGAAGGGAACTTTATGTCTGACACCGTCGAGCGCGCGCCAGTCGAACGTTGCCCCGTGACCGCCCGGCCTGTCGGCGCCTTCCGGTGGCCGCGCGTCGAACAGGATGAGGTCCGCCACATCAGTGAAGCGTAATGCCATCGCCGCGTCTGCAGCCGTCGCCACCTTGATCGCTTTGATCACCGGCAGACCGGAGCGCGCTCGCACTGCGGCCACGCGTTGCGGCCCCTCGTTGCCATGCAATTGCAGGAGATCGGGCATCAATTCGGCGACGATGCGGGCGATCGAGGCGTCATCCGCGTCCACCACGAGTGCGACGATCCTCGCCCGGCCCCGGGCCGGGGCGGCGAGCTCTCGCGCCTGCTCCAGCGACACATTGCGAGGGCTCGGCGGAAACAGCACGAGGCCGACGTAGTCGGCACCCGCCTCCAGCGCCACGGCCATCGTATCGGGCGTCCTCAAACCACAGATCTTGACCTTGGTCGGCATGCTTTCATCGACACTCGGACGAGGTGGCCGCTCAGCCCGCTTGCTGCTTTCGGCTCGATCCGCGAACCTATGCCGGGTTTTCAGCGCCGCAGCAACGGCAACGCCCTGCCTGTCGGCCGGCGATCACTCCGACGGATGCGCCGCTGCCGACGGTGTCGCCCGCTCAGCGCCGCACCACGGCCAGCGCCCGGGCGCCCGCTCCGCCGCCGGCCTCCAGACTATCGTCGCGCTCGCGGGCAAGACGGTCGGCCTCGGCGCGCCACTTCATGGCGTCTTGTGCGCGGGAACGTGCCATCCTGCGCCACTGGCTCTGTCCGAGCCATGTCGCCCATCCGCCGAGGACCACGCCCGCGACCAATGCGCCGAAAAGGAAGAAATAGAACGGCATCTCGACAGCCAGCGCCGGCGCCTCGGGCCGGAACGGGTCGAGCACCAGCCGCACGCCGTGGCGGTTCGACACCGCCAGAGTGATGAGGAGGAGGGCCGCCGGGAAGGCGATGAGCAGCCGGACCACCCGCTTCAGCACGTTCTCGTCTCCGTTTCTCTAGGGCCAGCGAGCTCTCTAGCGCCAGCGTGGCGATGCTCGAGGACTCAAGCGCGCGCGGCGCGTTGCGGCGTCTTCGTCTTCGTCTTCGTCTTGGCGCGGCGCTTCGGCGTCTCGCCCGGTCCGTTGAGCCGCTCTCGCAGCTCCTTGCCTGTCTTGAAGAACGGCACGAATTTCTCGTCCACCTCGACTGTCGTGCCGGTCCGCGGATTGCGCCCGACGCGCGGTGGCCGGTGCTTGACCGTGAAAGCGCCGAAGCCCCGGAGCTCCACCCGGTCGCCGCGGGCCAGCGCGTCTACGATCTCATCGAAGATGACATTCACGATGCGCTCGATGTCGCGATGGTAAAGGTGAGGATTCGCGGCCGCGATCTTGGCAATCAACTCAGACTTGATCATCCGTTCACCCTCACTCGCTCGGCCTGGTCGGCACTGTCCGGCGGGCACATGCAAGCCCCACCTCGGCCTCTGGCCTGATCACGTTGTTATTACTCACCTTTCGGCCGGCTGCCAAATGGAAACAAGTCCCCCGAGACCGAGACCTGCAAGACCGGTGTTGTCGCCGAGCAACGCTGCCGTCCAGCTCCTGCCGTCTCCCTCCAACAGGCCGAGGGCACGACCGGCCATGCCGAGCAGGCCGAGCGATTCTGCGCGCTTCGGCTTCCAGTCGACCACTTTCAGCCCCTTCGTCACGCCCCGCGTCGAGGTCAGCCAGGTCACGACCTCGGGCTCGCCGCCGATGGAGTCGATCAACTTGTGCTCGATCGCTTCGCGCCCGGAGAAGATGCGACCCTGCTCGAGACCGGGGATGGCTGCAGTATCGACCTTCCGGCGCTCGGCAACCAGTCCGCGGAACCAACCCATGGATTCGGCGACCATCCGTTCTGTGGTCTGCCGGCCGGCCTCGTTGAGCGGCTGGAACGGCGAGGGAACCGCCTTGAGAGGACCGCTCTTGATCTCGTTCATCTTGACGCCGAGCTTGCCCATCAGCTCCGTCACCTCGGCCCATTGGAAGATGACACCGACCGAGCCGGTGATGGTGTTGCCGCGCGCGAAGATGTAGTCCGTCCCAAGTCCGGCGATGTAGGCCGCGGATGTGGCGATGGTGCCGAACTGCGCCACCACGGGCTTCTTGTTGGAAAGCTCCCGGATCGCACCGAACAGCGCCTCGCCACCCGTCGTCGTGCCTCCGGGGCTGTTGACGTAGAGAATGACCGCCTCGACCGATTTGTTCTCGCCGAGCTTGCGCAGCAGAGTGAGCTGATCGCGGTCCTCCGTGATCAGGCCCTCTATCGAGACGCGCGCAATCTGGTGCCTTCCGATAATGCTGCCGCCGTCGCTGCCGACGCCCGATACGGTGACACCCAGGGTGCCGAGTGCCAGCGCGAGGGCCAGCACGGCGAGCCCCCGCCATAGCGACATGCGCCGCCGCAAGCGTCGTCTGTCGATCACGGCTTCGGTTTCGAGTGTCACGTATCCTCCTGGCTGCGATAGGCTCCGCACGTCCGAGGCCCTGGCACCTCTGTGGTGGCTCCCGGCAGAGTAAGGCCAAGCACTTGTTGCGGCAACGGCTCTGGCCCCATAGCTGTGCCCCATAGGCGTGGCACGCGTTGCCGGATCACCAGACCCTCTTTGCAGGGGTCGGTGATCCAACTGACCGCCGATCGGTCACTCGGCCTTCATGTTTAGCCGCTTTGTGAGCGCACCGTACCGGGCGAGGTCAGACTTCGTGAGGGCCGCGAGGTCCTCTGGAGAGCCACCAAGCGGCGCAAGCGCAGTCTTGAGCAGCTGCTCCTTGAGGGGCGCATCGGTCGCGATCACCTTGTTCACGGCCTCGTTCATCTTCTTGATGATCGCGGCGGGTGTCCCGGCGGGGGCAAACATCGCGAACCACACCACGTAGTCGAGCTCCGGATAGACCTCCTTCAGGAGCGGCACGTTGGGGAATAGCGGATGCCGTTGCCGGTCGCTAACCGCGAGCAGATTTGCCTTGCCGGCCGAGACGTGCGGCAGCGTGTTGGGGTCAGCATGCACCTGATGCACGCCGGCCAGGAAGTCCTGCAGCGACTCGCCGCCGCCCCTGTAGGGTACGTGCAGGATCTCGGCCCCGATCTGCAACTTGAACGCCTCGCAGAGCAGATGGCCATAGGAGCCGACCCCCGCAGTGCCCCAGCTGATCTTGCCGGGGTTCGCCTTCGCGTAGGCCGCGAACTCCTGAAGCGTCTTGGCCGGGATCGACGGGTGCACCGCGAACAACAGTGTCCCGGTGGTCATGTTGACGACGGGAGCCAGATCCTTCACGGGGTCGTACGGTGTCTTGCGCAGATGCGGAAGGATCACCAGGCTCAGCGACGGCGTGACGCCGAAGGTGTAGCCGTCGGGTGGCGACTTCATCAGCGCTTCGAGCCCGAGAGCGCCCGAGGCGCCGCCCCTGTTCTCGATCACCACCTGCTGATTGAAGACCTTGGTCAGCCGCTCGGCGAACGGGCGCATCGTATTGTCGGCCGACCCGCCGGGACCGAAATTGACGATGACGCGCACCGTTTTGTTCGGCCAGTCCGAAGCTTGGGCTGAGGCCTCGGCAATCGGCAATCCAAGCGCGCACGCAACGAGTGTGGCGCGAAGAGCAGACAAGAAGCGCATGCGGGGTTCCTCCGTTGCCCACGTCAGGCCGACGCTTCGAAACGGGCGCCGGTCCCACGTGGAGCCCCAAGCCTAGCAGCAGGCCGATGACGGTTGGAAGTCCGATCATGCCGATGTCGGAGAAGCGCCGCAGAACGAAGAAAGGCGGCTGCGCGGCAGCCGCCCTCCAAGCACCATGGGTTGTCGCTTCCAGGAGGCGTTATTCCTTCGGAGGCTCTCCGCCCTCTCGCTTCTTGAGAGCCGCCTTGAAGATGTCGCCGAGCGAAGCGCCCGAGTCCGACGATCCGTACTGGGCGACGGCCTGCTTCTCCTCGGAGATCTCGAGAGCCTTGATCGAGACCTGGATCCGCCGCGCGTGCTTGTCGACCGAGAGCACTTGCGCGTCGACCTTGTTGCCGACGTTGTAGCGCTCGGGGCGCTGCTCGGACCGGTCACGGGACAGGTCGGAGCGCTTGATGTAGGTGGTCACATCGGTGTCGGCGATCTTGACCATGATGCCGTTCGGCTCGACTGCGGTCACCTCACAGGTGACAGTGTCGCCCTTCTTGTACTTGCCGAGCGTGTCGAGCGGATCGCCGGCCAGCTGCTTGATGCCGAGCGAGATGCGCTCCTTGGAGCTGTCGACGTCGAGCACCACGGCTTTGACGTTGTCGCCCTTCTTGTAGTCCTTGATCACCTCCTCGCCCGACTTGTTCCAGTCGAGGTCCGAGAGGTGCACCATCCCGTCGATGCCGTTGTCGAGGCCGATGAACAGGCCGAACTCGGTGATGTTGCGCACCGGGCCCTCGATCGTCGAGCCCTTGGGGTGCGCGGTGAGGAAGGCATCCCAGGGATTGTCCTGGGTCTGCTTGAGGCCGAGCGAGATGCGCCGCTTGTTCGGATCGACCTCGAGGATCTGCACCTCGACCTGCTGGCTCGTCGAGACGATCTTGCCGGGATGCACGTTCTTCTTCGTCCAGCTCATCTCGGAGACGTGGATCAGGCCCTCGACGCCGGGCTCCAGCTCCACGAAAGCGCCGTAGTCGGCGATATTCGTGACGGTGCCGGTGAAGCGTGCCCCGACCGGGTACTTGGCCTCGATGCCCTCCCACGGGTCGGACAGCAGCTGCTTCATGCCGAGCGAGATGCGCTGCGTCTCCGGATTGATGCGGATGATCTGCACCTTGACGGTGTCGCCGACGTTGACCACGTCGCTCGGGTGGTTGACACGGCGCCAAGCCATGTCGGTGACGTGCAGCAGGCCGTCGATGCCGCCGAGATCGATGAACGCGCCGTAGTCCGTGATGTTCTTGACGACGCCGTCGATGACCTGGCCCTCGGCGAGGCGCGCGACGATCTCCGACCGCTGCTCGGCCCTTGTCTCCTCGAGAACCGACCGGCGCGAGACGACGATGTTGCCGCGACGGCGGTCCATCTTCAGGATCTGGAACATCAGCGGCTGGTGCATCAGAGGGCCGATGTCGCGCACCGGGCGGATGTCGACCTGCGAGCCGGGCAGGAATGCGACGGCGCCGTCGAGGTCGACCGTGAAGCCGCCCTTGACCTTGTTGAAGATGACGCCCTCGACCTTCTCGTTCGCCTCGAACTGCTTCTCGAGGCGGGTCCAGCTTTCCTCGCGCCGTGCCTTGTCGCGGCTCAGGACGGCTTCGCCGAGCGCGTTCTCCATGCGCTCGAGGTAGACCTCAACCTCGTCGCCGACCTTGAGATCGGCCGGCTTGCCGCCGATGCCGAACTCCTTGAGAGGAACCCTCCCCTCCATCTTGAGACCGACGTCGATCACGGCGAGATCCTTCTCGATCGACGTGATCGTGCCCTTGACCACAGTGCCCTCGAAGGCGGTCTCGCCGCCCATGGCCTCGTTGAGGAGGGCTTCGAAGTCGCTGCGCGACGGGTTCATCTCATGGGAGGTATGGGTGGCGGTGCTCATCAACTGTCCTTGGCCGTGTGTGAACGAGGGTGCGACCCGGCAGCGACGCCGGGAGGAGCCTCGGGTTTTGGAGATGACGCCCAACGATCACGGCGCCCGCGACCCCCGGAAAAAATCCGCGAGGTTGCCGACGCCAGCCTCGAGATGGCGTTCGATGTCGTTGTGACGAAGACTGTCGTGAGAGGGCTTGATGCCCGCCGGAGCCGATTTGAGCCGATCCCTCAGGACCGTCTCTGCTGGCCGATCTTCCTCGTGATCAACCCGACGGCAGCTTCGAATGCCTGCTCTATATCGAATTCGGTCGTGTCGAGCAAGAACGCGTCGCTGGCAGCCTTCATCGGCGCATCCGCTCGTGCGGAATCGCGCTCGTCGCGGCGGCGCAGCACCTCGGCCACGCCTTCGAGCGTAACTGGCTCTCCACGCTCCCGCAGCTCCTTGAACCGGCGCGCGGCTCGAACGCCGAGATCGGCCGTCACGAAAATTTTCACGTCTGCATGCGGACACACCACGGTGCCGATGTCTCGGCCGTCGAGCACGGCGCCCTGCCCCCGGGCCGCGAAATCGCGCTGCAGGTCGAGCAAGGCCTTTCGCACGCCCGGGAATTTAGCCACCACCGATGCCGCATCGCCAGCGCCGGGGGATCTCAGCTCGGGATCGTCGAGCGTCGTGATGTCGAGCATGGCGGCAGCGTGCGCCGCGAAGACAGCGTCATCGAGCGACTGTCCACGGGCCAGCACGTCCCGGGCCACGGCTCGGTACAGCAGTCCGGTGTCGAGGCATGGATAGCCGAGGTGGGCGGCGATCAGCTTTGCAAGCGTACCTTTACCGGAGGCCGCTGGCCCGTCGATGGCAATGATCATTGGCGGCTGCTCGCAGACGTCCTGTCCATCCGGCCCTCCTAGGATATTTGTCCTCCGCCGGCAATCTGCAGAGCGTTCCTCCTCCACGGCTTCGCGATTGGGCCGATGCCCAGCACCGCAGGCCACATGCAAAAGGCCTCGCCCTTGCGGACGAGGCCTCGCAGAAATCTGCGACAACGTCTTGGCTCAACCGGCCTGCTGGATGGCAGACAACTCCCACTGGCTGGCGTTGCCGCCGACCGGGCGGCGGAACGTCCATACCTCGGTGACCTGCTGCGGCTCGGTGGTGCTGCCCTGCACCACGCGCCCAGTCTTCTGATCGACAAGCGCATCGATGATCTCGTAGCGCATGGCGACGGTGGCGTACTCGCCGCCCGCCTCACGCCACGTCTCGGCCAGATCGCCCTGCAACAGCTTCGGCTCCGACAGATCGTTGCTCAGCCCCTTGCGCTTGTTCTCGTCGAGCTCGCGAGCGAACTCCGAGAGCACCTCGGGCGTGACGCGATCGCCGAGCGCAGCGATATCGCCGTTGGTGTAGGCGAGCTGGATCTCCTTCAGGAGGCGCTCGAACGTGTTGTAGTCGTCACCGACAATGGCGAGCTCCGGCACCGGAGCGCTCATGCCGCCTCCGAGGCCCGACCGGTACGCGGCGTCGGCCTCGGGTCTGCGCGCACCACCTGCGGCGGCCTGCGCCAGCGCGGGCTGGTTCGCCGCGCTGCGGCTGCGGAAGAACGCTATCACCAGCATCACGATGCCGGCGATCAGCGCCATCTGCAGGATGAACCCGAGCATAGCGGCGAAGCCGCCACCGAAGCCGAACAGGCTGGCGAGGCCGGCGCCGATGAGGCCGCCCAACAGCAGATTCTTGACCATGCTGCCGCGCGAGCTCTGGGCAGCAGCGGCTGTCGCGCCAGACTTGCCGGGCTGGGTGATCGATTTCTGCACGGGCGAGGCGCTCGGTGCCGTCCTCGTAGCGGCCGGCGCGTCGAATGTCTTGCTGCCGCGGCTGCCGAAGCTGCCGCCTCTGCCGCCGCGCGCGTCGGCGAAGTCGGCCGTCAGCAGCGCCGTTCCTGCGAGCGCCGCGACGACGGCGATAGCTTTGCTGGAGAAATAGGCAGTGCGGGTGGTCATCTTGCCCTCGGATGCTGGGCCGGCTCGCAACTCCTTGGCGGCGAGTCCGGCCGGACGGACGCCTCTTGTATATAGGCGACCAAGCGACCGCGTCCAGACGTCGCCCGAGCCATTGAAGGCGACGCCGGAACATTCCCACGTCGGAATTGACGAATTGCTGCTGTGCGTCCTGCCAGTGCGGTGTTTGCCGGATTGCCAGGCGACCCGGCTGCCCACGTCAGTTGGCGGCCTCAGGCTGGAATACGGCTCCGAGACCCGCCATCAGCTGCATGAACTCTGGAAAGCTGGTTGCGACGAACCGTACATCGTCGACCGTCACCGGCCTCTCGGCACCGAGGCCGAGGATGAGGAACGCCATCGCGATGCGATGATCCATGTGCGTCGTCACCCGCCCTCCGCCGGCGACATTGCCCCCACCGCTCACGATCAGGGTGTCGCCCTCGACCCTTGCTCCTATGCCGTTGGCGAAGAGACCTGCTGCCGTTGCCGCCAGCCGGTCGCTCTCCTTGACCTTCAGCTCGGCC
Organism: Hyphomicrobiaceae bacterium; assembly: GCA_033764055.1. Classification (GTDB taxonomy): domain Bacteria; phylum Pseudomonadota; class Alphaproteobacteria; order Rhizobiales; family Hyphomicrobiaceae. The sequence goes on from JANRJI010000143.1 coordinate 60,832, forward strand.
AGGCCCTCCATGTGCGTCTCGCCCTCGGCGAACGCCGCCACTGCCGCCAGCACCGGATACTCGTCGATCATCGAGGGCGCCCGCTCCGGCGGCACCCGTACGCCGTTCAATTTACGATGGCGCACGCGGATGTCGGCGATCGGCTCGCCGCCTTCCTCCCGCTTGTTGTCGAGCTCGACGTCGGCGCCCATCTCCCGCAGGGTGGTGTAGAAGCCCGTCCGCGTCTCGTTGACCAGCACGCCCGAGATGGCCACCTCGGACCCCGGTACGATGGCCGCCGCTGCCGCCAGAAACGCTGCCGACGACGGATCACCCGGCACCACGACCGGTCGCCCTTCGAGCTCTGCGTCTCCGGTGACCGTGATGGCGGTCTTACCGTCCCGGCCGCGTGTGACGACATCGGCACCGAAATAGCGAAGCATCCGCTCGGTGTGATCACGCGTCGCCTCGCGCTCGATCACCGTCGTCTCGCCCGCTGCCGCGAGGCCGGCCAACAACACCGCCGACTTCACCTGGGCCGAGGGCACCGGCGTTGCATACTCGATCGGTACGAGGCTCGACGTGCCGCGGATGGTCAGCGGCAGCGTCTCCCGGTCCTCGCGCACGCCGAGCCCCATCAGCTTCAATGGCGTCAGGACCCGGCGCATCGGCCGGCGAGACAGCGACGCGTCTCCGATCATCTGCACCTCGATGTCGTGCCCCGCGATGACCCCCATCATCAGCCGGCAGCCCGTGCCCGAGTTGCCGAAGTCGAGTGGGCCCGCCGGCTGGACCAGCCCGCCGACACCGCGCCCGGAAACCTCCCAGGCATCACCCTTTCGAGTGACGGGACAGCCGAGCGCCTCGACCGCCTTCGCCGTGTTCAACACGTCCTCCGCCTCGAGCAGCCCAGTGATGCGCGTCACGCCTGTGGCGAGCGCGCCGAGCATCAGTGCCCGGTGCGAGATCGATTTGTCGCCGGGCACCCGCACCTTGCCCGAAAGCGGTTTCGACCGGATGGCTGACAGCGGCTTCGGCGCGGTCTCGTGCACGGGGCGGCCTCGCAAGGAGCGGTTGGGAACGACGAGCGATTTCTGGCCATAGAGACGGCAGCGGCGCGTGCTGTCAACGCGACCGGCCGCTGAGCCGGCGGTGACCCCTCGCAGACGGGGGCCTCTGCCGCGCCACTTGGCGCTGGCGCCGTGAACGGGGCGGTGGAGCCGTTGCGGCTGAAGTCCCGGGCGGGTCCGCAGGCAGCGAGCGCGAGGACCATCAATACCGGCCTCGTTCCCTTTTGACAGGCGTCAGCGCTGCATGCGATAGCACCGCACTTTTTCGGAACGCCATCGAGGGTTGCCATGGCCGACAAAGCCCTGCGGGGCACCAAGCGCACATGCCAGAGCGGCTCGTGCGGACAGCGGTTCTACGATCTCAATCGTGATCCGATCCTGTGTCCGATCTGCGGCTCGCCATATGTCATCGCTCACGGTCCCGCCGAGCCCGACCGAGACGGCGGAGCTCGGCGCGCCGCCGCCCGCAAGGCAGAGCCTGTGCCGGCCATCGATCCTGTCGAGGCGCCCGTCGTGGAGGGTGAGGATGCACTGGCGGACGTCGAGGGCGCCGAGGAGGCGATTGTCGCCAGCGACGACGAGGCCTTCCTCGAGGAGGAGGAGGACGAGGGTGGCGACGTCTCCGGCATCCTCGGCGGCGGCGGAGGTGCGGAGGACGAGGAGACCTGAGCCTCCCGCGACCGCGCGGGCACGACCGCATCCCGCCGGCCCGCTGCCGCGGCCCGCCGGGGCGCGGTCGACCTCGCGGCGGAGGTGGAGCAGCCTCCACCGTGCCACTGTCCAATGAAGGCGGACTGGCTTGGCCGTCCCAGCCCGGCGCCGCATCCCGGGAGGAGCTCGGTCCGCAGAAAAGAACCCCTTGCGCTCGTCGGCGACGCAGACTAGTTAATCGGCGCGCAGCAGCCTTCCGCCGCTGCGCCTTCCCAATAGGTCAGGGGCCGTAGCTCAGCTGGGAGAGCGCGTGAATGGCATTCACGAGGTCAGGGGTTCGATCCCCCTCGGCTCCACCAATGATAACATTTAACTCTTTGAAATTGTTTGATTTCCCGGCACGCATCCCAAACCTTGGAATCGAACCTCCGGGATTTTGAGGCCGACAATCGAGGCAACGGCATGGCGCCCACGCCGCGGTTCATCAGACCTGCAGGACAGGGAGAACACCTCTCGACGCTAGCGGCAACGGTTCAGCCCTCCGCGTGCATGTCGAGATGATCTCGGCGGCCGCCGCCAAGAGGCGCTCCGCGCCCTCACCGGTAGGCGACGTGGTCGCCGACGATTTGTCGATCAGCTCCGCTGCGCGGGCCGGCAGTTGCTGGCGCGCAACGAGATCGCAGACCTCGGCCGGCGTGGCGCTCGTCGTGTCCGCCGCCAGCTCGCCGAGCAGCGCCAGCCGCGCGGCAGCGGCGTGTCCGATCGACTGCGCGATCAACGGAGTCACCTCCTCCGGGAAGCCACCCGTCGCCAGAACCTGGGCCTTGCGCAGCTGGCGCTCGGCCTGCGATTTGAGATCGGCCGCCCGCAGCGCAGCGAGGCGCGCCGCGTGATCGTCGGCGAGCGCCGCCGACTGATGCAGCCGGCGCGGCGACGTCCCGGCGAACTGGATGAGGCCGCTCGCCTTGAGGCGCTGGAGCAGTGCCCAGGTCGCGTGATCGATGACCTCGACTGCCGGTGGATGTGCGACGCCGTCGCAAGGAGCCGCCAGGCGCCGCGCCTCCGCGGCGAGTTCGACAGGGTTGGCATCGAGCACCGCCAGCAGCCGCACGCGGCCGTCCTCGCCCTGTCGTGCCTCGATCAGCAGCGCGCGCTCGCCATGACAGCGTTTCAGCTCCTCGGCGACAGCCTCCTCCAACGACAGGGCGCGTGGCTCCTCCGCCGCCACTCGGGCGGGTCTCACACTCGCCCGCATGAGCATGTCCAGGCGCTCGATCATGGCGGCGCGGCCCGACGGCATCTTGAGCGTGTCGAGGTCGCCCTTGCCATCCAGCACGCCGTCGGCGAGCGCCTGCTTGGCGCCCAAGAGATGCACCATGCTGTGCTCGATCGTATCCTCGGCGACGAGATTGACGACGGTGACCGAACGCACCTGCCCCTTGCGCCAGGCGCGCGCGATGCGCTGCTCGAGCTTGGCGGGGTTCCACGGCAGATCGACATTGACGACCGCGCTCGCCACCTGGAGGTTCAATCCCACGCTGCCGCTGTCCGTCGACAGGAACAGGCGGCACTGCGGGTCCTGCTTGAAGCGGTTGATCTCGGCGCGGCGGCGGTGCTGCGGCACGGAGCCCGTGTGCCAGGCCACTTCGATCCCCATCTCCCGGGCGAGCTCGCGCACCATGTCGAGCATCCGCTCCCACTCGGAGAACACGATCACCTTGGCGTCAGGCTCGGCGAGAAGATCGGCGAGCACGCGCTCGAGCTCCTCGATCTTCGGCGAGATGCGGCATTCGGGGTCGAGGATCGCCGGCGTGTCGCAAATCATGCGCATGCAGGCGAGCCACTTCTGAAGCTGCTCGAACTCCTCCGGCCTCAGCGGGCGGCGCTGTGCCTGGGCGAGCAGCTTGGCCGCCTTCGCGGCGTACTCGTCGTAGCGGGCCCGCTGCTCGTCCGCCATTGCGACGAAGTAGTTGGTAACGGTGCGTCCCGGCAGCTCGGTCTCGACGTCGGCCTTGCGGCGCCGCAGCATCACCGATGCCACGCGGTCTCTCAGCGCGGCAAGGTTCTGGTAGTCGGTTGGACGGCCGCGCTCGTCGAGGACATAGAACTCGCGATTGAAGCGGAAAAGCGGACCGAACAGCTCGGGGTCGAGGTACTGGACGATCGAATAGAGCTCGTCGATCCGGTTTTCGAGCGGCGTGCCGGTCAGTACGAAGGCGAAAGGCGAGCGCAACTTCTTGACCTCGCGCGCAGTCTTGGTCTGCCAGTTCTTGATGCGCTGGGCCTCGTCCAGGATCACGAGATCAGGCGCCAGCAGTGCGTTGATCTCGGCAGCGTCGGAGAGCACCTGCTCGTAGTTGACGATGTTGAAGAAGGAGGGCTCGCGATAGGCGGCGAGCCGCGCCTGCCGGGGGCCGAACACGGATCTCGCCGGCCGATCGGTGAAGCGGGCAATCTGCTCTTCCCACTCCGCCTTGAGCGAGGCCGGGCAGACCACGAGCACTCGCGCCACCTTTCTGCGCCGCGCCAAGAGCTCGGCGGCGGCGATGGCCTGCACGGTCTTGCCGAGGCCCATCTCGTCGGCGAGCAGCGCCCGCTCGCCGAACGCCAGATGCAGCATGCCGTCGCGCTGATAGGGCAGCAGCGGAAGGCGGGTGAGGTCGTCGAAGCTCGCCTTGCCGGACTCCACCTCGCGCAGGTAGGCCTCTCGCGCCTTGCCCTGCGAGCGCTGGCGCTGTTGCCGCTCGAGCCACGGTGCCAGATGCTGCGACACGCGCATTTGTCGGCGGATGTGAGCGGGCGCGGCCGTCCATGCCTTGAGAAGCCCAGCCAGCTTCGCCGGCTCGGCCCGGAGCGTGCTATCGGACTTGAGGAACGGCTCCAGCCATTCGTGCGCCGCCTGGGACGGGCGCCGCCCCTCGGGCCAGACGATCGTCGGCATCGCACCGTTACGGCGATCGAGGAAGATTTCGATGCGCAGGCTGACGCGAGCCGCGGTGTCCTCACGGCCGCCCTGCCGACGCAGCGCCTCAAGCACGCCCTCGACATGCTTGCAGGTGCCGAGACCGTTGACGCGATGATCGATGCAGCCGCACGAATTGACGTGCTGGTCGAGGCTGCGGATCTCGACGTCGTAGCTGCTGCCGGACTCGGAGCGCACGCGGAAGATGCCGAAGATGGGCGCACGCGGCTCCACCGGCTCGACGGCGCTGATCTCGGTGCGGCCGCGCCAGCGCCTAAGCTCGATCTCCTGCTCGTCGGTGGTGCTCCAGCCCTGCGTCTCGGGTGGCCGATCGAGCACGGCGCGAGCCCGCGTTCGGGCGGCCCCGCGGCGGGGCGAAGGCGAGGACGATGGTGGTTTTGCCGCCGGAGTGCCCTCGGCGGCTGCGCGCGAATCAATCAGCATGCGTCGACAATAGGCCGTGTCGGCCACGACGGACATGAAGCAGCACCGCGTTAGCCGATCGCTCCACAGGTTTCCGTCGCGATGCGGCCCGGTGCTCGCAGGCCTCAAGCCGACAGGGCTTCAAGCTGACCTCGCGATCGGTTCCGGCAGCGCGTATGTTCCCTTTCTGCAAGAGGGCGGGTCGAAGAAGCGTTGAACGCCATGGAAAGCGAGATCGAAACCGTTCGCCGCCAGTTGGCCGCGCTCGATGCCGAACGCCGGCGCCTCGAGGCCCGGCTTCACGAGCTTGAGCGGCCGAGCGGCGCGGCTGAAACCAGTCCGATCACGATACCGACGCATCCGGTCACTCAGGCGCCGAAGCCGGCCGTGACGGACAGTTCCCCTGCCGCCGACAAAATCGCTCTTTTCCGTCGCCTCTTCGGCGGCGGACAGAAGTGTTGAGCCGTCGCGGCCATCACACGACCGTCCCGCAGACGCTATCGGCGCGCCTAGCGCTCGACGCGGTTGGAGGGTAAGCTGCCGATCGAGACGCCGCCGACGGCGTACCACTGCCTGACGCGATTGACCCAAAGGCGAATTGGCGGGGCCGGAACTTGCGAACCGCCGCTGAGTCCGCTTACGATCAATAGGGACATGCGCGACGGCACAAGACTTCAGCGATCACTAGAGAGCTATTCTTGACGCATCGGAGGATGGTCCAATCCCGGGCGCCGAGTTTGGTGGGGGACGTACTGATCGTGTCTGGCTTAGCCTCAGTTGCATTCAGGGCGGGTGGCTGTCGTGGCAAGAAAAATTTACTTGAGTTATAGGCGTAGCACTGACGGGGCTGTTGCGATGGCGATCGCCGAGTCCCTCATTCGACATTTTGGTTCGGCCAATGTTTTTGCCGATGTGTCTAGCTTGAACGCTGGTTCTAGTTGGCTCGACGAGACGAGGCGGAGGCTGCTTGAATGCGACGTCGTGTTGGTTATTATCGGCCGAGACTGGCTCGCTGCGACAGGAGCAGATGGACGCCCTAGGCTGAGCAATTCAGATGATTTCGTTCGCTATGAAATTGCCCAAGCTCTGGATCTTGGAAAGATTACTATTCCTGTTTTGATTGATGATGCGCGTTTACCCTCTCATGGCGAGCTACCTGATGATCTTCGGGAGCTAACGTATCGTCAATCAGCTAATATCCGTTCAAGTACATTCAAATCTGATCTTGCCCGCTTACTCGAAGATCTTGAGCGGGCAGTGCCTAGACCCGAGAATTGGCCAAGGCGCGTTCTCCCTCGAGCTATTATTGGCTTTCTTGTTATTGGTGGTGTTGCGGCCTTGTGGCAGGCCATGACCCGCCTTCCGATCCGTGACTGGCTAGCGACTATTGCGGAATGGCTCGGCAATATTCTGAGTAATGCGTATGCATTACTCAATTGGAGGGATACGCTTTTAGTATTTAATTCGGCGCTACTTTTGTTTGTCGCCTGGCGATCAGGGCGTGCCACCATGATCGATACCCGGGACAGAAGCCCACAACGACTTGCGCAAACGCATCGGGTTTTCATCTGCTATCGACGCGATGACTCCTCGTACGCGACCTCATACATTTACGACAAGCTTGAGAGTATGCTTGGCGCCGGTGTAATCTTCAAGGACGTCGATAGCATTCCGTATGGCACAGATTTTCGCACGCACGTCCAGCAGAAGCTCTCGAACTGTCAAGTATGTCTCATCGTGATTGGCAAAAGTTGGCTGACCGTTGTCGATAAGAACGGCAACCGGCGTTTGTTCCAGGAAGCCGATCCAGTTCGCACGGAGATAGAGACCGTACTCGGTCGTCAGATGCTCGTAATCCCCATTCTCGTCGACAGTGCGCCGATGCCCGACGAGACTGAGCTGCCCAAAGGCATCGAGAAGCTCTCAGCAATCAATGGCATCCAGGTGAGGCCTCACCCCGACTTTCAAGCCGACGTTCAACGCCTCGCTAGTGCGATCGCTTGAGCTGTTTCAAGCTCCACGTCTCCCGTCCGGCTGACCTTCAGCTATAGAGCAAGGATCGGAAGCGCGGAACGGCTCCGATTGTCGGATGATCAACGACCGAAAGTGGCCCATGACAACGTTATCCGGTTTCGTACCTTTCATGTCGCGACCTGGGGCCAAGCTGCCGCAACTCGGGGCGTTGAGCAAGCTCATCACACAAGCTGTCACACGCGCCGCGACAAATCGGTCTTTGCGCTCACAGCGCCCCCTTGGCAAGGCATGCGCCCAGCTGAGGAATCTCTCCCGTTCTTTTTGCGGGGCGCATCCTTGCCTTCGATCCTGGCGCGGGACGCTCGCCCAATACGTCGGCCGCCTGCATCGCGAGCATCACGCCAAGCGCGAGGTGATCGTTTACGACTACGTCGACAGCGGCGTCGCCATGCTGGCGCGGATGGCGCTGAAGCGGCAGACCGGTTACCGAAGCCTCGGATACGAGATTGGATCTGGTTGAGGATTTCCGGTATGCCGCCGTTCAACTTGCGATAAGCTCCGTTGCCTTGGCCAAGGCATCCGCCCTGTCCGCGTCGGCAATCTGGTGCGCTCGGCCTCCGGCATGGAGCGTCCAGTCCCAGGGATCGAACACCGGCACGCCGGCTGCGATGAACTCACTGGTGTCCCGGCTGACCACGATCAGATCCGCCAGGGCGGCCAGTGCAGCGATGAGAAGATCAGGCTCGGAAAACGTGTGACCCGTCTTTCGGCCTGCTTCCAACATCAGGCGCCACCGCAGCAATACATCCTCGGTTACCGCCAGAGCACGCCCTGCAAATAGCGGTCGCAGCGTGCGATCGAGCCATTGAACCAGATCGGCCCGGCGCGCCGGGTCAGTGATCTGCTCGATGCCGAAGCGAACCTCGGCGAACGTCACGTCGCTCGTAAAGAGCACGTCGCCCGGCTGACCGGCGACGAATGCCCTGACCTTTTGGGCCGGTCGTGCCCGCCGAAGCTCCGACACGACGTTGGTGTCGATCAGCCAGCCCCTCAAAGCTTCACATCCCGAACCGGCGATTTCACCGACAATCGCTCGATCGGCACGTCTCGAAGTGGCGAGCTTGCCAGTGCGTCCACGAGATCCCGCCCGGACACCGGTTTGTTCAGCCGATCCCACTGCTCGGCGTCGACGACAACGACGGCGTCCTTGCCATGGACGGTGACCCGCTGCGGCCCCTTCTCGCGAGCCCGGCGGACAAGCTCGCTGAACTGCGCCTTCGCGTCTTGCAGTCGCCAGCGCCCTGGGCCGGGTGGGCGACGCGACGCCTTACTGGTGGTCGATGCAGGCACGGTGGCAATCCTTTCTAGTCAGATCGACTAAAATATAGCCGATCTGTCCGGCAATTGAAAGATCGGCTTGAACGGTACCATCATGCCCGACGGCCGACACGGACAAGCTACTGTCCGCCGGAGCAGAAATGCGCGCCATCATGCAGATTGCCCTCATCGGCCGCCGCGCAGCCATTCAACTGCAAGACCAATGTTGCAGGGGCAGTCATGGGCATCGAGGTTTGGGGGTCTCCCGGGAAGCGCTATGCAAGTCAGTGCGGGAACCAGGCAGGTTTGGGAGCGCTAAATGCTTGAATCTTCAGGCTCGACACCGTCCCCTCGGCTCCACCAATAAATTCAAGCACTTAGACGAATAGAGACACGAGGTTCAAAACGCCGGCTACCACGGGGCAACCAGTCCCGGGGGACGCCATGCCGCAGGCTAAGCCGGTCTTGGCGCCAGTTGGACGGCCTCAAGTCCGTTGATCACGGGTTCGCAACCACCTGAACACCAGCCAGCCACCGTGCCAGGGCTTCCAGACTACCCAGCAGTAGCGGTGTGCGGCTGTGGTCGAGCGGGCCAGCTCGGGGCGCCCCTCGGGCCAGCAGACCAGCGCGTCGAGGCCGTAGATGACGGCGGACGGGTTGCCGACCCAGAAGTCGTGCCGGGTCGGATGGCAGAGCGAGGCGAGGTTCAGAAGCATGGCGACGCTGCCACCGGTCCGGGCCGTCAGCGCGAGCGCCTTCAGGACGAATCCATCCCCGAGGCCGCGGCAATAAGGAGGGTTGGTCACGATGTGGCGGGCTCTCGGTGCTGTCTCGCGGAGGAAGTCGACGCCGCCCTGGCCGAAGCCGCGTTAAATGAGATCGGTGGACACGACCTCGTTACCGGCCTCGGTGAGCACGTTGGAGATGTGCCCGAGACCGCAGGCCGGCTCCCAGATCGGACCGTCGAAGCGCTCGACCGAGAGCAACGCCCGGGTCGCCTCGGGCGGCGTGGACTCGGTCGCCGCAGTACAGTCGAAAGCAGACACCGAGCGGAGGTCGACAAGGACACGCCAAGAGGCTCGCGGATACGGGATGCTCATCGGGGGCTCCCGTCTTGAGGTTGGCGGTTGCGAACCCCTCGATCCTCAAGACGGAGCGCCAGCCCCGTTACCCACCCTCAGTCCGTTGGTTACTCAGCCCCTCACATGCGATGGCCAGGCGGCTCAACACTCTCCCGCGAGAGCGGGTTCGTTCAATGGGATGACGCAGCGAGGAGGCACGCGCCCGTGAACAAACGTCCACCCGCTTCTGCGCAGTGCCATTTCCTCCTGAGACCGAACACTGGCAATACTGGCCCGCCCTCCCTCGAGCGGATCGCCTCCATGCCACAGCCAGCATCAGCCACGGACATCATCATTACCAACGCCAAGGTCGCCACACTCGATCGTGATCAGCGAGTTGCCGAGGCGGTGGCCATCTCTGGCGAGCATTTTGCCGCCGTCGGACGCGCCGCCGATATCGCCGCGCTTGCCGGTCCCGAGACTCGCCTCGTCGACGCCAAGGGCCGCTTACTTGTGCCGGGGCTCATCGATGGTCACGCCCACATGGATCGCGAGGGTTTGAAGGACCGGCTGCCGTCCCTCGCCGGTTGCCGCTCCATCAGCGATATCCAGGATCGAATCCGCGAACTTGCGCGCCATACGCCGCCCGGCGAATGGATCGTGACGATGCCGATCGGCGAGCCGCCGTTCTACGAGAATGTCCCGGGCTGCCTGAAGGAAGGTCGCGTCCCTAATCGGCATGAGCTCGATGCCGCCGCCCCTGATCATCCGGTCTACATCCGCGCCATCTGGGGCCATTGGCGCAACACGCTGCCGCTCGTCTCCATCGCCAACACGCGCGCGCTGCAGCGCGTCGGCATCACGCGCAGCACCCTGCCGCCCGCCCCCTCGATCCAGATCGACAAGAATCACGCCACAGGCGAGCCGAACGGCATCCTCTACGAGTTCACCTTCAAGCCGCTGATCGAGAAAACGCTGATGGCGTCGATCCCACGCTTCACGCTCGATGATCGCATCCAAGGCCTCATGCGCTCGATGCAGGTCTACAATTCCTATGGGACGACCAGTGTGTTCGAGGGCCACGGCATCGCAGGCGAGGTGCTCGCCGCCTATCAGGATCTAGCCCAGCGAAGTCCGCTCCCCGTGCGCTCCGTGCTGATGTTCAGCCCGGCCTGGCCGTCGACCGACATCGTCGTCGTGCGCGACATGCTTGCCGACTGGGGGCGCTGGCTCGCCGGCCGCGGCATGGGCGACGACTACCTGCGGATGGCAGGCCTCTATACGGAAAGCGACTACTCCGAGGAGAACCAGCTGCGCGCCTCCTGCGGTCCCTACACCGGGTGGGCGGGCTTCAACTTCGATGCCTGCCTGCCCGAAGACGTGATGGTCGAGATGATGGTCGAAGCGGCTCAACTCGGCATCCGAGTCGGCTCATTCAGCCCGCGCATCCTCGAGCTTTACGCCAAGGTCGACCGCCGTGCGCCGATCGGCGGCCAGCGATGGCTCCTCGAGCACGTCGGCATGTTCTCCAAGGACGAGGTGCGCCAGGTACGTGATCTCGGTCTCGTCGTTCAGGCCTACTCGAGCAAGTGGATCGAGCAGGACGGCGAGGACCTGCGCGCGCGCCTTGGCGAGGCGGGCGCCGAGCGCGTCTTGCCGATGCGCGATCTGATCGAGGCCGGTGTCCACGTCTCGCTCGCAACCGACAACGTGCCGCCGACGTTGCTGCTGCCAATCTATCACGTCGTGTCGCGAATGACCGACAAGGGCCGCCGCCTCGGTCCCGGTCAAGCGATCGGCCGCATGGAGGCGCTCGCCGCGGCTAGCCGCGAAGGCGCCTACCTCAGCTTCGAGGAGGACGTGAAGGGAACTATCGAGCCCGGCAAGCATGCCGACTGCGCACTGTTGTCCGAGGACATTCTCACCTGTGACGAAAACCGTATCGCCAGCGCCACTTCGATGCTCACCATCACTGGCGGCCGCGTCGTCCACGGGACTGCCCCGTGACCACCGCCCAAAAATGATGTCACATACTCACCGACACGATCCCCCACAGAGCAGACAAAGGCTGCGACGCACTCCTCGTCGCCGAGTATGGCGGCTACGAGTCCTCTACTGGGATCGAGCGCCGGGGGCCGCTCGGTGGCGGGTCAGCGGCCTTGCGATCAGCCCTGCAAGCCGGGCGCCTCGTGGCCCGTGCGCTCGACATACTCCATGTAGCCGCCGCCGTAGGTGTGGACGCCGTCGGGCGTCAGCTCCAGCACGCGGTTCGACAGCGCGGCGAGGAAATGCCGGTCGTGCGAGACGAACAGCATGGCCCCCTCGTACTGCAAAAGCGCGCCGATCAGCATCTCTTTCGTGACGATGTCGAGATGGTTGGTCGGCTCGTCCAGCACCAGGAAGTTTGGCGGATCGAACAGCATCAGTGCCATGACGAGGCGCGCCTTCTCGCCGCCTGACAGCACACGGCACCTCTTCTCGGCATCGTCACCCGAGAAGCCGAAGCAGCCGGCGAGCGTGCGCAACTGTCCCTGTCCCGCCTGCGGGAACGCGTCCTCGAGCGACTGAAACACGGTGCGATCGCCGTCGAGCAGGTCCATGGCGTGCTGGGCGAAGTAGCCCATCCGGACGCTCGACCCGATGGCGACGGAGCCGGCATCGGGCTCGGTCGCGCCGGCGACGAGTTTCAGCAGGGTTGACTTGCCGGCGCCGTTGACGCCCATCACGCACCAGCGCTCCCTGCGGCGGATCTGGAAGTCGAGCGCCTCGTAGATGG
>JANRJI010000144.1:0-2394 GCA_033764055.1 Hyphomicrobiaceae bacterium
CACCTTGCAGCGGCCATGCTGGCGACCGACTGGACGAAAGTGTCGGGCGTGCCGGCCGATCTCGTGCGTTCGGCCTATGCGATCTCGGGTGTGTTCGATCTCGAGCCGCTCGTGCCGACAAGCCTCAACGAAGCGCTGAAACTGGACGCCGGCAAAGCGCGCGAGGCGAGCCCGCTGTTCTGGCCGGCACCTCCGAAGGATCGCACCTTCGTTGCAGCGGCCGGCGGCGCGGAGTCGCAGGAGTTCATACGCCAGAGCCTCGCGATCACCGCCGCGTGGAGCAAGGCCGGCGTCAAGGCCGAGTGCGTGGTCGTACCGGACACCAATCACTTCACCATCGTCGAGGATCTCGCCAATCCGGAGAGCGCCATGCTGGCGCGCATCGTTGGCCTCGCGAAAAGCTGAGAGGGCAGGCCGTGAGCTGGCGCTTCATCGAACTCGAGCAGGACGGCCCCGTCGCCACGCTGACGTTCAACCGGCCCGAGGTGCTCAACGCCTTCCATAACGAGGCCATGGACGAGTGCGTGACCGCGCTGAAGCAGGTGGCGGAGGACGATGCCGTTCGCTGCGTGCTCGTGCGCGGCGCGGGGCGCGCGTTCTCGGCCGGGTTCGACATGAAGGCCTCGGCCGAGCGCGACATGTCGACGGTCGACCACGTGCGCCGGCAGATGGAGCGGCAGTTCGATTTCATCATGGCGTTCTGGGACTGTCCGAAGCCCACGATCGCTCTAGTGCATGGGTTCTGCATGGCCGGCGCCTTCGAGGTGGCACTCGCCTGCGACATCACGATCGCCGCCGAAGGGACTCGCTTCGGCGAGCCCGAGGTGCGCTTCGGGACGGGCATCGTCGCCATGCTGCTGCCATGGGCCGTGCTTCCGAAACACGCGAAGGAAATGCTGCTTACCGGCAACGACAAGATGGATGCGGCCCGGGCGCACGCGATCGGCATCGTCAATCATGTCGTCCCGGCCGACGAGCTTCTGGCGGCCGGCCGTCGGATGGCACTCGACATCGCCGCGGCCGCAGGGCCGTCGGTGTTCTTCACGAAGCGGGCGATGAACCGGACCTATGAGATCATGGGAATGCGGGACGCACTCAAAGCATCGCTCGACATCGACGTGATCCTCAACGCGACGCCCAGCGCCGAGAAGGCCGAGTTCCAACGCATCCGAAAGGAGCAAGGCCTGAAGGCCGCTCTCGCCTGGCGGGACGGACGCTTCTCGGACGGCGGTACGGGGAAGGGCTGATCTCGGCCTGCAATCGTCACAGGAAGTTGTAGGGATCGATATCCACGGAGAGGCGGAGATCGCCCTTCACCTCGGGCAGGCGTGACAGCCATTCGCGGATGTAGGCCTGAACGTCGGCGTCGCGTGATGCCTTAAGCAACAGGCGCCAGCGGTAGCGCCCGCGAATGAGAGCGATCGGCGCCTCGGCGGGCCCCAGCACCTGGATCTGCTCGGCTGCGGGCGCACGCCGGGCGATCTCGCGGGCGAAGGCGGCTGCACTGTCCTTGTGCTTGGCCGAGACCACCAGCGCGACCAGTCGCCCGAACGGCGGCAACAGGCCCGACTGGCGTATCGCGATCTCATGATGGAGAAAGGCCTCGCGGTCGCTTGCGATGATGGCCTGCATTACGGGATGGTCGGGCATGTGCGTCTGAACGAAACCGCGCCCGCGCGTCGCCATGCGGCCGGCGCGGCCCGTCACCTGATGCAGAAGCTGGAACGTCCGCTCGCCGGCGCGTGGGTCGGCTCCCTGAGCGAGGCCCAGATCGCCGTCGACGATGCCGACCGTGGCGAGGTCCGGGAAATGATGGCCCTTGGCGACGATCTGCGTGCCGATGATGATGTCCGCCTCGCCTTCCTCGATGCGCCGGATGATGTCGCGCATCTCGGCTAGCCCGGGAATGAGATCCGACGAGAGGATCAGCGTGCGGGCCTCGGGCCAGCGTTCGGCCACCTCCTCAGCGACGCGTTCAACGCCAGGTCCGCAGGCGACGAGCGAATCCTCGGCCTCGCATTTCGGGCAGTGCTTCGGCAGCGGCAGCGAGAAGCCACAATGGTGGCAATGCAGGCGGCCGCGGAATCGATGTTCGACGAGCCATGCCGAGCACTGGGGACACTCGATGCGGTGGCCGCACGTCCGGCACAAGGTGAGAGGCGCATAGCCGCGACGGTTGAGAAACAACAGGACCTGCTGTTTTGCGGCCAGAGTCTCTTCGACGGCCGCTACCAGCGGTGGGGCCAGCCACTTGCCCTTCTCGGGGGGGGTCCGGCGCAAGTCGATCGCTTCGATCGCCGGCAGTTCCGTGCCGGAGTACCGGCCGGGCAGCACGAGATGCCGGTAGCGGCCGGTGCGGGCGTTGACATGGCTCTCGATCGAGGGCGTCGCCGA